>NZ_VIUJ01000001.1:70563-720972 GCF_007993905.1 Pseudomonas sp. SJZ077
TCATCGAGCGCCGCAGTGTTGCCGAAGGTGGATCGGATCGCCTGATCGAGCGTCGCAGGGTTGCCGAAGGCGGATCGGATCGCCTGATCGAGCGCCGCAGTGTTGCCGAAGGTGGATCGGATCGCCTGATCGAGCGCCGCAGTGTTGCCGAAGGTGGATCGGATCGCCTGATCGAGCGTCGCAGGGTTGCCGAAGGCGGATCGGATCGCCTGATCGAGCGCCGTGTTGCCGATGTTGGCAATGCATACAACGGCGGGATGGATATCAATGCCCACTTTTCCATGGACTGACAGCTGTCGCGGGGGCGAGGACTCATTTCGCCGCTACGGTTACGCCCAGAAGCGTAAACATTCCGGGCGTAACACGGCGAATGCGAGCGGTGTCAGGTTCAATCCGTCGCAACAGGCAGCGTGAATTGGACCGTGGCCCCGCAAGGTTGATGAGCGCTTGCCCACAACCGGCCACCATGGGCCTCGATGATCGAGCGACAGATCGACAAGCCCATCCCCAGACCCGCAGGCTTGGTGGTGTAAAACGAGGTGAAGATCCGCTCAGCGGTTTCTGCCTCAAACCCGGGGCCCGAATCGCTGACGCTGATCAGCAAGTAGCCTGAGTCGCCCTCACCTGCGCTGATCAACAGTCGACGTTCGCCTTCAGGGTTGCTACTCATGGCTTCCAACGCATTCATGATCAAGTTGAGCAGAACCTGTTGCAGCTCTACCCGATCCCCCTCAATGGATGGCAACCCGTCCATGAGTCGAGTGTCCAACAACACCCCGTTTTTCATCATCTGGCCCCGGGTGAACTCGATCATTTCGCCGACTGCCGAATGAATATCGACTGGCCCCTTGGGCTGCGGCGCCTTGCGAATATGACCGCGGATTCGTCCCAGCACATCAGCCGCGCGATTGGCATCCTTGATGAGGCTGTCGAGTACCTGACGAACCTCGACGAGTTCAGGGGGCTGGGCGTTGAGCCAGCGTTTCGCCGCATTGGCGTTAAGGATGGCGGCGGCAATGGGTTGATTGACTTCATGAGCGATGGACGCCACCAACTGGCCCATGGTCGCCACGCGGTTTGCATGGGCCAACTCCGTCTGAACCTCGCGATATCGACGTTCGCTGTCACGGATTTTTTCTTCCGCCTCCTTGCGCTCGGTGAGATCCAGCACAAAAGCGACCCCTTCCGTGCTGCCAGGTTCGATCATGGCCAGGCCCACGATAACCGGCAGGCGACTGCCGTCCTTTTTGAAGTATTCCTTTTCGAAAGGCTGGGCATGTCCGGTTTGCACCGCCATCACCATCGAGCGTTCGCTGTTGTCGCGAAACTCCGGGACCGTCAGGTCACGCCAACTCAAAAGGCCCTTGTCCAGATCCTCCCGGGCGTAACCCAGCATGCTGAGAAAAGCGTCATTGGTTTCCAGAATGTCGCCGTCGGCGTTCCACACGACGATCCCGATAATGTTGGCATCAACGAGGCGCCGGATCTTCGCTTCGCGCTCCCCGACCTCGCGGTACAAACGGGCGTTTTCCAGTGAAATGGCCGCCTGCGACGCCACCAGTTTGAGAATCGCGACGCGGTCCGGACTGAACACCCGCACGCTCAGATTGTTTTCGAGGTAGAGCGCGCCGACCAGATTGGCCTGGTTCATCAACGGCAAGCACAGAACAGAACGGGTGCGATGCTGACGAATATAAGCGTCTGCGGCGAAGGGCGACTGCGTCACGGCATCGTCCAGAAACACACTTTCCCGGGTGCGCATGACATGGTTCAACACGGATTCGGGCATCAGTTCCATGCTGACCGGCGCATCGCGCAGTTGCGCGGCGCTGTCACCGGCGGTCACCTGCGCGGCGATGCGGTACTCGGCGCCCTTGCACAGAATCAACAGGCCGCGCTCGGCACCCGCCAATTCAATCGCCGTGCGCATCACCGTATCAATCAGTTTCTCCAGCACGATTTCACTCGACACGGCCTGCGACACCTTGAGAACGGTGGCGAGGTCAAGGTGCTCGACCGGCGTGGCCATGGTCGTTATCGCGCCAGGCGCGTGTTCTTCAGTCCTGAGCGACGGATACTTGGCTTCAAGCTGACGCACCTTGCCATCGCTGCCCCAACGCAAGTAGCCATACCGGGCATCCTGCAAATAGACACGGGCAATCTTGCCAAGACCGCGGGCCGCGTAGAAGCGTGAGGCAAGTTCGTTGGCCAACGCTTCGATGTGGATGAAACCGCTTTCCTGCGCCGTTTTGATCGCCTGCTCGTACAGCAGCTCGGCCTCAATGAGGCGCCCTTGCAGTCGTGCGATTTCGGCACCGACCAGTGCGGCCCGGCTCGCGAAATTCTCAGGACATTGCTGCTCCCACGTCTGCAGCTGCGCATGATCGGCCTGCATGGCGAGCAGGTGCTGCGCGCGTTGTTCACCCGAAACGCCATCACACGAGGCGGCCCGGGCCAGCGCGTCGTAGAAGTGATACTCGGCTTCCTCGAAAAACGAGTAGGACGTCCAGAGCAACTGCCGCGCCTTGGCGGAAGCGGACATTGCCGCCTCGATTTCGTCGGCCATGTAGTGCGCTTGCAGTTTACGAACCCAGTACCAACAAGCGGCCAATGCCAGGTCCGGACTGCTGGACAGATGGGCTTCGGTCTCGCGTTCCTCGAACTGTCCGTCGTCGAAGCAACCGAAGGCAGGCGTCAGGCCTCGGAGCATTCGGATCAGGGCAAGCTGCGTCACCATGAAATCAATGACCAGACCAAAACGGACTTTCCTCGCGTACGCCAGCCCCCGTTCGGCTTCGGCCTGGAGCTCGGGAAGCGAATCCCCGGCGAACAGTGAATCGGAGGTGAGGCAATTGCCTGCATAAGCGCCGTATGGAAGGTCGCCTATGCGGTTCGCCGCGACAAAGGCCCGATGCAGCAGGTCGCGACATTGCTCTACGGGTTTCATCCAGCGGACGGCAAAACTCGAGAAGCATAAATAGGTGCTGGCCTCGAATCGCTTAAGGCCGCGTTGCTCCACAAGATCACAGCCGAGTTGCCCAAACCGGAACCCCGCCTGGTAGTCACCGAAGCGCCTTCCGGCCACTCTGAAGACGTTGGCATAAAGCACACATGAGGCGTCGCAGTTACCCCGTTCGAGGCTGAGACTGACCGCTTTGCAAATCAGCAGGCAAGCCAGGTTCGCGTCCGTCTGCAAGGCGGGTGCAAAGAGCTTGCCCAGTGTGTTGACGGTCATCAGTGACGCCGCATCGTCCATCAACGGCAGGTCGATGAGTTCCTCGATCTGTCGGCTGCCCAGCAACGACCAGATGTGGTCATATTCTTCGCGCACTTCATCGTCGCTCGGATGGGCAGACCACTCGATGCCCACATGCCGCAGGTAAGCGAGGCAGACCGCCACGGCGCCGTCGCTGCGGTCCAGAAGCAAGTAGACGTCCATCTGCAAGCAAGCGACATTGGCTCGTTCGACCGTCGTCGTCGCGTGTGCCGACAGTGTCGTCAGGCGAGTGTCCGCGACGGCCAGTTGCCCGGTCAGGAACTCGCACTCGGCCCGGTTCAACTCCATTTCAAAGCGCAACGTGTGGCGGCGCACCCAACACTCGTCGTCCAGCAACTGGACGCCGGTGGTGAGGTAGTTGAGCGCTGACGCATAGGCGCTAGATGCCTTCGCGCGCTGGCCGGCGATCAGGTTGAACTCGGCCAGTTGTTCCTTTTCACTGGTGTCGGTGAGCAGTGCCGCGCCTTGATTGAGTTGACCCACGATGTCAAAGATCGCCTCATCCAACACTGACACCGGCGTTTGTGCGGCCAGTAACCGCCCTATTCGCAGGTGCGTGTGGGGGCGCAGTTCGACGGGGATCAGCGAATACGCCGCCTCATGGATGCGGTCGTGGACGAAACCGAACGCCCCGTCCAGGCGCTCGACCAGTTCCAGTCGGATCGCCTCCCACATCACCGCACGCAACTGTGACTTCGACAGGCCCAGTGCCAGGGAAAGCGTAGCGATTGCAGCGACGTTGCCCAGGCACGCCAGATGCTGCAGCGCCCGCTGTGTCTCGGCAGGCAGTCGGGCGAGTTTAGCGACCATCAGGTCTACAACGTTGTCTGTGTAGCCCATGGCGTGGATGCGATTGGGGTCCCAGCACCAGCGGCGTGCGCCATGATCGAAGGTCAGCAACTGCGCTTCGGCGAGTGCCTGCAGAAACTGAATCACGAAAAAAGGATTGCCGGCGGTCTTGTCCTCGATCAGCTGCGCCAAAGGTTCGACTCGCACGATCTCTTCGTGAAGGGTCTCGGCAATCAACTGCTCAATGTGGGTCCTGGCGAGCGGTGCCAGCATGATCTCATGGACCCGGCCCCCAGCCTTGCGGATGGACTTGAGCTTGGTCGTCAGTGGATGCGTGACATCCACCTCATTGCTGCGATAAGCCCCAACCAGCAACAGATGTCGCATGTCGGCGCTGGTGAGCAGATCCTCCAACAGGTCGAGCGTGGCGACGTCGAGCCATTGCAGATCATCAAGAAACAATGCCAGCGGATGTTCGGCCCGGGCGAAAACGCCGATGAAGTTGCGGAACACCACCAGGAAACGCCGTTGCGCCTGTTGCGGATCGAGCGTGGGGACCGGTGGCGGTTCGCCGATGACCAGTTTCAGCTCCGGAATGAGATCGGTCATGAGCCGTGCATTGGCCTCCAGTGCCTTATGCAACTTCTCACGCCAGTCCGCCAGTTCGGCGTCACTCTTGCCCAATAGCGTACGCACCAGGCTTTGAAAAGCCTGCACCAACGTTGCATAGGGAACATCACGGCGATACTGATCGAACTTGCCGGACACGAATATTCCGCGTGGCGGCACTAACACTTTGTGCAGTTCGTTGACCACCGAAGACTTGCCGATGCCCGAATACCCGGTGACCAACACCAGTTCCGGCGCGCCGTTGGCAACGATCCGACCGAATGCGGCAATCAGTGTGTCGACCTCTTGCTCGCGACCGTACAGTTTTTCGGGGATCAGCAGGCGTTCCGAGGTGCCATGCTCGCTCAACGCGAAGGCGTTGATGGTGCCCAGGCGCTCCCAATCCGCCAGGCACTGGCGCAAATCATGTTCCACGCTGGACGCGGTCTGATAGCGCTCCTCGGCGGTCTTGGCGAGCAGCTTCATGACGATATCGGAGATCACTGGCGGTATGGTTTCAACGCGCAAACCAGGCGCCACCGGTTTTTTGGCGATATGGCAATGCACCCATTCCATCGGATCGGTCGCCGTGAATGGCAGCGAGCCGGTCAACATCTGGTAAAGCGTGATGCCAAAGGAATACAGGTCGCTGCGCGAATCGATCGAGCGATTCATCCGGCCGGTCTGCTCCGGTGCCATGTAAGCGAGTGTTCCCGCCATGGTTTCGGGCGCCTGCCGCTCGCGCGGTAACCGCGAGGTCAATCCGAATCCGGTCAGGCGCGCTTGCCCGTCGGCACAGTTCACCAGGATATGGCTGGGCTTGATGTCTTTGTGAACAAGCCCGCGCTGATGGAGCTTGCCCAACGCCACCGCAATGCTGATGGCGTGCTGCAAGAACGGCGACGTTTGCATGGGCGCGGCAAGCAGCTGCACCAGCGGGTCACCGCCGACATCCTCAAGCACCAAGTGCATCTGGCCGGCTTCGCGCACCAGTTCGAGGGGCCTGAGCGCCCAACTCTCGTCCAGTTCGTCCTTCAGGCCGAACTCATGCACGATGCGGCCCAGGCAGGCTGGATGCGGTTGCTCCGCTGCCGCTCGCGCCAGGAGAACCGTGCGATCACTGCCGCCCTGGCAGCGTCGCTCCCGACTGAACGTGCGCTCACCATCGTCCCACAGTATTTGCATTCTGGAATCCATTGGAGTTGGACATGCCGCAGTATGGCCTGCTGCTTTAATCTGTCGACTGATCGTCCAATGAATTCCAGTTGCCGGCACCATCGCACGGACGTGGCTTCCGGGGCTGCCAAGGGTCTGAGTACTGCGCAAGATGGCACTGAACGGCGGCTGCGGCATCAACACCTAAAGGTTAGTCAGTCATACATAGGTATACTTTCCCCCCCATCTGGACTGCGTATCTTGTAGTGACGACAAGTGCTGTCACGAGAAAACCCAATGACGCAAACCACTGCCATCCGTACGACAGCAATTATTGCGATTGTCGACGATGACGACTCCGTACGGAGTGCCCTGCAAAGCCTGTTAAGGTCCGGCGGTTATCAGACCCGAACCTACAGCAGCGCCTTGGCGTTTCTCGACGCAAACGTGTCGGCTGAAACCCATTGCCTGGTGTCCGATATTCAAATGCCGGGAATGAGCGGTGTCGAGATGTGTGAGCGGCTGGTCTCGATGGGCTTTCACATCCCCACGATTCTCATTACCGCCTACCCTGGTGCGGCGCCCGCCCTGAGTGCCCACAATCCAGAGCTGATCGCCTGCCTGTCCAAACCCTGTGACGCCGACAGACTGCTGAGCTGCATCGAAGCCGCCCTGCTCCAGCGGCATTGAGGGCCGACTAAACCTATGGATGATGGCGACGCTGTCCGAAAGATGATGTATTCACGGACAACGCATCTTCCATTCCTGCCTGACGCCGCGACTCACTCGCCAAGGAAGACCAATGTTAATCGGTTCCACCGCATCGAAAAGTGCGATGTCTGCCTACACGACTGCCGTCGACACTCAATCCGCCACTGAAGCTCAGCAGCGCATGGCCCAGGACGAGGCGCCACCGGTCAAAGCGAAAGAGGCCGATTCGGTGAGTCTCTCCAGCACCTCTACCGACTACAGCAAATCGATCGCAGGCAATGCGCCGTATTTCCCCGTGCGCGAGGGCATGAATGCCGATGCCCTGGTGTTAGGCGCCTCCAAGCCGGGCGCGGTCTCGAGTTCGAAGGACAAGACGTTTGAGCAAGTGGCCACCGATGCTCGCAAGCGCATGGATGAGAAATACGCCCAGATGAACGCCAGCGGCAAACCGTACACCGGCAGCGATGAGGACCGTAATGGCCTGATGGGTGATCTGGATCGCCGTTCGCTGAACGCAGTGGCCACCAATGAAGGCGGGATTTTCACGGCGCAGGAACAGGCCTCGGCACAAGCCTTGATGCGTCAGCAGGGACGGCTTGCCACCGGCTATTACAGTGGCCCGGCGGACCAACAGCAAAACTGGAAAGATCCGTTTGCCAACGACCCTTTTGGTCGCGCCCGGGCGGCACTGGATTTTATGAATAACATGAGCCCGGAAGAAAAGGCCACGCCCGAATGGCTGTCACAACGCCTGTCTCTGGAAGCCGCCTTGAACCTGGGTCACAACACTGGCGCAGACCCAGTGGAAAAGAAAAGCGGACACTTTCACAACCTGGCTGAAATTCTGGCGGGGGTGGTGACCGAGCCGGATACCCGGCAATCCAGCCAAGCCAAATACGGCGATCCCTCCACGCAGATCTTGAAGAAACTCCAATCGCTGATCGCCTGAGCCAGAGATAACGAAAACGCCGCCTCATCGGGCGGCGTTCTCATTTATCGGACAAAGTCCCCAACCATTGATCTTATGAGCTTCGATGCTCAGGGCACGCTTTCAGCCAGAGGGGCGTCGCTGAGGCCTTGTGTCAGGTCGGTATAACGGGCGACACCCAAGTCGAACAGACCGGCCATGCGCGCGGCCTCGAAATCCAGTGGATCTGTATCCAGATCGGATGGCAGCGCCGCATACCGGAGCTGTACGTGATGGCGATGGGCAAACGCCGTGGCCATCGCAACGTGCATGCGCAGGTTGGCGCGGCTCAGCGAGTCGAACGAACGCCCCATGATAGCGACGGCACCGCCACTCAATTGATTGTTACGGGGCGCCATCGGCGCGTTGATGATGATGAAAATCTTGCCCGGCATCAGGCTCGGCTGATTGATCTGCCACTGCACCAACGCTTCCGGCAACAGCAGGAAAGGCACATTGACTCCGCCATCGGCATGGATCTCCGAGGTATTACCATCAGCAATCGGTATCGGCGGAAAAATCCCCGGGACGCTGGCTGAAGCGGTCATGATCGTGCGAAACAGCGCCAGCGCCTGGTGTTCGTTTCCGGGTTCTTGAGCGGACAGCGCAATGGCCCCCATGTCCCAGATGTGCGTTTCCTGGGTATCGAGGTTGGTGGTCGCCACCAGCAGACGGCGACCCAGACGGTGCTGATCCGCCACGGCGTGCAACAACGCCGCACTGGTGTAGTGCTCAATGATCGCTGCAAGCGGTTCACCACTGTAAAGCGAGGGTCGCGCCAGCATGCCCAGGCCGCGCTCGGTCAATTGCGTCGCACCGACATTGCGGTAACCCCGAATCAGGCGCGGGTCCCAGTATTTCCCGGCAAAGGCCAGTGGCGCGATCAACGCACCGGTGCTGACGCCGGTCACGAGATCGAAATCAGGGCGGGTGCCACTGCGACTCCAGCCCACCAGAACCCCAGCGCCAAACGCGCCATTGGCCCCTCCCCCGGAGATCGCCAGCGCAGTGATGCTCGTTCTCCCGGCCTTTTTGCGATCCGCCTCCCAGGCTTGCATGAACGCCATGGATTGCTGCGCGTTATCGGCCACAAAACGGAAGCGATTCAACGACGCGAATTCGCGAGTCGGCTGCGGGGTGGAAACCGTATCAATCATCGGGCGGCGGAGCGAGCCGCAGCCGCTCAACATCAATTCGAAAGTGATCATGATCACCAGCAAAGGCTGGCGAAATTTCAGGCGTAGTGACTGATCGACCATGACAACGGATCTCTTGGCGAATGCTGGGGAAATTCAGGGAGAGCGCCCTGGTGAAGACAGCGCTCTACATAACAAACGTCAGTTTTTGCCAACCCTGAAAAGAAACAGCCAGACAGGTTTTGGGCGATATCTTTTTAGTTCTTAGTCGCTTAGTGAATTCGGTTACGAATCGTCGACTAACAGGAAATATTATCGATTGGCACCGTTATTCGATATGACATATAACCCTGAATTACGGCCAGGAAAACGGGGCCTGCTCCTGCGTATAACCATTCGCAGATTGAGTGATCGCGAAAACTTGACAGGTTTTCAATACCGGCTTATTTCAGTCGCGCCAGTCAAACCCCTTCATCGCCAATAACAGCGATAACCGAGTCTCGACGCAGCCATGAATTCCATTGTTCACGACACCGCCCCGCTCCATGAATCACTCTCTCAGCCGCGCAGCCTGGTGTTCCTGGCTTACCCCCAGATGGGCTTGCTTGACCTGACCGGCGCGCAAACCGTGTTCTGGGCCGCCTCCAAAGCCATGGCCGAACGCGGTCTGCCAGGCTACTCGCTGCACACGGCAAGCCACGACGGTGGATTGATCGCTACCGCCGAAGGCCTGTCGGTCCACACCACAGCCCTGCAGTCACTCAACGGGATGGCGATCGATACGCTGATCGTGCCCGGAGCGCCGAACATCCGTCAGGCCATGATTGACAGCGTCGACCTGGTGAATTGGTTGCGCGAGGCGTCGGTCAAGGCCAAACGCACGGCCTCGGTGTGCAGCGGCACATTTCTGCTCGCCCAGGCAGGGCTACTTGAAGGCTTGCGGGCCGCCACGCACTGGGCAATGTGCGACATGCTCAAGAGCGGTTTCCCGACGATTGATGTCGACATCGATGCGATTTTTGTCCAGCAAGGAACTGTCTGGACATCGGCAGGGGTCACCACCGGCATCGACATGGCGCTGGCGTTGGTCGAGGCCGATTGCGGTCGTGAGGTCGCGTTGCAGGTGGCTCGGGAACTGGTGGTATTTCTCAAGCGCCCCGGTGGTCAGGCGCAGTTCAGCCAACTGCTGCAATCACAAACGGACGACAGCGCCGGCTTCGACGATTTGCACCTGTGGATCAGCGCGAACCTCAGCGATGCCAGCCTGACGGTTGAAGCACTGGCTCGACAAGCCCAGATGAGTCCGCGCAACTTCTCCCGCGTCTACAAACGCAAGGTGGGACGGACACCAGCGAAGGCACTTGAGCTGTTTCGCATGGAAGCTGCACGGCGGATGCTCGAAGACTCTCAGCGCAACATCGACCAGATCGCGCAGTTGTGCGGTTTCGGCGATGAGGAGCGCATGCGCTACACCTTCCACCGCCACCTCTCGATTTCGCCTCGGGAATACCGCAGCCGCTTCTCACGCTGACGGCAGGCGTTTTTTCTGCAGCCAGCCGAGTAAGCCGCTGCGCTTGATGTGCGGCGTTTTTTTCGCAACCACCGACTCACGAATCTCCTCGCGCTGGTGCTGCAAATTATCCAGCGCGAGCTGCAGATCACTGTGGTGTTCCAATTGCGAGCCGAGCATGGCCTTCTCGATACGGAACAGACGCCCGCTGGTGAGGCTGCGAAATTCCGCTCTTGAGCGTCCTTGCGCGAGGATGCCCTCCTCGCCCATGACTTCGCCCGGGCCCAGGCGTCCGGCTTCGATGAAACGCTCGCCATCATGGATCGACGCTGAGATCACGCCGGTACTGATGAGCATGAGGCAGTCGGCGATTTCTTCGAACGCAAGAATCACTTGATCGGCCTGATAGTCCACGGCCGTCATGTGGTCGGCGAGTCGGTCACGGTCTTCCATGCTCAACGACCGGAACACTCTCACGTCTTCCAGCAAGCGTCGCGGCCGGCTCCATGCCTGAACGGCCGGTTCTGAAAGCCACGTCACCCCCGCCGCTTCGAGGTGCCGATGCGCGAGGTCGAACATCAGGTTGCGCACTTCGGTCTTGTGCGAAATCGATTCGATAAAGCCTTTGAGTTCGTATTCGTTGTATTCCAGGTGTGAGCTTTTCACCGACACTTTCGGCTTGAATCCGGGGAGCAAGGCGCGGGTGCCCTGCAAGGCTTTTTCCAGCGCGTCCATGGCCCGCCGTGGGCGCACATGACTGGGAATCGCGATGATCACAACGACCCCGTGCACATTGCCGGGACGGCTGAAATTGAGGATTTTGGTTTTCGCCGCCAGTGAGTTGGGCACGACGGCCATACTGCCCAGATCGGTCAGCAGGTGGGTGGAACGCCAGTCAATTTCCACCACTTTGCCTTCAATGCCGTCGATGGAAATCCAGTCGTCCAGGTCGTATGGCTTGGTGGTGTTGAGCACAATGCCGGAAAACACATCACTCAAGGTGCTCTGCAACGCAAGGCCGACAATGATCGCCATCGCCCCGGAAGTCGCCAGCAACCCTTTGACCGGCAACTGCAAGACATACGCCGCAGCGCCGACGATGGCGATCAGGAAAACGCCAGCCCCCATCACGTCATGCAACAAGCGTGCGGTGTGCCCTTCGCGCGAGGTCAGGCCATTGCCCAGAACCACCGTCAACGTCCTGGCCGCAAACAGCCACCAGGCGATGCCCAGAACGGTCGCCGCCAGATTCAGAATGGCGTCGTCAGGCCACAGCGGTGGCTGCAACGGGCTGATGCCGGCTGCCATCAATACCCAAGAGAACGCCACAAACAACACCATTCGTGAACAGATCCGCAACACAGGTTGGGTGGCGTCCAGGCAGTGCCACAGTGACAAGTCCAGCAGCATCAGGACGGCACCGATAATCAGCGGGTGTTCTTGCAAGAACATGAGCATTATTTCTTCCCGGAAGTCTGGATCGTCTCAGGCAACGGCGTAAGTGAAGGCCTCGGCCGACGCCGGGCGGCAGAGCGTTCCATCCTGCTCAGCCAGAAACGCGCTGCAGCGCGAGCGCAACCAGCGTTCGGCGGGGTCGTTGTGCGTCGCTCCGCGCCAGACCATTGAAAGTTCCTGCTGCGGCAGTTCGAGCGGCGCTACTTCGGCCCTCAGGCCACCGATCAAGGCCATGGACCGGGCAATGTAGTCCGGGACGATGGCAATCATGTCGCTGTTGGCCAAGAGCACCGGCAACGCGCTGAATTGCGGCACGGTCAACACGACCTTGCGATGACGGCCCAGGTGACTCAGCGCGCTGTCCGCGTCTTCAATGACATTGCCCATCGACGACACCACGGCATGTGGGCGTCGGCAGAATTCGTCCAACCCCAATTCACCGGCCTGCGAATCGGCGCGCAACAGCATCGGGCGAATCGAGCGCAGCGTTTTGCGCCGGGCATTGGCCGGCAGCTCAAGGGTGTGACTGATGCCCAGGGAGATGTCCCCTGAAGTCAACAGCTGCGGCATCTGCCAGTGATCCGCTCGGCGCACCACCAGCGTCATGTTCGGCGCCTCTGTCCGCAGGCGGCGCAGCAGTGTCGGCAGCAGCGCGTATTCGACATCATCCGAGAGACCGACATGAAAGGTTGCTTCGCTGGTCGCCGGATCGAAGGCCTGGCAACGACTCAGGGCCGCCGCAATGCCGTCCAGTGCTGGCGCAAGGTTGGAAAAGATCTCTTCCGCACGGGAGGTAGGCTCCATGACCCGACCGGACCGGATGAACAGCGGGTCGTCAAACATCAAGCGCAAACGCCCCAGGGCGCTGCTGATGGTGGGTTGGCCCAGAAACAGCTTCTCGCCGACACGACTGACATTTCGTTCGTGCATCATCGACTCGAAAACCACCAGCAGATTGATGTCAGCACGACGCAGGTCATTTCTGTTCATCATGGAAACCGCCCGACCATCAGGTCATTGAGGTTAAAGGATGCGGTGTCACCTCGCCCCTTCAAGCAATCGGAGCAGCGATGCGCGGTGTATGAACAGGTTATGCAAGTGGCCGCAGAACGTCTGTCGTACCTGAGGACAGCGCATTCATCCATGCGTCTAGCGTTCGATACTTGAGTATAGGGAGGGGGCATGAGCGGGAGCGCGGGAAGACTACGCGCGCGCACTTGGCGGTATTTCAGGGGTTTATGTCCTATTAGATGGAAACCATTGCTTTTACGATAGGCATCCATGCTCCGCCCCCATGACATCAGGAATGCATGACCACGATGAAAAACAACAGGTCAGCTACTGCGCGCAAATCGTCGCCATTTTTCTTCAACTTATTCGCCGCCACGCCGCGCACCTCCGACACGAGGACCGTTGACGCGGCCTCCAGCATCAGTCCCAATCCACTGATCAACGCATTGGGTTGGCTGGTCGGCCTGGTGGTGGTCATCGGCATCCTGGTGATCAACTCCGAAACCCGATCCGACTTCGCCCCGACGATTCTTTACATCACCTTGTTGTTGATGGCGGCCAATCTGTTCTCCATTAACGTGGTGATCAACATTGCACTAATGTGCATAGTGCTGCTGACAGCCACGTATTTTTACAACGGCGGTTATGAACGCTGGGAGTCGACCACTGGTTTTTTCCGGTGCCTGACGGCGCTCTCGGCAATCACCTTTCTCGCCCTGCGCAGCAAACACGCCGCGGACCGGCTGCGCCATAACGAGCTGTACCTGATCGGCGCGCAGCGCTTGAGCCAAACCGGCAGCGTCGGTTTCTGCGGTGACGACGAAGCAATGAGCTGGTCCGACGAATCGGCGCGGATTTTCGAATACCCCCTGACCCAACATCCGACGGCGGCGATGGTTCTGGCGCGGACTCATCCCGACGATCTGCCCTTGGTGCAGGGGGTGTTTGCCAAAGCAGCGCGCCATGAGCCGCTGCTCGAAATCCAGCACCGACTGCTGATGCCCGACGGCCGCATCAAGCATGTACATATGATTGCCAGCCCACTCTTCGAACAGCAGGACCGTTGTGAATACATTGGCGCGCTGATGGACATCACCGCCAGCAAGGAAGCCGAGACGGCGCTGTTCGGCATGCAGGCGCAATTGGCACATGTCACGCGCGTCACTTCACTCGGTGAGCTTGCTGCTTCCATTGCCCATGAAGTGAACCAGCCACTGACGGCGATCACCAGCAGCGGCGAAGCGTGTCGGCGCTGGCTTGATCGCCCAGTGCCGGATCAGAACGAAGCCCTGCAATCGCTTGATCGCATCATCGCCAGTTCGTGCCACGCCAGCGATGTCATCCGCCGAATCATCGCGCTGGCACGCAAATCCGATCCACTGCGACAGCGCGAGTCGCTGGAGGACATCGTCAGCCAGACGCTTGGCCTGGTCCAGCATGAGCTGGCCCTGCACAAGATCAGCTTGAAAGTCGAGCTCCCGGAGCACTCGAACTACGTGCATGCGGACCGGGTGCAATTGCAGCAAGTCATCATCAATCTGGTCGTCAATGCCTGCCACGCAATGGACGGGGTCAAGGTTGGCGACCGTTTTCTGCAGGTGCGCACGTGGGCAACGGATGATGAGGCCGTGGTGGAAGTGGCGGACCAGGGTTGGGGCATCGCGCCCGACGTTTTGTCTTCATTGTTCAACCCGTTCTTCACCACCAAGGAACGCGGGTTGGGCATGGGGCTTTCCATCTGCCGCTCAATCATCGATTTCCATGGGGGACGGATCTGGGTAACCAGTACAGTCGGGCATGGCGCGTCATTCAAATTCGCGCTACCGCTTCTCTCCCAATGCGAATCGGACTAAATTGCTTTGACGCAGAACATTTCGCTTGAATCAGGATTACTGCTCTCTATGGATGCCTCATGAACGAACATCACCCTATGAACAAAGTCGTGAACCATGAGCCGCTGGTCTATATCGTCGATGATGACGCCCCGCTGCGCGAAGCACTCGGCAGCCTGTTGCGCTCCATCGGATTACAGGTGGCGCTGTTTGGCACGGTTACCGAGTTCATGAACTACGCCCGCCCCGACATCCCCAGCTGCCTGGTGCTGGATGTGCGACTGCAAGGCACCAGCGGGCTGGATTTCCAGAATGAGTTGGTGGCCGCCAATATCAACGTGCCGATCGTCTTCATGACCGGCCACGGCGACATCGCCATGACGGTCCGGGCCATGAAGGCAGGCGCCGTGGATTTTCTGGCCAAACCGTTCCGCGAGCAGGATTTGATTGATGCCGTTTCCGCCGCGCATGCCCGAGACAAACTGCGCCGCGAATCCGAACGTGGCAATGAGGAGTTGCGCAGCCGCTACGCGACACTCACACCGCGCGAGCAAACCGTCATGGCGCTGGCGGCCTCGGGGCTGATGAACAAACAGATTGCGGGAGAGATCGGCCTGAGCGAAATCACGGTAAAGATTCACCGTGGTCAGGCCATGCGCAAGATGTTCGCCCGCTCCTTCGCCGATCTGGTACGAATGGCGCAAGCACTTGGCGTCGATCGTTCTCAGTAAGGTTTTATACGCACGTATAGTACGTCCCCCGGGTGGACGGCGTATCTTGCGCTGATGGCGGGCGCCCTTGATGGGCTGCCTGATATCAGTCCAGGGATTGAAATGCCCCATACCGCTGTTGTTTCCGTTGTCGACGATGATGAGTCCGTGCGCATGGCGCTCGACAGTCTGTTGCGCTCCAACGGTTATACCGTGCGGGTGTATGCCACCGCCGAAGCGTTCCTCGCCGCCACCGGGACGCAAGACACCGGCTGCCTCATCTCCGATATACAAATGCCCGGCATGTCAGGCATTCAAATGTATGACGAGTTATCGGCCAGGGGGATCAGGATGCCGGTCATCTTCATCACCGGCTACCAAGGCTCGCCGCCCCGGGTCAGCGACAGATCCCCCGAGCCCGTCGCTTATTTCCCCAAGCCCTTCCCCTGCGGCGAGCTGATGGCCTGCCTCGAAGACATCCTCGATCGCAAGGCCTGAGCGTCGACGCTCCCTTGCTTTAATACCTTGGTATACACACCCCACACTTAGGCGTGTCGCAAATTACCCTATGTAGAAGTGCCCTGCCCATCCCCCCTCGATACCATCTCCTACAGCGAACCAAGCCGGATTAAGTGTTGCGGTTTTCCATTGAAGCCACGCACCTGGATCAAGCCGCATCACGGTCACGCTTAAACCGACAAACCCTTCAATGATCGACTTTTGTCTTCAGGAGCAACCCCATGAAACAGAACATTTTAGTAATCGGCGCAGGGTTTGGTGGTGTGTGGAGCGCATTGAGCGCTGCCCGTCTGTTAGACAAACATGACCGTAAAGACGTGCAGATCACCGTTTTGGCTCCCCAGGCAGAATTGCGCATCCGTCCGCGCTTCTATGAAGCGGATGTCCACACCATGATGGCGCCGCTCGGCGACCTGTTCGACGCTGTGGGCGTGAAATTCGTCAAAGGCAGCGCTGATCATATTGATGTGGAAAACAAGCAAGTCGCCTACAGCGACGTGTTTGGTACCCAAGGCACGCTGAGCTACGACCGACTGGTGCTCGCCGCTGGCAGCCGCGTGATTCGTCCAGCGCTTGAAGGCATGATCGAACACGCTTTCGACGTCGACCAGATCGAAGAAGCCAGCCGTCTTGAAGCCCACATCAAGTCACTGAAAAACCTTCCGTACAGCACCGCCCGCAACACTGTGGTGGTCGCCGGTGGTGGCTTTACCGGGATTGAAACGGCCACCGAAATGCCCGCCCGTTTGCGTGCCGCGCTGGGTAGCGATGCCTCCATCAGAGTCATCGTGGTGGATCGCGGACCGCAAATTGCCGCCTCGATGGGCGATGGTATTCGTCCATCCATCATCGAAGCGTCGAACCACCTGGGGATCGAATGGGTGCTCAACAGCTCGGTCGCGTCGGTCGATGCCGGCGGCGTGACGCTCGCCGACGGCCAGCGCATTGAATCCAACACCGTGATCTGGACCGTCGGCTTTCGCGCCAGTCCGCTCACCGAACAAGTGGTGGGCACTCGCGACCCGCAAGGCCGTCTGCACGTCGACGGCAACCTGAAGGTGCTGGGCCATGCCGACGTTTTCGCCGCGGGTGACGTGGCGTACGCCGCCACCGACACCCTTGGCAACTTCGCCGGGATGTCCTGCCAGCACGCCATTTCACTGGGCCGCTATGCCGGCAATAACGTCGCGGCGGATTTGCTGGGCGTCGAACCGATAACCTACAGCCAGCCCAAGTACGTGACCTGCCTGGACCTTGGCGCCTGGGGCGCGGTATTCACCGAAGGCTGGGATCGTCAATTGAAACTGGTCGGGCATGAGGCCAAGGAGCTCAAGACCCAGATCAACACCGTGTGGATTTATCCGCCGGCGGCTGATCGCGCGACTGCGCTGGCTGCTGCCGATCCGTTGATTCCAGTGGCCTGAACCTCTTCACAATGACCGCTCGCGGCCTCGGGAGACCGAGCCGCAACTCGGCGAACGACAACGCTGCGAGCGTTCATTGTGCTTCACGACATCCACCAGGGGCTGACCGACATGTATGACTTTTTCGAAAATCCGCACCGTGTGTTGAAGCTGTCGCACCTATTGCTGATCGGCGGGCTGGTGATGCTGTTGGTCGGGATCATCCTGGCGTATGGATGTGAGGCCTACCTGAAGTTACCCGAACTGATAGGCGCCCATGCGATGACGATTCTCGGTCCGACCGCGATCAAGCTGGGTTACGTCATGCGATTGCTGGCTTTCAACCGCTTGCGCCTCGACGGGATCGCGCAAGGCTATGGCGTCGCCGTTTGATCTGAATGTTCTTCCCTGACCGGTTCGGCTCTCTCCTTGCCGAACCGGCACTTCCCAAGCGCCCGCCACTGTTTTTTTTGGCGGGCGTTTTTTTGCCTGGAATTCACCGGTGCTCAGCACTCACTTTTGAGCGCAGGCAACGCGATCGAGAACACCGCCCCTTCACCTTGATTGCTGGTTGCCCAGATGCGTCCCTCATGGAACTCGATGATGGAGCGGCAGATGGAAAGCCCCATGCCCAGCCCGTCAGCCTTGGTGGTGAAGAACGGATTGAACAACGATGGCAACGCCTCGGCTGTGATACCGGTGCCACAATCCCTGACTTCCAGAATGGCATCGTCGTTATGCACCCACGTGCGGATCTTCAATATCCGCGTGCGTGGATCCACCTCGGTCATTGCCTGACAGGCATTGATGATCAGGTTCAGGATCACTTGCTGAAGCTGCACCCGGTCGGCGCCGACGTGCACCGGTATCACGGCCAGCTCCACACGCAACTTCACATGGTTGCGGCTCAGTTCGTATTGCACCAGGGCCAGCGTGTCACTGACGATCTCGTTGAAAGATTCACGCTGACGTTCAGGGTCGCCGTTACGCGAAAGCGTGCGGATGCGCCGAATGACTTCGCTGGCGCGATTGGAACTGCTGATCATGCGGTCAAGCGATGTGCGCACTTCACCGAGATCAGGTTCGCTGCGGTCGAGCCAGCGATGACAGGCTTCACCGCTGGTTCTGATCGCGGCAAGTGGCTGATTGACCTCGTGAGCAATGGACGCAGCCAGTTCGCCCAGCGAGGTCACGCGCGTGACATGCGCCAGCTGTGACTGTGATTGGAACAGCGCGTCTTCGGACTTTCTGGCTGCCGTGACATCCATCACCGCGCCGACGTACTCGAAGCCGTTATGTTGAGCCGGCAAGGGGTGAGCAATCATGTGGATGTACTTGATGCGACCATCCGGCATCTGCAACCGATGCTCGACTTCCAGGCGCGGTTCATGATGCGAGACCTGGTCGAAAACGCTTTCGACCAAATGCCGGTCATCGGGGTGCGTGCGCGCCAGAATCTTCAGCATGCTGGGGGTTTCTTTTACTGAGTACTCGAAGATCCTCGCGGTCTCCGCCGACCAGAAAATCTCTGAACGGTCGACCCGAAACCCGACGCTGCCGACCTGGCTGAGCCGTTGGGCACCCACCAGATAAGTCTCGTTACGACGCAACGTGTCCGCCAGTTGCTTGCTGCGCAAGGCTAGAAAAGTGATGGCAGACAACGAAACGATACAACGCACATAAGCCCCCACGGCTTCAGTGTTCAGGTAATCGCGTTCGACGATAAAAATGAAGGTCAGCACTGACAGACACGCCAAAGCGACGCAGATCACCAGTTTCACCGAAAACACATTGGCGGACATCAGCACCAGGGTCACGTACAGGACCGTCGTCGCCACGCTCAAGTTGGTAAAGAATTTGAACACGACGACGAAAGAGGCGACCAGCAAGGCGATCAGCAGCGCCATGGCATCGGTCTGGAAGTAATCTTTTCTAAGGGTCAGGGGCGGCATGAATTGTCCGGGCGTAACGGGTTGGCAACATACCCGCAGCGGACCGTGAGCTCCGCACCGAGCGACTGAAAGTCGACGTATGGAACGTTCGAAATGTGGACCGAATATAGTAAAAACACAGGCCTGGTGACAGGACGAATAACCCTGAAATCAAGACGTGTCAGCGCCCAAGGCGCTGACCTGTTGCACCCGCCACGCCTTTCAACTCGATACGCTTTTCCGGATGAGTTTCTTGTCAATCTTCCCGACGCTGGTTTTGGGGATTTCGGCGACGAACTTGAACTGCTTGGGGATCGCCCATTTGTTGATGCGGCCGCGCTCGACAAACCCTTGCAGGTGCGTCTCCAGGATCTTGCGGTCGAGGTACTGCCCCGGTTCGGACACCACCAGCGCCATGGGCCGTTCGCCCCATTGCTCATCGGCGATGCCCACGACCGCGACCGACATCACGGCAGCGTGCTCGCTGATCAGACTCTCCAGTTCCAGGGAGCTGATCCACTCCCCGCCTGTCTTGATCACGTCCTTGATTCGATCCTTGATTTCCACACCGCCCAACCCGTCGATGGAAGCCATGTCGCCGGTGTGCAGCCAGCCATCGCGCCAAAGTTCTGCACCCTTTTCCGGTTCCTTCAAATAGCCCTGGGTCAGCCACGGCGCGCGCACCACGATCTCTCCCAGCGACTCGCCGTCATGGGCAACGTCTTTGCCACTGGCGTCGATGATTTTCAGGTCGACCATCGGCACCGGCGTGCCCGTCTTGATACGAGCAGTCAGTTGGGCTAACGGGGATTGTTCGAGGTCTTCGTTACGCAGGTACGTCAGGCACAGCAATGGACAGGTTTCCGACATGCCGTAACCGCTGTGCACCTGCATACCTTTGGCGTTCGCTTCGCTGGCTATGCCTAAGGTCAGCGCGCTGCCGCCCAGGAGCATTTTCCAGCCATCAAAACGGGTGTGTGCCGCTTCCTCACAACCCAGGATCATTTGCAGAAGGGTCGGCACACAATGGGAGAACGTGACTTTCTCCTCCCGATACAGCCTGACCAGGCTGTTGGGTTCGTAGCGACCGGGGTACACCTGCTTGATTCCCATCAGGGTGGCAACATAGGGCACACCCCAGGCATGCACGTGAAACATCGGCGTGATCGGCATGTAGACATCATCCGAGCGCAGCAGCGGCAACCCCTGATAGACGCCCAAAGTGCCCACGGCATTCAAGGTGTGCAGGACCAGTTGGCGATGGGTGAAATACACGCCTTTAGGGTCGCCAGTGGTGCCCGTGGTGTAGAAAAGGGTCGCCACCGAGTGTTCATCGAAATCGGGAAAGTCGTATTGGTCTGTGGCCCCGGACAACAGGTTTTCATATTCCCCCAGCACCGGTAGCGACGTGTCGGTTGCTGTGTCGTCCGTGAGCTGCAGGTAACCTTTGACGGTTTCAAGCCGCCCGTGAATCTGTTCAACCAGCGGCAGGAAATCATCATGCACCAGCACCAGGTCATCCTCGGCATGGTTCATGGTGAAGAGCACCTGATCCGGCGAAAGACGGATGTTCACGGTGTGCAGCACCGCGCCGATCATCGGTATGGCAAAGAAGCACTCCAGGTAGCGATGGCTGTCCCAGTCGAGCAGGGCCACCGTATCCCCGGCCTTGACGCCGGCAGCGGTCAAGGCGTTGGCCAGTCGGCGGATCCGCTGGTTGAGGGTCTGGTAGCTGTAGCGCAGTTTGTCGGCATACACGATTTCCCGGCCCGGCTCGTAGCGCACGCCGGACAGCAACAATTGCTTGATCAGCAAGGGGTAGGCATAGGCGCCGTCGGCGGGCGGAATTATTTTTGTCGCCATCATGGTTGTGGTTCCCGGTCCTTTTTACGTGGGCTCAGAACTGCTCTGCATCCAATTGATAGAGGCATTCGCTGCCAGCCTTGGCCGACGCGCTCAACGAGTGGATACGTGGCAGCAAACGGGCGAAGTAGAAGCGCGCGGTCGCCAGTTTGCTGGCGTAGAAATCGTCTTTGGAATGCGTGCTCATGGCAGCCTTGGCCATTCGCGCCCACATGTAGGCGTACGCGGTGTAGCCGAATACATGCAGGTACTCGACCGACGCCGCACCGATTTCATTCGGGTTGCTCTGGGCTCGGTCCAACAGCCATGCGGTCAGTTCGTCGAGGGTGTCGAGGGCGGCGTTCAACGGTTGGGTGAACTCGGCGAGGTCAGCGCAGGCGTTGGCGGTAAAGTTGCGGATTTCCGAAGCGAACAGCCGGTAGAGCGCCCCGTCGCTGCCGACGATTTTACGCCCGACCAGGTCCAGGGACTGGATACCATTGGTGCCTTCGTAGATCTGGGTGATGCGCACATCGCGCACCAATTGCTCCTGGCCCCACTCGCGAATATAGCCGTGGCCGCCGAGGATCTGCTGACCGTGGAGGGTGGTTTCCAGGCCCATGTCGGTGAGGAATGCCTTGGCCACCGGGGTCAGCAGCGACACCCGTTCCTGGGCGCGACTGCGGATCGCTGCGTCATCACTGTACTTGGCGATATCGAGTTGCAGCGCCACGTAGCTGGAGAACGCCCGCCCGCCTTCGTTCAAGGCCTTCATGGTCAACAGCATGCGGCGTACATCCGGGTGAACGATGATCGGATCGGCCACTTTGTCCTTGTTCTGTGCGCCCGTCGGCGAACGGCTTTGCAGACGGTCACGGGCGTATTCGACGGCGTTCTGGTACGAACGCTCACCCAACGCCAGCCCCTGGATACCCACGCCCAGACGCTCGTAATTCATCATGGTGAACATTGCCGCCAGGCCCTTGTTTGGCGCATCGATGATCCAGCCGGTCGCCCCGTCAAAGTTCATCACGCACGTGGCCGAGGCCTTGATGCCCATCTTGTGCTCGATGGAACCGCAGGACAGCGCGTTGCGTTCGCCCAGCGAACCGTCGGTATTGACCAGCACCTTGGGCACCAGAAACAGCGAAATTCCCTTGGGACCGGCGGGTGCATCCGGTAACCGGGCCAGTACCAGATGAATGATGTTTTCGGTCAGGTCGTGCTCGCCGCCGGTGATGAAGATCTTGCTGCCGCTGATCTTGAAACTGCCGTCGGCCTGAGGTTCGGCACGGGTGCGAATCAGGCCCAGGTCCGTACCGGCATGCGCCTCGGTCAGGCACATGGAACCGGTCCAGGTGCCGGCGTACATGTTCGGCAGATAGCGTTCCTTGAGCTCCCGACTGGCGTGGGCATTGATCGACAGGCACGCACCGGCGGTCAGCATCGGGTACAGGCCGAACGACAGACTGGCCGAGTTGACCATCTCCTCGACCTGAGCCGAAATGGCCTTGGGCATGCCCATGCCACCGAACTGCGGATCACCACCAACACCCACCCAACCGCCGTCGGCGAATGCCTGGTACGCCGCGACAAAACCGTCCGGCGCCGTGACCGTGCCGTTGCTCCAGGTGCAGCCCTGCTCGTCGCTGCTGCGGTTCAGCGGTGCGATAACCTCACCACTGATTTTGCCAGCCTCTTCAAGGATCGCAGCGGCCGTTTCTTCATCGATCACCTCCCCAAGGCCAGGCAATTTGGCCCACAACCGGGACACCTGGAAGACCTCGTTGAGTACGAAGCGCATGTCGCGCAAAGGAGCTTTGTAATCAGACATCGTTGGCTTACTCGGAAGTGGTCAGGGCATGTGGCATGCCGGGACGTTGAGAGATCGGGGTGTTGTCGGCCTGCGTAACAGGCCCGGGTTCCAGCGCTCGTTCGCGAAGGAGGAAGTAAGACAGGGCAGGAATCAGCACCAACGCGCCCAGCATGTTCCACAGGAACATGAAGGTCAGCAGGATGCCCATGTCAGCCTGGAACTTGATCGGCGACCAGACCCAGCACACCACGCCAGCCGCCAGGGTGATGCCCACCAGGCCCACGACCCGTCCGGTAAACGACACGGCGTTGCGGTAAGCCTGAGACAGCGGCAGGCCCTGGCGCTGGTAATGCAGTTGCACGCTGAGCAGATACAACGCGTAGTCCACGCCGATTCCCACGCCCAATGCGATCACCGGCAGGGTCGCGACCTTCACGCCAATGCCCATGGCCACCATCAACGCCTCGCAGAGGATCGACGTCAGCACCAGTGGCAACAGGGCAACCAGGGTCGCGCGCCAACTGCGGAAGGTGATCAGACAGAACAGCGTCACCGCCGCATAGACGTACAACAGCATGGTGCGATTGGCCTCACGCACCACAATGTTGGTGGCCGCCTCAATCCCGGCCGACCCGGCCGCCAACAGGAACTGGCGATCTTCGCTGTTGTTCTCCCGGGCGAATTTTTCCGCGATGCCGACCACGGCATCGAGCGTCTCGGCCTTGTGGTCCTTGAGGAAGGTGATCACCGGCATCAGCGAACAATCGGTGTTGAACAACTCCGGCGAGTTGACCGAGGCTTGCTGCGCAGCGTAATTGAGCACGTCCTGATTGCGCTGGATGCTGTTGAGCTTGGGGTTGCCTTCATAGGTGCCAGCGGTGATTTGGCGCACCGCGTTCACCAGCGAAGCCGTCGCCTGCACGCCCGGATACTGCTGCAGCTCCCAGGCCAGTCGGTCGGCGAGAATCAACGTCTTGTAGTTCAGACAGCCTTCCGGTGCGGTCTTGATCATCACTGCGAACAGGTCGCTGGACAGCGCGTAGTGGCGGGTGATGTAGGCGTTGTCACGGTTGTAGCGCGAGTCGGCACGCAACTCCGGTGCGCCACTTTGCAGATCGCCGATTTTCAGTTGCAGGCTGACCATGAAGCCGCCGATGCCCATCAGCACCGCGACCAATACCGCCCCCGTGGCCCATTTGCGCGTGGTGAAACGGTCGAGCACGTCCCACAGTTTGCCGAAGCCTTTGTGCCCTTCTGCGCGCGTGTCGATGTTCAGTGCACGCTCGGCCGCCTTGGCGCCGACGCCGACATAAGACAGCGCCACCGGCATCAACAATAGCGAGGTGAAAATCAGCACCGCCACACCGATACTGGCGGTGATCGCCAGGTCCCGGATCACCGGAATATCGATCAGCATCAGCACCGCGAATCCGACGGCGTCGGCCAGCAGCGCCGTGACACCGGCAATAAACAGACGGCGGAAGGTGTAGCGTGCGGCGATCAGTTTGTGGGTGCCACGGGCGATGTCTTGCATGATCCCGTTCATCTTCTGCGCCGCATGGGACACACCAATGGCGAAGATCAGAAAAGGCACCAGCACCGAATACGGGTCGATGGCATAGCCGAGCCAGGCGACGATGCCGAGTTGCCAGACCACAGCGATCAACGAGCAGCCGACCACCAGCAGGGTGCTGCGCACGCATCGTGTATAGGCGTAAATGATGACCAGCGAAGTGACCACGGCCAGGCCGAAGAACATCATCACTTGAATCAGTCCGTCGATCAGGTCGCCCATCAGTTTGGCGAAACCGATCACCCGGACTTTGTACGGGCCCTTGCCCTCCTCCCCGGCCTTGCGTGCAGCGCTGTCGCCGGCAAACTCGATCTTGTCGCGCAACTGCTCCTCAAGCATCTGCGAAAAGGCGTGGTAGTCGATGCGCTGACCGCTGGCCGTGGCCTTGTCCAGCAGCGGCACGATCAGCATGCTCGATTTGTAGTCGCTGGCCACCAGACTGCCGACGATGCCGGCGCGGGAAATGTTCTGGCGCAGTTGTTCTATTTCTTCAGGCTTGCCCTGGTAGGTATCGGGCATCACCGGACCACCCTGGAAACCTTCCTCCGTCACTTCGGTCCAGCGCACCGCCGGGCTCCACAACGACTTCATCCAGGCGCGGTCGACGCCTTCGGTGAGAAACAATTGATCGTTGACCTGTTTGAGCACGTCCAGGTAAGCAGGGTCGAAGACATCGCCCTGAGTGGTCTCCACCACCACCCGCACCGAGTTGCCCAAACCTCGCAGTGACTGGCGGTTTTCCAGGAAGTTCTGGATGTAGGGCTGGCTCTGCGGAATCATTTTCTCGAAACTTGGACGCAGCTCCAGCCGAGTCGCGGCCATGTAACCGAAGACCAGAGTGGCCAGCGCCATCAACAGCATGAACAGCGGACGGTAGTTGAACACCAGCCGCTCCAGCCGATTGCCGGAATCGCGGTCGAAATCATGCAGATCGCGGATCACCGGCATGGCGTCTTGTTTGATATTGCCCATGTCTGGGTTCTCGCTTTAAGGGTTCGAGGACTTATTCAACGGACAGCGTCCGCGCACCACGGCTGCCGACCACCACCAGCGCATCGTTGATGGCGCGCGTGACGCCCGTCACTGGCACCGGCTGGGCTTGCTGCACCCAGCGCTGTTGCGCACCGGTGCCCTGGCTCGCCAGCATCTGCCCGCCCTGGGTAAACAAGCGGTAATCACCATGGGCATCGACGAGGCCGGCGGTGATGCTGACGTGTAGGCCAGTGACCAGCGAGGTCCAACTGAGGCCGGCATCGGTGCTGCGCAGCACATTGCCGCGCAAGCCGTAGACGAGCACTTCGCCGGGTTTGCCGACGACGCCGAAAAAGCTGCCCTGATAAGGTGTTTGCAGGGCGGCGAATCGCTGCTGGGCGTCATCCCACTTCAGCAACAAGCCCTGCTCGCCGGCGATGTACAGCGCATCGCCGGTGGCGGCGATGGCGTTGAGGTGAAAACCTTGCGGGTTGTCGGTGCGATCCTGGAACGGCGTCCAGCTCTGGCCGCCATCCTCGGTGCGCAGGATCAGGTTGAACACCCCGACCACATAGCCGAGGCGGTCGTTGGCGAACCAGACATCGAGCAAGGGTTTGTCGGCACCCTGCGCCTCCAGCCGCTGACCTTCGGCGACCCGCAGCGGCCATTGTTCATTGCCAGGTTCGGCGCGGGCCAACGCCTGGTAATGCTTGACCAGCAAGGCGCCGATCTCGCGGCCGTCGAGTTGCTTGCTCCAGGTTGCACCCGCGTCATTGCTGTGCAACACCACGCCGTCGCCGCCCACCGCCCAGCCCTGAGTGGCGGAAGGAAAACTCACGGCATTAAGGTCGGCACTGACCGGCACAGCGGCCTGCTGCCAGTGCTGGCCGGCATCATCGGAATACAGAATGTGGCCACGCTGCCCGACGGCGACCAAGCGGTCGCCGGCGCGGGCCATGTCGGATAACGGGCTGTTGACGGCCAAGGCGCTGACCCTGGCCGGCAGATCCAGCACGTCGACATAAGCGGACGCCTGGCTCAGGCCCTGCAACATTGCAAGCAGAGCGCCGAGCGCCAGCTGCAGGTAACTTTTGTACGAACACATACCGCGTCCTCTTCGGAAAACTGCGCCGGGACACACGTCCGTGTGCCTGACGTTCCAACCTGGCGCCCGAAACGGTCGGTATGCGCCGACCGTCGCACGATCCCCTGCCTTGCAGGCAGCGGACCGAATGGACGCTTGTCACGGTTTGCTTAACGAATCCCGCTACCTGCCAGAGACTCCGACGACCATTGCGCCTTGGAAAGCGGATCGGTGTACTTGATGCCGCCATAAGGCCCGACCACACCGTTGATGTTGTAGGAACCACCCACCAGGTCGTAGATCATGAAGGGCGTGGAATCCGGGATCTGCTTGTCGTAGCTCTGGCTGAGGAACGCGAAGGAGCCACGGTACAACTGACCACGTGCGTCGTATTGATCAGAGGCCAGCGCGGTCCAGCTGTCTTCATCGAGGTAGAAGCGGCGCTTCTGATAGATGTGTCGGGCGCCGGACTTGAGGTTGCCTTCCACCACCCAGACGCGGTGTTTTTCCCAACGCACATAGTCGGGTGCCAGGTGATTGGCCGTGGTCAGCGATTTGGGATCCTGGGCGTAGGTCAGCTTGTAAGTGTTGTAGGGCACGATCATTTCCTGTTTGCCCACCAGCTTCCAGTCGTAGCGATCCAGCGCACCGTTGAACACGAAGACATCGTCGTAAGTGCCCGCGCCAGCGGTGCCAGGGTTAGGCGTGTCGTAGGCCAGGTTCGGTGCCAGCTTGACCCGACGCTGGCCCGGCAGGTACTGCCAGGCACGGCGCGGTTGTTGCAACGGGTTGGCGGCGTCCTTGAGCATCACCGCTTCGCCGGCCCGGCGCGCAGGGCCGGTGTAGGACAGCTTCATCTGGTAATACACGTCGGCGCTGCTGATCGGCTGCGCGAGGTTTTCGTAGATCGGGTAGGAAATGAACGCCTGCCCAGTGGTCGCCAGGCTTGGCACCCCAGCGGAATCGACGTTCCAGGAGTCGTACTTGGAGCTGATGCTCACGCCCTGATATCGCAGCAGAAAGTTCCACATCGCTTCGTTGCCCGACTGCGGGATCGGGAACGGCACGCCCGGCAGTACGTTGTCGATGGCCAGCCCGTTTTCGAGGGATTTGGCGCCGCTGGCGTTTTTCACGCCGTTATCCAGAATGGCCTGGGGCAGCGAAACGGTGCGGTGGGTCGGGAACACATCGACACGGAAAGTCGGGAAACGCTTGGCCAGTTCAACAGTGGTAGCGCTGAGCATGCCCTTGTACTGCTCGACGTTTTTGCCGTCGATCTGCAGCAACGGTTTTTCACTGGCAAACGGATCCGGACGCATGCTGTCACCGGATTTGAAGCTGGCCGGCGGCGTGGTCAGGCCACCGTTGTAGGCGGGGATGGAACCATCAGCGTTCCCGGCTTTTTCAGCGCCCACCAGGGTCAGGCTGGTGCCCAACCGGGCAGCGTCCTGAGTTGAAACAGCGGCCTGTGCCTGAGCGGCAAGGACCATGGCCAGCGAAGCGGCCAACACGGTTTTTGCGAATGTCATCTTGTTATTCTCCTGCTTGCATTGAGCAAATCAGTGGTGAATCAAAAAGTGGTTTTCATCGTCAGGTAAACGGCGCCACGGTCCTCAGTCGTGGCCCCGCCACCGGAGAAGGCGGAGTAGCCACCGGCGTAACAGGCGTAGTTTTCGTTACCGCTAAAGGCATTCGGCGCAGCGCCGTCGCCTCCGGTCGGGCCGGTACTCACGCCGCTGACGTTGCACTTGTCGGCCTTGCCGAATGAGTCCACGTACTTCAGGTCGACAAAGTATTTGTTGTACACAGCGGCCCCGAGGCCGATGGCGTAGTTACCGGTGTCTTTGGCGCCGCCACCGGAGACCGGTGAAACACCATCGAGACCGACGTTGATGGACATCGGGGCGTTGAGGTCGACACCGGGAAACACCTGGTACCAGGTCGGGGTGAAGTTGACCGCGATGCCCCAGTTGTCCCGGGTCGGCTGGTCGATGCCGCGATAGGTGTCCTTGCCCTTGTAGAGCGCCTCGTTGTTGCTATCGAGCTTGAGCAGGTTGCTGTAATACAGCTCGCCCAGCAGAGTGGCCGAATCGAACACAGGCGTTTTAGCAATGGTCATCAGGCCGTTGAGCGTCCAGTGCAAGGTGTCGCCGGTGGCGGCCATGCTGTCGCCCTTCTGCGGGGTGTCATAAACCACGCCGGTGGCAGCCGTGCGCGCAGGCAACAGGCCAAGACCTGCGCCCAGGCCCAGCGGACTGTTAGTGCTGACAACCGCCGGAATACTGGCCAACGGCATATTGTGACGAATGTTCAGGTCCGAACCGACGCTGATCCCGCCCACGTCCTTGGACAGGCTCAGGCCAACGATCTTGATGTTGTCGGCATAGGCCATTTGATAGGTGGCGGTGCTCAGCGAGTTGAGGGTGTTGACCACCGCAGGCACTTGCCCTGCCGGCCGGGTGCCGTTGGGATTGGCCGAACTCAAGCCTCTGGCATCCAGCCAGGCTTGCGGCAGGATTTCCGAGGTTTCGCGGTAGTAAACGCCGAGGGTCCCGTCCAGCCAGGCTGGCGACCACTTGGCCATAATCCCCCAGTCTCCGCGCTTGTCCGGCGTCAGGTCGTGACCGCGACGCACATTGGTCAAACCGTTGCAGGGTGCCAGACCACACCCCAGCGGACTGCCCGGCACCACGCCATTGGTGTTGCCCAGCAGGAAGGATTGCGCACCGAAACCGACCAGATCGGAACCGCCGTAATAAGTACCGGCTTCCGGCAGGCGCGCGGCGTCCCAATCCAGGAAATACTGAGCGCCTACGGTCAACTCGGGATTGACGGTGAATGACATCGACAACTGGTTACGCGGAACGAACAGTTCCTTGGCTTCGGTACCGGGCGAGGCAGCCAGTTTGGCCAGGTCCAGGCCCGATTGGCCGTAACTGTTCGAGTGCACCGGGTTGAGAATAGTCTCGCCCCAGAACACGTTATGCTGACCGGCCTTGACGCTTAACAGCGACTCCTCGCCCACTTCGGTGCTGTAGAACACGAAGGCGTCGAGGATTTCGCCGGAAGGACCGGTGTAATAACGCTGGGCGTAGTTGCTCAGGTGCGGGCTGCCATTGCCGACGTTGTCACGGGTGACCGCGGCCAGACGTGGGTCGTTGGCGACCAGCCCCGACCTTGCGTCGTTGCCGTTGACGAACGGATTGGAATTGGAACCGGTGTTCTCGTAGGCCTTGTCGTACCAACTGGCAGCGCTCACACGGAAACCCATGTGGTTCTGGTAGACCACATCCATCTCGGTCAACAGGTCGACACGGTGGGTGATGTTGGTCCCGGCCTTGCGGAAGTTGTAGTCGCCGTCGTTGTTGTTCGGCGTTGCCAGCATGCGCTTGTCGGCGCTTTCGGTGCGTACGCCGTAGTTGTACTTCACAGTGTTATCAAAACGCACGGTCCAGTCCGGGTTCCCGGTGTCGAGCTCGATCGCCTGCGCGACCGGCACGCCTGCGGCCAGAATGGCCGAGGCCAACAAGGTGTAACGCGAGGGTGCGAACCCGTGACTCTTATTGTTGTGCATTGCGTTGTCTCCGCCTTTTTGTATTTGTTTTAAGCGCAGCCGCCCTCGCGCAACCCCTTGTTCCAGGGGTTTACGTTTTCAGGAGTGAGGGCAAATGCCGGATGGCGCGGGCCAACCGGCGCCTGAATCAACGGTCCAGTTCGAGGATGAGTGCTTCGGCTTGTGGCCAGCGCCCATACCCGGCGGCAGGATTGAGATGACCGACTTCGCCGAGATTGAGCAGCTCGCTGCCCCAGCCTTCGGCCATGCGCGTGGCGGCGTCCAGACTGGCGAGGTGGTCGTTGGTACTGGCGGCCAGCAGACTGCGGAACGGCAACCGGCCTTTGGGTAGAGGGTCCCAACTCTGGGTACGCAGGGTTTCAGCGCAGGGGTAGCCCTGCGGCCATTGGGCATCAAGGTCCGGCGGAGCGGCCAGCAGCGCGCCCTTGATCGGCCGACTGTGACGCGCAGCCCAGTGCGCAACCATCAACACGCCGGCGCTGTGAGCGACCAGAATCACCGGCCCGTCGATCTGCGCAAGTGTGTGCTGAATGGCTTCGACCCGCTTGCTGCAATCAAGCTTGTCGGTTTCAAGCGGCGGCACACTGCGCACCTTGCACAGCCTGGATTCAAGCAACGTTTGCCAATGCTCGGCAACGTGCTCACGCAGACCCGGTACGATCACAACGGTTGCGGCAGTTTGCAGTTTGTCCACGTCAACACCTTCGCTTTCTCGATGACTCGACTGGCTCTATTGGCCAGGGGCTTTTTGTAGGAGTGACATTAAAGAGCGCCCGACCGAGGCGCTTTTCATTGGACGTCAGGCACTTTTCTTTTCATGACAAAATTCCGCGTGTTGTCGCGCAGCGACCATTGGTCGAATATCCCCGCAGCTTCTCTCCAGCTCACTGTAATCAATGGGTGCGTGTCGTTTTTTACACTGTAACGATGTGATTCCGGCCAGCACCAGGCGAGCGCCCTCGACGTTGTCACAACTGTTCAATTGCTGAAGTGCTGGATATAGTCGCCACGCTCATTTGAATCGCAACCGGCCCAGGAAAGACCTTCGCATGCCCAAGCTTGTTCGCGCCGCCGTCTTGACCAACTACCTGGAGGTCACCCAGTACCTGGGGTTCAACCCCCGAGACGTACTGGCCGGCGTCGGTTTGAGTAAAGCCATATTGCAAGCTCCTGAACATCGCATCCCCATCGACGCCGCCGTGCGGTTGCTGGAGGATTCAGCCGCCGCCAGCGGCTGCCAGAGCTTCGGCTTGAGCATGGCCGAGTCGCGCCAGCTCTCGGACTTCGGTGTGGTCAGCCTATTGCTCTCTCATCAGCGAACGCTGCGTGATGCGTTGCAAGTGTTGGTGCACTACCGTCATCTGATGAACGATTCGCTGGCCCTCTTCATCGAGGAGGCAGGCAAGATGGTGATCATTCGCGAAGAGGTGGTCACCGAATCGCCGATGCCCTGCCGACAAGCCAATGAACTGGCCATCGGGGTGATGTTCCGCCTGTGCGCCGCCCTGCTCGGCGCACACTGGCATCCCTACAGCGTCAACTTCACGCACCAGCCTCCCGACAACCTGCAACTGCATCGCCGCCTGTTCGGCTGCAAACTGGAGTTCGGCAGCGAGTTCAATGGCATCGTCTGCCCCAATGCCAGCCTCGACATGACCAACCCCCATGCCGACCCGGCCATGGCGCGCTACGCCCAGAGTTACCTTGACTCGCTGCTCAGCCACGAAGGCCCTTCGATGCTGTTCGAGGTGCGCAAAGCCATCTACCTGTTGTTGCCGATGGGGCGCGCCACCATCGAGCAGATCGCCCAGACCCAGGGCATGAACGTTCGGACCCTGCAGCGCCGCCTCAAAGACGACGGCTGCGCCTTCAACGACCTGATCAACGACGTGCGCCGCGACCTGGTGTTGCGCTACCTGGAAAACCCGAATTACTCGTTGGGGCGCATTGCCGACATGCTCGGCTATTCGATGGCGAGTTCCTTCACCCGTTGGTTCATCACCCAGTTCGGCATGCCGCCCGCGGCATGGCGCAGCGCGCAAAAACAACCCAAGGTACCCAGCGAGCCGAGCGCCCTGCCCGGCTCCACGGAATCTTGGGACGACTGAAACGGTCCCAGGGTCTTACACAAAAAAAAGCGGCGACTGTTGGTACAGTCGCCGCAACAACCGGCGTTTGTGACACCGGTCGAGGAGTCCTGTGGCGAGGGAGCATGCTCCCGCTGGGGTGCGCAGCGGCCCCAAAAAAGACGCCGAGTAGTTTCTGAAAAAGCGCGGTGGTCTTTGTGGGGCGCTTCGCTCCCCAGCGGGAGCAAGCTCCCTCGCCACAAGTTTGTGTACCTACATTCCCCAGCGCAGCAACAACAGCACCAGCACGACGAGGAACACCGTCTCCCCCACCATCAACAAAATCGGCTTGATGCCCACCGCCGCCAGCTCCTTGAGTTGGGTTTTCATACCCAGGGCGCTGATGGAAACCACCAGGCACCAGCGCGACAACTCGTTGACCGACCCTTGCACCACCGGGGCCACCCAGCCGGTGCTGTTGATACAGGCCAACAACAGAAACCCGACGGCGAACCAAGGTAGCAGCGGAGGTCGTTTGCCGGTCGGGTCGGCGCCCTGCATGCGGGTGATCATGGCGGCACACACGATCACCGGCAGCAACATGGCAACCCGCATCAACTTGACCACCGTGGCCGTATCGCCGGTCTCGGTCGACATGCTGTAACCGGCACCGACGACCTGGGCGACATCGTGAATGGTCGCCCCCAGAAACACGCCCGCCACTTGTGGCGACAACGACAGCCAGTTGGCAATCATCGGATACACGATCATCGCCAGGGTCGACAGCGCCGACACCCCGATCACCGTGAATAACGTCGCGCGTTCTTTCTGCGGATGATTGGGCAATGCCGCCGCCAGCGCCAACGCAGCCGATGCCCCACAAATCGCTGTGGCGCCGCCGGTGAGCATGCCGAACAAACGCTGAAAGCCCAGCGCCTTGGCTGCGATCACTGAAACGCCGATGGTCACCACCACCAGAATCACCACCAGCGCCACAGGCTTCCAGCCCAGCGCAGCCATCTGTTCGAGGGTGATGCGCATGCCCAGCAGCGCCACACCAATGCGCAACACGGTGCGTGCGGTGAACTCAATGCCCGGCTTGCAAACACCGTCACCGGCCAGGAAGTTCAGCGCCATGCCCAGCAACAAAGCGAACAGCATTACCGGCGCGCCGTAGTGCTCGGACAAAAAGGACGCAGCCGCTGCAACGATCAGACTGACGATAAAGCCCGGCGCCAGTTCGCGCGTTCGGCTGTGGATACGGGTGAGAGCGATGGCGCTCATGGCGCGGCCTCCTCGGGAACGATAACGATGAAAGCCTGGCCGTCGATGATCTCAACCGGGTAGTTGGCGACTTTGACTGCGGTGGAATTAAGCAAGTAACCGCTGCGCAAATCGAAGCGCAGGCCATGGGCGCAGCACTGAATCACCCACCCCTCAAGGCGCCCGCCACACAGCGAGGCCCCTTGATGGGGGCAACTGTCGTCGACGGCGAACACGTCACCTTCGACGTTGAATAACGCCAGGCTTTTGTCATCGAATTCGAACAGTGCACGACCGCCCGCCTGCGGGAGCTTTCCGGCAGGCACGGGGATACGTCGGTTCATGCAGGTTGCCGCTCGTGATCACTTTCTTTCAGGGCCTGGTTCATGGCCCCGAGCAGCGCCTGAGCAGGTTGTGCACCGACCATCGTCATGCGACGGTCGAACTGAAAGCCCGGCACCCCACTGGTCGCGCCGGGAAAGCCGTCAAATGGCGTGGCGTCGCCCTTCAGGCAATCGAGCACCACCTGCGCATCAACGCCGCAGGAGCGGGCAATGGCGAGCAAGGTCTCGCGGCACCCCAGGTTTTCGCGTTTGCGGAAATAAGCGGCGAACAGCCGTTCGAGCAACATTTCACGCTGAGTAGCATTGCCCAGTACGCTGACGCGTTCGAACAAACGGTGCGCGTCTGCGGTGTTGGGCATTGTCTCGATGCGGCTGAAGTCGATGGTCAGCCCAACCGCCGCGGCAGCCTGCTGTACCTGGGCCTGGCGCATGGTCATAGCCTCGGCATTGCCCAGGCGTTTGCGGTAGAAATCGGCGAAGGGCTCCCCTTGTACCGGCAACTGAGGCAGCAACTGCACGCCATGCCACACCGTGGTGACCTGCACATCCGGGTGACGACTGCGAAACTGTACTTGCGCATGCTCCAATTGGCGTTTGCCGATCAGGCACCAGGGGCAGATGAAATCGAAGAACACATCAATACGTAAACGACGACTACTCACAACTTCACCTCTAACACTGCTTTGCTAACCGAATCGTGGACTTGCTCGTCCTTAAGCCGGGCAATGTCCTTGTGGTAATGACACTTGGCATAAAAGAACACGGCCGCAGCCGCGATGCTGACCAGCGGCACCCATTGAAAAGCAGCCTGCAAGCCAATGAGGTCGGAGACCCTGCCGGTAATGAACGGCCCAGGCGCCAGCCCCAGCATGTTGTTGGCCAGGGTCAGCGTGGCGAAGGCCGTGCCGTGGACCGAGTAATGGGTCAGGTTGGCAACCATCGCTCCGCAAGGGCCAGTCGTGCCGGCGGCAATCAACATGCCCAGGCAGATCAGCGCCAGCTGCACAGGCCCTGCCGGCAGGGCAAATGCCGCCGACAACAGCAGGCAACTGCCCAGGCAATAGGCGATGGCCAAAGTGACTTTGCGTTCCGGCGAATGGCGCGACAGTCGATCGCTGAGCATGCCGCACAGGATCATCCCGGCCCCGCTGCACAGCACGATAATGGCCGCGACGCCGCCCGCCTTGTCCGTGGCCATGTCGTAATAGCGATTGAGGTAACTGGGCATCCACACAATCACCGTGCCGCCGACGAACAGTTGCAAGCCACTGCCGATGTAGGCAGCGATCACCGAACGGCTGGAAAACAGCGTACGCAACGGACGCTTGACCGCTGCCACCGCCTTGTTCGCCGCCTGGGCGGCACGTTGCGGCGCAATGCGCGCCTCCTTGACGATGACCGGGTAAAGCACGGCCAGCAGCAGACCGAACAACGCCATGCCGGCAAACGACCAGCGCCAGCCAAGTTTGGCGGCGATTGCACCGCCCAGCGCCATCCCTAATACCGAACCGAACATGCCGCCCGCCATGAAGGCACTGGCCAGCGTTGCACGCAGGTGCTTGGGAAAGACCGAAATGACGACTGCGATGCCGACGCTGCCGTACGCCGCTTCGCCAACGCCGACCATGAATCGTGCAATGAACATCTGCTGATAGTCCTGCGCCACGGCGCAACCCAGCGTCGCCAGACTCCACAGCAAGGCCATCAGCGCCAGGCTCTTGACCCGGCCAAAGCGATCTGCCAGCAATGACAGGGGAAATGTCAGCAGCCCCACCATCAGCGCGACAATGCCACTGAGCAAGCCAAGCTGGCCGTCGCTCAGAGCCCATTCGCCCTTGAGCATCGGGAACACCGCGTTCAAGACCTGGCGCGACATGTAATCGGATATCAACAGCCCGAACGTCAGTGCGAAGACGATCCAGGCATACGGTCGCGCAACACCGACAGCACTGTCGTCATCGTCTGCGGCGATTGGGTGAAAGGCCATGCAGCCTCCTCAAAGCTTTGTTTTATTGTTGTTATCAAGCGTGTTGCAGTGCAGCGAGCGGGAGGCCTGACCGCCCGCTGCGTCTGCCGATCAGCCGCGTTGCGGCACACCTTTCTGCCCAGCCTTGCGGTTGGGGGCCATGCCGTTGGCCAACAGCGTTTCTTCGATGCTCTGGTACTGCACGCCGATGCGGTAGATCTCACGGGCTTCTTTGCCGGTGGCGATTTCGCGTCCCAGTTCATGGGCGATACGCACGGTCTGCCTGATCTGCGCAACTGAGCCGAAACGATCGCCCTTGTGATCAATGATAGTGTCTTCATTGCCCACTCGCGGGTGCAGCCCCATGGCCATCGACATGGTGTTGAACGGCATGACGTTCTTGAGCAGCGACTCGGAGGTCAGGGTGCAACCGTCCGGCGCGCGGTGGATGAAGTTGAAGAAGTTGAACGGATTGGGGCCATCGAAACCGCCGCCAATGCCGATCCAGGTCAGGTTCAACGGGCCCTTGTAGACGCCCCTGCGCACCAGACGCTCGAGGGTTTCCATCGCGTGCATGCCGGTCAGCTGGAAGTGCGGCTGGATGCCGTTGTCCATCAGACGCTTGAGGTGTTCGGCGACCCAGGCCGGACCTGCCGGAACGGTCATTTCGCTGTAGGCGGCCTGAAACAGGGGATTGGCCAGGGACGTGCCTTCCAGGTATTGCGGATACAGCAGCTCCATGATGTTCATCTGGGTGGTGTTGATAGCCACCGTGACCTGATCCGGTTTTGGCGTCAGCTCGGCCAGCATGTGTCGCGTATCGTCAGACAGCCACTTGGCGGCTTCGCCATCGCTTTCCGGCGCGAAGGAAATCGAACCACCGACCTGGATGATCATGTCCGGCACGGCTTCACGCACACCGGCGATCAATTCGTTGAATTTGGACAGACGCTTGGAACCCTTGCCGTCCAGCTCGCGCACGTGCAAGTGCAAGACGGTGGCCCCGGCCTCATAACATTCGACCGCTTTTTGCACCTGTTCATCCATGGTCAGCGGGATGTCTTCGGGGAAGTCTTCCGGCATCCATTCCGGGCCGTACGGGGCCACGGTGATGACCACCTTTTCCATGTTTTCCGGGTGCAGGGAATCGTCAAAAAATTGCATGAGTTACTCCTGTTCTTATGATTGTCGCGCCCACCCGGGATCGTGCCGGGCAGACGCGTTTACGAGTGCGAATGCAGAAGGGGTTGATCAGTAGGTCTTGTCGCCGATGATTCCGGCACGCTCCATCTTGCGATGGCACGGCGGATAATCCATGACGGCGTAGTGCTGGGTGCTGCGGTTGTCCCAGATGGCGATGCTGTTGGGCTTCCAGCGCCAGCGCACCTGATACTCGGGGATGTAGGCCTGGCTGATCAGGTAGCGCAGCAACTCGCTCGCGCCGGGGTTGGCGTCCTGGCCGAAGCGCACCCGCTCGGGGGTGTGGTAGTTGCTCAAGTGCGTCGTGAAGGCGTTGACGAACAGCACCTTTTCCCCGGTTTCCGGGTGGGTGCGAACCACCGGGTGTTCGGCATCGGGATACATCGCCTTGAGCGCCAGACGCTTTTCGATTGGCATGGCAGCACCGAAACTCGCTTCGATGCTGTGGCGGGCGCGCAGGTCGGCAATTTTCACCTTCACGTCCTCCGGCAAACGCGCGTAAGCCTCGACCATGTTGGCCCACATCGTGTCGCCGCCCACCGGCGGGCATTCTACGCAGCGCAGCACGCAGCCCATCGGCGGCGCCTCGCGCCAGGTCGCGTCGGTGTGCCAGGCGTTTTCGTAGCGGTCCATCGGCTGGTCCGGATTCTTGTAGATGCGCACCAGCCCGGGATGATCCGGATCGCTGCCGGCCACCGGATGGTCCTCCAACTCACCGAAGCGGCGGGCGAAGGCCACGTGCTCGGCGCGAGTGATGTCCTGATCACGCAGGAACACCACCCGATGCTTGAGCAACTGAGCACGAATCTCGCAAAAAAGACCGTCGTCATGGACCGCGTCGGCAAGATTTACGCCGATCAGTTCGGCGCCAATGCTGCAGGTCAATTGTTCGACTTTCATGGCAGATCGCTCCTTAGATGACGAAAATCGACGAGCCCGTCGTTTTGCGTGACTCAAGGTCGCGATGGGCCTGTACGGCGTCCTCTAACGCATAATGCTGGTTGATCTCGATCTTGATCCGACCACTGCCGACGTGGTCGAACAGCTCGCCGGCCAGGGCAGCTTTCTCTTCCGGATCGGCGATGTAGTCGGCCAGCGCCGGACGGGTCAGGAACAGTGAGCCCTTCATCGCCAGCATCACCGGGTCGAAAGCCGGAATCGGACCGGATGCGGTGCCAACGCAGACCATCAGTCCCCGACGCTTGAGCGAATCCAGTGATCCCATGAAGGTGTTTTTGCCAACGCTGTCGAACACCACGTTGACTCCCACGCCGGCAGTCAGCTCGCGCACGCGCTGGGCGACATTTTCGTGGCTGTAATTGATGACATGGTCGCAGCCATGGGCCAGGGCAATTTCACCCTTGACCTCGGTGGACACAGTGCCGATGACGGTCAGGCCGAGCAGCTTGGCCCACTGTGAAACGATCAGCCCCACGCCACCGGCAGCGGCGTGCAGCAGAATGCTGTCGCCGGCCTTGAAATCATAAATGCGCCGCATCAGGTACGACGACGTCAGGCCACGCATGGTCATGGCGGCGGCCGTCTCGAAACTGATGGTTTCCGGCAGCTTGATCAGCGGCGCGGCCGCAATCAGTCGCTCGGTACTGTAGGCGCCCAAGGTATTGAGAAATCCGGTGTAGGTGACGCGATCCCCCACCTGAACGTTAGTCACACCCTCGCCGATGGCCTGGACCACACCGGACGCTTCAACCCCCATGCCGTTGGGCATCGGGATCGGGTAAGTGCCGTTACGAAAATAGGTGTCGGCATAGTTCAGGCCGACCGCCACATGACGAAGACGGACCTGGCCCGGACCGGGTTCGCCGACATCGACCTCTTCATAACAAAGAACGTCGGGACCACCGGTTTCGTAGAAGCGTACGGCTTTGGCCATTTTTTCTTATTCTCCAGTCTGTGCAGCGTCGATTTACGCTGATTGGACTGTAGGACGCCGCCTGGCCAGCTGCTTTTCATCAGACGACAATGGCTTTTCATTTCATGACAATTGGCCCCTGGCGCCCCCTTCTTAGCAAACCCGGTCAGCGCCATAGCGCAATTCAATTGACGCGCCACGGCCGGCTGTATGGGCTCTCACACTCAAAACCCGGACACAAAAAACCCCGCACACTGGCGGGGTTCTCAAACAGCAGGTGACTTACCAGGTACCCGTGCCACAAGGATTTTCTTTTGACGCATAAGGCTTGGTCAATTTGCTGAATCCCAACTTTCAATCGCCTTAAGGCTTGGGATGTTCGCTCGATACTGAATTATTGGCATCTACATCGGCCATTTCTTCATCGACAGGCGCCTCGTCGCCCCCTGGCAGCGGAACCTCAGGTTCATTCTCCTTTGGATCATGGCCTGTTTCGTTATCAGTGCCGCCCGTGACGCCCTGTTGGGATTTGTTTCCTGGGGCATTTTCATCAATGTCCATGCTGGCTCTCCGTTCTGATGCACGGGATGTCGGTGCATGAACATCAGAGAGAAGCCAGGCCTTGCTAGTGCCGGGCACTGGACGAACGGCAGTGTGAGCTCGGATACAAAAGCAGACCGCCGGCATAACAATCTCGAAAAGTCATAACCCGACCTTTTCACCTGCGTCTCACGCTATAGAGGCAGAGGTCGATCTTGCACAACGCGTTTCATGACAAGCGTTGAGGTTAACCGTTGAGCGTTGGGCCCTGACTCCCATTTCGAAGGCTATGGTCGCAGCGATTCCGGTTGATCGTGATAGCCACCCTGGAGGCGCCCCTGAATCGGTCTTTCAGCACCACATCCTTGAAAAATTTTTCCGCGTACAACTGATCGAAGTCAAAGCCGGTCAACGCACAGCGGATAGCATAAAACCTGACCTTAACGCTAAGGATTGAGGGCTCTCCATGGACCTCGTACTGAAGCTATTCAATGGCGGAGCCGGCAGTCTGGCTTCCTACTTGGCAGCCCACGTCCTTCTTTGCCTGTTGCCGGCGTTTTTTATCGCCGGGGCCATGACAGCACTTATTCCTAAAGCCAGCATCACTCACTGGCTAGGTCGACATGCACCTGTTTACGTTTCCTACCCTGCGGCGGTACTAGCCGGGTCACTGATTGCCGTCTGCTCATGCACAATTGTTCCTTTGTTCGCGGGCGTTTACCGCAAAGGAGCAGGTATCGGCCCGGCGATCACCTTCCTGTTTTTTGCTCCCGCAGGAAACATCATGGCCCTGGCCTATACCGGCAATATTCTGGGAGCGGAGTTTGCAATCGCCCGTCTGATCCTCTGCCTGATCTTCGGTATCGGTATTGGCTTGCTGATGGCTACCCTATTCTGGAAAGACGACCTGACCCACGACGCACAGGCGGATGCCCTGTTCGCAGAGAAGGCCAGCGTTTCCGGGCCTGCACTGGGCGTACTGCTATCTTTGGTGGCCTTGCTGATTGCGGGCACCTTGAAACTGTGGCCCCTGACCGCAGATCTGATCAGTTTCAAAGTTCCGCTTTTCTGGCCCCAGGCGTGGCAGGACACCTTGTTTGACTGGGTTCCATACGACGCCAGTAAAGGAGAAGAAGGCGTGAGCTTCCAAGGGTCTGTTCTCATCGCCCTACTCCTGATGATTGCCGCCACGGCCAAACGTGGTCTGGATAACATCACTGAAGGTGCCAACAACTGGACATGGGTTGCGCTGGGGCTGACCGCTAGTACCTTGCTGATCGCGTCAATGCGACTGACGCCAGAACCTGGCACATTAGCCTTTACCTTCACGGGTCGTGTATTCGGTGTCGCATTGACCATGCTGTCTGTTGGGTACTTTGCCCGAAAACTGCCAGCCGAAGACTGGCAAGGCTGGCTGTGGGAAGCCTGGCGCTTCGTCAAGCAGATATTTGTTGTGCTGGTGGTGGGTGTATTCATTGTCGGCATGGTTCGCCAGGTGATTCAACCCGAGTGGATTGAAAGCCTTGCAGGCAGCAACACAGTGCTCGCCAATGCCATAGCGGTAGGGTTCGGCGTGTTCATGTACTTCCCAACCCTGGTAGAAGTGCCCGTCGCCCGCATGTTCCTTGATCTCGGCATGCATCCTGGTCCGCTCTTGGCCTACTTGATGGCGGATCCTGAACTTAGCTTGCAGAGCATGCTCATGGTGGCGGCGGTGATTGGTCGCAAGAAGACCGCAGCCTACGTTGGGTTAGTCGCTTCGTTCAGCATCGTGGCCGGCCTGCTATTTGGTGCCTGGGTCGATGGCACCCACTGGCTGACCCTTGGTGCAGGAATGGCGGCCTCGCTGGCCATAACTGGCGCAATTTACCAGCTGATCCGTTATCAACGTAAAGAAACAGCAAGCTAACTTACACACCAAGGAGCTTCCAATGCTGAACATCAAAATCCTGGGTTCGGGGTGTGCCAACTGCAAGAAGCTGGAGGCCGTTGCCCGTCAGGCCACGCAGAATCTAAATATCCAGGCCGAATTCGAAAAGATCACCGACATGGGCAAGATGATGACTTATGACATCCTCGCCACGCCGGCTCTGGTGATCAACGAGAAGGTTGTAAGCAGCGGGAAGATTCCGACTGTTGCGGATATTCAGGGCTGGATTTCGACTGCGCAATGATGCGCTGAAGGAGGATATCCTTCATCCCCCTGGTTATTGCGCCACTCAGCTGTAAATCATGTCCCTTCAATCGTCTTGTCCATACCGGACGGACGCTTGGCGGGTGTCTCGCCGTTATCAAAAGCGCTCAATGCGAACGCTGCAATCACCACGAAAGACAGTGCGGGGATGTGGATAAATTGCCCATGGCGTACCTCCGACAGCTGCTGATTCAGGCTCTACCGCCCCCCCCAAAAAAACGCACATAGCGCGAAGAGGCTCATCGGCCTGACAGTTTCATATCGCCTCGGCATGCCTTGGCAGCCCGATAGAAATCAGTGCTGCGAGCAGAACGAATGCGCTCGATATCCACAAGCACGCTTGCAGCCCATACACCTGATAAACCCACCCGGACAGTACTGTACCTATCAGCCTTCCCATCGCATTCGACATGTAATAAAACCCCACATCCAGCGACACGCCATCTTCCTTGGCATAGGACACGATCAAGTAGCTGTGCAGCGACGAATTCACCGCGAACAGCGCACCAAAGACCATCAATCCGCCGAGTAGCATCATCTGCTGCGACAAAGCCGTGTTAAGCCCGAGAGCAATTGCCGCAGGCAGCCCTGCCAGTGCAAGGGCCCACAGAAATGCCGCACGACCATCCGGTACGTGGCCGCGTTTCTTGCCAGTAATGTTGGGCGCAAACGACTGCACGATGCCGTAGCCGATCACCCACGCCGCAAGGAAGCCGCCAACCTTCCAGAAGTCCCAGCCGAACACGCTGCTCAGGTACACCGGCAAGGCCACCACAAACCAGACATCACGGGCTCCGAACAAGAACATCCGCGCCGCCGAGAGGATATTGATCGCCCGACTCTTGGACAGGATGTCGCGAAACTTGGGTTTGGCTTTCGCTTTGCCCAAGTCCTTCTTCAGCAGTATCAAGCTGCTGATCCAGATCAGCGCCAGAACACCCGCCATGGCCAGCAATGCACCTTTGAAGCCGATCAATGCCAGCAAGGCTCCGCCGAGAAAGAAGCCGACCCCCTTGAGTGCGTTCTTCGAGCCGGTGAGGATTGCCACCCACTTGTAGAGCTTTCCCTGTTGCCCATCCGGAACAAGAAGCTTGATGGAGCTTTTGGCGCTCATCTTGTTCAGGTCTTTGGCAATCCCCGACAGCGCCTGTGCGCCCATCACCCATGGGATGGTTAGCCAAGCGACAGGAACCGTCAGCATCAACAGCGCCACGACTTGGATGCCCAGCCCGATATTCATGGTTCGGTTCAGGCCCAGCCGGGCGCCGAGGTAGCCACCCACCAGGTTGGTGATCACGCCAAAGATTTCGTAGAACAGAAACAACGCCGCGATTTGCAGTGGGCTGTAGCCCAACGCGTGAAAGTGCAACACCACCAACATGCGCAAGGCACCGTCGGTGAGGGTGAAGGCCCAATAGTTGCCCGTGACGAGCAAGTACTGCCGCACTTCCGGAGCGAGGGCTGACAACGCTTTCATGACCGCTCCTTAGTCCGCCAGACTGACCAGTCTGGCCAGTTCGACGGCGCGATTGGCATAGCCCCATTCGTTGTCGTACCAGGCATAGATCTTCACTTGAGTACCATTGATCACCATCGTCGACAGGGCATCGATGATCGATGAGCGCGGGTCGGTGCGGTAGTCGATGGACACCAACGGACGCTCCTCAAAACCGAGGATGTCTTTCAGCTCGTTCTCGGAGGCGTCCTTGAGGAGTTGATTCACCTCTTCGACAGTGGTAGCACGCTCGACTTCAAAGACGCAGTCGGTCAGCGACGCGTTGGCCAGCGGCACGCGTACGGCGTGGCCGTTTAGGCGCCCACGCAGCTCTGGGAAGATTTCGGCAATCGCGGTGGCCGAGCCGGTGCTGGTTGGAATCAGGCTCATGCCCGAAGCACGCGCACGACGCAGATCCTTGTGCGGTTGATCGAGAATGCTTTGGGTGTTCGTCAGGTCGTGGATAGTGGTGATCGAGCCATGACGAATGCCCAGTTTCTCGTGGATGACTTTCACCACGGGCGCCAGACAGTTAGTGGTGCACGAAGCGGCGGTAACGATGCGATGTTCAGCCGGTTTGAACAACTGATGGTTGACGCCCATGACGACGTTCAACGCCCCTTTTTCCTTCACCGGAGCGCAAACCACCACACGCTTGACGCCCTGATCCAGGTAGGCTTGCAACACCGCCACGGTTTTCATCTTGCCGCTGGCCTCGATCACCAGATCGCAACCCGACCAGTCGGTGTCGGCAATCGCTTTGTTAGCGGTCACCTTGATGCGCTTGCCGCCAATCACCACCTGATCGCCTTCCGCGCTGGCTTCGTGGTGCCAACGACCATGCACCGAGTCGAAGTTCAGCAAGTGTGCATGCGTCGCCGCGTCACCCGCTGGATCGTTGATCTGCACGAATTCGAATTCTGGCCAGCCCCAGGCTGCTCGCAGCGCGAGGCGACCGATCCGACCGAAACCATTGATGCCAACTTTGATAGTCATGTTGTTGTGCTCTGTATCTGTTGTCAGTGGGAGTTCGACTGAGTGTCGAACTGGCCGATGTATTCGATATGGGCAGGATGTTGAATGGCGCGTGGACGCAACGACTGAACATCGCGGATGGCATCGCTAAAGGGCACATCGCTCTCGATCAACAGTTGAGCGGCGACCAAACCGGTACGACCCGAGCCGCCCTTGCAATGGATGGCGATGGTTCTCCCTTCGGTCAGCCGCTGCGGGGTGAAGATCAATTGGCCATTGAACTGTGCCAAGGGAAGTACGGAATATGGGTGTTGTTGCACGGTGAAAAATCCTCAGATGGAGCGCTGATTGACACGTTTCATGAGTTCTTCCGCCGACTCTTTGCGCTCGGAATAACGATCAACCAGATAGTCCTGACGGTCGCGAAGCAGCAGCGTGAATTTCACCAACTCTTCCATCACATCCACGATGCGGTCGTAGAACGGAGAAGGTTTCATCCGGCCGTTATCGTCGAACTCCATATAGGCCTTTGGCACGGAGGATTGGTTGGGGATGGTGAACATGCGCATCCAACGTCCCAGCACTCGCAGCTGATTGACCACGTTGAACGACTGCGAGCCACCACACACCTGCATGACGGCGAGGGTTTTGCCCTGGGTCGGGCGTACCGCACCCATTGCGAGTGGCACCCAGTCGATCTGCGCCTTGAAGACCGCGCTCATGGAACCGTGACGCTCCGGGGAACACCAGACCTGCCCTTCCGACCACAACATCAGCTCGCGTAACTCCTTCACGCGCGGATGGTTGTCGGGGGCGTCATCTGGCAGCGGCAAACCGGACGGATTGAAAATCCGCGCCTCGGCGCCGAAGTGCTCCAGCAGTCGAGCGGCCTCCTCGACCATCAGGCGACTGAAGGAGCGCTCACGGGTCGATCCGTACAGCAGCAAAATGCGCGGCTTGTGGATGGAGGTCTTCTCGATGCCCAGCTTGTCAGCCGATGGAAGATCAACCAGGTCGGTATCGAGTTGGGGGATGTCGTCTTCAAACATAGTCTTTGTCCTGCGCAACAGCGCTCTTGGAGTCATCGAACCAACGGCACTTCAACCAGATATCAGTCCAGGAAGGAAAGGCGATTTTTACTCATGGTCATTGTTCCTGTGGTTACAGCATGCCAATCAGGGCCAGTTCTGCCTTGAGCTGTTCGGCACTCAGTTGGGCAAGCGGTAAAGCCAAGAAAGCTTCAATACGGGTTTTGATCTGCTCCAAGGTGGCTTCAAAAGCCGCCCCGATCTCTTCTTGCGTCCCGTGGTATTCCGAAGGGTCAGCCAACCCCCAGTGCGCCTTGGTGGCCGGTCCGAAAAATACCGGACACGCCTCACCGGCAGCCTTGTCGCACACCGTGATGACGAAATCAGGTGCCAAATTCACATGGACATCGCTGGACTTACTGAACAGCCCGAGCGTCGACATACCAGCGTTTTCCAAAGTTTTGAGACTCAGCGGATGCACGTCGCCTTTGGGTTGACTGCCCGCGCTGTAGGCTTTCATGCCTTGCGGTGCCAAGTGATTGAAAACCGCCTCACAAAGGATGCTGCGACAGCTATTGGCCGTGCAGAGGAACAGGATTTTCATCGAGTGATCTCATAGTCGAAGACGGAATCAGGCGATTTTGTTTTCACAGCACACGGCTGCCCGTTCAGGACGGTCACCCATTTCATCAAGGCGTTTGGCATCAGGGCTCAACCAGTGCTTGTTGCTTTCCAGCACGGTGGTCAGCACTTGATGAACCCAATCAGGGAGATTCGGGTGAAGTCGGTAATACACCCATTGGCCTTGCCGACGGTCCGACAACAGGCCACAAGTACGCAGTTGCGCCAGGTGCCTGGAGATTTTTGGCTGACTCTCGTTCAACGCGCAGGTCAGCTCGCAAACACAAAGCTCTCCTTCACGGGTGATGAGCATCATCGTGCGGACCCGAGTGTCGTCAGCAAGGCATTTGAAAACAGTGGTCGGTGTCAGATGGTCAGCCATATCGTTTTCTCAGTGCTTGTTTTTGACCAAGACGAACATCTTGATGCGCTCATGAATTTCGTGAAGGGTGTGACGGAAGGCATCGGGTTTGGTGCTGGTGACTGGGTCTTCAAAACTCCAGGCCAATGCCTCACCCGCTCCAGGTAAAGACCGGCATTGCGCAGCGGATTTATCACACAAGGTGATGACGTAATCGAAACGCTCACCATGGAACTCGTCTATCGACTTGCTACGTAATCCTTCGGTGCTCACACCGATGTGTGAAAGCACCTCGAAGGTGCGCGGATCTACCTGAGTTGGAGTTGTGCCGGCGCTGAACGCCTCGAAATGCTCCGAATCGGTATGCCTCAGCAACGCCTGGGCCAACTGGGAGCGTGCAGCGTTGGCAGTACAGACAAACAGAACACGGGCTTTGCTGGTCATTGTGAAGCCTCAGCTCATATGCGGTTTGACGAATATATGTTTTTCCGTATGTAAGGTAAAGAGCCAACGAACATTAATCCATCAAAACGATTGGACGCCGCCGAGCACCTTCAATAAAAGCTTTGTATCAAGGCGCTAGCCAGCCTTCCGTGTCTCCTCAAATATCTGCGACGATGTATATATGGTTTCTGTAATGAATCTGTCACCCACGCAGAAATAGGTCGCCCTTGGTTCAAGGACTACCTGGACGTGCAAAAGAAAAAAAGAAGGTCGCCCCTATGCCGCCCCGGTCATCGAGGCGGGTCAGGTTGCTGCGCACTAGGCTTTGCAACAAACCGGCGAGGTACGCTTTGAGTTGCGGGATCAAGTGCGATACGCAACTCGGCGAGCAGGCTCCTGTCAGGTCGGAATCCAGTCGCCACAATGATTGGGTCCACAGGTGGAAGTATCTGGCCTCCCGCCTTCACAACCAACCCTTGATCTATCCTTCTGGCATCAGATCCGGATCAAAAAACAGATCAGCATCTCCAGCAAAAAAGTATCTTGGAGGACGGCTCGATGGAACGATGGCGACCAAAGGGTCTCGGTCTACCCGTTGGATAAACCTCATATCTAATGCTGCCGCTTCCGACTGCGAAACTATCTCGTCACCCAGTGAATCCATGCTCACCGCCCCAGCAAAAACGCTATTAACACCCAAGCGACTTAGCGCTCGTGCAACGTTCCAGGGAGCACCGCCTGGGTAACCTTTCCACTGTCCAGGAGTGCCTTGGACAAGGTCGGTCAGGGCTTCGCCAAATACTACTGCGCGAGGTAATACCATCGTCATTTCCTCATTTTTTTTAGGGATAACTGCTGGCTGATCAGTTTTGACCGGTAATCAATTACTCAATACGCTTGGTGAAAAGCAGGGATCGATGAGCTGAAGGCGTGTTGGCCGACGCGTTCAAACATTAAAACCAGGTTTCCATTTGTATCCCGTATTGCCACACACCTCCGGCGTTGAAGTCCGTCTTGCCGAAGGAGTCTGAGGTACTGTATCTGTCCAGATCCGAAGACCAATTCATGAAGCTCGCGAACACACGCAGTTCGGGACGAGTGAGCAGGTCTCCAACGTCAGGTTTGAATGTCGGCGCGATCGTGAATTTCCAGAAGTTACCGTCGACCGCATTACGTTGTAGATAGCCCTTCGGGTCGAGGTTCATGGTTTGCCAGCTCATTTCGTAGGCCATCTCGAAATTGCTGTTGATTGCATTGGCCAAACGCATGTTCAGGGTCATCCAACGGTAATTGTCACCTTTAACGTATCTATCCTTGCTCTGTTCGACCAACAAGCTGGGGCCGATGCGCCAACCAGGCGCTATGGGTGTCTCGCCGTAAAGTGCCAGGCGCAGAGCGCGGGCATCGTCAATCAGTTCCCCATCCGAGCCGACGTTCTTGACCTCTGCCCCCAGACCTTGCCCATAGAGCAGTGCCGTTTTGAAGAAGCCTTCTCGGCCGAAAAAGTTTTTCTGGTGATTGGCCAGCATGCTGTGCAACCCGGAATCTGCTGGTGTCAGCCCCGCTTCATTACTGCGGGTGCCAATGTCGTTTTTCCTGGAGCCAATGGCATTGAACATCCACTGCCACTGACCATTATCGAAGAACTGGTTGGAGGTCAGAATGTAGCTTTCCACGTCTGCGTTGATGCCGCCCTCACTGAAATCCCCGTAGTTACGCCCGACCAAGGAGTAATTCGAGCGCCAACTCTTGTTCATCTGCACATCGTAGATTCCCCCCCCGGTACCAGCCAGATAGACAACGTCCGAGTCCAGCCAGTGGATATCGAAGTTATCTCGATCAAATCGCTTACCTGCCCACAAGGTCGCGTTCTCGAACACTGAATTACCCTTGAATGCAGCGAGATGGTCGAGCTCTGTAAATACCTGACGCACGTTCAGGTTGCTTTCGTCGGCCGTCCAGTCATTGGAGCTTTCCACTCCATCGGCAATGGAAACCGTGAATTTGGAACGGGTGCCGTTCTGCGCATAGGCCTCTTTCGACAGGTCGATGCGCATGTAGGTGTCGTCTTCATTGCCGAGTCGCCCGACGGCGCCACCGACTGAACCGGCCGGGGTTGTATAAGGGCCGCCACGACCACCACCTAGCCCATCGTTGATCAGCAATCCGGAACGGGCATAACCCTTAAAGCTGAAGCCGTCCGTGAGGTGGCCGCTGCTGCCCTGCTTTTCCAAGCTTTGCTGACGGGCTTCCAGTTTTGCCAGCCGGGTGTCCAACCCAGGCGCCTCAATGGCTGTCGCAGTGGACGCAACAGGCTGCGCGGCGGGAGTGGCGAGTTTGATCTGCTGCAATTCCCTGGCGAGTGCCTGGGTTTGTTGTTCAGCTGCGGCTGCGCGCTTTTCCGCTGCGCTGGCACGGACTTCAAACGCGGCCATGCGTTCTTCCAGAGTCGCGGCCTGAGAGGTCGCCGCCGAGGTGCCGAGCACACCTGCGAGTAGCCAGCTTGATGCTTTCTGCATGTGGATTCCCTGTTTTGTTTTTATTGTGTAATTCCCGCGACCATCCATTTTTCGTGAGTTGTAAATTGTGGTAATCGACGAAAAAATGGATGCTTCATCGCAAATACGCTGCTACATTTGGCGATGTTAACGTTAACTTTTCTAAAAACAAAAATAAAGGGTGCTCAATGAAACATCTGAAATCTCTCCTTCCTGCAGCACTAATCACCCTCTGTGCCGGACTTCCATCCGTCTCGAGCGCAGCCGATTTGACGATTTCGTGCGGTGCAGTGGGGGCCGAATTACAACTGTGCAAGGAGGCTGTCGAGGCGTGGTCGAAACAGACCGGCAACAACGTCGAGGTGGTTTCCACGCCTAACTCGGCAACCGAGAGGTTGTCGTTCTACCAACAGATCCTCAGTGCTCAGTCCACCGACATCGACATCATTCAAATCGATATGGTGTGGCCAGGGATGCTGGCCAAACATCTGATGGATCTGCGCGAGGTGCTGCCCGCCAACGCGACTCAAGGTTACTTCCAGACACAGGTGGATAACGCCACGGTGAATGGACGACTGGTGACGATGCCGTGGTTCACCGACTCGGGCCTGCTGTATTACCGCAAGGATTTGCTTGAGAAGTACGCCAAGCAGGTTCCCCAGACCTGGGAGGAAATGACCGCGACCGCCAGGGATGTTCAACAAGCAGAGCGCACTGCCGGGAACCCCAATGCATGGGGTTACATCTTTCAGGGACGCGCTTACGAGGGGCTGACGTGTAATGCGCTGGAGTGGATCAGCAGCCATCCGGAAGGCGGACTGGTCAATCCAGCAGGAGATATCGTGGTCAACAGTCAGGCCTCGAGAACTGCTTTGACCCTGGCGAAAAGCTGGGTAGGAGACATCTCCCCGCGTGGCGTACTCAACTACACCGAGGAAGAAGGACGAGGCGTATTCCAGTCGGGAAATGCGTTGTTCATGCGTAACTGGCCTTATGTCTGGGCCTTGGTACAAAGCCAGGATAGTGCCGTAAAAGATAAAGTCGGCGTCGCTCCCCTGCCCCGAGGCGGCATGACCGGCACCCATGCCTCCACCCTCGGTGGCTGGGGCCTGGCGGTATCGCGTTACAGCGCCCATCCAAAACTTGCCGCAGAGCTGGTGACCTACCTGACCAGTGCCCGACAGCAAAAACATCGAGCTTTAGTAGGCGGCTATAACCCGGTTATCGAGTCGCTTTATCAAGACCCCGAGCTGCTCGCGGCCATGCCTTATTACAGTCAACTCCTCAGTATTCTCAACGAAGGGGTCATGCGCCCCGCCTCAATAACAGCCGAGCGCTATCCACGGGTCTCCAACGCGTTCTTCGATCGAGTGCATGGCGTGCTGGCAGGCGAGTTGCCGGTCGATCAGGCGCTGGCCGAACTGGAAAGCGAACTCACGCGCATCAAACGCCGGAACTGGTAAGCCACAAGGAAGGAATTCACCATGTCTGTCTCTATTACCCATGCCCCCTGTGACGAGCTCCTGGTCACCAGGGAAACGCCTGTACAGCGTCGCCGAGTACGCGCCGCCTGGCTGTTTCTGACACCGATGTTGATGTGTCTGGCCCTCGTGGCCGCCTGGCCGCTACTGCGTACATTCTGGTTCAGCCTGACTGACGCCACCCTGACTGACACCCGTGGTGGATCCTTCGTAGGCTTGAGCAATTATCTGTTCCACAACGGTTCCAACTGGTCGGGCATCCTGGTCGATCCACAATGGTGGAACGCTGTGCGCAACACGTTGCATTTCACTGTGGTGTCGGTGGGACTGGAAGTCGTACTAGGGCTACTGGTGGCGTTGCTGTTGAACATCAAGTTCACCGGCCGTTCTTTGGTGCGTGCGTTGATTCTGATTCCGTGGGCGATTCCTACCATTGTCTCGGCGAAGATCTGGTCATGGATGCTCAACGACCAGTTCGGCATCATCAATCACCTGATGCTGAGTATCGGCCTGATTGACGCTCCCCTGGCCTGGACAGCAGACGCGGATCTGTCGATGTGGGCGGTGATCATCGTCGACGTCTGGAAGACCGTCCCTTTTGTCACGCTGCTGATGCTGGCGGCCTTGCAGATGTTGCCGAGCGATTGCTACGAAGCCGCCAGGGTCGATGGCATTCATCCGCTGAAGGTATTCTGGCGTGTCACGCTTCCCCTGCTGATGCCCGCACTGCTGGTGGCGGCGATCTTCCGCATCCTCGACTCGCTGCGGGTTTTCGACGTCATCTATGTGCTGACCTCGAACTCATCGAGCACCATGAGCATGTCGGTCTATGCCCGCCAGCACCTGGTGGAGTTCCAGGATGTTGGCTATGGCAGCGCGGCCTCGACTCTGTTGTTTCTGGTCGTTGCGGTAATCGCCATGCTTTATCTCTACCTCGGACGCCGTCAACTGGAGGTTCGGTCATGAGCCAGCGCCTACTGAAAAAAGCGCTGTGGCGCCTCGGGTTCTGGTGTCTGATCGGGGTGTTGCTGCTGTATGCGGTCTTCCCTTTCTACTACGCCATCGTGACTTCGCTAAAGCCGTCCAGTGCCTTGTTCAAGGTGAGCTACTGGATCGAAAACCCCGACTTTTCAAATTACGCGGCGGTACTCCATCAAGCCTCATTCCTGCGGGCTATCGGTAACTCGCTGCTGGTTGCGCTGTGCGTGGTGACGCTGGCGCTGTTTCTCAGCCTGACCGCCGCCTATGCCTTGGGAAGGGTGAAATTCCGTGGACGTGGCACGGTATTGATGATGGTTCTCGGCGTGTCGATGTTTCCCCAAGTCGCTGTACTGTCGGGGCTGTTCGAAGTGATCCGCGCCCTGGGTCTGTACAACACGTCTTTGGCGTTGATCCTGAGCTACACGATTTTCACCCTGCCCTTCACCGTGTGGGTGCTGACCACGTTCATGGGGCAACTGCCCCATGAACTGGAGGAAGCAGCAATCATGGATGGCGCTTCGCCCTGGGTCACGCTGACCCGCGTGTTGTTGCCGCTGCTCTGGCCTGCACTGGTCACCACTGGCCTGTTGGCCTTTATCGCAGCCTGGAACGAGTTCCTGTTTGCCTTGACCTTCACCCTCACAGACACGCAACGCACAGTACCGGTCGCCATTGCCTTGATTTCCGGCGGTAGCCCCCATGAGTTGCCTTGGGGGCTGTTGATGGCCGCCTCGGTGCTGGTCACCGTCCCACTGGTGATTCTGGTGCTGATCTTCCAGCGCCGAATCGTTTCCGGTCTCACTACCGGCGCGTTAAAGGGTTGATGCCCAACACGTACAAGGAACAGCATCGTGATCAAATTGAAACTGGACAACGTGAACAAACAATTGGGCGGCGTGCGGATTCTTCGCGACGTTAGCCTGGAGATTGCAGCGGGTGAATTCGTGGTGTTCGTTGGCCCTTCTGGCTGCGGAAAGTCGACCCTGCTGCGACTGATTGCCGGACTGGATTCGATCTGCGGCGGCGACCTGCTGATCGACGGGCGACGGGTCAACGACCTGGAACCGCGCGAGCGTGGCGTCGGTATGGTGTTTCAGTCTTATGCGCTGTACCCGCACATGAGCGTCTACGACAACATCAGCTTTGGTCTCAAACTGGCCAAGACTGAAAAGAGCAGCCTGCGCGAGCGCGTGCTGAAAACAGCGCAAATCCTTCAGTTGGACAAACTGCTGCAACGCAAGCCAAAAGAACTGTCTGGAGGGCAGCGTCAGCGAGTGGCAATGGGCAGAGCCATGGCGCGCGAGCCGGACATTTTGTTGTTCGATGAGCCGCTCTCCAATCTGGATGCATCCTTGCGGGTGCAGATGCGCAACGAAATCGCCCGGCTGCATGATCGACTGGGCTCGACGATGATCTACGTCACTCACGATCAAGTGGAAGCGATGACCCTGGCCGACAAAATTGTTGTACTCAACGGCGGTCGCGTAGAGCAGGTCGGTTCACCGCGCGAACTCTATGAACGCCCGGCCAGCCGCTTTGTCGCCGGTTTTCTCGGTTCGCCCAGAATGAACTTTCTGACGGCGCGCCTGCATGCCCCGGGCGAAACCAGCCTGGTCGATACTCCCGTTTTGGGTATGACCTCCCTGCCCTTCGACAGCTCGAACCTGGCGGCAGACGCCCCGCTTAGCCTGGGAATTCGCCCGGAACACATGTCGCTCAAGGCGGCGCAGGGAACTGCCGGCGTCGTCGTTACCGCGGTCGAATACCTGGGCAGTGAAACCTATGTGCACCTGGATACAGGTCAGGACGAGCCACTGATCTGTCGTTGTGAAGTCAACGCCGGATGGCAGGCAGGCGATCGGGTCGAACTGCAGCTGGACTTCGACAACCTGCACCTGTTCGACGCCGACGGCACGGCCTTGAGGCGCCACCCACAAGTCATTGAAACCCTGCCGGATGACGTCTCTCCACGCTCAGTCCGAGCAGGCGCCCTATGACCTTATCTTTGAATACCATGAGCGATCCAATGTCTTCGTCCCTTGACCTTGCGCAGCGCGCACTGGGAGACAGCCTGTCTCGCGTCATCCAGGATTATCGACCCGGTTATCATATTTCCCCGCCGGCAGGCTGGATGAACGACCCTAATGGGGTAGTGTACTTTCGTGGCGAATATCACGTTTTCTATCAGCACCACCCCTTCGACGCGAAATGGGGCCCGATGTATTGGGGCCACGCCAAGAGTGCCGATCTGGTTCATTGGCAGCACCTGCCCATTGCGCTGGCACCCGGCGATGACTTCGACCGTGACGGATGTTTTTCCGGTAGCGCAGTGGTGTGTGGAGACACCTTGGCACTGATCTACACCGGACACACCTGGCTGGGGGAAGTGGGTGATGAACGCTTGATCCGACAAGTCCAGTGCCTGGCCACCAGCATCGACGGCATCCGGTTCGTCAAGCATGGCGCAGTCATCGAGACCGCGCCGCAAGACACTATCATGCACTTTCGTGACCCCAAGGTATGGAAGGAGGATGACTATTGGTACCTCATTGTCGGCGCACGTCTGGGCGATATGCCGCTGCTTCCGCTGTACCGTTCCACGGATCTGCATACTTGGGAGTTCCTTGATTATGTGTCCAGCGGCAGCGAGGGCGATGGCTATATGTGGGAGTGCCCGGATCTGTTTCGACTGAACGGACGCGATGTGCTGCTGTACTCCCCCCAAGGCATGCTACCCCATGGCTACGAACGGCTTAACAAGTTCCAGACTGGTTACCGAGTGGGCCGACTCGACAACGAGTGGAACTTCACCGGCGGGCCTTTTATCGAGTTGGATAACGGCCACGATTTCTATGCGGCGCAGACGCTATTGGCCGCCGATGGTCGACGCCTCGTGTGGGCGTGGCTCGACATGTGGGAAAGCCCGATGCCGAGCCAGGCCCATCACTGGTGCGGCATGCTCGGATTGCCACGCGAACTTGAACTGTGCGCAGATCGCCTTTTCGTGTATCCGGCACGGGAGCTCACCGCTCTGCGAATGACGCAATTGCCTGGTACGCCGTGGTGGGAGGAGTCGGGAACCCGGTGGGTGCCGGAAGTGAATGGCGATATGCTCGAAATCCATGTGCATCTGGATTTGTTCGGGTGCACCGACGGCCACTTGGGAGTCGCCTTGCGTTGCAGCGACGATGGCCGTGAAGAAACCCTGCTCTACTACGATGCATCACTGAATCGCCTGGTGCTTGACCGCAGCCGCTCGGGTGCGCAAGTCACAGGCCAGCGCAGCGTATCGATAGACCCGATACAAGATCGACTGGAACTGCGCGTGTTCCTCGATCGCTCGTCCATCGAGGTGTTCGACGAAAACGGACGCTTCAGCCTCAGCAGTCGCCTCTATCCGCGGCCCGACAGTCTGGGCGTGAAGCTGCTAGCAAGCGGGAGTGGCGGGCGTGTCTCGATTCCCAAGGCATGGCCTCTCGACTCGGGATGGCTATGAGCGGCGTCATTCGGGTCGCGAGAAGCGCGGGCCATGTGTCATGATTCTGCGTCAACCTGACCGGCCTCACTTCGCATGACTTCAGTGAAAGACGTTGCACAGCTGGCCGGCGTGTCCCTGATGACGGTTTCTCGAGCGCTCAACACTCCGGAAAAACTGAGCCCCGAAACTCTTCTGCGGGTGCGTCGTGCCATTGATGAACTGCAATTCGTACCGAGCCTGTCGGCGCGCAAGATGCGCGGCGACAACCTCCAGTCGCGAACCATCGGTGTGTTCGCGCTGGACACCGCGACCACACCATTCGCGGTCGAGCTGCTGCTGTCCATCGAGCAGACCGCGCAGCAAGCCGGCTGGAATGTATTTATCCTCAACCTGTTAAGCAACCCGCCCACCGACCAGAACATCGACCTGATGCTATCGCACCGTCCGGACGGCTTGATCTTCAGCGCCATGGGGTTTCGCCAGGTGTGTATTCCCGAGCGATTGAAGACCAAACCGCTGGTGCTCGCCAATTGCCTGGCAGATGACAGCCGTCTCGTCAGCTATGTACCAGACGACGAAATGGGGCAGTATCGGGCCGTACACCACGCGTTGAACCTCGGCTATAAGCGCCCTCTGTGTATCAATCTGCCAAAACAAAGTCTGGCCTGGGGCCTGCGACAAAAAGGCATGCAGCGTGCCTGTCAGGCATTCGGACTGGCGCCTGACGCGCTCCTGCAATACGACCTTTCCGATCATGATGCCTATTGTGAAACAGCAGCTATCCTCGACCGGCACGTCATTGATGGTCGTCCCCAATTTGATATTCTGATCTGCGGCAATGACCGCATTGCCTTTTGTGCCTATCAGCTGTTGTTGGGCCGTGGCCTGAAAATTCCCAACGATGTCGCCGTGCTCGGCTACGACAATATGATCGGTATTGCTGAGCTGTTTATCCCGCCGCTGACCACGGTGCAACTGCCGTACTACGAGATCGGTCGCAAGGCTGCACGGCACCTGATAGAGACCCTCGACGTATCGGGAGCCCAGCCAGTTGATTGTCCATTGGTGGTTAGGGCATCGCTATAAGATTTAGTTAATTCGGTGATAGCGCCCCCGCTTGCTTTCGATTTGCCACTGGCCTGTCACCGACCACTTATGGCCCAAAGTGTGCTGCATTCCTGCACTCCAAGCCTACCCTTCCGCTGTTCCTCTGACTTTCGACGCACAACCTACAGTTACCGCGCCCGCAAGTGCGGTCACTCCGGAACGAATTGGCGGTAACTGGGATTCCAACCCTTGGGTCTGGGCGGTTCCGTTCAAGCAGTCGATTCCGTGATCGTCCCTATCGCCGCCCTCGCCTATATGGCCTGGCTCATCTACAAGGGGCCACGGGGATGAGTCGACGCCTAGCGTCTTCCTGCCAACACAAGAAATTGGTTTACGACGATAAAGAACGGCGCGTTTGGTGCAGGTGATTGTGAAACAGGAGTGGAGGCCTTCGACGCGCTCATAGGGCTCGTTGAGGTATTCAGCGGTGGTATGAGCTCGATACAGCGACGTCGCCGCTCACTGGAAGAGGCCGAGAAACCCCAGATAAGAAGCTGATAGAAACATGCGCAGACGAAGGACCACTGGACGAAGATTGAAGAGAGGTATTTGACTCGAGGGCTCAAGGACGCCCGGGAGGCGGCAGACTGCTACAAGGGATGGAGGAGGAAAAGTTGCCGGACTTTCACAAAGTGCGAGTGCGCTGTCGCTGCACCTGTACAAGAAAGCCGGAAAGGATGGTCAAAAAATTGCGGGCCATGCGAGCGAGGGCATGACCAGAAACTACCAGCGAGACCACGAGAAAATGATCTGGTCCGAGGCAATTCCGGACCTGAATATCAGCGAAATCACCGGGTAGTCTTGCGCGGGTTTTGCGCAGACACAAAAAAGCCGACCTAGCTGATCGGCTTAAGTGTCTGACTCAGTAAATATGGTCGGGACGGAGTGATTCGAACACTCGACCCCTAGCACCCCATGCACGCAGTCCCCCTGTAAGACCTTGTGAAACGGCCGTAATCATTGGCGCTCGCTGCAATCGAATGCCCACAAGTGCTTACAGATGCGTGAGAGAGTCACGCAAAAGTCACGCACCCTCCCCCGGCGTCCTGCCGACAGAATACCAATCCTTTTTTTGGCTGCTACGCTGTCCTCTTCACGGAGGAAATCGCGATGCCTGACTCAGACCTGCTCCCTTCCCTGCTCTACAAGATCAACGAAAACCAACTCGCCCTAGAGGCCGCTATCATGGAACTCACCTTGCTGGTTGAAAGCCAAGGCTCGACAGAGGCTGGCAACAATGTTCGCTGCGCCCTGGAGGTGATTGACCGAAATGAGGAGTTCATCAAGATGACCCTTGCGGTCATGATGACGCCAGAGTGACTCTGCATCATGAACAGAATTACACCGCGATTCTAAAGGGGTAAGGCAAAGTAACAATAGTCAATGAATCCGGGCACTTGCATACTTTGGCGTACCCGGTTTTAACCTGCTTTACACGGCCAGTGGTACAAAAATTGGTACAAGCTTCATTCCTTCCTTGGGCGTCCTGCCTACCGTTCGTCACTCCAAATACCCTACAGCTCGTCGCCTCACCCTCGCCCGAAACCTGCGCCTCGATTACTGTATATCCGAACAGTATCGATAAGGCATGACCGTGGACCCCCTCGAAATCGAAGACACCAGCGACTGGCTTGGCTGCCCCACTGAGCTTGAGACCTGCCGCTACTTCCTTCGCATGACCGAGAACGAGGTCCAGGAGCTGACGCTGCAGCTGCGCAAAGCGCGAGAGGACATCTTCGGCCTGGTTCAGATGCATGCGGACGTGTCGAGGGAGCGTGATCAGCTGCGCGCTGAACTGAACTGCGCCCTCGCCGCTGCGTCTGATGCCAATAGAAGAGCCACGGACATCGAGACGAAAACTAACTGGGAGCTGATGGCCAACGCCAAGGTGATCAGTGAGCTTCACGCGAAGATCCGAAGCCTTACGGGCGTTGCCCCCTTCACGCAATATCCGAAAAGCTGATTGCAAAGCCAGGGACTCAGACCATGTGCTGACGACTCACCCAGTACCAGGGCATTCATGACTTCGTTGCTGCGCTGAGCATGCCGAACTCGCTGATCAATAACGCGGGCGACCAACCGTTCGAGCGGTACAACGCCGCGCCCACCACTCAGCTGGCGATCTTCCATCAGGAAGGTGAATACCTGCACGCCGATATGGTTCGCTGGGGATGGCGGCCGCACTGGGCCAAGGACCGCGCGGCGCCGATCAACGCTCGAGTTGAGAAAGTCGCCCACGGTCCGTTCTTCCGCGCAATCTGGCCGCACCGGGCAATCATCGCGATTAACAACTGGTTTGAGTGGGTGGACGAAGGCGAACCGAAGAAGCAGCCTTACCTGATCCGCCGGCGGGACCGCTCGCCGATCCTGTGCCCCGCGATCGGTCAATACCCGAACGCAGAGCATGAGCCTAGCGAGCACGACGGCTTCGTCATTATCACCGCCGACAGCGCCGGCGGCATGGTGGATATCCATGACCGCCGCCCGGTAACGCTATCGCCCGAGCTGGCCCGCGAATGGCTGGACCCGGCCACGCCGAAGGAGCGCGCCGAACAAATGGTGCTGCATCAGGGCGAGCCCACCGAGGCGTTCGAGTGGTTCAAAGTCGACCGGGCGATCGGTAACGTGCGCAACCAAGGCCCGGACCTGATCAAGCCGATTGAGGAAGACGGCCTATTTTAAGTCGACGCCAGTGCTCGCAGACGTTCTTCGGTCGCCGCATCGAAGATCACATAAAGCCGATCAATCGTAGCTTCGGTCAATGCGCGCGCCGACTCTAAGCCGAGAACAAATCCCTCAGCCTTAGCGCCCGCCTTCGCCGCAATGATCATCGAGTCTGCCCGTGAGATTTGGGCGAGCAGCTTGTCGGCCGCACGCTCGATGTTCGGACTCAGTTCTACAACTTCCATGCCGCCTCCTGTTTATTCGAGATCAGCAACAGGATAGCGGCATCGACGCCTCAATGTGTGTTGGCGTTCAGCTGCCAAGCGGAGCAAGGATAGGATGGTGATGGGTTCAATTTACAAAGCTCGCCGCGACGCTAACAGCCACCTGCCCCGTGCTTCTATTCATGGTTACATCTTGCCATTAAGCCCCGAACCTAGTATTAGAGCATTCTAGCGTCTATTCAATGGACGATTGTACAAAACAATTGGAGAACGTTGTGAGTAAAAACATACGCTTGGACGGTCGTTGTCTGATCTCTACTTATGACTTAATGATACCCATTGGCGCGTCGTGCGAAGTAGATATTGTAATCAGCCAGGATTATACTGCTAAAGAGATAGTGCTCCCCTTGTCCATAGCGCATGAAAGCGGTAGCGGCGGACAATCTGTGTCATTCATACAAAGTAACGGCCGCTCTATTATGACATTAATTAATTGGTCCAACCCGTTAGGGACCGCGCTAAACGCGCCATACGAGCTGGCCGTTATAAAAGACGAGGGGTTTGTCGACTTATTGATGTGTAATTACACGGTGGGAAACATTAACCACTTAACTATGCAGCTATGGTGGCGGAAGCTGAAATAATATGTCAACTTCATACAGCTCTGACAAAATAATATTTGCCGCCCAGCCTGGTGAAGAACGAATTAAAATCAACCCTATTGGGATTTCACAAAATACAGACACGCATATCATAGGCATCACTGAAGACAAACTGCACCGGATATTGAAAGAACATCACCAGAGCATTCTTAAAAGCAGAGATTGGATTGTACCTTTAGGGATCTTGCTAACAACTTCAACTACTTTGTATACAAGTACATTTAAAGACTTTTTAATCAGCGGCGCTTCTTGGAATAATCTTTTTGTCGGAGGCACAGCTATCAGTGCTTACCTCACTGTGACTTCTGTTATACAACGCTGGAGAAACAGCCCCATGTCTGTAAAAGAACTAGTGGACACGATAGCGGGACGAAAGCCATTAAATATAGATTAGAAAATTTTGAGCTTTGTGCTGCAGGTCGCTTTTCGAGCTATGAGGCTTGCACGTGCGCCGCACTACAATGAAAAACACGACCGCATCTGATAATGCCGCGAGGCAAGAGTCAGGGCACATCCTTGAAAAACACGTGATGCCCGAGCTTGAGCGTCTGCTTTGCGCCTTTCGCCCACGTCGGTGGTCGCGGCATGGTCGTAGCGTAATAGTGCGTGGCACCGTTGGTTGGATCCGGCGCCTTGTTGTCGATCACGTGATCGGCGGCCATCCGCGCCCGGGCGAGCTCTCGCGCAGGGATCGGTTTGGCGCCGCTCAGGTAGGGATAGTTCAGATCGTTCTTGTTCCAGCAGCTGAACTGCCAGGGCTTCAAGCACACACCGGCATAGCCCTCGCCCCACCAGTCCGGCTTGCCGTCGTTGTGCAGGTCCATCTCCACCCGGTTGCGGATCGTCCAGGCCACAGCTATCTGGCCGATGAAGTCTTCGCCGCGCGCCTCGCCCCACAGCGTTCGCGCGAGGATGTCTCGGTCTTTTTCGGTGACGGTCATACTTTTCTCCGGGCAAAAAAAATCCCGCTCGATGGCGGGGTTTTTCATTCTTCGGTAACTGTTTCCGTGGGCACGGGAACGGGAACGGGCGGCTCTTCAAGCTTCGGCATCTCGAGCCGGACATCAATCCAACTATTTACGGGCACGTCAATTGGGTTGCCTTTGCCCAAAACCATTTCACCATCATCGGTCAACGACCAACGTTGCTTAAAAAGGAGAATGGTGATGACTCCATTTTCATCCTGGCTCGCTTCGGTCAAACCCAGTGTTCTACCGCCGTCAGGCGAGCATGGGTCTTGAATACGCCATCCTTGCAGAGCAAGGCCTAAGCTGCCGGTAACTCTGTATGTTCCGACTGCAAGCCGCTCAACTTGAACTCCCTTAGCTTCGAGGTTTACAGCCCCCCACAGGCCGGCAATTTCAAAACCTTCCTCTACAAGATCTTGTCGCTCGGTGTTGTCGATACTCGCAACCCTGAGGATGGGTGATGCTTGCGATAACACGCCCCCGGAACCGACGGTAGTATTACCGCTATGCCAAACTTTTCGCATAGGGGCCGAGGTATAATCGCCAGCCCTGAAAAAGAGGTTACCTGAAAACGAGGCCAGTATTTGCGCGCCGTAGTTGCCATCAGGCCAAGCCATGTTAAGCATGGTGCCTGACTGCACTTCAGGAGCGCCAACGGTCGAAATGTTATTCCAGAAGGCAAATGAGTTACCCCACATGTTGATGGATGTAGCAATGGCGGCAGGCCTGTCGCCAACAAGCTGAACCTGCCCATATGCACTTCCCGCGTTTCTATTAGCGGCGGTCCCTAAACTGTTGGTTCGAAGGTACAACTCATCGACGTTAGATTGCATCTTATTGAAGGCACTTCTGGTTGTATCGCCGCCAGCGCCCGTAGGCGTGGCGCCCAGATTGATTGTCTGCTTGGCCATGGTCATTCCTATTTGATTATTTAAACATCGCTCACTAGCGGGGAGAGTGTTGCAAAAACAGTCAAGTACCCAGCTTTGCAAATACCGCAGGAAGAAAGAACGAAAATGGATTGCCTAGTCCGACTGTTAAAGCGAACAAATTGCCACCTGAAAAATCCCACCAACAATACAACTGCCGACTTTGCACACCATCGTTCAGCATACTCATGCCGAAGGTGTTGATGAGCATGTGCTCGCCTGCCGGAAAATTAAATGGAACTCGATAGTAATTCCTTGGAACGGACTGTGTTGTGTAATCGGTTTTGATATATGTCCAATTTTGAAAGGACCGCGTAAAAATTGCATATGGGGTGTCTGAATCGAAAAGCAGCTTAGTGTCGCCGCCCCATAGTCGCATGCCGAATTTTGCTACAGGACTCGCGGCAAAGCCGCAAGCGAAGTAGGTCCCATTCGGCTGTAACGTGTTCACGTCATAGGCCCTCACGTAGAATCCGGTCCATGCCCCGGGCGAGCCGAACACCGTCATCAGGCATAAGCCGGCAATACCGACATTACCTGACGGTCGCACAAATACCAGAGGAGGCTCTTGGCTCGTGATCACCGATGGGAAATAGGTGACTGACCCAAGCCCCGACTCTTGAGTAGGCTGGTAAATACCTTTTGCAAGAACTACCAATCGGGTGAACTCGGAATCAATCGTTACGACGTTGTTGTTGTTTGTGTATTCAAGTCCGAAGCCCATTATGAAAACCTTATAACGATGAGTCGCATGGTGACGCCGGTTTTGTTGCTGTACTGCTCTCGCCCGCGAATGTAGCTGTAAACTCGCACAGCTCCGGCAATCACCTCTGTCTCCAGTTGCTTATCTTGCACCTGGTTGTAAGAGCCGATCGGAACAACAAATGCAGCACCGTTTTCAGGAGTCAGACCCGGGACGGGAACGGTTTGGTACGCGACTGTGTTGCTACCCGTGACCAAACCGCTGTAAACGACGCGCATGGTGAAAGAGTTTTCATCAAGTTGGAGCGCCCCCTCGGCGCTCCAAATCCTCACACCATGGCTCATGCGTCGAGATCTCCCAATTGCACGCGCTTAACGCCGTTCGCGTCATAGACCTTAATGGCTCTATTAGTCATCGTCAGTCGTCCACCACCTGGAGCGGGACCGTTGAATTCGAGATTGCCCGCCTTATCCAGCTGCCAACCTTGAACGCCGGCGACGTAATTATCCGAGCGCAGGTATTGTCCAATTTTCAGCATCCCGATTGAGCCATTACGAATAAAGGCGTCATCTAGAAATGCCTGGCCGTTCTGCACTGCAAAGGGCACAAAGATCGCTCCCCCTGCAAGGCTATTAACAATCGCAAACCGATCGGCGCTTACGAGGAATTGGCTCTGCAGACCCGCGCCGGTGTTCTCAATGCCAAGCCCGATGCCGGCCGCGACGTACTGTCCGTTTGCGGTCACCTGCATTTTCACGGACCACATAGCCGAGGCTTTGCCGTCAAGCGCTGCCACGGCCTGACTTGTGGTCTGGACGACTGCGGCTGTTTTCTGGATGGCGTCGCCAAGACCGCCCACGTCAGCCTGGACGGTGTCAATCCGCTTCCCTGTTGCAACGCCGTCCTCAATGCGCGCCGATTGCTCTGACCAAACCCCAACAAACAACTGGTCATTACCAGCGGAGCTTTGCTCGTCTCCGGCAAGTGAAGGATTCACCTGGGCGAAAACACCGTCGATCTTGGTCGACTGAGCGCTGACCTTTCCATCGATCGTGGTGACCTTAGTGTCAAGGCTGGTGATGGCCTGCGCCTGCGCTGCTATCCCCGTTTCTGCAGTGCCCAGCCGCGACGTAAGACCGGTTATTGCAGTGCCTTGCGCACTGATGGTGCCGCCCTGCTGCGTCACTGTTCCGCTTAAACTGTTCAGCGCGTCGACACTCGCCTTGCCGGTCAACGCGGTTTGCAAGCCCGCGATCTGCTGGGCATTGGCCGTCGTCTTACCGTCAACCGTTGTGATAGCGGCGGTGTTCTGCGTGACCTGGGCAGCAAGGCCGTTGGCAGTCCTGATTGACTGGCCGCTATTCACCCAGTAATTGGCATTCGGCGGTCCATTCGATCCGTCTGCCTTCGCTGGAACATCGACAATTGCAGTCCACAGGTTGTCGCCAACCCTGACAGTGTTGTCTCGCACGTAGGCGTCGGTCGGGACGTACACCAGAGCATCAACCAGATCACCGATCTCATCTTGCAGATCCTGCAGCCGCTCGTTTACCGAGCCAGGGCCACTGCCATCAATCAAGTCAATCCTGTCCAGAAGGTCCTGGCCAAGCTCTGTCTCTCCGATCTGGCCGGCGATCATTTCCAGAATTGCTGCGGCGTCCGAGCTCGACTGGCCCATTACGCCCAGCCCGACTGGATAGAAAGGACCGATGTTGCCGGTGCGATCCACCAGGCGCGCCCAGAAGAAGAACGTCACTCCCGCGCGTAACCCCAGCAGCGAGAAATCGCTTTGTGGGTACGACAAGTCCGTGAGCTTGGTGGCAGCCTCCAGACTGGTCGTCGGGCCGTACCAGATTTCCGTGCGCTGGGTGTCCTCGGCGCCAGCCGGGAAGCCCCACTTCAGATAGATGCCGAACAGCAAAGGTGTGGCCGTCAGGAATGACACCGCCGGCGGCAATCCCTCCTTGCCCTTGAGGTTGGTGAGCATCGAGCTGCGCCAGATCGACGAGATGTCGAAAGAGCTGACCGCGCGGACGCGGGCCAAGTAGTCGCCTGCATAGATGCCGACGACATCCACGCCGGTGGAACCTGTACGCGGCAGCTTGATCCAGTTGCCGCTGTCCTTACGCCACTCAACGTCATACGCAACTGCGCCGCTCACCGCCGGCCAGGTGATGGACATGGTGGCCACGGCGATGCCTTGGGATACTACCGAATTCGAGGTGACGGTGACGCTCGCGGGTGCCGGAACGACAGTGATCGGAATCACGCTGATTGGCCGTTCCTCCAGACGGGCGCCAGTGTCGATGTGAGCGAACTTGCTCGGGTCGTACTGGACGGCCGAGATCTCAAATACACCAGGCTCCGGCCGCGAAACTGCCGTAACCCGATAAAGCGGTACGGCCAAGTCATCGGCATCCAGCGCCCAGACAAGTTCGGGCTCCGGTACCGCAGAGAAGGCAACGGTCACGGTAACCACGCGTCCCGCCACGGATTGCACGGTACGGCCCTCACACTTACCGTTCGGCAGGTTCAGGATCAACCGGTCCCCGGCCTTGGCCTGGGTGTCCCGGTCCAGCGTGATAGCGCGGCCAGCAACCGCCGAGATGCGCCCGCCGATCGCGCGGCCGGCCAACAGTTCGTCAGCCACGGGAATGACGTAGCCAGGCAGCGGGATGCGACCATCAAGGCCAACACGGAAGTTGATCCCGCGATCTTTCGAGTTAGTTAGTAGCGCCCACTTCCCACGCCGCTGCGCTTCCGATTCGCGGGTGCAGCCGATTGCGCTGATCTCCAGCGGATTATCGCCGTAGCGCCGCTGAAGCTTGGCATCGGTCACCGCGGTGACGTCGGTGTCGTAGTTGTTGGCCGGGTTGTCGTAGCTGATCAGGGCTCGGCTGTAGCGAGTCCGCTCCGATGCGCTTGAGTAAGTGAACTTGCCGTCAATGACATTCGCCCGGGTGTAGGCAAAGTCGAAGTCGGTGGCGCGCGGCATGTCGGACAAGGTGAAGACTTGGCCTTGAGCCCAGTAAGTCATGCCGCGATAGATCGCCGAGATATCGCGCAGCAGTGCCCAGGCATCGGCTTTTCCCTGCAGGTTCAGGTTGCAGATGAAGCGCGGCTCTTGGCCGCCTTTACCATCCGGCACCAGTTGATCGCAGTACTGGGCGATCCGGTATAGCTCCCACTTGTCGACCTGCCACGGCTTGATGCGGCGCCCCAAGCCGAAACGGTCATTCACCGTGACGCCGTAGGTGACCCACGCCGGGTTATCAGTCCAGGCCTCCTTGAGAGTGCCGTCCCAAATCCCGGTGTAGCTTCGAGTTTCTGGGTTGTAGTTGCTCGGCACCAGCCACTTGCGGGCTTGGCATTCGATGGTCACCGCCGGGATGTTGCGAAACTGCTCGGCCGAGAATTCGATGTAGAGCAGCGCTGTGTTCGGATAGCGCAGCTTGGCGTCGATGACTTCGGTGAAGCCAGCAATCTGCATGGTGTCGGCGATTTTGTTGTTGTTCTGGTTCGGCGTAATGCGGGTGACGCGGATCAGCCAGCCACTGGTAGCGGCGGGCAAATCAATGCGGCGGGTTCGCTCATAGGTGCTGGTGGTTTTTCCGTCGACGGCTTCGCTCAGCACCTGCTGATAGGCACCGCCGTCAGTGGCCAGCTCAACCTTGTATTCAATCCGGTAACCATTCACGTTGCCGCTGGCATCAACCGATTGCAGCGCTGGCCAAGCGAAGCGCAGGCGCACTGCTGACAGCTCGGTATTGCTGATCGCTCGAACCCACGGCGTGCCGCTGCGCAATTCGATACCCAGAGAGGTTTCGTTCTCGATCGACGGGATACCCTGAATGTAACTCTGCTCGACCGAACCGCTGCGGAACTCCCACTTAACGTTCGGGAAATTCATGTTGCCTTGGGGATCTTGCAAGGGCGTGTTGTCGAGGAAGATGTCTTGCGCGGTCGGGTTGCCGGCGAATTCGCCCTCCCCGATCGCGATCAGAATCTTGGCCACGGCCACCGAGCGCAAGCTGTTCGGCGCCTCGGTCGGCGTCTTCGGTTTGTCCGATCCGCCCTTGGCGCCAAAGACGTCAATTTTCTCTGCTGCGCCCATGCTTTTCTCCAGGCAATAAAAAACCGCCTCATGGGCGGCTGTGTTGTCCAGCGATTTGGTTACATCTGGTCTTCTGCGTAGATCGCGGCACTGATGATCGCCCCGCCCCACCGACGCTTGCCGATGCAGAGTGGTACCGGATTTCCTGATGCCGTGGTGTTCTTCGCGCTGCCGAAGGCATAGCCCGGGGTGTTCTCGGGGGCTGCGCTCGTCTTCAAGCCGCTGGGCTGCGGGCTCAACATTTGGATAACACCACCGGCAACCAGCGCGATGCCCACGGGAAGCAGGGCCTGAAAGCCAGGGATAAATGAAGCGACGATCAGAATTGCACCAACAATAGTTTGGAGGATCCCCGCTCGTTTGCTGCCAGTGATCACAGGCGCAATGCGGATCTCGCCCGATCCACAGTATCCAAGCTCTTTTTCATCGATATTTTTTTTCCCGCGGAACACGGCAAATTCGATACCTCGAGATTTTGCGTTTGAAATGAAACGCTCAAAGCCGGGGATCTGAATGCACAGTGCCTTTATGGCTTCCGCCGGAGACCGCACCGAAAGCCTGAACGAACGACCGAATTGCCGGAGTTGCCCGTAAAGCAAGACAGTGGTCATGGGCTGATATTCGATCGCTTGCGCTGACATAGCTCTTTTCTCCAGACATAAAAAAACCGCCCGAAGGCGGCGTTCCGTAAGTGTTTAAAGACAGCTGTTAAAGGAGTTCTTCAAATCTGATCGCCCCAATTGCTGCCACGCAGCGCGCTGGTAAAGCTTCACGCTGCTACCTGTCGATACCTTTTTGATATCCAACACATCATCCGTCTGACCGTTCATTTCACTGCCGGCGACAATGCGATAGCCAGTGCTGGTTTCGCTCATGACGGAGCTTGATCGATAGTCCTGCCAAGATGGGTACACGCACAAAGCGTAAGCTTTCGGGTCCTTCTTCGATGTGCCGGAAAGCTCGGGAGAACCTTTCAACAAATCCGAAGGTGTAGTGCACCCCGCCAAAAGCATCACCGCCACAGCGCCTATCAAGATCCGCATGATTCTTCCTCGTCCTGAAAGGTGGTGACTGTAGCACCTGGTGTATTGAGATTAGAAAGCCCTGCGTGCTGCTACGCATCCTCTCGATCATTTAACCTATTTCGTAGGCAAAGCAGGCTGCCTTGACTGAATCCACTTATTTATGTCGTCAGGAAGTATCTTCACCGGGGTTGTTGGTCGAGTGCCAGCGCTCGACGGTTGCTCCGGTGCTCTTGGCGCGCTACCAGGCTTCAGAACATCTGGCTTAGGTGCAGCGGAGGCCTCCGGCTGTAGTCCAATTTGCGCACCGACCACCGCGTAACCGACGGAATCTTTTGGAAGTGTGAGCAGGTTTTTGAATTTCACTGTCACGGTATTTGATCTCCCAGAAGTCCGTTCAGCGGAAAGCTCTCCACCGACTCCGACGCCATCGCTGACGGCAGGTGCCGCCAAATCAACTTTCAGTTTTCCTCCATTCTTAGCGTCCGCCGAAATTTTGAAAGTGACTTCCGCAGATTCAGCGATTAGCCCAGTTCTGACGTCTCCCTGGGCTTCGCGCATAGCAGCCAATCCTTCACCAACCTCTCTCATTGCTTCGACGAGGGTTATTTCACTTGGCTTTGTAACCTGCTGCAGGCATCCCGATAGCGGAATCAAAAAAAACATCCAGATGAGGTTTCGCATTGCTAACGCTCCTTGTGGCGTGAGTGGCATAAAGCCACCGACAAGCCTAGCAGCGGCCTACAAAGTAACCACTCGGTGTACCTCGATGTACATATGTACGAATCCCCAGTAACACCACAGCAGGCGCTGTAGTAGCGTGATGCCTCACTCGCTGGAGACGGCTATGACTCAAAACGCAACCCTATCAGAGCTGGTCTCTGAATCGCTTAGAACGACCCCGATCGGCAAATCATTGATCATGAATTTCCGCGGGGAGCCTACTCCAGTAGAAGTGAAGTACACCTTTACTGGCGGATGGGTAGTCACACAGGTACTCCACCCTGGAGTTCCGCTAGAGCTGGTGAAAGGAGAAGACGGCCACCTTCTACAGGTTGATATCACGCTGCTCCCTTATGACGGCCTGAAGGTGACCGAGTAAACGGATTTCCCGGTCCTTTGCCTGCAAGCCCAAGGACTGGGGTTGCGCCAATTTCGGCGCGGATAGGACCGGGAGGTCAATGTGAGCGAAGACGGCGAAAATTGGGGATACGAGGCAGGGCCTAGCAATGCTATGAAGCAGGAAATCGGACAGATCGTTATCAATCATGCGCTCTGTGACGACCCGCTTCTTGAGTTATTTATGACTCTCTCCGGAACATCCCGGTCAACCGCGTACATACTTGTGCAATCGCTGAATTTAAAGGCTGGAGGAATGACGAAAGCCATTTTGGATCTCGCCAATACAAGATCCCCAGCGATCAACCCCGACCTCAATTCTCGCCTGACTTTGGCGATCAGTGATTATCGGAAGCTATCTCAATTACGCAACGAGGTAGCGCATTGGCAGTGGTACCCATCCGAACAAGGTGCAGAAACAGCCAATGCTTCCAACGTAATGAGGCGAAACAGCGACGATTCCCAAGTTATAAAAGAATTCACCCTTCACAATCTGAAGCAGTTGTCAGTGAGCCTTATCATCACCTACTCAGCCCTTAAACTGGTCTCAGGATTAATCCCTCTCACGTCGCCGTCTGCCGATCTAAAGCAAGTGCTCGCTAACCTCGATAGCATATCTCAGAAGGTAAAAGACGCGATGCTCACCCTTCCAGAGCCCGCGGCTGAAGAGCTGTCATGATTCGAAATACCTCTTCCAGGAGATTGGTAGAAATTGAGGGATCGTAGAGGCTGTAAACGTAATCCATTGCTGCCTCTGTCATCGCCCGGGTAACGATCACTTGTTCCAAGTCCTGAGGGGGTCTATTCGCGAAGCGAGCAAGGTTGGCAATGTTTTGCGTTTCCAGCCAATCAGACATCTCTCTCATGGCTGTCTCCAGCGGCCGTACCGCATCAGGTGGTTGACGGTGTATCTCTGTGCCTGAGAATCAGGCGTGTTCGGTCGAGCCAGGGGCCACCAAAGACGATGATCTCGCTCGGACGGCCGTACAGGTGGTGCAACAGGAAAGGGCCAGGGCCGAAGGTGTCAGCTTCTTCATCGGATAATTGTGGGTCAGCGCCAAGGTATATCCCGGCGTGGTTCGGATGAGCTGCGCGACCCACTGTCATGACGATCATGTCGCCGCGTTGCGGCCGGTCGACCCTCACGAAGCCGGCGGCCTCGTAATTTCTCTCATACAGGCTCTCGGATTCAGCATTCTCCCACCACCCGTCTGTGCGCTTGAAGGCCTCAAACTCAAGGCCCCACTCGCGCTTGTACCAGTCAGCACAGACCTGCCAGCAGTCCCAGGCGCCATGCACGAAGGGACGCTTGAGCAGCGGCACTTCACCGGAGGGCATCACCGTGCGCAGGTCACCTTCCGGCCAGCTCAGGATGTGCCAGGGCAAGGCTGTCGCCTCGCACATGGCCAGGTCATGCGGTGATGGCCGGCTGGTTGCGTCTGGGTGGGTGTGGAAGATGCCGATCACCTCCCCCACGTCTTCCGCCGCAGCGTAGTCCTCGGGATCAATTCGAAACTCTTCGGTCGGCTCAGTGGCGATGTTCCGACATGGGAAGTACTTCTGCTTCCTACCGATCGCCAGCAACAACCCGCAAGCCTCTTTCGGATACTGGGCTGTCGCGTGCGCTGCCATAGCGCTCAAGATGTGCTTGCGCATGGTCAACTCCGAGCGATCAGGGACACCGCGGGGAATCCGCCGTGAGGTAGTTGGTTGTTCTCGCCGAAACGCAATTTGCAGGACTTGAGCCCGCCCTTGCACTCGTCCTTGCTCGGGTCGTCCGTGGGGTTGTCGTCGTCATCAAACATCGCGCCGCCGGTGTAGCCGCAGTTCGGCCCGCGGTAGCCGCCGGTCATTGCCCAGTGACAGAAAGTCGTCATCTGGCGCCCGGGTAATCCGTGGTTGTCGATCTCACCAGGTGAGGACAACTCCCATTGCACTACCTCACCGTCTTCACTGGTCTTCTGATCGATGAACCAGATTTCCAGCGCTTCTTGGGTCGGGTCGGCGGTCGGGTTACCTTCGGGGAAGTTCGACGCATCCAGGTACTTGACCATCGTCTCGCACACGGTCAGCTGAAACTTCAACAGGTCATCGAACGCCAAGCACAGCGCCGTGATGCGTCCGTTGACGTTGGCCACCATGAACGTGGGCCGAGTGGCACTGCCATTGCTGTCGGCGCCGATGCCTTCGATCTGCACGGGCCAGGCCGCGTATTCGTTGCCCTGCCAAATGATCGACTTCGCCGGAAGCTCTTCAGCTGAACTCTCGTACGCCAGCAGTTCATCGGGCGTGTGCGGGATGGCGTGAGCGTGAAAGCGCAGAACGTCTGCGCCGTACTCCGTGCCATCAATTTCAAACAGCCGCACTTCCCCGCCGGGCTCCAGCTTCTGGATGTCCGTAATCAAAGCCATGCGGCGCTACCTCAGGGGTGAAAGGTTTGTTCGAAGGTGGCGGTCAGCGTGTAAACCGATCCGCCTTTGTGCGACGGCTGAAAGCCGTTGCATTTGTAGAGCCCGAGCTCGCCCAGGGGCGGCGTCCACAGGAAAGCCTTTGCCCCTTTGTGGCGGCGCAGGAACGTGATGATTTCCTTGATCCGGTCCGAGCTGCCCGTGTGAGTGACTGGCCAAGACTGCTGCTCGTTGTTGATGCCGTCCGAAACAGACTGGCTGTAGCCGTCACCGAAGCCCTTGGTGCGAACGCGCTGCTTGATGTCGCCCGTCGCACCCTTTTCCGTCTGCCAGGTGAATCGCTCAATTGCCATGGATCACCCCTTGATGGCCCTGTTGATTTTCCCGCCCTGCCTCAGGTCCTGGCTCACGAGCTTCTGATAACGCTGATCGACGAAGTCGGCCAAGTCTTTGCCGAACTGCTCGTAAGCAGGATCATCAGTTGTTGAGCTGGTCGATCCGTCGCCGGCCACCATGACCTGCACACTGATTGTGGTTCCGCCACCAGATCCGCCGCCAAGCGCCCGAACTCCCAGCGCGCCACCGGCCGTCCTGGTCAGCGGCATAATCGCCTCTGGTCCTGCCTCACCCATTACGCCAGTTTGTCCTCCGGCCATCCCGAAGGCGGTCGGTTTGGTCACGACGTTATTGGTGAAGGCGCCGCCATTTGCGAATAGCTGCACACCGGAGCCCCACGCCCCACCGTCCGCTTGTGGAAAGTAGGTGTTGGAATATCCTGCGGCGGTGGACCCTGCTGACGTAGGTGCCGCACCGGCCGCGCTCCCCGCGAAGTAGCTCGTGGCAGCACCCACCAAACTGCCGAGCAATGCTGAACTGGCCTGCCGTGTAGCAATGCGCGCCATGTCTGCGAGGATCGACTTGGCGAAGTCCGCGAACGACAGCTTCCCAGTCATGGCGAAGTTGACGATGGCGTCTTCCATCGAGCTGAAGGCGTTGCTGAACAGGCTTTTCGTCTGCCCGGCCACATCGCGAGCCGACTCCAGATAGTTCTGCCACGCCGACGATGCGCCGGCGCTCCAGTCACCCTGAGCAGCGGTCATTTCCTCGTAGTTGGATTGCACCGTGTCGTGCAGGTCTTGCTGTGTGGCTTTCAGCGCGGCCAGCTTCTGGGTGTACTCGTCGAGGCTCATGCCGCGCGAGCCATCGCCGTATTGGTTGGCCAGTTCCAGGCGTTGCTGATTGAAGCGATCATCAATGCCGTTTTGCTGATCCGTCAGCCCGCGCTGCCGATCACCTTGGCCCAGCCCAGAAGCCGCACGCAGGCCTTGCTGCTGAAGCGTATCGACCTGCTGCTTAAGCGCGCTTGTGTAGGTCTGGACGGCCAAGGTCTGCTTGTTTAAGCGGCCTTGCTCGTTGGTAGCGATGATCGACAACTCGCTTTCGCTGTCCTGCTGCGCCTTGACCATCGCTGAGCGTGCATCGGCGATCTTCTGATCGATCTGGATGACTTGTGCGGCAGTCGTGCCCTTTTTGGCCTTGGCCGCTTCGAGCGCGTCGATTTCTGACTGGTAGCTGTGAGCAACTTCTTCCGACTGCTGCTTCAGCAGACTGATGCGTTGCTCGGTGTAGCTGGCCTGGGATATCACCCCCGCCCGCTGAGACGCTTCCAATTCCTTGTCAGCGTTTTTGTAGTAGGCCAGGGTTTCAGCCAAGGCGTTCTTCGCGTTGTTGAATCCCGTAGTGTCGACGCTGCCGGCGGGAGCCTTAGAGTCTTTGAACTGATCGTTGATGTTCGCAATGTTCTTATCGATGGCCGCCTGGTTCAGCCGGGGATCCGTCGGAGCGACCTTGCGAATGTCGTCGAGCTCTTTCTTGTAATCCTTCAGTGCCTCGGTGCGCTTCTGCTCATTGCTCAGAGCGGATTTAGTCCGCGCATCGACTTTGCCCATGGCAATAACTGCATCGCCCTGGACTTTCGCTTGCTCCCCTTGCCACTTCGCAATATCGGCTTGGGCTGCTTTTTCATCTTCCAACATATTTAAGCGGTTGCGCCTGAACTCGATCAACGCATCCTTGGACTTCTGGCTCTGGAACAAGCCATCCATATTTTCTGCTTCACTGAGATCGTTTTGTGCGGTCTCAATTTCCGAGTTGATATCGCGGCGGCCAATGTTCTTCAGATTGTCAGCCGCGCGCGCAACAGCGTTGTAACCCTTCTCCCAAAAACTCAGGTTTTCGAGGATCTTCGGCGTGCGCTCGTTGATTGCGTCAGCGTATTGCTCGGTCGCCAGCTTGACTGCGCCGGCATGATCACCCTGCTTCTCCAGCGCGGCGATCTGCGAATAAACCGAGGCCGTCAGGTAGTGATACTGCTCATTCAGTGCAGCCGACGCCTTGACCGGGTCGTCGGCCAGCTTGGAGAACTCGGCTACCGTCTCGCTCACTGCCTTGCCGGTGGTTTCCTGCATCGACACGGCGGCTTGAGTGATCCCGGCGAAGCTCTCGCCGGCGATCTTCCCGTTGCCAGCCAGCAGAGCCAGGACCTCGGCAGCCTGCCCGGTGGTGCCGACAGTGGCGCTCACCTGGCGCGCCATATCGCCCAGTTGCCCGGCACTCACACCGGCGTAGCTGCCGGTGAGAATCAATGATTTGTTGTAGCTGTCCTGCTCCTCGCTTCCCTTATAGAAAGCGTATGCCAACCCGCCCACAGCAGCAGTGGCCAGCGCGAGCGGTGCGAGGATGGCGAGTAATCCCGCGGCACCCGCACCTGCGCCGGCCCCAAGCTGAGCCACGGCACGCACACCGCTCCCCCAATCGCCGGACGACAGCGCGTTACCGAGCTGCACGACGTTTTCCTGTGCCTGCCGGGTTCCGAGCTTCAGTCTGTCGAAACCAGTGGCGGTTTTCTCCAGCGCAGCATAGTTACCGTTGATTTTACCCAGGGCAGAGTTGTACTGGTCCTGACTGATGCGACCCGCATCGAGGTGCTTGCCCAGCTGCTCGACCTGAGTATCCAGCTTGACCATGGCGGCCCGGGCCGGATCAATTGCACCGAGCAGGCTGTTTAAAGCCTTCTGCTCATCCAGGGTCGATTTGGCCAGCGCCACTTGCTGCTTATCGAGCTGCGCGGTGATCTTGGTGAACTCAGCCTCACCATAGGCGCCGGTCTTGGTGAGTTTCGCCAGGCTTTCACGCTGTTTAGCCAGTTCTTGCGTGGTGGTCGCGCCTTTCGATAGTGACTTCTCCAGCGCTTCCATCTCTTTCATCAGGCCGACGGCGGATTGCTCGGCGCGATCGCCAGCCTTTGTCAGCTTGTCGAGATCGGTCGCAGCGTTGGCGGCATCAGCCGAATCGACCTTGATGCCGAGTTCTGCAATGTTCATCGACTCACCTTGAATAAGTGCCCGTTCTCACGGGCTGTTGTCGCGGGCTTCAGCCATCACCGCGATGGCTTCCGATTCCATTACGCGGATGTCCTGAAACACGCTGGGGCGATCCTTCGCCGGAATGCCGACGAGCTTCATCACCTCCGGCAGAACGCCGTAGTCGAGGCCGGTTGCGCCGCATGCGCCGGTGCGCCACTGAGTCCACATCGAATCCATGACGAGGAACGACTTCCAATTGTCCGGCCAGACTTCGAAGGTTTCGTCGTAGTCCTCCGGCGAGAAGCCGAACAAGGCCATCTGTTCGGCTGATCCTTCGGATTCGTACAGGGCGCGGGCAGCGGCGGTCAGTTTCCCAGGCGGGCTTTGCCGAAGGCTTCGCTGTACGCCCTCACAACGGCATCCGATACACCGATGCAGCTCTTCACCAGGGCCGTGATCGACTCATCATTGAGCTTTTCGCCGAACCCCCACGACACGACCAGGTCCTTGATTTGATCGACTCCCTGCTCCACCTCAGCTGCGGTGATTTCCGTAAGGGTTGGTTCGGCCCCCTTGAAACGCTCACCGATCGCTTCCGCTTTTGCCTTCCAGGTATCGAAAAGCTCGGCCAGTGCGGTGCGATCGCGATACTTGAATGTAAACGGCACCATGGCCGGCTTATCACCGACCTGCGGGATAGCCACATCGATGGTGAACGTCGGCTTGGGCGCAATCGAAAACTTTGCCATGGAAACCCCTTAGGCGTTGTAGCGAGTTGGGCGGGAGGCGAACGACAGAGTGATGGTCCGCGTCATGATGTTGTTGCGGCTCAGTGTCGGAGTCGCGGTGATCGACACGTACGCGTAGTAATAGATAGTCGCGCCGCCCGGAAGGTTTGCGCGCACCAGCCGCGGCTCTTTGTCTTCGTCCGCTGCTTCAACGAGTGCCACATACGCTTGGGCCGGATCATCGGCGACTGGCAACGTCATGCTGCTTGCCGATTTGTTGGTGGGCAGTTGACGATCATCGTCGTCCTCGAGGAAGCCGTAGGTGAGGAATTGCTGCTCGCCGCCGTTGGCCGCCGGCTCAGTGATCTGTGCGATCTGTGTCCAACCAGAGGCAGAGCGGACCTTGCCCGCACCTGAGCCCGCGGGGTAGTTCTTCACGCTGGTGGTGTCCAGCCCTTCAGCGGCGAACTCGCCGGCTTCAGAGTCGATGACACGAGCCGGCCGGCCGTTCAGCTTCGCCCAGGCGGAATCGATGACAATCACGTCACCGTCGGCCAGGCCGTGCGCAGCCGCAGTGAGCACCGCCGGTTTGGCGTTACTGATAGCGGTGAAAGGCTTCGCGAGGCTCAGCGTGGCCGCGATCTCAAACGTGGTGCCGTTGGGAATCTTGACGCCCATGTGTGTTTCCTCTGTACAGAAATGACAAAACCCGCTCATTGGCGGGTTCGGTTTAGAACATCAAGTGGTTGTCTTCAGGTTTTAACGAGGGTGTGATCCCGAAGATTGAATGTGAGCCTGTATCTACTCGTTTGTTTACAATGCGCGCCCCCCAATGAATCAAGGAAGAGCAATGTTTAAATTATTGTGTACCGCCATAGCCGTCTGCGCGGTTACTGCTTGTACGAGTGTCCCGCCCGCCCCTACGCGACTGGCCTCCCAGAATCCAGACATAGTCGTGAGTACCGCCCAAAATGGATGGCCGACATTGCAGGAAATGCGGTTTCGAGATACCAACAAAGCGTCTCTTGAGCAGATCCAATTCTGCATGGTTCAGCAAATAACAAATGACTCGATAGCGCCTGTTACCGATGCGTCCAAGCAACGGGTGGTCATGCCCGGCACGGGGAGCTATTACATAACAGTGATGGGAACCAGCTTGAGATCACTTACGAAATTCACCGTTGTCGCCAACAGGAAAGACTATGGAGTCGAGTATGTATTCCGCAATATTTTGGTTAACTCGGGTTACGGGTTCAACGAGCTGAACGCCTCTGAGGAGGCAACGATGCACGTTGAGGCGCTACATAGCTCCCTTAAATTAGTGGCCCAAAGAATCACTAATTGCTTGGCCGATTAAGTCCAGTTTTAGCTAACATCGGCTCGGTACATAAACGACACAGGCACGGTGAACGTGGTGTCGTCGGGCATGCCTGGGCCAGGGTCGACCGGGCTCATTGTCACCACCGTCAGCGCGCCCTTCGTGTTTCGTTCGTACAGCGGGAACAAGCTGGCGATCTGGTCTGCCAGCGCACCGGCTGCGCCTCGGTACTTGCCGGATGGCGTCACGATGCTGACCTGAAACACGCCGGTGTACAGCTTGTGGTCGCCGCCGAGCGTATCGCTCGCGGTGTCGGCCGGCAGTGTGAAGGCCTTCAGGTAGGTTGCACCGCTAACTGGCGCGTACGCCTCGTTCTCGACGACGACCTTCAGCGGTACCGGCAACGCTTTAGCCCAGTTGATCAGTTTGGCCTCGTAGATCGAGGCGATGATGTTGTGGCTCATATCTGGTTGTTCCTGATGGCCTCCTGCACGATCTGCTGGAAGCGGGCCACAGTGATGCGGACCATGCCGCCAGGCGCCTGGGTCGAATGCCCGAACTCGAGCGGAATTGCGTACGGCAGGTTGTTGATGAGGTACGCAGTCTGGCCGGCGGTGAAGTCGCTGACTGCGGAGACAAGTGCAGCAATCGTCTCCTGGCCGCTTGGGTCAACCTCGTCAAAGGTCACGTTCTCGACGACATCAATCGAAAGATGCCAGTTGGCTCGGAACCGCCCACCGACATAGCCTTCCGGTGCAACGATATCCATTCCATCGTTCAGCTTACGGCCTGGCTTGAGTCGGCCAGCCTTCGTCAGGTTGGCGGGATCACTGCGAAGCTCGGAGTTGTGATCGTCGACGGCTTTGTTGTACTGGCGAGCTACCACGTTCTGCGCCCAAATCTCGGGATTGCCTACGGGTGACATGCGAATGACGCTGCTGCCGACCTCGATGATGATCTCGCGCAGGTTGGCATCGATGGCTTTTGTGGCTTGGGCCGCGAACTCGGCGAGGCTCAGGGCGAAGCTGCCGGATTGATTTGAGTATTTTGAAGACACAACTCCCCCCGCACCATCCATATGAAAAAACCCGCTGAATGGCGGGTCTTTACTACGACGAGTAATTGATTGCGCGCATGGAAACCTATCAGGATCTCACGCTATTTCAGCTCAATACTCCTTGAGAGCCTTGTCAGCTTCAATATCCTGATCAGCGCAGGCTTTGACCATAGAAAATCCGTACTGGCGCATCTGTTTCATGCATCGCGCAACAGTTTTTTTGTACTCGTCAGGGATCTGGTTGATTTCAGCGACTGCACTTAGATCCTGATCAACGCAAGCTTTTACCATTGCTGACCCGTAACTCCCCATCTGAACCTTGCACCGATCAATGATCTCTTTTTTTACGTCGGTGTCCGCATGGGCTGCAGCTGAAAAAAAAGTTGCTATGCCGACCACGGTAAAGATGCCGCGAATATCCATATATTTTGCTCAATGCTGGAAAGTTAAGGCATAACGCTATTACGCCCTGAAATCTTTGTCCAGATCATGATCGGAGTTGCAGTTCGTAGAGGACTACCGTCCCGGCTGGGTTGATCTCCTTTAAGGGAGGGACGATTGACCAAGTGCGACCTTGGGAAATCACCTTGTTCAACAGATCAGGTGCCCATGCCAGCCCCTGCGCGGCAATCTTGAGCTTCTTGTCGCCCTGTTTGATGAGGCTGTTGTTTTGGAACTCCTGACCGGTGAAGTCGAGCAGAATACCCTGAGCAGTCTGGTCAGTGATGGTGTCAGGTCCAGCCGATCCCGTCTCAGGATCGTATTCGCCTGGCTCAAGCTTTCTGATGGTCACGGGCTGGCCGAACTCTGTGATCATCTCCAGAGCCATCACGGCCATTTCTTCGTAAATGGCCATGATGGACTCCGAAATCTTTATTAACTGAATGGGGGCGGAGAGCCTGTTAGCTCCTCATACTTCGCCTTGTAATGCTCAAGCAGTTCGTCCGCATTTTCTGCCGCTCTTGAAGCGGCGTAGCTCGTGGATACCGATCCGTCTTTACCAGCAATAACCCCTGCCAGTGCCTGTCCTGCAAAGTGCGCCCATGCTTCCATCTGAGTCATAGCGTTACTCCCGTTGTAAGAGCGAGTAACGCTAGCACTAAGCCCTAACGGCGAACAGACCCCGTTTCTGTAGGTAGTCAGCGAACTGCGCAGCGCTCGGCCGATCCGGTGCCGCTGGCAACAGTCGGCCGCTGGTGTTGGAAATCGTCGCGTACTCGCGAGTTACCGCCCCTTCAACACGCTCCAGGGTGATTGCGCCTTTGCGCTTTTCCACCGGGTCGATGTCGTCGGTATGGATCTCAGCGGCCAAGGCCATCTGGCCGTACTGGATGCGAGCCGGCAGGTAGTTATCGGGCTTGATCTGGCAGTCCAGTTCAACACCGCGGCGCGGCCAGGCCAAAGCCTGATCACTGTCCGTCTTACGTCCCTTCCAGGTCTTGCCATCCATCGCCAAGGCGGACCGGCGAAGCAGTGCTTCTCGCGCTGGCTCGTCCGCAGGGATGGTGACGCCGAACTTCACGGCGTACATGACCAGGTCCGCAGCGCTCGCGTAGCTTTCGGCGTCTGACTTGCCGGTGCCGTCCTCGATGATGAGTGTCATGGATCAACTCGCTGGATTGAGCTTTGAATGATTGGCCGTCGGCTTACCGTCAGCCAGCAGTATCACGCCTTGGACAGATCAGCGACGAGCTTTTCCAAGGATTCTTTGGAGGCGTTGGCCCGGTAGGGAACGCCAGCAGCTTCGAGCTTAGCCTTCATGGCCTCGACTTCCACGCCTTCGTCCGCCCTCAGTTCGGCGAGCTGGTTGCGCAGCGTCTCGTTTTCCGTTGCGAGATCGTCGCGCGCCCTGGACAAGTCAGCCATCTGCACGCGAATACCGTCGAGCGCCTGAAACAGGCGGATTGCGAGCTCGCCGGCTTCCGGCCTTTCAATCACGCCAGAGTCAAGCCCATCAATGACAGCGCGGACCATATCGCTTTCGATGCGCAGCTTGCCGATCAGCTCTTGGAGTTCAGCCTTGTTATCACCAGCCCCAACAACAAGCACCTGGCGCGACTCCGCTTCTATCGCGGTCACTTCGACGCCAATATTCTCGTAGGCTTCGACCACTTTCGGCCATTCACCAACCACAACAATACCGGTCACACCCGCTTCCGGACGGTCGAAGTGCTCCGGGTTACGGTAGCGCTTGTCTGGATCAAATCCAGAGCTTTGAGTGGAATAGATGAGGTCCATGGAAATCTCCGAAGCGGCCATCTCTGGCCGCTTTAAGGGGTGAGCGTTAAGGAGTGGTCGTCAGGGTGATCATCACGCCGGCGGTGACCTTGTCGCTGTCGGAGTGTTTGACCCAGTTGGCTGCCGAACCAACGGCCGCCAAAGTTGGGTTCGCGCCGCCGGCGGAGTCCTTCCAGCTGTAACCCAGCACGTCGATGTTGACGGTGCCCTCGGCGCGGTAGCCGATACCGAGGTTTTCCTCGTCGTCCACGTTGTACGAACGGAAACCCGGGGCCTGGGATTCGGTGATCACCACGGCATTCGGCAGCAGGCCGAAGATCACATCTGCCGGAGCGGTGTCGGTCACCAGTACCGGCTTGCCGAGGGTGCCCGGCAGGCCACCGTAGATCACGACGCCAGCTTCTTCGTAGACCTTGTTGGCAATGGCCTCATCGACGATGTCGAAGTAAGCGCTCGAGTGCATGACCCACAGGGCAATTCGACCAAACTTGTCGCCGAACTTGCGCATGCCGCGAGTCAGGGTCTTCTTGCCGTCGGTTTCGATGTTGGCGGTGACCACCATGCCGGCGTTGGAGCTGATAGCAGCCCGCAGCGCAGCAGTGGCATACTGGATGAAGCCTTCCAGGGTGGCGTCGGCCACATCGGCGCCAATGATCTGGGAGAACTCATCGACCGGACGACCGCGACGCTTGAACGCCTCTTCGGTGGTCTGGTACGGGCCGTACTTCCACGGCGCTTTGACGCCAACAGCTTCGCCGGCGCCGATCTTCTTGGCGGTTACCTTGCCTACGGAGTTGACGTCGCGGTGTTCCAGCGAGCCTCCGATCTTGTAGAAGGAGCGCTTGCGGAAGTCGCCTTCAATCAACTCGTTGTCGAGAACGATCGCGCCGTTGGACGATGCATTGAACACGTCGAGGTTGTCCTGGACGCGCTCCAGGTATGCGGTTTGCGCCTCATCGTTGTAGATAATCAGGTCGCTGTTAACAGTTGTAGCCATGGGTGAATCCCCTTACTTGGGCAATTGCAGATATGCGGTTTGGCCGTGCTTGCGCTGGTAATCGCGCTTTTGCTCGGAGGTCATTTCGGAGCGTTTGAATGCAGCCTGGCCGCCACCCCCGCCCGGGGCTTGTGTTCCTGAGGCCCTTGGCCACAGGTGAGACGCGCTTTCGCGCAGTGATTCCGCCCATTCGAGCGGAGTCAGTGGGGTTTTGCCGTCTTTGCCGAGGATGGTCTGGCCAGACTCATCGACGGCGACCGCTTCACCCTCGTCATTCAGTGAGAACACGCCCTTGGCGCGCAGGATGATGTCGTCGGTTGCTTCCGGGAGTGCGCCGGCTTTCAGCGCTGCGCCGCGCACCGAGTCGCCCAGGACTTTGCCCTGGAACTTGGCGGCGAAGGCTTCAGCCTTCTCGGCACGGCCGGTTACGGTCTTCAGTTGTTTGTCGTAATCGCCGCGCAGGCGTTCAGTGCGCCGGTTGAAAACTTCGTCTACCTTACCCTCGGTCAGCAGCTTGGTTTCTTCATCCTGCCCCGCCCGACTGAGCAGCCCTTTGACGGCGTCGATATCGATGCCTTCAAACTGAGTTTCGAACAGGGTCAGCTTGCCAGTAGTGTCTTTCAGCTTGCCCAGCAGCTCCGTGTTCTTGGTTTTCAAGCCAGAAACGGATGCTTCAACTGCAGTCGCGATAGCAGCCTTGATTGCCGGGTTATCCAGGTCGATTTCGTTTTCTTCTGCCACGTTGATGCACCCCTTGGGTATGTGTTGCCCGCTTTTCAGGCATAAAAAAACCCGCCGAAGCGGGTTAGATTCATGATCGTCAAATGTATAAGTCGAATCGGTTCAGAAGGATGTTATCCATCTCTCTCAAGCTTAATGGCCGCTCCAGGTAGTCCTCGTAAAGCTGGCGGGCTCGAAGGAAGTGATCCACGTAAACTCTGTAGTTTTTAGATTGTCCTGCCGTTGTATGTGCGAAAACCCAGTCTTGCTCGTCTGCCACCCATTTCAAAGCCGTACGAGCTCTCGAGTCCATCATCGGAAATAGCTTTGGGCGATGAAAATGGAGATATTTCGAAGAGAAGCTACTGCAATCTTTCTCGGTTATTTTGGTGACTGCATCGCATAGAAAAGCGTGGACCTTTACAACGTCGCCCACCAACATGGACGTGAGTTCCTGGTGCTCATCCAGCATATCGAGCAACTCAGCCACCATCGAGTCGGCAATAGTCTGTCCCAGCAGGTCATAGAAGTTTGCTGTACCAGTGACAGGGTCCACTTCGCTCGGTGTTCGCCGTTCTGCAGATGCAGAGAGACTTCGTCCAATGATCAATGCCTTAGACGCGATCTGCGCCTTGTCAGTATTGCTCGGGTTATCTCTCACAAACTGATAAAGCATTCGGTTAGCAGGGATGAAAATCCCACAACCTTCATCAGTGCCGATGATCTCGCTGGTCAAATATGGAATGTCTGGCTTGGTAAGGTGCATTTGTAACTCCCTGTCTATGTCGAAGACACCTTAACGAAGCCAATCACTATTTCAAGCCAAACCCGCCCTTTCAAATGCCAAGGGCTCCAAGCCTTTCATCTGCACCAACGTCAGCGGCGCGAAGTTCCGATCGAGTTGCAACTCCGTAAAACGCTCGACGCTCAGCCCGCCCTCGCGAAAAAGCTTTGCCCGCACCGGCCCGATTGCCACGTCCTGAAACGACGCCGGCTGCTGTTGGAGCCAGTGGTAATAGTCGAGGCTCGCACTGACCTGGCCCGCACCATCCACACCGACCGAAGCCCGCGTTGCACCCTTGGCGAACATCTCGCTGAGCTTTGTAAGCAGAATGAACGTTGTGCGGCAGTTTGGGTGGAACGGCGGCCTTGGCCCAGATGTGACCGGGAAGCGCCGCTTGTCCATCGAGCGACATTGCTGGCTGGTCTTGCTGTCGAGCGTGGCGACCATTTCAATCTCAGCCACGATATCCGTGTTCGCCTTGGCCACCTCCATGCGCGCCTGCGACGACACATGCTGAATCGCGGTGTGCACGACCGTGCTGGCATTGCGATTGGTCGTTGCCAGGATGCCGTCCTTGTACCCCGCCACCTTGGTGCCGCGAATGTTACGGATGACTTGGAAGTTCGTCTGCCCTTCGAAGAAGCCCTGCCGGATCGTGCCGGTGACACGCTCACGCTCGGCCGTACTCCAGCCCTTGATGAAAGACTTCAGCAGCTTGCCGCCACCGGTGCCCCGCACACTGAGTGGATTCGTCAGCACCGCCGCCCTGATGGCCGCCGCCGTAGGCGCTGCAACGTCGAGCGATACGCCGACCGGCGCAGACCTGGCCAGGCTTGTGGCTTCGAACTCAGCTTCATAGTTGGCAATGTCGATCAGGTCGATGTTCAGCTGCAAGCTGTATCGGTCGAAAATGCCCAGCAGCAGGCTGTCGACTTCCTTCAGCAGCGCTTCAAGCCGTTTGACGTTGTACTCGGTCAGGTCCGACTGGGTGAGCCGATCACGGATCGAGCGGTCGATCTCCTTGAGGAAAGGCGCGAACTTGCCGACCTCTCCCGCCTTGAGCTTTTCGAGAAAGACCGCGTGCCTGATCGTGGCGTCAAGGATTGCTTGGTTTGCCGCCATTTGGTGTTACCTCATCATCCAGGCCTAGGCCGTCGCCCTGCTCTTGAAGCTCGCCATCAATCTGCAAGTCCGTGCGCTCCGGGGCAATCAAGCCCAGTTTGCGTAGGTAAGTCCGCAGATCCGCTTTCGCGAAGCCACCGTTCTGCCACAGGCCAACCAAGGCCGTGATCATCTGCGGATCAGCCGTCAGCTCAACGAATTCCTGATTGACCTGGTATGCGACCTTGTCGGAAACACCCATGTACTGACCGCACCACATGATTGCCCGGGTATAGGCTTCGCTGACGTTAGCCACGCAGCCAGCCAGCACCGAAGTCGATGCAGACTGATCACCGCGGGACTCGGTAGCGGTTTTTGCCGCAAGTGAGGCGACAACCATTCGGGCGCCCAGCTCGATCATCATCTGGTTTTTGTCGTTCATTGCCTCCCTGACCAGAGTGTTCGGCAATGGCTGTGCATATCCGAACGCGCCACCACTAGGTAGCATCATCGGGGCGCGGGAGCCGACGTAAACACCGTTCTTCTCCATCCAGTCACGCCATTGCTCATCCAAGCCAGAAATCCACGGCTGAGCCTGGCCACACCAGAAGACGCTGTCTTCGTAGTCAGCACTGTTGCGGTAATGCCCCAGATTGATCATCGCAATGTCGTACAGCGGCGACTCGTCGATTGACGGATCGTTGTTTTGCGCGCCGACGAAGGTGAACGGGATTTCCTTGAGCCGCCCGGTGATTCCTTCAGGAGTGAATGTATCCGTGACCTCAAGCGGCCCACCACCTCTCGGACCGGACCGACGCCAAACTCGGCAAACAAAGCCATCAGTCTCAAGCGCAAGCTCACGGAACTGCTCGATCACCTTGAAGCCGAAACCGTCCTCAACCTCCAGCATCTCCCGTAGTACGACCAGCGTCAGAACGTTGTGACCATTCACCATGCCGGTGCGCCAGTTGATGATGTCTTCGGCGCAATACGACAGGATCACCGATCGACCACCAGCAGCATTGTCTTGGTGGTAATCGACGTACAAGCCGTGCCGACCAGCCTCCAGCACCTTTTCAAGCGTGCCTTGCGAGTGCTGGTAGATGCTCACTCCCGAGCCGTTGGCATTGTCCTGCAAATACTCCAGCTTCTTCGGTACATCGAGCGTCGGGTCTTTATGGAAGGCTAAGCCCAGCAAGCCGTTGCGTGTGTGCCCAGTAGCGTTCTTGAATACGGCGCGCTCGCGATATGCCTTATTCCGGTCAGCGTTCTCAGACGACTTGTCGTGAGCGTTGATGTACGGCAGCCGAGAAACCACCCGGTGCTGACCGGCACAGATATCGCGGACGGTAGCCCAACGCTCCAGCACTTCGATGTAATCCGCCCGCTTGAAGGAGACGTCGTTGCTCATCGGGCGAATCCCATTTTGATAGCGGTGACCGGCTTGATAATCGGGTACTCGCGGTGAATGAAGTAACCACCGCCGTCGTTGGCGTGGTCGTTGCCTTGGCTCTTGTCCGGCTCGCCGTTGGGCGCCCAGATCTGTTGCTCAAGGCCATCGGCATACGTCGGGCAGGTGAACGGGTTGACCAGGTAACGCCGCTCGCCCTGCGCGTTGCAGAACATGGCGTTCATAGCGTTGATCCGATCCTTGACCGGAGGGTTGGCCGCCGGCGCGATGACCGTGAAACCTGCCTGCTTGAGCATGGCGATATCGGTGACGCTGGCGTTGACCGACTTGCGCGAATCACCGGAGGCGTCCGGGTAGATCCGAATCTCGCAGGTCTTCTTGTAGTCGTTGCCGGTGTGCTCCCAGTAGCGTTCCTTGATGCGACGGATCATGTCCGGCGTGTCATAGCCATCCATCAGCTCATCCACTGCACGGGGCAGGCCCTGGTCGCGCTTGACGTGAGTCACAGCCGCCATCTTGCCGACGTTGAAGTCCATGCCGATGAACAGCGGCTCGCCCGGCTGCACAGTGTCGAAGCACTGGTTCAGCTTGCGGTCATAGGTGTGGTAGATCGATCCAGACGTCAGGTTGACGAACTGGCCGTTCAGGTACGCAAGGATCAACTGCGGCGGATACGACTCCATCAGCGACTCGATGTAGTCGCCTGGAAGGTTCAGCTCGTTATCGAACGTGCTCGCCTGCACGAGGCCGTACATCTCGTTCAGCTTCGGCTTGTCGCGGAGCTGCTTCACGAACTGCAAGAAGACGAACTTGAAGCCTTCCGGCGTCGTGGTGACGTCCACCCCGTTCTTCAGCCCGGGCAGGTTGTAACGCATCCGGGCAATGATCTTGCGCCAGGCTTGCTGCGCCTTGATCGACGTCAGCACGTCCAGCTCATCCACCAGCGCATGGCCAATCTTGAAGCCGACGATGGTCTGAGGCTTCTCCATCGACCGGCAAATCACAGTGCCGCGATACTGCCGACCGCTGTAAATGTGAACTTCATGGTTCGCCTGGTTGATCTTGGTCTTCAGCCCCCAGTCGTAGGCCACCTCTTCCACGGTCGGATAAAAGATGTCCCGGATCTGCGGGTATGTCGGTGCGAAGTAGCCAGCGTTGACACCCGGCCACTCCATGAAGTGCTTGCACAGCGCCGAGCATCCCACCCAAGTCTTGCCTGAGCCGAACCCTGCAACGAATGCGCGGAATTTGTGGGGCAGCGTGAGAAAGTGAGCCTGCGGAACGTTAAGGCTCGGCATTCGGCTTCCTCGCATCCACCACGTCTACTTGAATGCGGGTGGGGATTGCCGGCTCATCGCCAGGTTCATCCTTCCGGTTGCGGTTGACGTACATGTCGCCGGTTTCTTTCGCGGCCTGCTCCAAGATCTGCATGGCCAGGCCGATGTTCTTCATCGTCTCGGCTCTTTCCACGAATCGGTTCATGGCGCGGAGTCGGAATGCACGGTTCGCGATCGGGATCTCTGCCGTTTCTTCACGGAACCGCTTACGGGTGTCGTGAAACAGCGTCACCCACTTCTTCGCCAAGTCACGGCCTGCACGCTTAGTCGGGTCTTGGGCCTCGCACTGCTGGCGGGTGACCTCAATGCCGAATTCCTCTCGGACAGCAGCTGCAACCTGTGAAGGAGTGTCGAAGCACGCCAAGGCCTGAACCATGAAGCCTTTCACCTCATTGTTCAGGGCTGCCATAGGGTAATTTCCGTCTTAGGTCTGTCAGGGGTCAGGCCGATCTGAGCAGACAGGTTCCGCAGGCCCTCGATATGTTCAATTTCCCCACCTCAGCAGGACTGTTTGCAGCATCCACCAACGCTTGAACGTCAGGGCTTGCACCATAGCGGCGGACCACACCGACGAACTCTTCGACGTCATGGCCGCGCAGCTTCAGCTTTGGAGCGCCCTCTTCGGTGAAGGCTGGTTGGCCGTACTTATCAGTCGCCTGGGCAATGTGGTAGAGCTCGTGCTCGATGAGTGCGCAGAAGTCAGCGTCTGAGCACTGGGCGCAGTAATCGGCAGCCAAGGTGATGATGAAGCCCGGCACATCGCCGAACCAATCACGCATCTGTTGCTCCATTCGAGCCTTCTGCCATCTACCGGCGCGGAACGCTACCTGTTCGGCTTGGCCCAGGACTGTGCGGCCTTGCTTCTCGAAACTCGACGAGGCCCACATCACCCGGATGTCTGCATCCAGTAGATGGGCATGGTCTTCGTTGTGAATGCTGCCTTCTTCGGCAAGGATCTCGGTTTGGAGCCACTCCCACACATCGGGGGCTGGCGCAAGGCGGATGGCTAAGTCGGATAGTTCGGAGAACTCACTCAGTGAAGCTGGAGGATATGGCCGGCCCATGAGTCACCCTGAGCTTGTAATAATGGCGTGTTGCCGGTATTTGTGAGGATCAACTCATCGCAAGGAGGTAGATATGTCCAGCACTATTCACCAGTCGGTCAAAGACGCAGCGGATACCGACTACACCGCAGAGCGGCGACGCGGGCATGCAGTGGCAGTAGCCTTGGAGCTGATTGCCAGCAAAGCTTCGAGTGCGGAAGGAATGAGTCTCGTGAGAGAGCTTGATCACTTGTCCAGCTATGCAGATAAAATTCAGGAAGCGCTGAAGGTTAAGTGATCCATCCGTGCCGCACTTACCTGCGGCACACTGACCCAGCAAAGGACTCGCGATCTTGATGGACATACTGGTTGAAACGGTATTTCGCGCAATCTGTTTCCCTATCGGATGGCCCGTAATGCGGGTAGTCACGCTCGGGAAGTATCCGGCGAAAGGCTCATGGTTTTCCCAATCACCAGAATCCGAATGGACATCTGCGGTAGGGCTTGCTGTATTGGTGATCACCATGATGGCAATACTGGGCCAGTTCGTTCTTACCTGATCCGCTCAAGCCGTCAGTCATCAGCATCCAACAGCACCTCAATCAGCTTCTGCTCACCCAGGCGCATGGCACCCAGGCACTGTAGGTCGTCACACTTAGGCCCAAGCCCGAACACAGTGACCTCGCCTTTGGGGCCGATCAGAGTCAGGGCGCCTACAGAGCAATCAGGATGCACACCGGCATCGAGATCATCGGCAATCTTGCGCAGGGTTTTGGCGGCGTCGCGCCAGTCTTCCCGCTTGAACTCAACGACCTTCACGCTCATGTGGTCACTCGCTCTATCCACTCTGCAATGATTCGGCGAACCACAGGCTCGGTCAGGATGCTTGATGGCTTGCCACCCGAGACAACTTCGCGCACCAGGGCCAGAGGGATCACATGTACGCCGTCTTCGGCCGCAACCGTCAGGTGCGGTCTGTGATCGGCCAGGTCGTGAATCTCTGCGGCCATTCAGCTCACCATGATGTTCGTCTGCACCTGGGCGTGCCCGTGCAAGATTGATACGAGCAAGCCTTGAGGCAGGCCCGCAGCCTTGGCAGCGTCTACCGCTTTGGCGATGGCGCTATCCAGATCGTTGACGGCCTTGTTGATGTCCGGGCTCATCGATAGAGCGTGGCGCAGGCGGGTGACGTTGTTCATGCTCTCTCCAATGTCGCGACACAATTTGCTGATTGGCGAAACGTGTCGCGGCTTACCTGTTCTTCTGTGCGGCGCTGTATGCAGCCTCACACGCAAAGCCGGCTATTCGGCTTCGATCAAGCGCTGCTGCCAGGCTTCCCGCTGTTTCGTCAGCGCTTCTACGCAAGTCGGCGAGCAGAACGGTAAGGTCGGCTCTTGCCTTGCCTCCGCTGGCAACCTCGGCAGCACAGGACTTTCGGGTGGCAATGAGGTTGGTAATTTGCTGCTGCAAGCTGCGAGCGCGGCCGTCAGCAATAACAACGGCAGCCGTAACATGTTCAGCCTTGTCTTTCGCATCATCGGAGACTCGGTTGATGTCATCAGTGATTTGGCGTTGCAGGCGCAGCGTGTTGCCGAGTGACGTCACCCGGGCTTTGGCAGTGTCGAGCTCGGTCGCGATGAGTGCTCGGTCAGCCTTCACGGTATCCAGTCGCCATGAGAGGTAGCCGACGGATATCAGTGCAACAAGGACGACCCACAACCACGCCGGAACCAACCGAAGTAGCGTCATGGGCTTTTTCTCTCAGCTGCTTTGCCGATTTTGTCGCAGGCCATGCAGTGCTCGCAGTTCAGCGTGCGGCAGAGCCAGGCTTTCACTGGCTGCCAGAACGTGACCATGAAGATGTGGCGGGCGCCGGCCAGTGCCAGGGACACATGCAGCGTAAGTCCGGCGGTGGTTGGTCCGAAGAAGATGTTCTGACTTCGCACCATCACCACAAAACCGCTAATGGCGATCGTCGAGTAGATCAGCTTCCCAAGAATGCCGTCCCTCACCTTCCCGCTCAGTACGCACCAGGTGGCCCACAGCGAAATCAGGCCAACCGCGATGGAGTTGATCAGTTCGTAATTCATGGTGGATTGCCTCCCCCGAACCGCTGGCGGATGAATGCCCAGAGGTCAGCGGCTTTAATGGCGCGGGTAATTGCAGCAATCAGCGATCCGCCGAAGGTGCCAAGCAGGAAGCCGATACCGGCAACGCTGCGAGGCTCGACCACGCCGAGGTAGGTGCTGACCAACCCCGTCAGGTAGTGAGCGCAGGCAGCGCCCGAGAAGATGAAGATCACCCAGGCCTTCCGGTCGACCAGGTCGTCCCGGTGCCACCAGCTAGCGGCGATAGCCCCGAGCAGTCCAGCTGTGAACCATGTATCCAACCTGTCGAGCAGGCGGTAGAGAAGCTCCATGCGCTCGACTCCGTGGGCATGATTTAAGAAATAACACATATTTGTTGTATTACAACAAATGTGTTGTAGAATCGACTCATCCAAACAACGAGGCGAGGTGATGAAGTTCAGCGAGTTCAGACGATGGTTGAAGGCCCAAGGGGTGACCTTCGAAGCAGGCAAAGGAAGCCACTTCAAAGTCACCGCCCCAAACGGCAACAAGACCACCTTCGCGGATCACGGCAGCAAGGAAATGCCGGAACCGACCCGCAAGGCGATCATTAAACAACTGGGGCTCTGAGAGCCCCCACATCTGAATTGAACTCATCACCTCCAGAAGGAGTGACCATGTACGACTATGCAATCCGTTTTGAGCGGGATGACACACCTGGGCTCGCCGTGTTCTGCCGTGACTTGCCGCAATTTCACAGCTACGGCGATGACGAGCAGCACGCTGTGAGCGAAGCTGTAGACGGCATCGAGACAACTCTGTCGATCTATGTCGATGAACGTCGTGCAATTCCTGCGGCATCTGCGCCCGATGCTGACGAGCTCGTTGTTCACTTGCCGGCGGTTACCGTAGCAAAGATTGTTCTGTGGAATGCCATGATGGAGCGGGACATGCGCAAAGCTGATCTGTGCCGGTTGCTCGGCGTGCACCAGGCCCAAGGAGATCGCCTTGTGGACTTCCTGCACACATCGAAGATGGAGCAACTTGAAGCTGCTCTGCATACGCTGAACGTCAAGCTGCGATTGACTCAAGAGACGATCGTTGACCCGCTAGATATCTGGATAAACCTCCCAGAGTCGCGAACTTCTGCCCGGTTTGCGGTGCGACAGCTTGTCGAAGCCTTTGGAGAAAATCGTGAACTGGTGGTCGGTAAATCCAATGCCAACAGAGATGAAATCAAGGATTACAGCGTCGACTTCATCTTGCGTGACTTTGCGCACGCCGCCAGTCGCAACACTCGACAAGCTACCGTTCCAGTCATAGATGCCCTTGTCGCAACCGGTGTATTTCGTCGCTCCCGCATGGTCGACCCAGCAACAGCGCGAGAGGTCGATAGCCTGGCTCTCATCTAAGCGCGTGCCGATGGGCTGTGCCTATGCCCGCCAGCCCGTGCAATTGATTCCGCTCCAACAGCACTCCCAGCTCAGAGCGATGGGTGTGGTGGAGCCGAAAACGAAAAAGCCCCAGCAAATGCTGAGGCCATAAATAGGTGCAAGGTCTTTTTCGCCACCACTTAGCAACTCTCCTCGCCGACCTACTAGCTCGGCGTTTTAGCCTTCCCCATACCGATTCCGAGTGCTGGGCGAATGAATACGATGGCATTGAAAAAATAAAACGCTCCGACTAGCAGTGGCTTTTTGATACTATCCAGCCCCACCATAAAAGCTCGAAGATGAATCATGCATAGCGACGAACAAAGCAAAAAAAACTTCTTGGACGATGTCAAAACTTTTTTTGACGGAATTAAGCATCTCGGGATATGCGCAACGCTAGCGTTGGGTCTCCAGTATCTTCAGCAACCCATGATAGGTGCCAACTTTAATTCTGGATTCATAGTTTTTGTAAACTGGGTCGGGCTAGTAATGACTATTTTTCTGACCATAATCGCATTGATATGGATCCTGCAAAGTTTTAAAACAGAGCCTACATCACAGAAATTTCACATCTTTAGCTCGATTATCCTAGGCCTACTCACTGTTTTCATAATGTTCACAGTGATTTTCTACTCGTTAAATACCGTTCCACTCGGATTTTGATAAAAAATAAACCACAGTTAATTGCCCGTCACTGCAATGGGTTGGATGGACATATCCAACCCGTACCGTGCTTGGTATTACCGAGTAGCGGGCACCTCAGAGGCTAACTACCGGTGCGCTCTCCATGCGCACTCCTTCAACGTTAGGCTGCTCGGTCACTATCCCAAAAATGCAAAAAGCCCGACGCTTGGCCGGGCTTTCTCTATCAAAGTTTTTTGGATAACAGGAGTGAAGAACAGCAGTTAACCCCTAGCCCAGCTAAAACAAACAAACCAGACGAGATCAGACTTTTCATTATCATAATTGCTCCTGTGGCTACGGTCAGTACCGCCGTAATCGGCATTGCTATTAAGGTTGCTGAGAAATACAAGCCAACGGTTAAAAGGAATGCTAGGAGTAATTTTCCTGCTGCAGCGGATAGATTGCTCGTCCCCTGGTCCATAACGCGAGTTATCCAAAAATCTCTACACCCTGTCGGACCGCATCACACGCAAAAACGACAGGATGTATAAATACTCTCTCACTTTCTCACTCAATGCAATGGCTATTTGCTACGCCGCGAAACTTTCGATCAGGCCCTCTGAGTCCAGCAACTCCTGCGCCGCAGTCAGCGCCTCGTTCACTTGGTCGTCGAGCGCTTTGCGGATGTTGGCTCGCCACCGGTACCGGGTTGATTCCGGCTTGCCGTCGTTGTCCCAGTTGGTGATGTCGTACCAGGCAGCAGGCAGGACCGCGGCGGACCGCTTGCCCTCTGTACCGGCAACTTGCGGGATTGCCCAAGTCAGCACTGCGCATTCCCGGAAGCGTTGCGGTGCCGGTGACTGTGCAGTTTTGATCAGTTCTAGGATCGCCCCATGCTTGCGTTCGTCGTGGGTAGAGTACTTCGCCACCAAGGCCCGCCAGTGCGCAGCCGACAATGACTTGTGTAACCTGCCGAACACCCAGCAGTCAGTGAGGAATGCCGCCTCCTTGCCGAGGATCTCCCCCTTCTGCTTTGCGCACTGCACCTTTGGCTCGAAATCGCAGCCGCCGGCGGAGTTGATGGTTTCGGCGGCGAGCGCCCGGACTACTGCGGATACCACGTTGCGATAGGTCATGCTGCTCTCCCCTTCAGATCTTTTGTTTTTGCCCGGTAGTCGGCGGTCATTGCCTTCAGTTCTTCGACGGTGTACTTCTTCGGCTCATGCGGGCCTTCCAACCACTCGACCTGCTCGGCGCCGATTCTCTTAACCAACGCGATGCGATAATTCACGATGTTCCCGGACAGCTGGGTGTTGCACGGGGAACACTGGCGGTGGCAGTTCAGGGGCTCGAAGCGCAGTGCAGGGTTGCTGCCGACGGTTCGGTAATGCCCCGCGTCGTACTTGCCCTGGTGGTGCCGGCCGCAGCTGATGCATGGCAGCTCGGCATCCCGCTCACGCACCCAGGCGTTGAAGGCGATCTGCGTGTCCTTGAGATGTTCCGGCCTGCTCTTCAGCTTCTCCCTGCGGACCTTGATCTCGCGGCGCTCGACATCCGCCAGGGCTTTACGCGTGGTTGCCCGGCCCTTCTCTGACTGCCCGTGAGCGATGGCGCACTCGATCTCTCCGCACACAGCTTGGGAGTCGCGCGCAGGCGTGAACATCACGCGGCATGACGGGCAGCGCTTTCTGCGGTTGCCGCCCGAAGTGAGCGGAGTTTTGCGCTGAAGTGGAGTGCGCTTCATGCGGCTTCCTTGCTCAGCAAATCGGTGAAGACAACGCCCTGGCCGGTGAAGAACGCGGCGATGCGGTCGGTGTACTGGATGCCCTGGGCGCGATTGAACAGGCTGGTCACGGGGAAACCGTCAGGGCCGAACAAATGACATTCCCCCATCATGGCCAGTTTCGTTTCGTACGGGAGGTGGCGCATCACCCGGTACCACTCAAACTGAAAACCGGCGTCCTCGTTCAGCAGGATCTGCACGCCGAAGTGCAGCTTGCAGTAGCGCCGGGCGTCCGACGCATCGCCGATCTGGGTCATCTCGGCGATTCGCTTGTACATCCCAAACCACAACGAGTTCTGATCGAGCGTGCGGTCCTTGCCCGGGCGAAGGGAGACCACGACGAACTTCTTGTCCTTGTACATGGTGGTCAGGCTGGTGATGGCCTCGGTGAGCTTGGCCTGGCAGTTGACGGAGATTTTATCGGTCATGGCCGAGTTTCCCGTTTAATGGCGCAATCGATCTCTTGATCAAGCGCTTCGCGCATAAAAACTCGGACCATTCGATCTTGAGCGCTTCCGGATTCGCCCTCGCGCAACCATCGATACCGCTCGGCATCCTTGCGCAGCGCCTCGTTCTCGGCCAGCAGCTCCAGCGCCACTTCCTCGACGGTCTTCTCGCCGAGGAAGTCTTGCAGCGCTTCGGTGTTGCGCTTCCAGTCAGCGCAGTCGGCTCGATATGAGGCGGCTTCAGCCCAAAGCAGCGCCTTCAATTTCTCTTTGTCGATAGTCATCAAAAGCCCTCTTTGCCGCGCTGAGATTCCCACTCGAACGGAATGACGATCACGCCGCCCTCCCGCAGACGATCCGCACAGCGCTCACCGATGGCGGCAGGCAACGCCTTGGCATCCAGGTTCGAAACGATGACCGTCGGGCGCTGCTCCTCGTACCTGCCGTTGATGATTGCGAACAGCGTGGTCAGCTCGAAGTCGCTGGACTTTTCCTTGCTGACGCCGATCTCGTCGAGGATCAATAGCGACGGGCTGATGAGGCTCGCCAGAATCTGGCTTTCGCTCTGCTCGCTGGTCCGGTCGTAGGTGGCGCGAATGGCTTGCAGGACCGAGCCGACGGTGCGGTACGCGGCGGTAGCGCTCGACCGGGCCATGATGTCGTTCGCGATCGCCACGGACAGGTGCGTTTTGCCGGTGCCAGGCTTGCCCAGCAGCAACAGGCAGCGACCCGACTCGGCGATCTGCGAGAACTCAGCGGCGTACCGGCGGCAGGTGTTCAGCGCCTTTTGCTGCTCGGCGGTGGTGGCCACGTAGCTTTCGAAGGTTTTGCTAGCGAAGCGCTTCGGGATCAGCGCCGAGCCAAGCTTGCGCTCCATGGCCATGCGGAGCATCAGCGCCTTGCTCTGGCGCTCGGACTCATCCGTCGCTTCCTGGGCAATGCGGGAACACTCGGGGCAACCGGTCTTCAGCTCACGGCCGATGACCGAGAAGATCTTCTGCTCAAACTCGCCGTGGGTGTCACAGTCGGCAGGCTGGATGCGAGTTCCTGGTGGAAACTCAGGGGTCGTTTGTACTGACTCAGAACGCATAGCTACCGTCCTCCCGCTGGATTAGTCCGTCGGTGTAGTTGCGATCAGCGAAGCCAGTGTGACGGGACTGGGCGACCGGTGCCGGTGCCGACTCGGCCATGCGTTTGATCACCCAGGACGCCTTGAAGCCCTGCCACCCTGAAGTCAGCGCTTCGGTGATCGCATCGGATGCCGAGATTCCGGCTTCGACGCATTTGGCCAGCTCAGCGTTGACGGTTGACCAAACAGTGGCGGTGACAGCGGCGCGCTTGGCCTTGCGCTGGGTTAGCCAGTCGGCCAGCAGTTGCTCAGGGACGTTGTGCGGGTTGTCGGTCAGCAGCTGGGTCATGCCGAACGGAGCCTTGCGTTCAGGCTTCGGCAGTTCGGGCTGCTCTCGGGGCGGATTAATCTCTTTCGAAGAAAGAGTTAATAGGGGTTCTTTCTTTGTATAAAGAAGGCAAGTTGCCGTTTTGGTCTCACTCGCATCAGGTCTCAGTGAGACGATTTGGGCTGAGTGAGACGATTTGGTCTCAGTGAGATTGGCTGGTTTTTCTTCATAGAAGGACCACTCACGAATAGGGGAAATCCCGATATCGCCCCGGCTTCCCCCTACCCGAAAAATGATTCGACGCTCAAGGAGATGACTGATCGCTTTCGACGTGACGTCTCGGCGCATGTTGGTCTGCTTGCCGATATCGTCGGCAGTCAGGCGCTTGGTTTCGAGTTGATAGCCGATGGTCTGCCGTGCAATGGCCATGAGAACGCGCAGTTCGCGCGCTGGCAGGTCAACCGTAGCCAAAGCCTCCATCAGGCTGTTGTCCATACGGGTGAATCCCCTGCTGCTGTTCAGCTGGATGATGTTGTCGGGGGTCATTGCTTGACTCCCTGAGAACGAGACTTGAGGCGCGACACGTTTTCGGAATTAACAAAACGTGTCGCGACATGGTTCGGGGTATTGCTTGAAATGGGCTGGCTCTGCATAATCGACCTTATCAAGTGGTAATGAATTAGCCGGGGCGCAATCCCGGCTTTTTTGTGCCTGGGACTCAGGCGATGGATTTCAAATTCGGGCGATGCTTCACAAGCAGGGCTTCAGCCTTCCGCCCCAGTTCCCCTGCCCGCGCTTCAACTTGGCGGCATTGCGCGACGAACGCCGGTAGGTGCGGTAAATCGACTTCGCACATCACTTGGTCGTCGAATACTTCACTGCCGGTATCGATCACATCGCCAAGCGCACGGATCAGCGCGCCGAAGCTTTTATTCGCGCACTGGTCACTTGTCATCTGGCGAGCGCCGATCAGACCGTGCCTTCCGGCCAGCTCGTTGATGCAGTGATCGCGGAATTCAGGCTCAAGCGCGTTGACCCACGACTCCTCCAGCCAGGAAGGCATCTCCTGATCACCGGACAGCCAGCGCTGAACACGCTTGAGCCAGCGGCCGGTCGCCTTCACGAAATCGGCCACGTCGTTCTGCAAGGTCAGCGCGGCGAAGTCCGGGATCTCTTTAGCAATGGCCTTCTCCGGGCACGACAGATGCAGCTCGCGGCTCAGCGCCTGGGCGAAGTCGTCCTGGCTCAGGCTGGTGCGTGCGATCTGGTTTGCCGCGTGCGCCACCAGCACCTGGTCACGGGTTTGGGCGCTGTGTCTTTGACTGGACGTTTCCATGGGTGCTGCTCTCTTCTAATCTGGCTTTAATGGATCGGCGGACAGGGATGTCGCTTAGGCGGCCATCTCGGCCCAAGGAAACGACGGACATAGGGATTCTTTTTTGAAAGCACCTTCGGTCAACGTCTCCGCTCGCTTGGCAATCACCGGAGACATGCCGTGCTTTCCCCGAACCCAACCGGAAACGGTGCTTTGATCAACCTTGAGCTTTTCGGCGGTGGCCTCCTGAGTGCCGAAGTAGGCAACGAGGCCCTTATAAATAGCGTTCATGACGCCCCTCCATACGGGAATGCCCATATAGTAGGTTATGGGAATACCGATTTGCAAGGGTATGGGAGCGCCCGTAATACTCCACGGATGGAATTTAAAGAAAGACTCAAAGCCGCCCGCCGCCACGCTGGTTTAAATCAGACCGAGCTTGCCGAGCGCGCTGGCCTCACGCAGACCTCAATCTCCGACCTCGAGCGCGGAAAATCGAAGGCGACAGCTTTTGCTGCACAGATCGCGTCGGTATGCGGCGTTTCGCCTATGTGGCTTGCTGAAGGCGTTGGCGACATGCTTAAGGGTTCCGCAACACCCGATGAGCGCGTTCAGCCAAGCGTGGCTATGTCAGACATTCAGACATGGGATGACGAAACCCCGCTCGATGACGATGAGGTCTACGTGCCATTCCTTCAGGAAGTGGAATTGGCAGCAGGCTCGGGCCGATTTGCGATCGCAGAGAGCGACAGCGCCAGGCTGCGCTTCTTCAAGAAAGACCTTCGCCACAACAACGTGCAGTTCAGCAACGCGAAGTGCGTGGTCGTCAGCGGCAACAGTATGCTGCCGGTGCTGCGTGACGGCGCCACGGTAGGCGTGAACGTCGGGAAGAACTCGCTGGGCGATATCGTCGACGGCGACATGTATGCCATTAACCACAACGGCCAGCTCCGCGTGAAGCAGGTCTACCGCTTGCCCACTGGCATTCGCCTGCGCAGCTTCAACCGTGACGAGCACCCGGACGAGGACTACACCTTCCAGGAAATTCAGGACCAGCACATCGCGATTCTGGGTCACGTTTTCTGGTGGGCAATGTACTCCCGGTAACAAACGCACGGCTTCGCACCAAACACCAAAAGGAACGGACTCCATGAAAAAGCTGGTGATTGCTGGAATCGTCGCCCTAGTCGCGATAGTCATCTACACCCAGATAACTATTTTTGCCGTGCCACCGATCGGCGCAGTGCCTGAGGGTCGAACGGTGATCATGCTGAGACTTAACAAGACCAACTTTATCGACAGTGCCGACGCCATGTGCGAGCGACTGCAGGGCAGCGTTAGCCTGCTTTGCCGAGGGGTGACCATGGGGGCAGTGGTGAACAACACGAAAATTATCGCCCGCCTACCCTACTCAGAGTCGCTTTATCTCATCTCCACGGGTGGCAAGCGGTACGACCGATGATGCAGACGCACCTCTAGGAAGAACCATGTCTCTCACCAAGCCAAATCAAGACCTCAAGCGCGACCTGCAGGGCATCGCCTCCGACTTGAAGTGGTCGGCCGTCGAGCTGATGCGGGTCGCCGAGCGGCTGAGCCTGGCTGGTAACGAGGCGGACGCCCAGGCGCTGCTGAAGATGTGCACCGTGTTCCATGCGGACGAGGATCGGTTGACTGCTTACGTCGAAGAGATCAAAGCCGGAGCAATAACTAGGACGGTTGAATAGATGGCAGATCTAATACAAGGGCTCGACGGCCCCAGAACAGCCCAGCAGGAGCTGTTCTACGATCTTGAGGATTTAGCTTCGGTCATCCGCTGGTCAGTGATAGAGCTGACAGATCTGGCGAGTCGCGCCAAGACTCCGCCTGACGCGCTTGCATTGGCGAAGGTAAGCGCAATGCTGACTCTGGAGCAGGTAAAGCTCGGTCGCCACGCAGATGAGGTGAAGGCGGGAAGGATTGTGCGGGGTAAGGCTGAGTAATTAGCGCTTCTATGCATGGCTACCTGCTGGAACGCATTCGCGGAAGACGAGATATTTGGATCAAATAACACCCAGCCACTGGCGAAGCCAGCCTTGATGGATTATACCTAGGTCGATATAGTGTACGAACTGATTCCTCACGATGACGTGGAGCAAGACCTAGAACGATTGATGGGAGTTGACCCGGAAATCGTTTACCAGGTTTCAACCATCATCCAGCAGCTTATGGCGGATCCTCAATTACTAGATGATCTGCTTCGAGACGGTTACGGAGGGTCGCCTTGGCAGCCAGCACCTGGCGCAATTTTTAACGTAAGAGCCTGGGGTGCAGCTCAAAGAAAGAACATGAATCTTTGGGCAATCCGCGATTTCGAGCTGTCTCGAAAAGGTTTTGAATTCAGAATTGTGTACGCCGTATTCCCAAAAAATGAGCTGATTTACATCCTCGCAGTTATTGAAAGAGCATGGAACTATGATCTCGCCAGCCCTATTTCTAGAAGGGTCATCGCCACCTACACAGCCATCCAAGATGGCCTATGGTAATTCTGCACCTTCTGCTTCTGGGTATGCGCCGAAGGTCTACAGAATCAATACAGCGGCGGCGACGTCCCAGGCAGCGGCGAAGCAGACGAAATTTTCGGCTTTTATGGAGCGTCTTGAGCGTGACCCTGCTCATGCAAAAGGCCTCTCCGAAGCGAGGTCTTCCGTTGCCGATGCGCTCTACCCTGACGACGGCATAACCCTGAAAATCTTACGACTCAAAGCAGGTCTTACGCAGACTCAGTTAGCCGCAGCACTTGAAACCAGTCAGCCTCACATAGCTCGAATGGAGGCCGGACGCCAAGAGCCGGTTATGTCCACATGTCGCAAGCTGAGCAAGACCCTCGGGGTGTCCCTAGACATAATTAGTTCGGCTCTTGAGCGACAAGCTGAGATCAACGAAAGCAAGGCAAAAAAATGACTCGATATGCACACGCCACCTATTGCGATGACATTCGCCAAGAAGTTGGGGGCAAAATCACACTGGTAGGTATTTACTCTGGGCAGTGCTTGGTTCCAATGATCCCCTGCACCCTGCCAAAGTTATGTCTCGCCCTTTATGTATCCGCAAGTCGATCGAAGCCTGTTAGCTCGCTGAGCGTATCAGGAGTGTTCGCTGGTACTGAAGTTGTAAATATGGTGCTGGATAGCAATCATATCAACGAGATAATGGCTCCAAGCAATGCTCAGAATCCAGATGCTAAGCAGATGATGCTGGTGCTCATGGCAACGATGGCGCCGTTCAATGTAATTGTTCCCGGAAAGCTCACGCTGACGGTTACAGCTGATGGCGAGGATATCTTTTGCGAAGGGCTGAATATATCGACTGCCCCTGAAGGCACGATTTTCGGCATGTAACTATCGCTCAACCAGGCCCAGCGCGGGCTTTTCGTATCAACCTGTACCTTCGTCACACCTACCAAGCATACTGCAGTCAGCCAAAGGGATTTGGCCACGTGCATAAAGAGCCCGGCCTAGCGCCGGGCTTTTTCATATCTGCCCTACCCTGGCCCGCCCATGCACTCTGCTGTGCTGGCAAGCAATGCTCCAGCCTGCTGGACAAGCTTGCGCCACTCGTCGCTGGTGATTAGATCGGCCCGCTCCATTGCGTCAGCCCGCCTCAACAATCCGAAGTACTTTTCCTCTGCGCCTATTTGGTTTTCAGTCAGGACGTATAGCTCACGCCAGGCGGTCATGGCTAGTCTTCGCTGTGCCTCTCTCATTTGAGCCCCTAACGGTGATCTATGGGAGTAGATGTCAGGGTACAGGCAGTGCTCTGCATGATGTCCATCCGCGCGACCAATGGTGGCCTTGCGCCATAAAAGAATAAAAGAATAAAAGAATCTGAATAGAGGCCGCCAAGTGCGGGACTTTGTTGCGCCTATGAATATAGGCAACGATCTTTTTATGGGAATACCCGTTGACACAAAATATGGGATTGCCTATATTCACATCCAAGCCAAAGCAACAACGGCCCAGCAGCGAAAGCCGCGCCGCTCTTTAGCGATACAACCTCACCTTGCCGGATCACCACCGGCCCAGATTCAAAGGCAGCGATGAACCGGCCTCAACGGTTCAGAGGGTTGGCAACTGACCCGGGCGTGCAGCGTAAAACGCCAAGAACAGTTATCCAGCGGGAGAACAAGCCGAAAGGCCCGCGGCTGGAAGAACAATTAGGGATAGGCCAGTGACCGACGCCAGAAGCGGGTCACTGGAAAGCATCACCACTGCCCATTCAATGAGTGGGCACTGGGATGTAAGGCCTTCATCAAACGAAAGGCTCAACTGAGCAAAGGCGATATCAATGGAATGAGGAACAAACCATGACCGTAGACATCAGCAACTTCACCATCGCTACCCCGCTCCCAATTTCTGACACAAACCCAATCTCCCTTGACTTGATCGGCTGGCGAGCGCTGCTCGAATGCCCTGACGTCGTCTCGATGCTTCCTGACGGATCGCTGCAGATGACCGCACCAACCCTCGGCGCTTCCAGCAAAAGCGTCCATCGGACTCGTTGCGAATGGAAAGAGCCTGGCTACTGGCTGTTTTCGAGTGCCGCGGACCATTGGAGCCGCCAAGAAATGCGGCTGACAAAGGTCAACTCTCTGCAGAAGGTAGTGATCGGCCAGATTCATGTGCAGGGCTCAGAGCGGCCCCCGGTGAAGGTGTTCTGGAACAAGGGCAAGATCACCATGGGCTTCAGGTCGAGCTATCTACAGGACGACCCGGTCAACACGACCGTCTTGGAAAATGTGCCAATCGGCGCACTTTTCAAGATCAATATTCACGCCAACTCCAGCGGTGCTGTTTCGGTTTCAGCCAGCTGCAACGGCGCTAAATCTACCTCCGCAATCATGCGGCTCGACAACACCTGGGACACGAAAACTCTCGCCTTCCATGGTGGCGTGTACAACCAGATTGATTACTCCGAAACCACCGACCCGGAAGACGGTTCGGTCTGCATCATCGGCGACCTGTCGATTACTCATACCTGACATCGACACTCCGCTTTTGCAAACCCAGGCCGGCGTCAATAGCGGGCCTGGGCTACTCGCTCACACAGGTATTCCCGACACCACCCGCATGCACTCCCCTCCGCGCCCAACGGCAACCAGCGGAACGGATGAGTGCAGCCGAGTTTTGTTGGATCTACACCGCCGTTCTTGGAGGCGACCATGTCAACCAGCTATGCAGACAGTGCGCAGGCCCGAGAGTGGGACAGGCGTTACGACGCTTGGGGCCGTGAGAAGAAAGCGAAACCCGAGGAGTTTCACGATTACGAAGCGGAAGCACTCAAGCGCACTCAGGCACTGGCTGACCGTAAAGCTCGGCTGGTGGAGGAGCGCAAAAGCCTGAAGCGGCGCATTGGCGCAACCATGGTGCAAATGGAAATGGTGTGTCCGCCAAAAGGAGGCGCAACGTGAGCACTCAACAGCGCGACCACGATACGGCGGTCACCTGGATCGAGGGCGAGATCAGCAACATGATCCGCGACTTGGGCAAGCCAAACGCCAGTTCGGCGGCAACGTCGTGCATCACCCTCGCTTACATGCTGCGCGTCATCAACGACGGCGAACATCGTCACTACAGGGCACGCATCGACCAGATCTACGCCTCCTTCAACGCATCAAACAAGCAGGGAGCTGCAGCATGACCACACCACCAGTTAAATCACTGATCGACGAGCAACTCGACGAGATCGAATCGAAGCTGGTCCTGCTGGGTTTCGGTCTGCCATTCAACGAGGTGATTGGCAAATCTCGTGAAGCTCTTGTCGCCAGCTTACCGCGCCGTCTGGCGGCAACCATGAAAGGCGGCCGGATCGCGGTAAGGGTTCGGTCATGACCTCTTACCAGCGCGCCAAGCGCTTCTGGTTCTGGCGCGGCTCAGCCATCGCCTTGCTCTTCTTCACTGCCTGGATGCTGGCAAGCGCCTACTCCGGCCAGATCACTCAATAACCCCTCACACCTTTAAAGGCTGCGCACCGCGCGGCAAGGAACTGTCATGTCCGCAAATACCAAACAAGCAATCGCGCAAGACTCACTCGAAATCGGCGAAACCGAAGACGCACAAAACGTCGTTGTCCCTTCAGTTGCTGTCACCGACATCGCCGAATACCGGCCGCACGAAGAGCAGATCGTCCGTTTGGAAACCACCTACGCCAAGCTGGTCGTTGACTGCTCGAACAGCGAAGGATTGGCCAATGCGAAGGAAGTACGCATCGATATCCGCGACGTGCGCTATGCCCTGGCGAACACCACCAAAACGGCGCTCGTGCCTTATCAGCAGAAAGTCAAAGAAGCCCAGGCTCGCGTCAACCAGGTTAAGGAGTTCGGCGAGGCGCTGAAGGATCGCGTGTTGGCGATTGAGGCGCCTGTCGACGAAGCAATTAAGGCCGAGGAAAAACGCGTAGCTGACGCCAAAGCCGAACGCGAGCGTGTCGAGGCTGAACGCGTCGAAACCATCCGGGCAAAGATTACCCGCTTCAGCTCTGTCGCTGCCGCATATGCAAGCCGTAGCGCTGCCGATATCGCCGACATCCTGCAAGGCGTCAAGGTGTCGGTGATCCTGCCCGAAGAATATGCCGAGTTCGAAGCTGAGGGCACCATCGCTCGCGACAACGCTATTGAGCAGTTGGAAACACTGCACAAGTCTGCCGTTGAGCGAGAAGAAGCTGCCGCTAGGCTGCTGGCCCAGCAGAAAGAACTCGACGAGCTGCGCGAGAAGCAACGCATTGCCGACGCTGAAGCTGAGGAGCTGCGCAAGCAGCGCGCCGAGGAAGACCGCCTGCGTTTGAAGAAGCAGCAGGACGATCTGGACCAGCAGCGCCGCGACATGGAAGCTCAGCAACGCCAACAGCGTGCGCAGCAGGAAGAGCAACAGCGCCAGCAGCGCGAACGTGACGCACAGTATCAAAGTGACCAGGAAGAGCTAGCCCGCCTGCGCGCACAGGCTGCAGCACCGGCTCCAGTCACCCCAGTGGCTACCCCAGTGGTCGCAGAGAAAGTCGAAGTTACGCCTATCAGCACACATGCGGCGGCGGCTGAGTCCGACGACGTAACTACAACCGCCCCACCGGTCGACGACATTGTCGAGGTTGTAGCGCTGGGCTTCGACGTGGACCTCGCCACTGCTCGCGCCTGGCTTCAAGCCATCCGCTTCTAACCACCCTTTCCATCTAACGGCCGACCCACTCCTTGTCGGCCACGGAGAGCGCAATGACTGACTCAGACACTCAAGCACCAACTGGCCTCGCCACGTACCACGATCCATCGCACAACGCTGCAGCGCTCATTCTTGATCCAGGCACCATGAAGTCGATGAGCGACCTGGCGCTGATGATGTCGAAGGGCGTGACAACAGTCCCCAAGCATCTGAAAGGCAATCAGGCTGACTGCATGGCGGTTGTGCTGCAAGCAATGCAGTGGCAGATGAACCCTTTCGCTGTTGCGCAGAAGACGTTCATCGTCAACGGCGGTGCATTGAGCTATGAGGCGCAGCTCATCAACGCAGTGATCACCGCCAAGGCGCCCGTCAAAGGTCGCTTGAACTTCGAATGGTTCGGTACCTGGGAAAACGTTATCGGGAAGATGCGCGAAGTCACCAGCCGGACCAAGAAGGACGAGGACACTGGCGAGTTCAAGAAGTACCGCGTTCCCGGATGGAGCTTTGACGATGAGAAGGGCCTCGGCATCAAAGTTTGGGCAACCTTCAAGGGCGAAGACGAGCCGCGCGTTCTGGATCTTCTGCTTACCCAGGTCCGCACGCGAAACTCTACGCTTTGGGCGGAAGACCCCAAGCAACAGATTGCCTACCTGGTGACCAAAAAATGGGCGCGACTCTTCTGCCCCGACGTCATCCTCGGCGTGTATACGCCCGATGAGTTCGAGGACTCTTACGGCGGCGAAATTGACATCACCCCTGCAAAGCAGGCTTCAAACACCGCTGCCGCTGCTGGTGTGTCGTTCGGGCCGAAATCCCCCTCGCCGGAAATCGACGGAGTATTCGCAGACCTTTTGGTCGTCGCGAAGCGGCAGGACATCGAAGCCTATGCGGCAGCCTGGGCAGGTCTCAAGCCCAAGCAGCGTGCGGCTATCGGCCTTGAATGCCACGAAGCGCTCAAGGCCATGGCGGCAACCGTTGATGGCGACTTCACCGAAATCACTGGCAATCACGACGGCCTGTCTCAGTCAGAGGAAGCGGCGTAGTGAGAACGGAACTTCAGGGCAATGAAAAATGGCATGCGGACCGATCTGGCCGAGTGACAGCCAGTCGATTTAAAGACGTGTTGGCATGGGGGAAACCTGACAAAAACGGGAAGCGTGAGCCAACGGGGGCGCGCACATCGTATATGCGCGAACTGTGCTTTGAACGACTGGCAAAGAAGTCGAAGCACAACGTCAGCAGCGCTTCCTTGAAGTGGGGTCACACCGAAGAACAGAAGGCTCAGGACGCCTACGAGATGCTGACCGGCAACATCGTCGTGCCGTCAGGGTTCATCGTTCACCCGAAGTATGACTGGCTCGGTTGCTCGCCAGACGGATTGATCGGCGATAACGGCGGCACCGAGTCGAAGTGCCCCTTCAATGAGGCGATACACGTCAGAACATGGCTCGAAGGCATGCCCGAGGAACACATGCCTCAGGTCCAGGGCTGCATGTTCGTTACCGGGCGCAAGTGGTGGGATTTTCTGTCGTTCGATTCTCGCCAAGATGCAGAGTGCCAGCTCTACATCGAGACAATTCACCGCGACGAAGACTACATCGCCAACCTGCACAAAGAGCTGGTCCAGTTCAACCTGGAGCTGAATCGCATGGTTGATGAGGTCGCGGACAAAGCCAGGGCGCAAGCACATCGTTTAGGAGCCTGATCATGATCAGCAACCTGAAGTACGACATCGCGTTCCGGCGTGAGAAGGCGCTGGAGCTTTCCAGCCAGGTCGAACAACACCTGGCTGCGGGCGGGCGCTTTTCCAGATCCGAGCCCGCCAATATCAATCCGACGCCGGTTGAGCGCTCCAAAAATATCGACCCCGGAACCATCCTCAAGCGCCGCCGGCCCGCCATCAGTGCTGCTGAGCGCAAGGCACTGCGGAAACTCGCGGAGGCATTATGAGCAAGCGCAAACCGCACAACCTCAAGGCTCGCATCGACCGATCGTGTCGTTCGCTGTTGGCCACCAACCACGTCGCCGTGGTGAACATCGACCCCAGCGGTCACCAGGGCATGATCAATTACAAGTCGTTGAAGAACATCGCGCCCGGCAAGATTGGCCAGGCCGTGTGTGGCATTGCCCACCGTTGGACGATCTACCTCAGCGCTCTCTGTATTGATGCCCGCGGCGATCGCTACAGCAAGTCGATTGAGGTGGCGCCGGACGGCGTCTACCTCTCCGACCATCTGGAAGAGGTAATCGAGCATTGCTACAAGAAGCTGCGCGACTCAGCCAATCAAAGTCAGATGGTGGCGTCTGGTTGGATTGCTATTCCCGACTCTCTATCGCTCGACGAGGCTCAGGCAGCGCGGATTTTTGAAGCGGTCGGAGCTTGGAATCAGCAAAAGGTCGCTGCGTGAGGCGACTCACCAACCAGGTGCGCCAGCGCCGACGACAAACATGGCTGGATCTACCGGCCCACGGAATTAAAGAGGCAGGCCATGGCCGAGGAACAGCAGGAGCCGACGGCGGAAGCCATCAAGCAGCGCAGAAAGCGCGAGAAGAAAGCGGTGGCCGATGCGGCGAAGGGAATCGGGCGCTTCAACGTTGAGATCGCAGGCGTGTTCATACCCGACCTCAAACGCCTGATGAAAGAACACGGCTTCAACAACCAGCAGGAGGTGTATCAGAACCTGCTGCGCAATGTGATCGCCGCCGACTTCGATAACGCCGCCCAGATGCTCAAGTGTGTCACGACACCTTTTGTTGTTAGCGAAGAGGTGTCACGCGAATTCCGCAACGAAAGCCTGCGTGAGCTGCGCAAGACGCCGGGCGAGCCTGAAGACGAAATCGTCGAACCCGATAACACCAACACTCTGTCGCATTCGGTCACGGAAGACGGGCCTTAATAAGGAAACCAGAATCCCACTCAGCTCGCAGCCAGCTCTGCGTTAATCAGGTTCGAATAATAAGGGTGGATAGTCCCCAACCTTTCCGAAACTCTATTTCGAAGTTGCTCAACAGACTCAAAATCACCTAGCGAAATCTCAATGGACAAGCGGACCAAATCTGAAGCCGCCTTATCTGTCTCCTGCAAAGAGCTATTCAACCCACGAAGATGAGCCGCGTTCATATTCAAGAAATCTTGTGTCAGCTTTATCTGCTCAACCTCTTTGCTATACCGGTCATGCATACGCTCAAACATTGTAATTTGCTGGTCGAGTAACTGCAGCTGGTGAGATTTATAGTCTGAAAGCTTTGAAATCCCCGTCTGCTCTACTTGCGCATCATTCGAGTCACGCTGCAGCTTGCTTAAATCGTCAAATTCTTTCCGTTGAGTACTGAGCAACTGCTTCTGAAGATCAATGGTTTTTAATATGGCAAACAGTGTAACCAAAGAAATAACGGGACCAAAAACACCACCGAAAAAAGAACCGAAAGCCGACCAGTTATCTGGGGCCTTTGATAAACCATTATTAAATATACTCAAATAAACAACTACCGCTATAACCAGCAAACTGAATATAAGTATCAGGCCAATTTTTAAAGATCGATCTAGCAGGCGTGTGCCTGACTGGTCCTGTTTCATTTAGAGCGCCTCGATAAATTCACATTGGCTTTTCGCCACTATTTAGCAGGTTCCCCTATGTCCGCACAACAGGCTCAGTCATAGCCTCCCTTGATATTTCGGATGATCGGATGTGCGTCGCTTCGCCGATAAACTCGAAGTTTCAAGCCACTAGAACACGTTATCACTGAGTACTTTGCTGTAGGTGGTTGCTGTTCAGAAATCACGTCCGAACAGTCCCAACCGTAGGTATTCAGCGCATGCCATGCCAGATCTGCTTTTGAGAGATCGCGACTGCTATGAGCATGTGACAGATCATGGTTGAAATCCGAATCTTCAGCCTTGGTCAGCTCCTTCGCGGGTGATGCTTGAGCTGGCGCAGCCTGAATTTGAGCAATGCTGTAACTGGAAGAGTCTTTGGCGGATGGATTGTTGTGACTATCAATCATCCCTTTGCTGACAAGACCGGCGAGCCCAACGGCCAAAACAATCCCGATAGTCCTTCTCTCCACGACTGCCACTCCCTCTGCAAAGACTTTGATGATGTCAGCTTGTGCTGGCTTCAGTCCATCAACTCAAAAATTACCGCCCGGGCATGACCCGGCATAGGACGCCCCATGCCCACAGCAATCGATTTGTTCGCCGGTCTCGGCGGATGGTCAACCGGTGCCCGCAACGCCGGGATCAATGTTATCTGGGCCGCCAACCACTGGCCCGTGGCTGTTGAGTGGCACAGCGCCAACCACCCGGACGCGATTCACATTTGCCAAGACCTGCACCAGGCGGATTGGTCGAAGGTTCCAGCGCACGACATCATGCTGGCCTCGCCCTGCTGCCAAGGACATTCGAAAGCCCGAGGTAAGCAGTCCGGCAACGCCCAGCACGATGCATCGAGGTCTACAGCCTGGGCAGTTGTTTCGGCAGCCGAATTCCACCGGCCAGAAGTGGTGCTGGTCGAGAATGTCGAAGAGTTCACGGCATGGGCTTTGTACCCGGCGTGGTCACAGGCAATGGCGGCGCTCGGCTACATGATCGCGCCACATGTCGTCGATTGCGCCGATCTCGGCGTGCCTCAACACCGGGTGCGCCTATTTCTGGTGTGCACCCGAAGCAAGGCGCCTCTCAATCTGGAGCTGCACCAGCGCCGACATGTTCCAGCCTCATCCTTCATCGACTTCGACGCCGGCAAATGGAGCAAGGTCGTAAAGCCTGGTCGCGCCGAGTCGACGCTGCTCCGAGTGAAGAACGGCCGAGAACGCTTCGGTGACCGATTCATCATGCCCTATTACGGATCCGGCTCTGGCCTCACCGGCCGAAGCTTGGAACGACCGATCGGGACCATCACAACGCTCGACCGATGGGCTCTGGTGCGCGGCGATGAGATGCGGATGCTCTCAGCGAATGAAGCCCTTGCCGCCATGTCATTCCCGGCGGACACGAAGCGTCCGGACAATCACAGGCTGACCATGCACATGGCCGGTAACGCGGTACCGCCGTTGGCTGGACAACGAATCATCGAAGCATTGAAGGCGGCCGCGTAGCTCATAGCCACGGCACTGCCGACAGCCACTCCGCCAGGCGAATCAGCATCTGACTCAGCAGCTCGACAAGGATTTGGTACATCAGATCTGCGACGACTTGTTTCATACGATAGAGCTCCGGTCTGCTTGAAAGCCCAAGGATGTGGTTAGTCACTTCTTTGGACATGGCCATCAGCACTATCCGGACAGTAGGAAAAGGACTGTGGGTCTGCCGCCACAGATATTCCTACTGAAGCTGCTGTTCTTCCTCTTGGGTTTTTTCCACTCCCTCCACTCTCCACCGCCCGGGCATGACCCGGCATAGGACGCCCCATGCCCACAGAAAACAAAATCACTGAGCCGGCGCCGAGCTTGGCGACCGGCCACTACCTTGACGCCGCGACTTGGGCCGACTTCGTCCAGCGCCTGCGCTACGACTGCATCGGCCCGCGCACCAATGACCATTGCACCAGTGCCGCGCTGTTCAAGGTCGAGAACCACAAGATCATCTACGGCCTGGACATGGACTACACCGACAAGCTGGTCGTCTATTGCGATGACTGGAAGTGGTTCAGCCCACAGGAATACTGGAAGGACTGCGATCGCGGTACCAAAGCCAAGTTGAACAAGCTGATGCAGGAATGGGCCAGCTGTCAGTTCATGAAGGCAGAGCGCAGTGATCAATGGCACGTGCTCGGCGAGTTGCCTCAACACACCGTCACCGGATGGGAGGAGGAATGGGAGTACGTCAATTGCCATTTCACCTATGCCGCGGCCGAGGCGTTCATTAAGCGCAAGAAGCACGACTACCGCGAACTTCGGATTTACGTCGACTCGCAGTACTGGTGCTGGGAGTTCGAAACCATCAAGGCGGCGATCCTCGACGGCACGCTGACTTACACGCCGAAGGTGGCCGCATGAAGCGCATCTACCTCAGTGGGCCAATGACTGGCCTGCCCGGCCTCAACTTCCCCGCCTTCGCCGCAATGACCGCTCACCAGCGCCTCGCAGCCTGACCCTTCTTTCAAGATTTCGCTGAGCTGCGTTGAAACAGTTTGGAGTAAGCGAAATAGCCAATATTGATCTCTGCGACTGCCATCACTCCAATTACGGCGCCAAACATAAAAGATAAAAGGATAAAACCTGTCGCAATCACCCCTACAAACCATTGAAGGATTAGCAACGCCTTGGGATCAATCGACCGCATTCCATTCAGGACCACCGCTGAGGCAACTCCTATTAACAAACCGACAATAATGCCTAAAAACATGGGTCAACTCCCTTTGGTTAAAGCCCGGAAGTGTACTCCAAGCCACCCCCAAATCTCACCACCTTCAACCGCCCGGGCATGACCCGGCATAGGACGCCCCATGCCCACAGAAAACCGAAACTCCAAAAAAACGAAGGCCCAGCAGTTCGTCGAGGGAATGATCCGGAATCGCGGCATTGAGTTCGCCAAGCTGGGGATGATGGTCGAGGTGGACGGCGATCTCGGAACGATCGTAGGCATGAACGGTTCAGCCAATCTCGACGTCCAATTCGCCAACCAATTGCAGTTTGGGAAGCACACGCACAACTGCCACCCGACCTGGAACGTGAAGTACTTCGATGCTGCCGGTAAGGTCATTGCCCACTTTGACGAGTGCAAATGCGTGTTCCGGCCAGTCAAGGTGGCAGCATGAAGCGCATCTACCTCAGCGGGCCAATGACCGGCCTGCCCGAACTCAACTTTCCCGCCTTCGCCGCAATGACCGCCAACCTGCGCGACGCCGGCCATGCCGTAACCAATCCTGCCGAGCTGAACCCTGACGGCGGATCCTGGAACGACTGCATGCGCCGCGACATCGCCGCCCTGATGGACTGCGACACCGTGGCCACGCTCCCAGGTTGGGAGCATTCGAAAGGCGCCCGCCTCGAAGTGCTGATCGCCGAACGCCTCGGCATGACGGTCGTGAACGCCCATGATCTGGTATCGATGGAGATTGCGTGATGAGCGAAGTGATGCGTTGGAAATTGAAGGGATTCATCCCTGGCGTCGAGGGAGAGAGCAAAGCGGTATTTCAGCCGGTTGTGGTTCTTGCTGAGGATTACGACAGCGCGGTACGCCTCTTTCTGGATGCTGCCGAACGGTGCCTCGCTGCCGAACGCCGCGAGCAAGTCCTGCAGCTGCGCCTGAACGCGGCGGATCAGCGGATTGATGACATCGAGCGAGCGCTCGGAGGGATGCTGTTTGCATTTGATGACGGTGTCGGGCGCGACTGGTCAGCGAATCTGCTCGATTACGCCCGCAAGCTGACGAGCGCCGCGGAGTTCAACCCCGCCGAATCAGGAGCGGGCGAACGCAATCACGGAATCCCCGGCACATCGGGCATGCGCCTGAACATGCTGGCCAACCAGGGCGAATAGCTCGACAGGAGTACATCTGTACCCCTCCCGCAAAAACCTTACTCCCTCCCCCTTCAAAGTCAGCCGCTATAGCGGCAAAGGATTCCCATGTCTGAGATTAAGGAACGGTCGATCTTGTTCTCGGCCCCGATGGTGCGCGCCATCCTGGAAGGCCGGAAGACGGTCACGCGGCGGGCACTGAATGAGCAGGCGCTGAAGAACATCGGCTACGGCGTTCAGCTCGGCGAGTGCCACGAACTACCAACCGAGGGGCCGCTGCACCCGAACAGCGTCGGGTACTACAACGACTTCTGCCCATTCGGACAACCCGGCGACCAGCTGTGGGTGCGCGAGACATTCGCGCTGCTCGGCAACGAAGACGGTGTATGTGTCGACTGGAACGACAGATTGGTCAAGGGCATTGAGCGCGATGCCGCTCGGATCTTCAGGGCAAGCTGCACCGTCGGTGACTATGGTCTCTGGCAAGTTCCAGACAAAGCCGCGTGGAAACCTGACACCGACGAACTGCAGTACGAAGGCGCCTGGCGGCCAAGTATCCACATGCCTCGCTGGGCCAGCCGCATTGTGCTGGAGATCACCGAGGTGCGTGTCGAACGGTTGCAGGACATCACCTACGAGCAGGTCGCAGCCGAAGGTGTTCACCGAAGTCCGCTACGCGAGTGGTGCGCGAGCGACGAAGGTGGCGCATGCCACAAATACCCGGTGCCAGCATTCCGCGACTTGTGGCAATCCGTCGCGGGCAACTGGGAAGCCAACCCGTGGGTCTGGGTCGTCGAGTTCAAGCGCGTAAGTTGAAGGCTAAGAAATCAGATCGAGACCCGCTACGTAAGGGGCGAGCCCTCCTCGGTGGCGCTTCATAAAGTTTTTATAGTGGGTGTCAAATGGCTGCGTACCACGAACGCTCTCTAGCCATTCCCTAACCCCAGTAGAAATATCGTTAATAAACGAGGGTATATCAACGGCCAGAGCATCCATCAAAATCGAGTTGTGCACGGTGAGAGGACCTGGAGTTAGAAAAAGCACCCGGGAGTAACCCAAGTCTTTATGCATAGCCTTACCTTGGTGAAGCAACCCGCAACGATATGCGTAACAGACAGATCCGCTAATGGCGACGTTTCCATCACGGATCTGCGGATATTTGCTCGCTACCCACTTATCGAACCACGCTTTGTACTTAGCCCCCGTCGCTTTTCCATCTTCAGACTCAAGAGCTGCACAGATGTCCGGAATCGCAAGCGATGTAAAAAGTGCCACAGAGTAAAACCCCGCTCCAGCAACTGCCCTGAGTTCATTCAAAAGATCTTCCATGCCCAACCCCATTCAATAAAGCACTGATGCTAGCTGCAATCTTCAACGTCGCAGGAATTTCTGACCCCAATCCACCTACCAGCCTGCCGGTGAACGGCGGGCGAGGAACCGTTATGCCTGAAATCAAGTGCGAGTACGGGCACACCCTGCGAATCAGCACCGACGAATGGGTCAGCCAGCTTTCCCTGGAACAGCTTCGTTACGCTCGCCAGCAGATGGCCGAGAAGATCGATAAGGCCGAGCAAGGCCCGCGCCGGACAGTCTGGTTGGTCGATGACGGAATCAGTGTCGCTGGCTTTTATCGTGAAGACGCTTTCGCAGAAGCGGCCGACCACCTGCTCAGGATCTACAAAGACGTGTTTTTAAGAGAGGCGAAGGACTTCGGCGGCAGCCCCGGATCTGTACACGAGTTCAAGCAGTCGATCCCCCACATCGAGCCGCGGCGCGTGACTCAATTCGAATACGACACCGAGTGGTTCCCCACTAAATCCGAATAACCACCTTCTGCCGCCACGCGCGGCATGGAGCACTTATGTCTGCAGAACTGGCGCAGGCGCCCTCCCGGCCCCGGCGCGAAAGCATCCTCCCTCGCTTCATCCGTGCCGGCGCGGCACCCATCTACCTGGGTATGTGCCGCGCCGAATTCGACAAAACAGTCCGCCCCTATGTCAGCGAGTTTCCTATCGGCGAGCGCGGCGTCGGCTTCGACCGGCAGGAGCTGGATGACTGGGCAACGGCGTACGTCGAGGCCAAAGCAATTGATAAAAAACGCGCCCCGGAGCAACAATTGCCCCGCAGCGAGCGCCAGAAAGGAGATAAATCATGGCGCGAAAATCGATCACAGGCCTCTCTGAGAGGAAAGGTATCTGGCATATCGACAAGAAAATCAACGGAGAACGACTTTACGAAAGCACTGGAACTGGTGACCGGGAAGAAGCGGAGCGCTACCTGATCTACCGGCTGGAGCAGATCCGGCAACAGAAAGTGTACGGCGTAAAGAAGGTCAGGATCTGGCGGGAGGCGGCGACTCGCTTCCTGCTGGAGTTCAAGGATCAACCTTCAATCAAACTTTCGGCGCACCACCTTTCCCAGCTGGACCCGTTCATAGGCGACATGCCGCTGACCCACATCGATGATCAGGCCTTAGTGCCGTTCATCAAGGACAGGTTGGCGACCAAGAAGCTTGAGGGCGGCAAGGTGAAGAAAGGCGTCAGCAACAGGACGGTGAATATCTCGATCGAGCGTGTGGTTCGGGTTTTGTCGTTGTGTGCCAGGAAGTGGCGAGATGATGAGCGAAGGCCGTGGCTGGATAGCGTGCCGATGCTCACGAAGCTGGAAGAGAAGAAGTCGAGCCGCAAACCGTACCCGATGTCGTGGCCGGAGCAGTCGATTCTTTTCGGGCAATTGCCGGCTCACCTGCAAACGATGGCGCTGTTCAAGGTGAACACCGGCACGCGGGAGCAGGAAGTCTGCAAGTTGAGATGGGATTGGGAAATTTCGGTGCCGGAGCTAGGGACGAGCGTGTTCCTGATTCCGGCGGACTTTGGCGGCAGACACGAACGGTCTGGAGTGAAGAACGGTGATGAGCGACTGGTTGTGCTCAACAGCGTGGCCAAGTCGATCATCGAGCAGCAACGCGGCGTGAGTAAGGAATGGGTTTTCCCTTACAACGGCAATGCGATGCACCGGATGAACGACTCGGCTTGGAAGAAGGCTCGGGTGAGAGCGGCGAAACTCTGGCAGGAGGAAAACCTTCGCCCCGCTCACCCTGGCTATGCATCCATAAGGATCCATGACCTCAAGCACACATTTGGCCGCCGGCTGCGCGCAGCAGGCGTAACTGAGGAAGACCGCAAGGCTCTTCTTGGCCACAAGAACGGCAGCATCACCAGTCACTACTCGGGCGCTGAGCTCGGGCATCTGATTGAAGCTGCGAACATGGTATCAGCAACCGATTCGCGTGGACCGGTCCTGACAATTTTGAAGAGGAAGCAAGCGTGAAAAATCGAGGAGTCACGCAAATCTCACGCACATGAAAAAGGCCAGTGCTGTGAACACTGGCCAAAGTCATTGAATTATATGGTCGGGACGGAGTGATTCGAACACTCGACCCCTAGCACCCCATGCTAGTGCGCTACCGGACTGCGCTACGCCCCGACTAGGCGTGAAACTCGTTCCTCTTCTCGAAGAACGCTCAAGAATATATCGCAAGCTTTTGAAAACTGGAAGTATTCAAATGCAGGAAATTATTTCTTGAGGACAACCAACACATCTTCCAACTCAGCAATCATCTGCCGAATCATCTGTTTGTATTGGGTGGTGTCGTCTTTGGCTTCATCGCCGGACAAACGCAAGCGCGCGCCGCCGATGGTGAACCCTTGATCATAAAGAAGCGCGCGGATCTGCCGGATCATCAGCACGTCTTGTCGCTGATAATACCGGCGGTTTCCGCGGCGTTTGACGGGGTTGAGTTGAGGAAACTCCTGCTCCCAATAGCGCAGCACGTGCGGTTTTACGGCACACAGCTCGCTGACTTCACCAATGGTGAAGTAGCGTTTGCCTGGGATGACGGGTAGCTCGTCGTTATGACTTGGTTCCAGCATAAGCCTCAACTCGGGCCTTCAACTTCTGCCCTGGACGAAAGGTGACCACACGGCGAGCCGTGATCGGGATTTCTTCACCCGTTTTCGGATTGCGGCCAGGCCGCTGGCGTTTGTCCCGAAGGTCGAAATTGCCGAAACCGGACAATTTGACTTGTTCGTTGTCTTCAAGAGCGTGCCTGATTTCTTCAAAAAACAGTTCGACCAATTCCTTGGCCTCCCGTTTATTCAGGCCCAGCTCTTCATACAGACGTTCCGCCATCTCAGCTTTCGTCAGAGCCCCCATACGTCACTTCCTTAACGTGGCGTTCAACCTTTGTTCGAGCGAGGTGAGGATGTTTTGCGTAGTGGTATTCACCTCATCGTCATTAAGAGTGCGCGATGGATGCTGCCAGGTCAAGCCGACTGCAAGGCTTTTTCTATCAGGATCAATGCCTTTACCCTGATACACGTCAAATAGCCTGAGGTCTGTGAGCCATTCGCCTGCATTTTCACGGATTACATCCAGTACGGCACTGGCCGCAACGTCTGTGGACGCAATCAGTGCCAGGTCACGACGCACTTCAGGAAAGCGTGATAACTCCTGGAATTTTGGCATTTTTCCCAATGCCACTTCGGCCAGAACCAGCTCGAAGACGAAAACCGGACGGTCGAGACCGAGGGTTTTTGACAATTCAGGGTGGATAGCGCCGACGAACCCAACCAGGCGACCTTCTCGTTCGATGCGCGCGGTTTGACCCGGGTGCAACGCAGGGTGTTTGCCCGGCACGAAAGTGAACGAATCCAGCGCACCGGCAAAGCCCAGCACCGCTTCCACATCAGCTTTGACGTCGAAGAAATCCACGACATCGCGACCTTGCGCCCAGCCTTCCGGCAGGCGGCTACCGCAAACAACACCCGCAATCATCGGCTCTTGCTTCAGGCCTTCCAGCTGACCGACAAAACGCAGGCCGCTTTCGAACAGACGGACGCGATCCTGTTGACGGTTCAGGTTGTGCTGAAGTGCCTTGACCAGACCGGGCCACAAGGACGAGCGCATGGCCGCCATGTCGTTCGAGATCGGGTTGGCCAGCAGCAGCGGCTCGACACCCGGATTAAACAACTCGAATTGTTTCGGATCGATGAAACTGTAGGTGATCGCTTCCTGATAACCACGCGCCACCAGCAGGCGACGCAGTTCAGGCAGATCGCTACGCGCTTCGGCTTTGGCTTGCGGTGCCAGGCGAGCTTGCGGGTAGCGAACCGGCAGACGGTTGTAGCCGTACAGACGGGCCAGCTCTTCGATCAGATCGACTTCCAGGCTGATGTCGAAGCGGTGGCTTGGCACTTCAACGCGCCACTGCCCTGCTCCATCTGCAGCAATCTTCAGGCCCAGGCCGCTGAGCAGACGCTCGACTTCGGCCGACTCCATTTCCATGCCCAGCATCTGAGTGATGCGCTGCGCACGCAGGGTGACCGGAGCAATCTTCGGCAGGTGCTGTTCGCTGACGGTTTCGATGATCGGGCCAGCTTCGCCGCCAGTGATTTCCAACAGCAGGCCAGTGGCGCGCTCCATGGCTTCACGGGCCAATTGCCAATCCACGCCACGCTCGTAGCGGTGCGAAGCATCAGTGTGCAGGCCGTAAGAACGAGCCTTGCCAGCGACGGCAATCTGATCGAAGAACGCACTTTCCAGGAATACATCACGCGTGGTCGCGGTGTTGACGCCACTGTGCTCGCCCCCCATGACGCCGGCGATGGCCAAGGCGCGGGTATGGTCGGCAATCACCAGCGTATCGCTACGCAGGCTGACTTCCTGACCGTCGAGCAGTACCAGCTTCTCGCCTTCTTCGGCCATACGCACGCGGATGCCGCCATTGATTTCAGCGAGATCGAACGCGTGCAGCGGCTGACCCAGCTCAAGCATCACGTAGTTGGTGATGTCCACGGCAGCGTCGATGCTGCGCACGTCGCCACGACGCAAGCGCTCAACCATCCACAGCGGCGTAGGCTTGGACAGATCGACGTTACGGATCACACGACCCAGGTAACGCGGGCAAGCGACTGGCGCCAGTACTTCGATCGAGCGCACTTCGTCATGCACGGCGGGCACAACAGCCACCACCGGACGGGTGACTTCAGCGTCATACAGCGCGCCGACTTCACGGGCCAGACCGGCCAGGGACAGGCAATCGCCGCGGTTCGGAGTCAGGTCAACCTCGATGCTGGCATCGTCCAGGCTCAGGTACTCGCGAATATCCAGACCGACCGGCGCATCCGCCGGCAATTCCATCAGGCCATCGTTGCCTTCGCCGACTTGCAGCTCGGCTTGCGAGCACAGCATGCCGTTGGACTCAACGCCACGCAGCTTGGCTTTCTTGATTTTGAAGTCGCCTGGCAGTTCGGCACCGATCATGGCGAACGGGATCTTCAGGCCAGGGCGCACGTTTGGCGCTCCGCACACAACCTGGAAGGTTTCCGAGCCATTGCTGACCTGGCAAACGCGCAACTTGTCGGCGTCCGGGTGCTGCTCGGTGCTCAGCACCTCACCCACGACCACGCCACTGAATTCACCGGCGGCCAGCGTAACGCTATCGACCTCAAGACCGGCCATCGACAGACGGGCAACCAGCTCGTCGCGACTTACCTGCGGGCTTACCCAGCCACGCAGCCATTGTTCACTGAATTTCATCCTGCTCTCCCAAGAATTCGTTACGACTAGCGAAATTGCGCGAGGAACCGCAAGTCGTTGTCGAAGAACAGACGCAAGTCATTCACGCCGTAACGCAGCATGGCCAGACGCTCAACGCCCATGCCGAAGGCAAAGCCCGAAAACTCTTCCGGGTCGATTCCGGACATGCGCAGCACGTTCGGGTGAACCATCCCGCAGCCCATGACTTCCAGCCAGCCCGTCTGTTTGCAGACGCGGCAGCCTTTGCCGCTGCACATCACGCATTCCATGTCGACTTCAGCGGACGGCTCGGTGAACGGGAAGTACGAAGGACGGAAACGCACGGCCAGCTCTTTTTCGAAGAACACGCGCAGGAACTCTTCGATGGTCCCTTTGAGGTCGGCGAAGTTGATGTCGCGGTCGACCAGCAAGCCTTCGACCTGGTGGAACATCGGCGAGTGGGTGATATCGGAGTCGCTACGGTACACACGGCCTGGGCAGACGATGCGGATCGGTGGTTGTTTCGATTCCATGGTGCGGACCTGTACCGGCGAGGTATGGGTGCGCAGCAACATGTTGGCATTGAAATAGAAAGTGTCATGCATCGACCGGGCCGGGTGATGGCCTGGGATGTTGAGCGCTTCGAAGTTGTGGTAGTCGTCTTCGACCTCAGGACCTTCGGCGATGCCGTAGCCGATGTGGGTGAAGAACTGTTCGATACGTTCCAGAGTACGAGTAACCGGATGCAGACCACCCGAGGTCTGGCCGCGGCCAGGCAGGGTCACGTCAATGGACTCGGCAGACAGTTTGGCGGCCAGATCGGCCTCTTCAAACAGCGCCTTGCGGGCATTGAGAACCTCTGTGACACGCTCCTTGGCAACGTTGATCAGGGCGCCGACTTGCGGACGCTCTTCTGCCGGCAAATTCCCCAGGGTCTTCATCACCTGAGTCAATTCACCCTTCTTGCCAAGGTAGTGAACCCGGATTTGCTCCAGGGCATTGATATCTTCAGCGCTTTGCACAGCCTCTAGTGCTTGAGAGACGAGCGCGTCCAGGTTTTCCATGTACAGACTCCAGATACAAAATAGGGGAAGAGCTTGAAGGCTCTTCCCCTATTTATGACGTTTAACACCTGGCCCCACAGAGGTGAGACCGGGTGACTGTCGGGGGTACTTAAGCCAAGGTGGCTTTAGCTTTCTCGACAATCGCAGCAAACGCCGCTTTTTCGTTCACTGCCAGATCAGCCAGAACCTTACGGTCGATCTCGATGGACGCTTTTTTCAGGCCGGCGATGAAACGGCTGTAGGACAGACCGTTGATACGTGCACCAGCGTTGATACGAGCGATCCACAGAGCGCGGAACTGACGTTTTTTCTGACGACGGTCACGGTAGGCGTATTGGCCTGCCTTGATTACCGCTTGCTTGGCAACACGGAATACGCGCGAGCGAGCGCCGTAGTAGCCTTTAGCAAGTTTCAGAATTTTTTTGTGACGTTTACGGGCAATGACGCCACGCTTTACACGAGCCATGAGTTACTTCCTCTATTCTTGACTAAAATTAACGAAGGCGCAGCATGCGCTCGACTTTTGCCACGTCAGACGGATGCAGCAAGCTGCTACCGCGCAGTTGACGCTTACGCTTGGTCGACATTTTAGTCAGGATGTGGCTCTTGAAAGCGTGCTTGTGCTTGATACCGTTAGCAGTTTTCAGAAACCGCTTAGCAGCACCACTTTTCGTTTTCATTTTTGGCATGTTCGGATACTCCGCATTCAGTTGATAAACATAATCAGAAGGCCTGCCGTGCCCTGATGATTACTTCTTCTTTTTCGGGGCGATGACCATGATCAGCTGGCGTCCTTCCATCTTAGGATGCTGTTCGACCGAACCGTACTCGAGCAAGTCACCTTCAACTCGCTTGAGGAGTTCCATCCCCAGCTCCTGGTGGGCCATCTCACGGCCGCGGAATCGCAAGGATACCTTGGCCCTGTCCCCATCACTCAGGAAACGTACCAGGTTGCGCAGTTTTACCTGGTAATCCCCTTCCTCCGTCCCTGGACGAAACTTGATTTCTTTAACCTGAATCTGCTTCTGGTTTTTCTTGGCCGCGGCAATCTGCTTCTTCTTCTCGAAGATCGATTTGCCGTAGTCCATCAGTTTGCAAACAGGGGGTACTGCATCGGCGGAAATTTCCACCAAATCCAGTTTGGCCTCTTCAGCCTTAAGAAGCGCGTCTTCAATTGACACAATCCCAAGCTGTTCACCTTCAGCCCCAATTAACCGAACCTCGCGTGCCGAGATATTCTCGTTGATCGGGGCTTTCGGTGCAGCTCGTTTATCTTGTCTCATTTCACGCTTAATAGTAATTACTCCGAATCTGGGCGACCACGCCGGGAAACCGCTTGCGCGAGAAACTCAGCGAACTGGGCGACGGGCATCGAGCCCAGGTCAGCACCTTCACGAGTACGCACAGCGACAGTCTGCATCTCGACTTCCCGATCTCCGATAACCAAGAGATAAGGAACCTTGAGCAAAGTATGCTCGCGGATTTTAAAGCCGATCTTTTCATTTCTCAAGTCAGACTTGGCACGAAATCCGCTTTCGTTGAGGGTTTTTTCGACCTCGGCGGCAAAATCGGCCTGTTTGTCAGTGATATTCATGATCACTGCCTGGGTCGGAGCCAGCCACGCAGGGAATGCACCCTCGTAGTGCTCGATCAGGATTCCGACGAAACGTTCGAAGGATCCGAGGATCGCCCGGTGCAACATCACCGGGTGCTTTCGACTGTTGTCTTCGGAGACGTATTCGGCTCCCAGACGGACAGGCAGGTTAAAATCGAGCTGAAGGGTACCACACTGCCAGACACGGCCGAGGCAATCTTTCAGCGAGAACTCGATTTTCGGACCGTAGAACGCACCCTCGCCCGGCTGCAGATCGTACGGCAAGCCAGCGCTATCAAGGGCTGCAGCCAATGCGGCTTCGGCGCGATCCCACAGTTCGTCGGAACCAACACGTTTTTCCGGACGAGTGGACAGCTTCATTTCGACGTCTTTAAAGCCGAAGTCGGCATAAACGTCCATGGTCAGCTTGATGAAAGCGGCGGATTCGGCCTGCATCTGCTCTTCAGTGCAGAAGATATGGGCGTCGTCCTGAGTGAACGCACGCACACGCATGATGCCGTGCAGCGCACCCGATGGCTCGTTACGGTGGCAAGCACCGAATTCGGCCAGACGCATCGGCAACTCGCGGTAGCTCTTCAGGCCTTGATTGAACACCTGCACGTGGCACGGGCAGTTCATCGGCTTGATCGCGTAGTCGCGGTTTTCCGACTGCGTGGTGAACATGTTGTCGGCGTAGTTGGCCCAGTGCCCGGATTTCTCCCACAGGCTGCGGTCAACGACTTGTGGAGTTTTGATCTCCAGATAGCCGTTGTCGCGCTGAACCTTGCGCATGTACTGCTCGAGCACCTGGTACAGAGTCCAGCCGTTCGGGTGCCAGAACACCATGCCCGGCGACTCTTCCTGGGTATGAAACAGGCCCAGGCGCTTGCCGATCTTGCGGTGATCGCGCTTTTCAGCTTCTTCGATGCGCTGGATGTAAGCCGCCAGCTGCTTCTTGTCCGCCCAAGCGGTGCCGTAAACGCGCTGCAACTGCTCGTTCTTGGCATCGCCACGCCAGTAGGCGCCGGACAACTTGGTCAACTTGAAGGATTTCAGGAAGCGCGTATTCGGCACGTGCGGACCACGGCACATGTCGACGTATTCTTCGTGATAGTACAGGCCCATGGCCTGTTCGTTCGGCATGTCCTCGACCAGGCGCAGCTTGTAGTCTTCGCCGCGGGCCTTGAACACTTCGATCACTTCGGCGCGCGGAGTGACTTTCTTGATCACGTCGTAATCTTTCTCGATCAGCTGCTGCATGCGCTGTTCGATGGCTGCCAGGTCGTCCGGAGTGAAAGGACGTTCGAAGGCGATATCGTAATAGAAGCCTTCGTCGATGACCGGACCGATGACCATCTTGGCGGTCGGGTACAGCTGCTTGACCGCGTGGCCAACCAGGTGGGCGCAAGAGTGGCGAATGATCTCCAGCCCCTCTTCATCCTTTGGCGTAATGATTTGCAGCGTGGAATCGCTGTCGATGATGTCGCTGGCGTCGACCAGCTTGCCATTGACCTTGCCGGCCACGGTGGCCTTGGCCAGACCTGCACCAATGGATGCGGCGACCTCGGCTACGGAAACCGGGTGATCGAATGAACGTTGACTGCCGTCGGGAAGAGTAATAGTTGGCATGGCGCCTCCTCTCCTAGTGGTGACCCCTACCAAAGGTCACGTGGGTTGGGATGAGCCAGTACAAGATCCGATCCAGGCCATTCAATGACGAACGCCTGCCTTACAGCGGCAGGAGCCTTGCGGCCAACCGGAAAACCGAACCAGAGTGACTGGGATTCAAATCAGGGTTATTCGCGCCGTTGCCGCCACCGGGACTGAAGGTCATCCGGAGCCCGCAAAAGCCCGAGCGAGGCATGCTAGCACAGATGAACGGTCATCGATGCAACGAGGCTTATGCCGGGGCAAATCTCGCAATTTATGCCAGAGTGCTGAACTTGGACCCCACTTTACCCCTCAGATAACAAGACATTGACCCACAAGGAGCATCCCAGCATGCGTCTGAATCGTTTGTTCGCAGTCGTCGCCCCCATCGTTCTGTTGCTGCCATTGGCCGCCCATGCCGATTGGCCAAAGGGCGAGCGCGAAAAATACATGGCTCAGTGCACAGATGCGGCCACTCCGCAGATTGGTGCGGCCGCAGCGAAGGCCCACTGCGCTTGCGGTGCTGATGCGATCAAATCGTATCCGGCTGGCGATATCCAGGCATTGATGGACAATAAGGCCAGCCCGGAATTGCAGCAGAAAGCTCTGGGTCAGATAGCCAAATGCAAGGCCAATACACCGGCGAAGAAGTGACAAAAAAGTCCTTTTGACTCGGCTTATCGCTGATAAAAACCGCTGCATTTGAGCTTTTTCGTACAATTTATGCAGGTTTTACAGGTTTTTTTATCGTCTTTACTTTCGGCTGAAAGCCTTGTAAAACGGGGCTTTCAGCTACATCAAGCAGCAAACGGAACGCGACTGCACGGCAAACAGCACGTCCGGGGGGCTCCCAAAGCGAACATTTCGACTATGATACCCCGGTGTGCCCAGTTGGCCTGAGCAGCACAGCACTACTGAAAATATATGTTTCTTGGAGATACACCATGTCTAATCGCCAAACCGGCACCGTTAAATGGTTCAACGATGAAAAAGGCTTCGGCTTCATCACTCCTCAAGGTGGCGGTGACGACCTGTTCGTACACTTCAAAGCTATCGAAAGCGACGGTTTCAAAAGCCTGAAAGAAGGCCAAACCGTTTCCTTCGTGGCTGAGAAAGGCCAAAAGGGTATGCAAGCTGCACAAGTCCGCGCTGAGTAATTTTCAGCCGCACTAAAAAAACCCCGTCCATGTGACGGGGTTTTTTATGGGTGAAGCAAAAGCTGAAGCGATCAGCCGCAGTTGACGCGGGTGACCACCCGGCTGGCATCGGTGTTGAGGTTCAGACGATCGGAGCGGTATTCCAGCGTCACCATATCGCTAGGCGACAGGAACCGTGCGTTCTGTGCGCCTGCGCGGGTACGTGCCTGCTCCAACAGTGCGGGCGAAGCCGGTTTGCCGATGGCGAATTCGGCTGCCTTTGCCTCACAACGGCTGTGACCTGTGTCAGACGTCGCTACAGGGTCTGCCGCCGACTCGGAGGACGTGCTACTGCAACCAGCCAGCAAAGTGACGGCGAACAAAGTACCCAATGACGCGAGCTTCCAAGGCATGAAGCCTCCTTTTTTCCAATAGTTAAGCTGAGATCTTGCGACCGCCAATCCGGCATTTGGTTTCAAGGTGAGTGCCATCACTCTGCCCTGGAACCGCACGAGCGGCGAGTTTGCCTGAGCATCGCCGCGCCGTTCATCACTCAATCGTGACTGAATATGAACAGCCCTCAATAGACGTCGATGTAATCATACGGCGGGTTCGGCCAGTTCTCTTTCAGCGCATTGAAGATCTGCATGACCCAGACCTCATCGCTTGCTGCGACCAAGCCTACGTAACCGGAGCCCTTGGCCCACGTCTCCAGCCGAAACAATAGTCCGTTGATATCGGTGCCGCCCACAACACCCGATGAAATATAGGCAACGCCAGCCTTGGTCACCCGCAGTTGCGTATGCTCGTCATCACTGGCAGAAGCCAGTAACTGGTGCACCGCCTTGAGGGTCAAGCCGTCGGGCGTGTTCAAATCGATCTGCACAGCACGGTCCTTGAAAATTCGTCAAAGACCAAGTGTCGCATAGCCCTCCTCTCATGCCTAAGTCGGAGTGCCAAACGCCGCGCAAAATGGTTAACTCGACACTCAGACTTTCCCGACTTCACGAGCGCCATCATGTCCACCATAAGCATCGACGCCAACATCACCGTCAAGTGGCCGCAGGGTCACAGCTCTTACAGCCCGGGCAGCCCGGAAGAGTTCGCAATCATTGGCATCGATCTATTGGTCAAGGAACTGGGAACTGAAGCGGCCAGGAAATTCATCGCGCAAATATTCGAAAAATACCCCGCCGGCTATATGGGCTTGACAGAGAACGAGCGGGCGTAAAACCCGCAGGCTGGCACCTGCGGGTGTGAAAGTTACTTCAGACGAGCCAGACGCTGGGTCAGCAAGTCGAAGAATCCCTGGGCGTCGCCGCTTTCTACCCAGAATGCATTCTTCGGCGCTTTCAGGCCGTCATACCAGTCGACGATGGTTTGGCCGAAGGTCGGGCCTTCGCGGCTATCAACGACCACATTGACCGAGCGACCGGTGAACAATTCAGGCTTGAGCAGGTAGGCGATGACGGTGGCGTCATGCACCGGGCCACCTGGAATGCCGTAGTGTTCCATGTCACCTTTGACGTACTCATTGAGAATGTCGCCCACCAGCTTGCTGGCGTTGTTGTTGATCGCTGCGATCTGCTTCAGGCGCGCCTCACTGGTGAGGATCTTGTGGGTCACGTCCAGCGGCAGATAGGTCAGCTTCACGCCGCTCTTGAGCACCACTTCCGCAGCCTGCGGGTCGGCGAACAGGTTGAACTCGGCCACCGGGGTGATGTTGCCGCCGTTGAAATGCGCCCCCCCCATGATCACCACTTCCTTGATGCCCTGAACGATTTCAGGTTCCTGGATCAGCGCCAGGGCCAGGTTGGTCTGTGGACCGAGCATGGCGATGGTGATGCTGTGAGGCTTGGCGGCCTTCAAAGTGTCGATCAGGTACTCGACCGCATTGCCTTCGGCCAGGCCTTTCTTCGGCTCGTGCACGGTGACGCCCGACAAGCCCTCCTTGCCATGGATGTTCTCGGCATAAATCGGTGTGCGCATCAACGGTTTCGGTGCGCCTGCGTAGACCGGCACCTCCTCGCGCCCCGCCCACTCACGGGCCAGTCGCGCATTTCGCGAAGTCTTGTCCAGTCGCACGTTGCCCGCGACGGTGGTCAGCGCACGGATATTCAATTCTTCCGGCGACGCCAACGCAAACAGCAAAGCGACGACGTCGTCGGCACCCGGGTCGGTGTCGATGATCAAATCGATCTTTTCCGCAGCCTGGGCGCTTGTTGCAGTAATCAGGGACAAAAGCAGCAAACTCCGGAGCAGGTGGTGCAGTTTCTGAGCATAGCGGTGCATATCGCACTCCTTGTGCGTGGGGAAACAGATTGTGTACAGCGGGTCAGAAGGTCACCCCCGAGACCAGCACGATGTTGCAGTACGGCGCACATTCGCCGGTACGAACAATCGCTCGCGCCTGTCGACTGAGGACTTTGAATTGTTCATGGCTGAGCAGCTCACGCTGGCCCAGCGCGCCTTTGGCATTCAGCTCATCCAGAGAGCGCAAGGCGGGTGGTTGTTTGTCCAGAATTTCCTGGGCCAGCACATGGCGCTCAACCTGCATTTCGCTGAGCACGACGTTCAAGGTGCTGACGAAATCCGGAATACCTTGGGTCAGGGCCAGGTCGATCAGTTCGACGCCCGGCGGTACGGGCAGGCCGGCATCGCCGATCACGACCATGTCGCCGTGCCCCAAGGAAGCGATCAGCCGAGACAGCGCGACGTTGAGCAAAGGTGTCTTTTTCATGGTGCTTTGTACGCCTGGACTTCGGACAAGGTGGGAATCGAGGGTTGTGCGCCGGCACGGGTGACTGAAAGCGCCGCGGCTACCTGGCCGAAACGGATCGCTTCAGCTTCGGTTTTGCCGGACGCCAGCGCGGCAGCAAAACCGCCGACGAAGGTATCGCCGGCCGCCGTGGTATCGACAGCCTTCACCGTCGGTGCCGGGAAATGTTCGAAGCCTGTACCGTTGGCGAACATTGACCCTTGAGCACCCAGGGTGATGATGACCTTACCGGCACCCAGTGCGATCAATCGGGTTGCGGCGGTTTCGGCGGACGCAAGGGAGTCAACCGGTAAACCGCTCAGCGCCGAGGCCTCGCTTTCATTGGGAATCAGGTAATCGATGGACGCATACCAATCTGCTGGCAGCGGACGACTGGCCGGCGCCGGGTTGAGGATCACGATTTTGCCCAGCTCACGGCCGCGCTTGAGGGCGTGACCCACCGTGGCATCCGGCACTTCCAGCTGACAAATAATCACGTCCGCCGCCTGCAACACGGCATCGAACCGGTCGATCACCTGTGGCGTCAGCGCACCATTGGCACCGGCGACGATCACGATTGCGTTCTGGCTGTTGTCATCGACCACAATCAATGCCACGCCGCTGGAACCCTCGACAGTGCTGACGGCCTGGCAGTCGATCTGCTCGACCATCAGAGCCCCGCGCAGTTCTTCACCGTAAGCATCGCTGCCGACACAACCGACCATCGACACCTGCGCCCCCAGCCGCGCCGCGGCGACCGCCTGGTTAGCGCCCTTGCCGCCTGAAACCGTGGCAAACGACTGCCCGATCAGCGTCTCACCGCCACGGGGCAGCCGTGGAGCCCGGGTCACCAGGTCCATGTTCAGGCTGCCTATCACCACTACTTTTGCTGGCATACATCACTACTCGTCAATTCGGTTTCAGCGGTATTCGTCGAACACACCGGCAAGCGGCGCAGTCGATTCTCGCAGGACAATACTGGGCGTCACGATCCGCTGATCAGTGGCCATGTCGGGTGTTGCGATTCGTCGTAACAGAACCTCGGCCGCCATCTCACCGAGTTGCAGGATCGACTGGCCCACGGTGGTCAGCGCCGGGTAGACATAACGGCTCATCTGGATATCGTCGAAGCCGATCACCGACAGTTCTGTCGGCACACGCACATTGCGCTCGGCAGCCGCTCGCAACACGCCAATGCCAATCATGTCGTTGCCGGCGAAGATCGCGCTGGGCGGGTTCTTTTCCAGCAGAATCGCGGCGGCGTTGTAACCGCCAGTGCTGGTGAAGTCACTTTCCAGCATGCGCTCGCGATGTACTTCCACCCCCGCCTCTTTCAAGGCTCGGCAATAACCGGCCAGACGCATCTGCGCCACGCTGGTACCTGCCGGGCCACCGATGGTGGCGATGTCCCGGTGGCCCAGCTCCAGCAGATGCCGGGTAGCCAGGTAGGCACCGTATTCGTGATCGATACGCACCAGGTCGGCATTTACACCTTCCAGCCCGCGGTCGACGATGACCATCGGTGTGCGCACGCCGGCGAGACCTTCTGCCAGTCCCGCGTCGCCACCGGCCGAGGCCACGATCAACCCGTCGATGCGTTTTTCCAGCAGCACGCGCAGGTAGCTGCGCTGTTTGTCCGGGTTGTCGTCGGAGTTGCAGAGGATCACGCAATAGCCGTTACGCTCGCAGTAATCCTCAATGCCACGCGCCAGTTCAGCGAAGTACGGGTTGAGGCTGTTAGGCACCAGCAAACCGATGGTCGCCGTGGTCTTGGCTTTCAATGATCGGGCCACGGCGCTCGGCACGTAGTCCAGGGTCTTGATCGCCGCCTCGACTTTGATCCGTACCTCTTCGCTGACCGGCCGGGTCTTGTTCACCACATGGGACACCGTGGTGTAGGAAATCCCCGCGAGTGCCGCTACATCCTTGATCGTTGCCATGACTCAGGTCCGCCGGCTTGCGCGCTGACTGCGATAAGTATCAAGCACCACCGCCACCACGATCACTGCGCCGGTGATGATGCGTTTGGTCGGCTCGGTCGCGCCGATCTGCGCCAGGCCCGCCGCCAGTACGGAAATGATCAGAACCCCGAAGAAGGTGCTGATTACCGAACCACGCCCGCCCATCAGACTGGTGCCGCCGATCACCACCGCGGCGATCACTTGCAGCTCCAATCCGGAGCCGGCATTCGGGTCCGCCGCTTCCAGACGGGAAATCTGAAACAGCGCGGCAATACCGGCCAACAGCCCCATCAGACTGAATACCAGGATCTTGTAGGGTTTTGGATTGATCCCGGCCAGACGCACCGCTTCTTCGTTGGTGCCGATGCCGATCAGGTAGCGGCCGAACACGGTACGGGTCAGCACGGCCTGGGCGATGATGATGATCAGCAAGGCAATGATGAACGACGGCGAGATGCCAAAGGCAATCGGGTTGGATAGCCAGGCGAAGGCATCACCGATATAAGCCGTGCGCGAGCCGGTCATCTGATACGCCACGCCACGGGCCATTTCCAGCACGCCAAGGGACACGATGAACGACGGAATTCGCCACGCCACGGTGATCGATCCGGTGATGGTCCCGGCCAATGCCGCGATCGCCATGCCGAGCAGCGCTGCAGGCAGGACGCTCCAGCCCCAGCCAAGAATCGCCACGCTGACGGCCGACGCTGCGAGCGCCAACACCGAGCCGACCGACAGGTCGATACCGCCAATGATCAGCACGAACGTCATGCCGACCGCCAGCACCATCAAATCGGGAATCTGGTTGGCCAGGGTGCTGAAAGTGTCGTAGGACAGGAAGTGGCTGCTCAATACCGAGAACAGCGCGACCATCGCCAGCAAGGCACCGGCCAGGCCCAGATAGGTGCCCAGGCCGTAGAAATTGCCACTACGTTTGCCGGCAGAAGATGCAGTTTTCATGGAAGATCCCTAGGCGCTGCTTCGTTGAGCAACGCATCACGTTTTTGGTAGCCGGCGAACGCGGCAGCAAGCAAATCATCCTGGGTCCAGCTGTCGCGCTCGAAAGTGTCGATCAGGCGCCCCGCCGACAACACGCCGATCCGGTCGCAGATCAGCATCAGTTCACGCAGGTCGCTGGACACCACCACCAGCGCCTTGCCCTGCCGGGTCAGTTCACCGAGCAGCGCATAGATGTCGAACTTGGCGCCCACATCGATGCCACGGGTCGGTTCATCGAACAGCATTACCGAACAGTCACGCTCCAGCCAACGGCCGATCACGACCTTCTGCTGGTTGCCACCCGACAGCTCGGAAACCAGTTGCGTCGGACTCGAACTGCGGATGCGCATGGCGTCGACCTGACGTTGGGCCAGGGACATTTCGTCAGCGTTGTTGACGATGCCGCCACTGGAAATCACCGGCATGTTGCCCAGCGCGATGTTGGCGCTGATCGACTGGGTCAGCAGCAGGCCTTCGCCTTTGCGGTCCTCGGTGATCAGGGCGATACCGTGGCCGACCGCATCAGCCGGCGAACGGATGCTCACCACCCGAGCCGGCGAACCCAGCGCAACGGTGCCACTGTCCGCGGTGTCGGCACCGAAGATCAGACGCAGCAACTCGGTGCGCCCTGCCCCGATCAATCCGGAAATCCCGTAGATCTCACCGGCGCGGACTTCGAAGGACACGTCGCGAACTTTGTCCGAGCGAGTCAGCCCTCTGACCGTCAAGGCGGGAGCGCCAATGTTGCGCGGCCCCAGGTCGATGTGTTCGCCGAGTTCACGGCCGACCATCAACGTGACCAGTTGCTCGCTGTTGTAATTGGCCATCGGCTCGACGCAGACCAGGTTGCCGTCACGCAACACCGCAATGCGCTGGGCGACCCGCGCCAGTTCTTCGAGGCGATGGGAGATGTAGATGATCGACACGCCCCGAGCTTGCAGGCGGGTGATCTGCTCGAACAGCATCTCGACTTCACGGGCGGTCAACATGGCCGTCGGTTCGTCGAGGATCAGCACATGGCAATCGCCGATCAGATTGCGCGCGATCTCGACCATTTGTTGGTGGCCGATGCCGAGTTCGCCGACCAGGGTGTCCGGATCGATCGCGTCGAGCCCTACCTGGGCCATGGCCTCGATCGCGGCTTTGCGCAGTTGTTTGCGGCTGATCCAGCCGCCATTGCTGGGAAGGTTGTCGAGAAACAGATTTTCCGCCACTGACAGGGTCGGCAACAGATTGAGTTCTTGCATGACCATGCGGATGCCCAGGTCTTCGGCCTGGGTGCGGCTGCCAGGGCGGTATTCCTGCCCCTGAAATTGCATGTGGCCGGTGGTCGGCGTGACCAGCCCGCCAATGATTTTCGACAGCGTGCTCTTGCCGGCACCGTTCTCGCCGGTCAGCGCCAGCACTTCACCGCGCATCAGCGTCAGGTCGATGCCGGTCAGGACAGGTTGGGCGTAGGTCTTGCCGATGCCGCTGACCGAGAGGACAGCGTTCGGGGCGGAAACTGACATAAAACTCTCCATGCGCTCGCCCGATCGGGCGAGCACCGTTGTGCCGCCAGAAGGGTTACTTGGTGACCAGCTCTACCGGCGTTTCGATCACGCCGTTGGCGCCGCTGTCGACCTTCTCGCCCTTGATGATTTTCAGCGCAGTCTCGATACCGAACACGGCTTGCCTGGCGGCAAACTGGTCAGCGGTCGCCAGGACGCGGCCGTCTTTCAACATTGGCTTGATGGCGTTGATGTTGTCGTAACCAACCACTTGCACCTTGCCGGCCTTGCCTGCCGCACGCACGGCGGAAACGGCACCGACGGCCATGCTGTCGTTACCGGCCAGCAGCGCTTTGACGTCCGGGTATTCGCTGAGGATCGAGGCGGCAACCTTGTTGCCCTTGTCGATCTCCCAGTCACCGGATTGCAACGAGACGACCTTGATCTGCGCCGCTTCCATCGCGTCCTTGAAGCCTGCGGTGCGGGCCTGGGCGTTGGTGGTGGTGGACACGCCTTCGATGATGCCGACTTCGTCACCGGCCTTCAGCTGCTTGGCCAGATACTCGCCGACCAGACGAGCGCCTTTGCGGTTATCCGGGCCTACGAACGGGACGGTGATGTTCTTGCTTTTGACCACGGCCGGGTCGAGCTGGTTATCGATGTTGATCACGGTGATACCGGCATCGATGGCTTTCTTGATCACGGGAACCATGGCCTTGGAGTCAGCCGGCGCGATGACCAGCGCATTGACCTTGGCCAGAATCATTTGCTCGACGATGCGCGTCTGGCCCGCAGTATCCGTTTCGTCCTTGATGCCGTTGGAGATCAGCTCGAAATCGCCGGAATGGTCTTTCTGATAAGCCTTGGCACCGTCTTCCATGGTCAGGAAGAACTCGTTGGCCAGGGACTTCATGACCAGTGCGACTTTGGGTTTTTCAGGAGTCTCGGCGAAAGCCGAAGAGACAGGCAGCGCGGCAGATGCGGCGGCCAGCATAGCGACAGCAAGAAGACGTCCAGCGAATGGCAGCTTCATGGGTTCACTCCGATCTTATGATTATTGTGAGCAACGCTTGCGCTGGCGTAAGCTTCATGGCGTCCGCCAATGGACCGAGCCATCAAGAACAACGCGCAAACGTTTGCGTAGACCGAACTATGCGAACCCTGCTGTGATTTGTCAACGACCTGTTTTGTGTCTCGGTTGGCACCAGATCACGCCGTCGTGCTGACCAGACCACCCGCGCTGGAGTCTTTGGCCAGTTCTTTCACCAGATTCCCGGTGACTTGCGCCAGCGCACCATTGGTCTCGGCGATCTGCCCCTGGATCGACATGACGGCTGTGGCTTTGGCCTCCTCGGTTGGATAGGACGCTGCCTGAGCGGCCGCCAATTGCTGCTGTTGTTCGCGCAACTGCTGTTGCAGTTCCTGCATACGCTTGAGCAACACCTGAACCGCAATACTCTGGCTGCTTTTGCTCTCGGATTTGCTTTCGTCCTGAGCAGCCCCTCCGGTTCTGACCTGGTTTTCTTCTTTTCCAGTCAGCTGTGTCGACGCCTCTTCCGTCGCTTCGCTCAAGGCATTGATCGTCGACGGTGTCTTGCCACCAATGGTGATTGCGCCCGCATTTGGAAAACCGACAGAAAAAGACATGTGCACTCCCGAAAAAAAATCCCTTGAAGGGACATCGACCTGTGCGCGGGTTTCTTTAGCACTGATTTTCTATCTGGCAAGGCGAAGAGTTCACCAGAGGTCGTAGGCCTTTTCGGAGAGCCGAACGCGAAACCTCAACTAATTCGGAAACCCGGACACGAAGCTGTTTAAGGCCGGTAACCCACTGGGTAAATATTGATATAAATCATCCAGTTAAAAGTTTTTCTCATTCAACGTAGGGCTGGTACAGATCCTGCTCTTCACCTAGACCCCAAGCGTTCAGATCTGCCTGGGGCGTATCTAGATGAACTTGCATCAGCACCGTCTCACTACTAGAGAGAAAATAATGAAATCTGCCTTCAACACCTTTATTCCGGGCGCTTTGGCCCTCCTGCTGCTCCTGCCTACCGCTCTTCAGGCAAAAGAAGTCGAAACCCAACAGAAACTGGCCAACGTGGTGATCCTCGCCACCGGCGGCACCATTGCCGGTGCCGGCGCCAGCGCTGCTAACAGCGCCACCTACCAGGCAGCGAAAGTCGGCATCGAGCAACTGATCGCCGGGGTTCCGGAGCTCAGCCAGCTGGCCAACGTTCGCGGCGAACAGGTCATGCAGATCGCCTCGGAAAGCATCACCAACGACAACCTGCTGCAACTGGGTCGCCGCGTCGCCGAACTGGCCGACAGCAAAGACGTCGACGGGATCGTGATCACCCACGGCACCGACACCCTGGAAGAAACCGCGTACTTCCTGAACCTGGTGGAAAAAACCGACAAGCCAATCATCGTCGTCGGCTCCATGCGCCCAGGCACCGCAATGTCGGCTGACGGCATGCTGAACCTGTACAACGCCGTCGCCGTCGCCAGCAGCAAAGACGCCCGCGGCAAAGGCGTGCTGGTGACCATGAATGATGAGATCCAGTCGGGGCGCGACGTCAGCAAAATGATCAACATCAAAACCGAGGCATTCAAAAGTGCCTGGGGGCCGCTCGGCATGGTAGTTGAGGGCAAATCCTACTGGTTCCGTCTGCCGGCCAAGCGTCACACCATGGATTCGGAATTCGACATCAAAACCATCAAGAGCCTGCCTGACGTCGAAATCGCCTATTCCTACGGCAACGTCAGCGACACGGCCTACAAGGCACTGGCTCAATCCGGTGCCAAAGCGATCATCCATGCCGGCACCGGCAACGGTTCGGTCTCCTCGCGTGTGGTCCCAGCCCTGCAAGCCCTACGTAAGGACGGCGTGCAAATCATTCGTTCGTCCCACGTCAACGCCGGCGGTTTCGTCCTGCGTAATGCCGAACAGCCTGACGACAAGTACGACTGGGTCGTGGCGCATGACCTGAACCCGCAAAAAGCCCGCATCCTGGCCATGGTCGCGCTGACCAAGACCAACGACAGCAAAGAGCTGCAACGGATGTTCTGGGAATACTGATTCGCCCTCGCCCGACCGACTCCGGTCGGGCACTGCATTCACCACTCGCCAGCCTGGGCGAGTGGTTCATACCCCGCCTGATACTCCGATAAAAATTTTCCCTTCTTCCTACACCAAATGGAAAAAACTGCTGTCAGAGGATTTTCTTGAATTTTAAGCAGTTGCGAAAATGCCTACAGTTAAATACTGTATGCACGTACAGCTTAATAAGGATAATTCCGTGGCCTCCACCTCTGCTTCTCCTGATACCTATCAACGCATGGGCATACGCGTTCAGAAAATCATCAACTCCCCCACCGCTCAGAAAGCCAAAGCCGCACTGATCTTCCGTTTACCGGACGAGCCTGTGGATGAGTGGGAGCAATTGCTCGAAGAAATTGATGAGAACGACAACGTCACCCTCGCCTATCGCGACGATGGCGGTGTGCAGATTTTCTGGGTTGTGCCGAAGGAAGATTGAGTCAATGAGTGTCCGCTGGTTTGCTTTGCTGTTTCTGTTCATCACCCTTGGCGCCCAGGCTGGCGCCCCCCGCACCTTCAACGAAGCCAAGAAAGTCGCCTGGAAGCTTTACGCGCCGCAATCCACCGAGTTCTATTGCGGCTGTAAATACACCGGCAACAAGGTCAACCTCGCAGCCTGTGGGTATGTGCCGCGCAAGAACGCCAAGCGCGCCGCCCGCATTGAGTGGGAGCACATTGTTCCCGCTTGGCAAATCGGCCATCAGCGTCAGTGCTGGCAAGAGGGCGGACGCAAGAACTGCACGCGGTACGATCCGGTCTATCAAAAGGCCGAGGCTGATCTGCACAACCTGGTGCCGAGCATCGGCGAAGTGAATGGCGATCGCAGTAACTTCAGTTTCGGTTGGCTGCCGGTGCAATCGGGTCAGTACGGTTCGTGCCTGACCCAGGTCGATTTCAAGGCGAAGAAAGTCATGCCCCGCCCCTCCATTCGCGGCATGATCGCCCGGACGTATTTCTACATGAGCAAACAGTACGGTTTGCGCCTGTCGAAACAGGACCGGCAACTGTACGACGCGTGGAACAAGACCTATCCGGTTGAAGCCTGGGAACGTCAGCGCAACCAGAGCGTGGCGTGCGTGATGGGTCGCGGCAATGAGTTTGTCGGGCCCGTGGACATGAAAGCCTGCGGCTGATCGACCGCATAAAACCAAAAAGGCCTCGGGTATTCATGCCCGAGGCCTTTTTACGTTTCTATCCGCCGCTTTTGTTGTAGCGCCAGTAACCCATCAGATTGAGTGACTCCCGAGCGATGCCGCGCTCCTTGATCAAGTACTTGCGCAGGCTCATCACGGCCATCGTTTCCCCGGCGATCCAACCGTAGAAACCCTGACCGGTCGAGTCGGATGTTTCCCAGAGAATCTCTTGGTCGACATCGACCTCGGCCAGCTCCACTGTTGCGTGAGTCTGCGAGGAAGTAACCGGCAGCTCCGCCCCACGGACCGCTTCAACCATCAGCGAACCTGCTGCCCTACCGGCGGAATGATCCCGGACCAGCCACCGCACTGACAACCCAGGCCATTCAGGAACCGGCAATGCGTCTTCTGCGCTGGCCACCTCGAAAAATGCCTGAGTCGTCGGCGGCTCGGCCAAGGCAGCCATCTCGTCCAGAATGCCGAGAGCGGCGGGCAATGCCGTGGCATCAGCCACCAGCAACAGATGCTTGAGCGTGTGAGGCGGCTTCCATTCGAAACCTCCCGCGTCTTGCGCTGAAAACTGACGATCAGGCGCAACAATCTGGATTGGCTCGCCCACTCCCGACCGGATTGCCCAACGGGAGGCCGGACCGGTTTCACCGTGCAATACGAAGTCGATGTCCACTTCGCCTTGCTCGGCCCGCAGATGCCGGATGGTGTAAGTGCGCATTGCCGGACGCTGGTTGGCCGGCATTGAACGGTAGCGCGCATACCAATGCTGGTCATGAGCCAGTCTGGCAGGCGACCCGTCTTCGGCTGGAAAGAATAGTTTGACGCGCTGATCCGGTGCCCAGGTGGCCATTTCGGTGACCATCGGACCGGCCAGGGTCACGCGCATTAAATGTGGGCTGAGGGTCTTTTTGTGCGCCAGGACCGCGTCGAATATTTTGTAAGGGGTGGCGGAGGCCATGGAGAGCTCCTTCTGGGAATCGACAGTGACTACGCTTAGAGACGAGTCAATGTGGATCCCCTTTAAGGGGCTTCGACGGAAGGCCTGCGTGAAAAGGGCTGTTACTGGGCTACGGGACGCTCAAGCACCAGCACTTCGATGTTCTGTTTCTTGGCCCGGGTAAGCGCCGCAGCCACCTCGGCCTGCTTGGCTTCGGCCTCGGCTTTCGAATTGAATGGTCCGAGCAGAATGCGAGTCTTGCCGTTTTCCTTGACGATGCTGGACACAAAGCTGTGCTCGATCAGCCAACCGCTCAGGTCGCTGACAGCCTGGGGCGTTTCGCCTCTCACTTCGACATCCCATTGCGGCCCGGTGACTGCCGCGGGCGCGGAAACGACTGCCGGCTTCGGCTTTTGAGCGTCAACGCCCATACCTTGATCGCACCCAACCAGCGCCAGTACTGCGATTACCAAGACCATTTTGCGCACAACGTGTCCCTCTGAATGCTGAAAGCGGCGATTTTAGCATTCATGAATACTTCCCGAGTGCCGCAAAATGGGCGCAAAACAACGAGAATGATGGTTGCGGCCTCTGTATAGTTACGCCTTGGGAATTAATGCAGCATCTGCGCGTCAGAAAGAGGCACCCAAACTGTGAGACTTCGCACTAATCTATACATACCACCGACCTCTGCACTGTTCGAATCAGGTGCCCTACAAAGCAATCAAGGAGAAGACCATGCTGATACTCACCCGCAAAGTCGGTGAAAGCATAAATATCGGTGACGACATTACGATCACCATACTGGGCGTGAGCGGCCAGCAAGTCCGGATCGGGATCAACGCGCCGAAAGACGTCGCAGTGCATCGCGAAGAAATCTATCAACGCATTCAGGCTGGCCTGACCGCTCCAGACAAGCCGCAAACTCCCTGAATCCTGTTGCAGTCAGTAGCCAGCCCGTTCAGTCCCGGACAACGGCTGGCTAAAGATTCAAGCGTAGTATTGCCATCCGTTCGCCCCTGCCCGCCAAAACGTGAAGCCGATATTAACGACACGTCCCCTGCCCTGACTGTCAGACGTTTCTGATTATCCCCCAGGAAGAACGTGATCCGACTCGGCTAACCAAACGTTACGCCGCGCGCCATGCCCGTGGCCGCCACCACCATCAGCAACACCAGCAGCCCTTCGAGATGACTGATCCGCGCAAACAGCTTCGCGCGCCCGGTACCGATCGCCGCGCCACGACTCAGTGCTACCCGCCATTTGATCAGCGTGATCATCGGCGCCACTTCGAGCAGCAAGATCAGCACGAACAGCGTCATCTTGAGATGGAACAATGGCTGGTGAAGGTAGTAATCCGTACCTTTTTCGTACCCACCGAAGGCCCGCATCCCACCGGAGATCAAGAGGATCACGGCAGAGATCCCCCACAGATTATCGGCCATCAACACTCGGCGAGCCTCCCCCGACCCGGCCGCCAGACGGCTGAATGCGGTTCCCCGCGTCAGTACAGCCCAGAACCCCAAGGCGAAAGCCAGCAAGTGAATTGCCGCAAGCGACCAATGAACCAGCATCGATTGACTCCTATCAGACTGAGTTTGAGTTTGGCCAGTCAGTAGTAGTCCAAAAAACCGCGATTCGCCCGGGTTTGCACAGGAGGCGTTTCGCGCTTCTCCATAGAAGCGGCACGGCATACAGGCAACTTGTTCAGAGCGAAGGCAGGCGGTGGAGGTGTCCTTGCGATGTTCGAGCGAACCAAGACAAACCTCAGGCAAAAAAAAAATCCCAAGCAGCTGATGGACGCTTGGGACTTAAAAATGCATAAACCGTGGTGGTGAACGCGAAGCAATCTTACCTAAAACCGACACTTGTAACAATATATTTTGAGGACCGTTCGGTTAATTAATTTTATAAGTGCTTAAATATCCACACTATTTTTGTGGAGCTTGAACAATCCTATAACGGCCAGTGTCGTAACTGAGCATCTATTAGAGCGCCAAACAGAGAGCCCAGCACGATGGCTGGGCCCTGGTTATTTTCTGTTTTCCATCATCTTATCGGCGAGCGCTTTGGCCCTTTCAATCAACAGATTCTGCCTGTCTTCGTGAGTAGCCCCTCCGACAACGGGTGCCGTCAGATTGCTTTCCGCAATCAACGCAGCGCAGAAGTATTGATCCCAAACAGCCTTGCCCTCAGACGCCTGTTTGTTCATTTGGTCGGCGATCATATGCGGCTCCTTTTGGTGGGATAGCACCGCTATCTTACGCCTGAACCGCAAACAACCTCAGCCGCTGAAGACCAACGCAAACGCGCCGCCACACAAACTTTCCGACGCAAGACAGTTTCATTTCCAAGAACTCGTTAACCTTTTGCAAATTCTTGCCGATGTCTCAAGCTTAGGGCATAGGAGCAACACAGATGAGAAACAATCAACCCGTGACACAACGTGAGGTTGCCCTTGGACCTCAACAGAAACTCATCTCGACAACGGACTCACGAGGGGTCATCACTTACTGCAACGACGCCTTCGTAGACATCAGCGGTTTCAACAAGTCAGATCTGATAGGCGCGCCTCAAAACATCGTTCGTCATCCTGACGTGCCATCCGCCATATTCGCCCATATGTGGAGCGCCCTCAAACAAGGCAACCCGTGGATGGGCATCGTCAAGAACCGCTCCAGGAACGGCGACCACTACTGGGTCAATGCCTACGTCACGCCCATATTTGAAGGGAGCCAAGTCGTTGGTTATGAGTCGGTCCGGGTAAAGCCGAGCATCGAACAAATCCGCCGGGCCGAAGCCCTCTATAAACGAATCAACCGGGGCAAGTCTGCCGTGCCCGGCAGCGACAAATGGCAACCCGTCTTGATGGACTGGCTGCCGTTCCTGGCCATGGGCTTAGCGGGGACTTTGGGCGGTGTTTTCCTCAGTCCTCCCTTGGCCGCATTGGTAGCCGTAGGTGTATCGGCTCCGATGGGCCTGATTGCTTCGCGCCGGCAGAAGCGCGGTGCGCTGCATCTGCTGGAAATGGCAGAGGCTTCCACTTCCGACCAACTGATCGCGCAAATGTATAGCGACGAGCGAGGTCATCAGGCGCGTCTTGAAACGGCCTTCGTGAGCCAGGCATCACGCCTCAAGACTTGCCTGACACGCTTACAAGACACCGCAGAGCAACTCACCGGGCTGGCCGGGAGATCTGATGCTCTCGCCTCCGACAGTTCACGTGGACTTGATCGCCAACGAATCGAAACCGAGCAGGTATCGGCCGCCGTCAATCAGATGGCAGCGACCACGCAAGAGGTCGCAAGCCACGTCCAGCGCACTGCCGACGCCACCCAGGCAGCCAACGTGCTGACAGGCCGCGGACGTGACGTAGCCCGGGACACCCGCGACGCCATTCAGCGGCTCTCCAATGTGGTCGGCGAGACAGGCCAGACCGTCGCGCAACTGGCCAAAGACAGTAACGAAATAGGGACGGTCGTCGATGTGATCAAAGGCATTGCCGATCAAACCAACTTATTGGCGCTCAATGCCGCAATCGAAGCTGCACGCGCGGGAGAAATGGGCCGAGGTTTCGCGGTCGTCGCGGACGAAGTGCGCCAATTGGCACAGCGAACAACCGAGTCGACAACCCAGATTCACGGCCTGATTTCCAAGCTACAGGTCTCTTCAAACAACGCCGTGAAGACTATGGAAAGCGGCCAGCGCCAGGCCGAAGAAGGAGTTGCGTGGGTGCTGGAAGCCGATAAAGCCCTGATCGGCATCAGTGAAGCCGTCGCCAACATCACCGATATGACCACCCAGATCGCGGCCGCGACTGAAGAGCAGTCGGCCGTCGCAGAGGAAATCAGCCGCAACATCACCACCATCGCAACCCTCGCCGATCAGACGTCTGAGCAAGCCAGGCATTCCGCCGAGGTAACCAAGGAACTAACACAGACGGCTAAAACTCAGTATTCGCTGGTTGAGCGCTTTAACCGATAGCCCCTGCTCTTACTGATCAGGGATCTAAATAGAAAAAGCAGGATGATCAATCCTGCTGTTTAAGTCAGTTATCTGCTCGACGCTCAAGATTAGCTATGGCGTAAACGGCCGACGCTCACTTGTTCCTCTGCATCCAGCCGATCAACATAAAGGCGAGCCCTGGAATGAGCAGCCCGGGCGCCATGCCACTGAACGTTGCTTCGTTCAACAAGCCGGTCAAGCCAAAGCTGGATCCGCAAATGGCCAGCGGGATGCCGGTTAGAAACACGGGATTTCGAAATGCCTTATCCATAGCAGTATCTCCTTATAGAACTTCCGGACTGAACTATACCGTCTGTCGGTGAGCGGCTGGAATTGCTAAACGACAACAAAAAAGGGCCCACCTTTCGGTGAGCCCGCCCTAGTCGCCCAGGCCGGCATCTTCTTCATGGCGGTCGCGTAGTAGTGTGTCGCGCCACCGGTCGGATCCTGCACCTTGCCTTCAATCACATGGTCAGCGGCGATCCATGCTTGGGCCAGTTCGCGGAACGGGATCTGCTTCGCGCCGCTCAAATAGGCGAAGTTCGGGTCGTTCTTGTTCCAGCAACTGAACTGATACGGCTTCTGGCACACGCCGGCATACCCCCCCCACCATGACTTGGCCTTGCCGTCGTTCACACGGTTGCGGATTGTCCAGGCCACTGCGATCTGCCCAGCCAAGGTTTCGCCACGAGCCTCACCCCACAGTGTCCGTGCGAGGAGGTCACAGTCTTTTTCGTTTGCAGTCATTCATTTTTCTCCAGGCAAAAAAATACCCGCTCAATGGCGGGCGCCGTCTGACTTTTGGTGTAAAAATGCAAATCTCAGCCACTAATTTAGGAATACTCGCGGCATGACCTCGACACGCGCACCATTTCCCGCCGACTCCTTCAGGCTTCTCGCTGCCGAGGAAGCCAAACACTGGTGGTTCCGCGCTAGAAATCGAGTTCTTCTATGGGCTTTAAAAAACAAGATAGGCAACTTCAACAATTTTCTTGAAATAGGCTGTGGTACGGCTTTCGTTCTTGAGGGTGTTAGAAACAGCTATCCAAATGCAGACCTGTATGGATCTGAGTATTTTGAAGAAGGTTTGATCCATGCTAAAGAGCGAATTCCATCGGCGACTTTCGTTAAACTTGATGCAACTGCAATGTCAGATGAAGCTCGCTATGACGTCATTGGGGCATTCGATGTTATCGAGCATATTGAGCAAGACCAATTAGTTTTAGACAACTTGGCACGAGCCTTAAAGCAAGGTGGTTCTCTTATTATTTCAGTGCCTCAACATCGTTGGCTGTGGTCACATGTTGACGAATTCGCTTGTCACGTCCGTCGTTACACGCGAACAGAACTTATACAAAAAGTGAAAGCAGCAGGCCTTGAAGTGAAATACACCACTTCGTTCGTGAGCCTGCTTGTTCCTCTAATGTGGCTCTCTCGGGCGAAACCACAGGACGGCGAATATGATCCCATGACGGAATACAAAATCCCGCGCTTGCTCAATAAAATACTTGAACTGGTTATGAGTCTGGAATTGATCCTATTGAAGACAGGTATAAGGCTTCCTGTTGGCGGCTCTCTTCTCATGGTTGCTACGAAAAACTAACGCAGCAGCGAAGACTTCCAAGCGGTTTAGTTGTGACTTCCAATTGTTAGTAGGTCCATTCAGATTTAAGCGACTCTTGAAATTTCAAATACCTAGAGTCGCTATCCTCTACCTCACAGTGATTAGCCCATACTGCCTGATCTTGAGGTGATCCAAACACGGCTATCACGTTCACTTTTTCGGCGCTATCGAATTGCGACGCTTTCGCCGCATTCAACGCTGAGAACGATCCACACGGGATAAAGGTTGCGGGCCACATATTTGGATGTGAGGACGACCAAGCTGTCATTCAGGAGGCAGACCTAATCAGCCAAGCAAACTTGATCGCCTGCATCGCAATGTATGGCGGAGCATAGGGACGGTAACCGTGCCCAGCGCCGCAGTGATTTCGGACATCACTTCCACTTACATGCCAGCTGCAAGGGGGCAATGGCTTGCCGCAGGCCAGAAACAGGGAAGGTCACCATTACCGGTGATTCGTTGTAGGGCGTGATACGGACAACTACCTGCTGAGCGTCGAATAGGTGCTTAACAACGGGAATAGCGTATTGACCGCTCCATTGACCAAGAGCCTTGTTGTCCGTGGAGGACGAAAAACTGTACGTCCGGGCTTTTTGATTATCGACTCGGTAGGTCACTTGTCCGTACTCCTCTGAATCAGCTAGAAAATTCCCGGCCAAGACGAAATACAACGACGTTGCCCCTTCGGCACAGCGAATATAAAGGTCAGCGTGTAGTCTCGCTGACTACGCCTTTTTGCTTATTCCATTAGGTCCTCCTGAAAAAAAAAGATCAGAAGGTGTAAACCTTATTCAGGACGGGACACCCTGCAATTGCGCAAAGCCCGTGAAGACATCTTCGGCCTTGTGCAGATGCACGCAGGGGTATCGAGGGAGCGGGATCAGTTGCGGGCCGAACTGAACCGTGCGCTCGCCACTGCTTCAGATGCCAATAGAAGGGTCACGGACATCGAGACGAAGACAAATGGGGAGTTTATGGCAAACGCCAAGTTGATCAGCGAGCTTCACGCAAGACTGCGTGAGCTGACCGGTGTAGATCCCTTCACGCAAATCCTGCCACATTAAGTTGAATGCACAACAAACGGATTCACAGGTGATGCTGCCCTGTTTTTCAACCCGCCCAGAAGGCCGAACAGGAAGAATGCCAGGGCGCCAGCGCTCGGCACGATCAGGATATCCCAAGCCATTGCCATTGGGCCGAATGCCATTAAAACAGCAGTCCAAGCAAAGAATCGCTCCGCTGAATGCTCTGTAGCCTTTGTGCCGATGATGGCTGCCTTCAGATTGAGCAGGATCATGACCACGAACGGGACGAAAAAGATCAGCCCACCTTTCCATAGAAGCGTAAGGTAATAAACGTGAGTCGAACTGTTGGCTAGTAGAGCAGTAGATAGCCCTTCATTAGAATATCGTCCGTACCCAGAGAACCCGTTCCCAATGAGGGGACTAGCCATAAACTCTTTGGCGCCGGCAATAGCTAACTCAACGCGACCGGTTGCAAACTGGTCTGCCTGTTTCTCCCACTTTTCCTCCATCAACTCTTCTGGAGTAATCGGGTGCTCCTTTTCCTGTATCAGTTTTTCTAGAGCGATCGAGTGCTCCTTTTCCTCTATTAGTTTTTCTTGAGCGATCGGTTGCTCTAATGGCGCAGGTACGGACTCAGTCGGTACTGAATTGATAGCTTCAATAGAAGCGACCATGCGATTACTGCTCATTCCCCTTGCGTGATTTATAGCGAAGGAAATCAGGATAGATAGCAATGCCACTGCACACATCCGCCGAGCGTTCGCTTTACGTATGGCATACACAACAATGGAGCCTACGATCCACATCAACAGGATCTGCGCACTGCGCGAGTCGCTGCCGACGATTAGGAATGAGGCGCAGAACAGTGCTATCGCAAACAAGGTGAGTACGGGTTTGGTCGCTTTGCCGCCTATGAGCGAACCACACAGGACCATCGCCTGCAAGCACACCAAATGCGCAAGACTCAACACCCCGAATGTTGCAAAAACAGGCATGCCGAGGAATTCAGCATTCATCGCGGCCAAACCGTAAGGGCCAATGTAGATTCGCACTTCCTGTTCCAGGTAGAAAATACGGGCAGCAACAACAATTAAAAACACAGATGAAAATAAAGACAACCAGTAAAAAACCTTGCTGATATCGTTACTCTTTGAAACGTACTTCCCGAGAAACAAGAAAGACGGAGAAAACATGATTAACACTAACGAGAAAATATGTTTAACCAGTGCACCATCCGCTGATATTTTATTGGCCGCCAATATAGAAGCGAGCCCGCACACTGCGGCAACAATATAAGCAAGCCCGGTGCGACCGAAGCTCATTAGGAACGCTATCCCAATTAGCGGAGCCAGTAAAAATGCGGGGTTAATGTCATACCCCAAGAGTGAAAACATCACTATAGGTAAAGACATGGCTGCGCCAATAGCGGGAACAAGTATTCCACCGCCAGCATTTAAATAGTGCATCTTCTGCGCAACAAACATTCTAACCCTTCCTGGATAGATAAATTACTTGGTACAGAGCCATGAGGAGGAAGCCGGGCAGCCCTCCATCAGTTCTAAAAACCACTCTCAAAGTGCTACGTTAGGACGTAATTCTTGGCGGCATACTGCCAGCATTTCGCGGAGAATACACCCCACAATCGAATGTTTCACTAGGTTGCAATTCCCTGTCAGAGCTCTAAAGCGCCCTTCTACGGCGTCCTGCCGACCGAAAACAGTCTCTAATTTTGCAGCTCACGCACATAGGCCTGGCACGCCGCCAATGCAATCAGTCCTTGGTCGCCGTCGTCGGTGATTCCGATAACTCGTTGAGCATGCGCTGGGTCAAGTCTGACGCGCGCGCCTCCATGAACACGCCGACGGCTGCGGTACCGGCAAGCACTGGGTCGCCACTGCCTGGATCCTCGGCAAGGAGGACTGACAGCCGCAAATCAGAAGTGGCAAGGCGATCGCGCAGGCGAGCCTGATTGGTCTGTGCATCTTTCAGTTCCTTGTGGTGGGTTTCGTCGCTGGCCGACAGCCGCTGCTCGATCGCGAGTCGCTTGTCCTGGTTGGCGCGCATCTGGTCGGCGGCCGCGTTGCTGATGGCGGTCAGGTCGTCCTGATGCAGCCCGGCCTGTTCTGCGAGCTGCTTGCCGTAGCGCCAGTCCTGAACCTTCCAGGTGACGCCAGCGGTTGGCAGCACCAGCAATAGGATACCGACCAGTTTCCATGCCGCGGGACTCACGACACATCCTTGAAGAAAACGTGACCACCAAGCCTCCGCGTTTCTTTGGCTTTCACCGCCCAGTCCGGAGCCTTCTTCATGGTGATGGCGTAATAGTGCGTGGCACCGCCGGTTGGATCTGGCACCTTGCCATCGATCACCTGATCAGCAGCGATCCGCGCTTGGGCAAGCTCCCGGAACGGAATCGCTTTGGCCCCGATCAAGGACGGATAGTTCGGGTCGCTCTTATTCCAGCAGCTGAACTGATACGGCGCCTGGCAGACACCGGCATAGCCCTCGCCCCACCACGACTTGGTCTTGCCATCGTTCACACGGTTGCGAATCGTCCAGGCCACGGCAATCTGCCCAGCCAGGCTTTCACCACGAGCCTCGCCCCACAGCGTGCGGGCGAGGACATCGCGGTCTTTCTCGGTAACTGACATCGCTTTTCTCCAGGCGAAAAAAAACCGCTCAATGCGGCCCTGTCGATTCAATGCTGGGTGAAAGCCGGAATCTGGTTATGCAACCTTGACCCGGATGTTTGCGCGGCCGTCAGGCAGCACGTTCTGCACGATACCCACGGCTCGTCGGTATTGCTCAAACGTAAGTACAGAAGCAGGGACTGCGATCCCAATGATGGAATCACCATCCGCCTCAGGAACGATAAAGTCACCCGGATGCGCACCCAGCACATTGACCGGAACCTGTCCGGCGAATGCCATTCGATCCACCTTCATGCGCTCCAGCTCAAGACGCACTTGAAACGCCTCCATCTCGGCTTGGAACACTAGGTAAGGCGAGCCCTCATCACTGAGAGCTCCCCCTGCTTAACGAGCATGGCCAGTCGTGTGGCCATCAGAGCAAAGGCGAAAGGAATCTGCTTACTACCAAGCGTGCGAAGAGCTTTCGAAAGCTCCTCCACATTGGTACGGGCGTCGATCTTAAGCATTTGCCATCACCTATGCTTGCGGCGATCAACCTGCTCGGCTGGGGCTTTATCGCAACCCATGCAGTGTTCGCAGTTGAGGGTTCGGCAGAGCCAGCCTTTAACCGTCAGCCACCACGTAACCATGAAGATATGGCGAACACCGGCCAATGCCAGCGACACATGCAGTGTCAAACCCGCTGTAGTCGGGCTGAAGAAGATGTTCTGGGTTCGAGTCATCACAACGAAGCCACTGATGGCGATCGTTGAATAGATGATCTTCCCGACAATGCCGTCTCTCACCTTCCCGCTCAGCACGCACCAGGTAGCCCATAAGGCAATCAGGCCGCATGCAATCAATAGAGTTGATTAGTTCGAAGTTCATGGTGGATTACCCCCGCCGAACCGCTGACGGATGATCGCCCAGAGGTCCGCGGCTTTGATGGCGCGATTGATCGCCGCCAGAAGTGAGCCGCTGAAGGTGCCAAGTAAAAAGCCGATGCCGGCGACGATGCTCGGCTCTGTGACACCGAGATAAGCACTGACCATGCCTGTCAGGTACAGAGAACAAGCCACTCCAGTGACCAAGAAAATTGCCAAAGCTCGCCAATCAGTAAGGTCGTCCTTGTGCCACCAACTGGCAACAATTGCTCCAATCAAGCCCGCGATAAGCCATTCAGCTTTGTCGATCAGGCGATGCAGTAGATCCATGCGCTCGACTCCGACTCTGCATGACTTGATTTGAATCAGCTCCAGCAGCACTCCCAGCTCGGAGCAATGGGTGTGGTGGAGCTGAAAACGAAAAAGCCCCGGCGAATGCCGAGGCTCTGTGGACAGTAGAAAGCAAAAAGCCCAACTTCAGAGTCGGGCTTTGCTCGCGGAAAAACCGCAAAGTACCTGAAATCTATATTTAGCCCCCGGTCCTGTCAACTCCCTCGCGATGTAATATCATGTTGCCTGCATCCTGCGCCAACGACCGCGCCAACGGAGCCACACGCCATGTTCAAAAAAAGGAGTTTTAATTGAAAAGACTATTTATCTTCGCTCTCACATCTGCACTGTCCCTTTCCGCTCAAGCTACCCAATGGCGACAATTCACATCCACTATGTACGTTCTCGATCCAGCGGAGAACCAACAAGTAGTTGCTATGGCAAGCCTGTTCGAAGGAGAACAGATCGTCATGAACCTGGTGGATATGACGGGTTCGTTTTGTAGAGAAGGCCAAAACAGTGCCGTTATGCCAGCTGGCCCTTACAAGGTGAATGGCACGAACGTGAAGTTCGTTCAGGCCTGCATTAACGGAAAAAGAATCCTGTCACCGGAAACCGTTAAAGGAAAAGCATTCTTGGCTAAGGCAATCACTGCTGGCCCAGCAACCGTAGAGCTCGAGGGAAGCATTCTCCTTCATTTCTCTAGCGAAGATTTTCAGTCAGCCAAGAAGGCAATGGTTGATACAAATTCGGCACTCTGACCACCCGAAATACTTGGATGGCGCACAGCGGACTTATGCTGCGGCGCCTTCTCCCTAGCACATTTTTAAGCAGCCACTCGACGAATATCTAAAGCACCATCAATCCAAGCAATTCCTGCCTTCCAAAGCTGCCTGGTCTTCTCTTCACCGAAGCCCAGTTTCTTGCCTACATCCATCAGTGCCTTATCGCGAGAGGTGTAGTACCGCATGAGCACCTGACCACATTCCGGGTAGCGCTTCAGCAGACGGCCCATCAGACCGTCAATCATCAGTGCATCATCATCGGTGATCATCGGCGACAGGACCGTCTTCTCGCGAGAGGCGCAGCAGGATACACCCGAACCCAGCACGACCCAGCGGCCCCAATGCTCCAGCAGATCCTCGGCGGTACGCTCTTTAAATGTTGGTGTGAAAGCCATGACTCAATCCCCTGTGAAGTTCGAAGCGCCGGCACCGCGGCGGTTGTTCTGTTCGTATTGTTCCTGGGCACCGCCGATGACATGGCGAGCCTTGGCGATCTCGGTGAGCGCGTCCTTCAAGCGCGCATTGAGTACCGGCACAACGTAGCTCAACGGAAGAGTCTGGAGCGTATGGCAGCAAACCCATCCCGACCCCAGGCAGTGCTCGCACTCGAGAAGTGAAAGATCCCGAGCCGCATACCCTTGCCCAGGTAGATGTTGCATTCGACGATGAACTTCAGTTCGCGCTTCTGGAGTGATCCGTGGAGCTTCTTCATAGCTGACCAGCCATTGCCACAGAATCTTCCATGGCCAATCCGGCAGGCTCAGCCCCTTCCATGCCCTGATCAAATGCAAAGGCAACATATTTGATCGCACCACGGACAGCTTCCGAGAGCGAATCAACCACTGACTTGAGTTGGTCGCGCTCAGATCGAACCTGATCCAGCAGGCAGCCGGAAGTGTCGGTAAATGCATTCAGCCCATCGCAGACCTTTGCCAGCAGCTGGTCTGCCGTAAGTTCTGTAGCGTTGTAGCCTCCAGCACCTAACTGGCATGCAATTGCGCGCATACCTTCGTCGTATCGCTCCTTCTCGGCGATCAGGGCCACGATCAGTTCTGGTTTGCAGGCCGCCTCAAATTGCGCCCAGCGATTGAGCATCTCGACTGTCGTGCCTTTGCCATGGATCGCGTCGGCCAGGCGCTTCAGGTCGGCCAGGTCGGCTAAATCAGCTTGAATTCCCATTTTTAAACCTCGCCTATGGTTGATTCTTGAAGTGCCTCGCAGGCCTTATGTTCCGTGGCTTATGGGGCATTACCGGAATATCCCAATCTACTGCCGGGCAATCCGTGAATCAGGTCAAAACCACGCTGATCTAAATGCGCATGCCACTTCTCCAGGGCATCGCGCTTGCGACTCATCACGTCTGATTGGACGTACACCTTCACGTTGTGGCCCATGGAACGGTTGATCAGTAGTTCACTGATCAGATAGTCAATGCCGATGTCTGCCCAGCCGGTACGCGCCACCTTGCGAAGGTCGTGACTGGTCCACTCACCTTTGCCCAGCCGGGTGAACACGGCACTGGCCTGGCCTTCACTCAATGGCTTTACGAGCAGCAGAAATTCCCGACGGAATACATCCAGGCGCTACTGGGCCATGCGGACGAGAAGATGACGAAGCACTATCAGGAGGGGCACGACGAAAAGAAGATCGAGTACTTGGAGGTGAGCGCCGAGTTGGCGTTCTGAGGTGGGAGTTTTGCAAAAGTTTTGCAAATCGCAGAAAGCAAAAAGGGGTCACCGTTTCCGGTGACCCCTCTAGACCGCCCAGCAGAGCGGATTTTGTTTGGTAGGCGCGATTGGACTCGAACCAACGACCCCCACCATGTCAAGGTCTGCTAGGAGCAAGCTCCAAGCCCTGCTGCTCTTGGATTTCACAGAACGCCCATTCACATCATGAGGCGTCAAAAATGGCCAATATTCGCTTACTTCCATCCGGAAACTGGAACGCTCAGGTACGCGTAAAAGGTAAACCTCCCCACTCAAAAACCTTCAACACCAAAGCTGAAGCAGAGTCATGGGCAAACCAGCTTGAAGCCGTGACGATGGATCGCAAACATCACACTATCTATACGTTAGGTATGACGTACTGCGAAACCATGCTCAAGGGCAAAGGCAGCTACGACCATGCACTGCAAATCGTGGAGCATCTGGGCAGACACTTCACCCAGCCCATTCACGAAATCACGCCTCAGATGATTAACGACTTCAAGATCATGCGACTGAAGAAAGTGAAGCCGTCCACGTGCAGAACGCAGCTCGCATTTATGTCCCGCTTCTATAGGTTCGCCAAACGCGGATTACTGATCGACATTCACAACCCTGTGAGTGATATCGCCCTACCGAAGCCAGACCGATCTTCTGACAAGGTGATCCGTGCGAGCGAGCTTGAGCGACTATTGGGGAAGCTCTCACCCACCATGAAGCTCATCGTTGAACTGGCTTATGAGACTGCCATGAGACGATCCGAAATTCTGAAGCTGACAAAAGACTGCCTCCACCTCAAGGACCGTATCGCTGATGTTATCGACGGGAAGAATGGTACACGGTCAGTTCCCCTCACCCACCGTGCGGTTGAGATTCTTGAACTCGCCCAACTTTGGGCCATTGTGGCACGCCACCCAAACGGTCAAGTATTCACGGTTACACCGCACGCCGTAACTCAAGCCGTGCGCTTGGCACGTGTGAAGGCTGGCTTAGACAGCAGTGTCAGGCTACATCAACTCAGGCACACCAGAATCACCAACGTCGCGAAGAAAGGCTTCAACAATGCTCAGATCATGATTGTGTCAGGGCATAGAGATACACGATCCGTGGCGCGATACTCCCACCTCAATGTAAGGGACGTGCTGCACTTAATCGACTGATCAAAAACGGATAGGCAGCCATGATGAATTAGGAGTTGGCTGCCTCGCCCCATCCAAAGGATTCAGCAGGGACAAGACGAAATGCAGGAGTAAAAGATGCCCTAATCAAGCGTATCGCTGGTCACGAAAACTCTGCCGTCACCTTCGGCGTATACGGAAGCCGCATCCCTATTAAAGCAATGGCCGAAACAATCCGACACCTAAACTTTTAATTTGAAAATTAGTTAATAAAAAGTTGTTGACAAATGCTCAACGGTATTGACTTATTCTCTGTTTAAAGTGTATAATGGCACATATAGGAGAAGAAGTAACAATGCCTTCCGCAGCTCCCTCCCTGCCTATTACTGATACTCAGCCCTTCCTTCTGTTTTGTCAGTAATGTGTTATTTCTTCTCCGCAAAACTCTAGAGTCGTAATCCTTACAGGTTACGGCTTTTTTATTGTCGCAAAACAACACATTAAACAACTCTTTATCACCAACTCTAAATGGAGCGATTCCTTATGCATGTAGAAAAACAATGCGCAAGCTGTAACAAATCATTAGTCGGTAAACGCAGTCACGCCGTTACTTGCGGGTCAACCTGTAGAGGCGTTCAGTGGCGAGCAAGCAAAACACCAATGGTTCCTGTGAAGATTGCATTTAGTTCCACCAATTTCGCTGCGATCAAGAATGCTGCTGAATCTCAGGGCATGTCAATCAACAACTATATTCAGGATCGTCTGATCCGAACCATGGAGTGTGTATAAATGCGAGTGCAACTGAACGACCGTGCAGTGTTCCAACTTGAAGAACTCATGCGTCGTGCTGGCCACACAAGTTACCAGCACTGTCTTCAAGTTTTAATTACCACTGCAAGCAACAATGTTCGTCGTAATGATGCGAATAAAGCTTTAATCATCTAATACCCTATCAATCCTAAAATACTTTAACCAAGTCAGAGGATAAAACATAATCAAATAAGGAAAACCAATGCCTAACTACTTAGCCATCTACAAATCATCCCAGTTGATTCTGAACGTAATCACAACATCTCATACACCAACACCAGATGAACATCACGAGTTTCATCCTGTTTCAACCACAGTGTTGAATCGTTACTACAGGCTGGCAACCAAAGCACATCGCAATGGTGTACAGGTGACAGTCGGTGAGTTGATGACCGCTTGCCCTAGCTTCATGGAACAAATCAGTAAAGGTAAGCAGGGCAAGGTAAAACTTATTACTACTCGAATTCGTAAAGAGCTAACACCGGTGCCAGATGATCGTTTGTTCAGCATTCAACATTGGATCGCCAACAACCCAGATGTTAACCATCATGACCTTTCAGATGTATTCAACACGGGTGCTGTCGCTGCCAAAGCGTACCTAGACAAATACCGCTGAGAGCTTCTGCAAGGCGTTTACACCCTCAATAAACGCCACTTGATACCCTAGCCTAACTTGGCGTTTTTGCACCCCTTACACGCCTTGATTCATATGGATTCAAATGCAGTTTTTAACCATATGTCTGGTGCCTTTCTACACAACAAACCCCAAAGGATAAACAATGACTATCGACAATGATATTGATCTTAGTAAATACCTTGCAATCAAACAAATGGTTCACTTCATTCACTTGAAAAAATCAGCGATCGCAGTTGGTGACAAGGTTGGAGTTCGACGCGCTACTGACGTGATTGATCGTTTGACCACAGAATACGGATTGTCAGCTTTACATGAAGCTCAGGAGCAATACAAATGAGGAGTTCTGACCACATCAGTCGTGGACTCACAAGGGCTTTTGAGCGGCGACGTGCAATGCAACAACAAGCAAAGGAATGCACACAAACTACACAGCAGATTGATACCAGTGTTGTAAGTGCTACAGCTACCAAGCAGCCAGCCAAAAAACTTGATGAAGCATACAAAGAATCTCTGCTGAGCAAGATGAGAGTACGACTTGCACAAATGAAAGCAAATGATAACAGCCAATAAACCAACCATAAGGAATATACAATGACAAATACAGCTACCAATTCACAGGCCCGAATTTCAATCAAGGGTGTACCGCGCAAGTATGATGCTAACGAATTGCTAAAACGCCAGCAGGGCTTTCACGCTATGTATCGTTCAACTGACCAAAATTGTGAGATGGTAAGGGGAGAACTTCCATATCTCTTTCTTGCCAAGGTGATCGAGAAAAATACGCAAGGGTTCACCTTGACTGATCGATATCCGATGTCTATGAGTAACATGAACTATCATGCCCATATGGTTAAGCCTGAGCAACTACAGCAAGCTGATTTGGCAATCATTGATGAGCGTGTAAAAGCAGAGTACATCAGTGAACTTGAAGCTGAGCGAGAACATTACCGTCAACAGCTTACCCAGCAATTATTGCAGGCAGCCGAAACGAAAGAAGCCAAGAAGGTTGCAGACCAAAAGGCGAAACTTCTTGCTAGCATTCAGGCTGAAGTTGACAGCGTGTTCACTGATCTCGTAGTGCCTGAGTAACACAGCAACAGACGCTTCAAGAGACACCAGACAGAACCTCGTGTAACGCGATGCAGGCCGTTTCCCAATGCAACCCTACCCATCATCGCCCCGACAGCTTACCAAGGCTGTGCGGGGCTTTTTGTTTGTTGAGATTTACCACTACGGCTCCACCGTAAGCCCATTTTCCGCTCATCCATGACGCGACGAAGGCAAATCTTTAGATAAGTCGGCTTGTCAAGCTTTTCTTGACGATCGGTGCGAATTCCTGTATAAGTCTCCACTCAATCAGACACACTCAAAACCTCGATGTGATCATTAGTCGATCCCGGCTTAATGCATCATGCGAAGTTTTTACGCCTGTAATTTACCCAAATCCACTGGCAGCCACCCGAGAGGAAATTGCCTATGAATTGAACAAAGGAGACCAATCCATGCATCATGCCGTCCCGTGCCTGCACCACAACACTACTTCGCCACTTACGTTGGCAGAGCTTCGTCAAGTCCGCGATGAAAACCAATCTATTCGCTGCGGCGATTCGATAATTGATAAGAGAACCGGCGAGATTGTTGGTTGCTACACCCGCAAAAAGCTCCTACACGAGCCACACATTCACCTTACTAAAATAGGGAAGAAGGTTGCTCACAGGTCACGCTATACGATCAGTGATGACGGCTCGCCAGTTAGGGTTGGCTCGACGCCAGAGACTGCACCACAGGGCTCAGCAGAAATTATCGAGTTTCCGTCGCAATCGACCTCAAATAAATCCAATGCTGGGGTGAAGCCAAGTGTACTTACAAACCCAATTTCGGGATTCTTGCAGTTTTTCAGATTTGACGGCAATGCCACCCAGTGGATTGATGATTACATCACAGGGGCGTGCGGCTTACAGGTAGAGCATGAAGGTAGTGACTCGCTGACTACTGGTCGATTCAACGTGGCTCCTAGTGATGTCCGAAGGATTCTATACCTACCAAAAATTTCCACCGAAGCGGCTGCCGAGGTTCTTTGCAATCACAACTTAATGCCTATGAATGTTCGCCAGGTTGAACGTGTCGTACAGGCGGCAAGAATTGCACTTGGAGGTTTAATGTTTCACCTCGAAAGACATCCGAGCCTGCTAGAGCAGTTTGACTGCAAGATCGATTTTGACCAGTTCTGGTTTGAGCGCAAGGCGCAACTCTCAGGTATATCCCTTGAACAGATGGAGGGAATGAGCCTGTTCAAGCAAGACAAAACCATCTCGGTCCAAGATGTGGCTAGCCGGTTTGGAGTGCATAGAAATACGGCAAGCAAATGGAAGCAGGTTGCGATGCACAATTAACGACAGATATAATAAGAGTTCGAAGCGAACGACTGTTAAAGCGTAAGCTTTGAATAGAATATTCTCCGGTAGTTACCGGAGGCAAAGTGTTAGTGAGACAAGAAACAAGAGAGGGGATAAAACCCCTCAAAACAAAAAGCATGATCTTGAAGGAGAACTATCCTGTCGTAACGACAGAGAATATATTCTGAGTAAACTCAAAAGAAGATCAACAGCGGGTGGACTTCGTTATCCACCTCTTTAAAAGCATTCGCCTATCGGCTCACTTGCGCACACTGATTGTATTGGAGATTCACGCATCTCTAGAGTTTACTTCTGATTGACAATCAGAACATGTCAGCAGCTCCTGTGTGAGAGCACACAGAAAAAAGTTTGAACAATCATCAGGGAAACAGGATAGTTATCAGAACCAGTATCAGGAGTGACAAGCAGTCACAACAGCCTGATATGTATGCGGTAATGTCCCGCAACCCTGATTATACCTGAGTCTTCAACCATTCTCTGTCAAGCACACGTTTCACTTTCTCTCCAATATCCACACAGGGTGAAAGTAATACAGTTGAAAGCCAAACAAAACCCCTCCAGTCACGACGTCGAAGCCAGCTCTAGATGATCACCCATCACAAACCGCCGTACAAACCTACTGTGCTTACCGCTACAGGGTGTTGGCGTTAACCATGACCGGTATGTCGATCTCACCACAGATGCCACCACACCATCATTCAGTTGCATGTCAGCAACAGTTGAAAATTCACAACAGACGCCGACGGCGTCAGCAAGTCATGTCGAAGCCAAACCACTGTGTCATTACGGGTGTACATCAGGTGCTACAGAATAGCTGTACAAAAAGCAACCAGAACACCCCCTAAAAGATGGTGAACAAGTTAGTTGACACACCCTACGTGCCACAGCATTATGTGATACATCCTAAGTGATACACAGGGGCTCCACCATGTTTATTCGTGCTTACCTCCGTGCTTCAACTTCTGAGCAAGATGCATCGCGTGCAAAGGCAGCCCTTGTAGCGTTCGCTGCTGACAATGGTCATAAAATCGCAGCCTTCTACATAGAGAACGAATCCGGCACCCGCCTTGACCGTCCTGAGTTGTTCCGCCTGCTAGAAGACAGTCATGAAGGCGACGTGCTGCTGATTGAACAAGTCGACAGACTCTCCCGCTTGTCTCCTGATGATTGGGCGAGCCTGAAAGCTACTATCGCGACAAAGAAAGTCACGGTCGTGTCCATCGACTTGGCTACCAGTCACGCAGCCTTGAAGCCTACCCAAGGTATGGACGACTTCACGAAAGGAATGATTGCAGCCGTCAATGGTATGTTGCTCGATATGCTGGCTGTGGTGGCCCGCAAGGACTATGAAGACCGTCGCCGTCGTCAGGCTGAGGGTATTGAGAAAGCGAAGGTCGAGGGCGTGTACAAAGGTCGTCAGGTGGATACAGAGCTTCGCGAACGCATCACCACACTGCTGAATGACGGCAAGAGCATTCGCGGAGTAGCCGACCTACTGAAGTGCAGCACAACCACAGTCCAACGAGTTAAGGCTTCCCTTAATTCAGAGCTCTAACACCCAGCGTCGCGCAACGCTCATAGACCAACGATAAAGGCTGAGTGCTTATGCACTAGTATTCAGCTAAAACCTCGCATACGCGATCCTACGCACGCTCACAGCCATTCACGGATTCGACGATTCTTTAGGTCGGCCACGTTGTATATATCGGGTTCCAGTTAACCACACGTGACAAATATCCATACAGGATCATACGTACCGGATTCTCGCTACCATCGGCACGTGGTTGAACGCCAAAAGCCCGCTCGATTTTTAGGGGTTTTGAGAATCCACTGGAAAAGCACTTGGGACGTGACTTAACCACGAGAAGTCGGTACTTTTGATTTGTGGTCAGCTAAAGATTGGCTTTTTTTATAAAAAACTTGAGAAGAATACAAATGAAAGCTACGGACTTCGAGAGTGAATTTAATAATTTAATTCAAACAGAAAACGATTATCTATCTCTAATAATTAAGTGTCACTACCATATCGATAAAATGCTCGATATGGCGCTGTCTGAATCCCTCCCTCAATCCAATTCGATTGAATTCAAACGTGTCTCCCTTCTTCTAAAGGTTGATTTCTTAACTGCTATGGGTGACATCAAACCACAGACACGAATAATATTTGAGATGGCAAACACGATAAGAAATAAATTCGCTCACGATCCATATTCAGAGTTTGAAATAAAAGACTCTAAAAAATCTAAAAATTTACTATGCTCTCATAGTCCTTCGTTAGTTCCGGAGTCTTTCAAGCAGGAAAATATTGATCAGAACATATTGAAGACTCTTTTCACTGTATGTTTTTTGCAAGCGTTAATCGCATATGAAAATACATGCCGACAAAAGGTTTCGAACTCAATAGCTTATCAACTTGCACAAGAAGCTATTAGTCCTAACAGGAGAGCATCATGGGAAACAATATCCGTAAAAGATGACTTCAATTCTAGGTGTGAGCGTATGTTACATGAGCTCTATCCTGGAATTTCACCAATTTAACTCTGTTAAATAACTCAAGACTGTAGCAATGAATATTATTTAAAATTAGGAGTTTGCCTTAAAATGGATTTAGGACGCAACGACCCGTGCTGGTGTGGATCAAAACTTAAATTTAAGAAGTGCCATCTTGATCGGGATAAGCAACCCGCAGCAAGTCTTGCTGACGCTCACCAAATCTTGAAAAAGTTTAACACCTCAAAAACTTGCAGCGTGCCACCAGCATTACAATCAGAGTGCACCAACAAAATAATCAGAGCGCATACAGTATCCAAAAGTTCCTCTCTAAAAGAGATATCAGTCGACGGCCATGTTTTATCATTTTATTCTAATGCAAAGGAAAATATAAAAGCGGGAAAGCTTAGTCCAACAAAAATAGGGATAAATAAAGCTTCAACATTTTCTGGTTTTTGCTCTCATCACGACAAAACATTATTCGCTCCTATTGAAGACAATCCTTTTGGCGTTAATTCCGAGCATTGTTTTCTTGTGGCTTATCGTGCAACTTCAAGTGAGGTATATATTAAAAGTGCCGCTTCGAAGGTTTTCCATGATGTTAAAGGCTTTGATAAAGGGCTCCCACTAAATCAGCAAATAGCCTTCCAGCAATTTGCGGGAAGCGCCTACAACGGAAATGATCTGACAAAAAACGACCTTGCTTATATAAAAGGCAAGCTAGACATGATGTTTACAGAAGAGAATACTTCTCAACTAAAACATGTGGTGTTCGAACTGGAACGACCACCAGCCATAATGGGAAGCGCTATTGTAGCCCCAAAATTTGGCTTTGATGGAAAGTCGATACAGCGTTTCTCTCAAAATGTTAAGAATATACCAGATTATATAGTCATCAATTCTTTCTCGAATACAGAGAAAGGCTATATAGTTCTTTCGTGGTTACAAGAGCACGCCACTACCGCACATAAACTTATAAAACAATTTGCAGAAAAAAACCTTACATCAGATCACCTCGCGATCTTTATGATCAGCTTGATCGAAAATATATATATACATCCCGTCTGGTGGGAAAGTTTGGAAAGCGCGCTGCAAAAGTATGTTTGCGATGTGTTTTCTGAGGGGATTACTAGCGAACATACCGGTCGCTCATTAGCCAACGTACCCACCCTAAAAATTGCCAGAATCACGCATGTGGATAAATCGTTGATGCTCTGACCTGATTATCAACCTAACCTCGTGGACATCCCGTAAAATACGAGCACCTGGAATCGCTGCTGGAATTGAGGCTTGTGGCTCTATGGTACGCACGACATCAGCACGCGGTTGAACACCGATTGCCAACTCAGATTTTGGGGAAGTGACGTCGTTATCCAACATAATGATTTCTAATTAACTTATCTAAGGTGTACCTTTAGCTCCATTAATCTGACCTAAAATATTGATAAAACACCTGTTCACGAAGCCGGGTAAATCTACCTAACATCTCCGGAAAATAAATTTCCAGCGTAGTACAACGCATCGTAAGGGGCCGAGCTCTTATTCAACTTGGCAAACGCGAAACCTTCAACGGCCTTACACTCCCCGCCAATGGAAGCAAGCGTGTTTAAGGCCAATTGTTGCCGGAGTGGATAGGCAATATCCCGATCCATATAAATACCGCATATTGTAAAATCACCTAGCAACCCACGTATTGTCGAGAATACGACAGGCGTATCGCACTCGTTAGGCTTACCTATGAAGCGTCGTTTTATCTCACGTTCAAAAGTCAACTGCTCTTCGTACGGCATATCCAATATCAAGAGCCCTACCTCTAATAAAGCCGAGGACTTTCTTGTTCGCATCAAAGACAGAAGCGACTCGAAATATGATGAATTTCGCAACGCGCTATCCTTGGGGATTTTCAACTTACCATCTTGCCGCTTATATTCAGATAGCTGGTAGGACTCACCGAGAATCATCATAAAATCTTCGGATGCAAGTAGCCCGGCAAAGCCTGTTCGTAGGTAAATGGAAAACACATCCATTTCGTCCCCGAAAATTTGATTTCTATTGCAAACTGCGAAGCGGCGAGTCAAATAGTGCAACCGATGCAATTCATCCCTTAGCACTTCAAGAAGATTCGCCAGCTCGGAAAGTATAATGCATGGTGCTGGCTGCATATCCTCATCAATAATGTTTAGATCACGTAACATTTTTGGTGAGTTCATTAGCGGACCAACTTGCTCCAGTGAAACGCTAAACCGTGAAACCGTACGTATTTCATTTGGATCAAGAACTAATTGCAAGACCCCTTTGCCATCCACAATATTCACGGACTGCTTAGCGTATTTAAGATGATCGGATAAAGCAGCGCCCTGCTGAGTCGACTTCCCCCATGTTTTTTTAAGAAACTGCTGTGCGGCACCAGCCGCGCCCGACCTCATACGATCAGTTATAAGTGCACCTTTTGCTTCAAATATCAACAAATGTCGCGAGACCAACACTACAAGATCGGACTCAATTCGTTCTTCTTTGTTTCTAAACCAATACCCGGAGGATACGTGTTTAGCTGAGGGAAAAGCCTCATTAAGAATTCGTGCCGTTTCTCGCTCGGCGAACATACCTCGGATTTTTTCCATTTTAGTTTTCGCATCTGGATTGTTGTCCAGAATCGTCAACAATGAAGAAAATGGAAGACTCATCAAGGTCAAAAGGCAGTAGATTGAATAACCGTCGTCAGACTTGATAAAGGGACGATCAGCTATAGGGTTGAACCTACATAACCCGTTAAACCCCTCAAGTCCTTCTAGCCTAGACAGGCTCAGCTTGTCCAAGACAGCTATTGATAAATCGCAATCAAAATTTGAACTCTTAATCCAATCATGATCAAGCTTAAACATATTCTTTACTGCATGATCCTCAACAAGATTTCTAAGGTGGTTTCTAAGCGAAGTATTACTGACCGACTTCCAATCACTTATCGGCTCTTCGCATTCGATTAGCTGGGTATATCGTAAAATCTCACTTATTAGTCGCTTTCGACTATAGCCAAACATCTCAACCCAAAGACCGTAGAAGGATTGAAATCTTTCCCATATAGTTTTTCTAATGAAAACCAGTAGTTTGCCAGCAGTCGCAAAATGCCCAGTTCTCAAATAGCGACTATCATACTCGGAAGTTATTTCAACAAGCATCCTGTCAAAAAAATCGTCACCGTATGGGTTTCGATAATACGCAATATGGCTATCTGCAAGCACCTCAATAGGGGATTGATCTTTTCTCTTATTATTGTGCGACGCAGCATAGTTCTGCTTCATTAACTCCAACCAAAACTCGCTTATTTCATTACGAGGAAGCGGTTTCTTAGAAAGAACTCCTTCATAGCCAAGCAGTAGTGCCTGCAAGACCTCAAGATCAGCATGTTCAGGATAGCTGGACTTATGCCCGTCCTTTATGACAGCCTTTATAAAGGTATAGAGCGCAGTAAGACCTAGCGCATCGTGCAGCTCATAGCTTTTTATTTTTTCGAGAAACTCATTTGTTGTAGCTATTATTTCCGAATGCCTACCCTCCTTGAGAACTTCTTTTTGCCAGTCTGCAATCATATGCTCAGGAATGGAATCGGTGGTGAGGAATGTCAAATTTCCTGGCATGTGAAAAGCAATTTTTTCAGGCATCCCGCACCTCTGTTTATGTGATGAAATTTGATTTTCACTAACGCTAGCACCAAACACAACAGAGGCGCGATCAGGATCGGAATTTTTCGCACTTAACATGCTTGCAACGCGCGTGCTCATTTGGTCGAGCGGTGTAGCTATCCCTATAGAGTTTCCCAGCATCATCAGCACGCGGTTGAACACCGATTGCCAACTTGGTTTTTGGCGGGGTTGCGGGAATAGTTTCTTCCCCAAACGATCAGTCACCCACCGAAGCAGGGGCTTTTTCCATCAGAGTAATGCTGTATTCGCCATGAGTAAGCGTTTCATGCAGGTCGATTTCTGCCGTCGCAAGCCATTCATTCCAAATTTTATCGATGTCGTCGGAACATTGCCGCATGAAGTCGGTGGTAAGAAAAGCTTCCCACGCGCCTTTAAGATCAAAGTCGTCGTAGTCGGCGCCCGGCTGGAAATCTACCGCTTCATTTACCTCAACCTTGCTTGGCTTACCGTGTGCAATGATGTTGCGGAAGTCCTGCAATTGCTTGACGGAAGAGTACGGGCGTACCGAGTAGTTGGGCGCAAGATTCAGTGCCTTTTGTATATTTTTCAACTTCTCGGGGAAGCGATCTCTTTCAATCCAACCATCCACCTTTTTCTCACCAATGAAGTTGAGCCGCGATTCAAATGTGAATGCCAGCATCACGAGACAAGCAGTGATGTCTAACGCTATACCTTCGCGATTCCCGGCCCTTTCCATCTCCTCGATTCGTTTCTTGAGGTGGTTAGCTGTGTTGGAAATGTCGTTGTGAATGTGAATGTTTTTCTTGGCAGTCTTCTGCACCAGACGCTTTGTCATGTCGCCTCCTCTGCGGTAGTTCTTGGCTTCTGTGGAAAGCGATCTTGGTTATTCGTCCTCATCATCATCAGACACAGAGGCAGCGTTCTCTTCGACGTAGGACTCACACCCTTGGTTGAATGAGGGTGATGGCGTGCTGCATGACGATTCGTCGTCGACATCGTTTTGCTCAGCCCAGTCATACCCAGCCTGATGACCCGAGCAGTCGCCAAGGCATGTATTGCCGTCAAACGTAGCAGCGTTGACAGTTGTGATGCCCAGTGCCAATGCTAAAGGTATGATTGCAAACATGGTGTTCATAGTGCCTCCGTGCCTGTTTGGGATGTACCGACAGTAGGCCAACTTCTCACATTAAGCCCAGGTTTCGCCATCGTCACGGTTTAGACCTGCAATCAACGCTCTCTCTCATCGTGATCGCCGTAGGCATACAACATTTGCGATGTCTCCCGCTCCACCTCCCTTCGGTACAAGTCGCTCAGCGTCCATCGCTACCGCTAGTGTTGAACCTTCAACCAACACGCGATCGCTGCCGGGATTGAGGAGATTGCTTTATGGATTGAGGCACGCCGGCCTCTGGATATCCACAACAACATCGCCGACGGCAAGATGTGAACGCAAACGCCATCACCACCGCTATAGAAAAGCTTCGCAAAGCCCTTGGTTATGCAGCACAAAGGGAAAACTTCTCTACAAAAAATAGACCTAGGTTAGCTCTGGCAATGCTTCCGGCATTTGTGGCTATATGACATCTCTCAAACGATATCAACAAGGCAACGACGAGCATGCGGATACCACAGGAAATTCTGGATCAGGTGATGGACGATCCGCTAGCCGGAACCATCGAAGCATTGACTTTTGCACTTTCGTCGCTCGGCGAAGGCGGCGAATGGGAGGCCAGCGATGAGGAGATAATGCTTGAGGCTTTTGCCCTTGTATCCAGCCTGTCAGAGACAGGACGCATAAGCGTCACCGCACTCCCTCCCACCATAAACTCAGTTCTGAAAACAACGTGCTCCCAACTACAAAGATTCCTTATTGAAGTTAGGAGTCAGGTTGAGGCTAAGCTACGGATTGACACGAACCAGCGAAAGCTCGATCAGATGAAAAATCACTTCTCCGTCACCCTCAATAACGCGTTCGGCTATGAATTCACGGATGGCGACCTTAAGCGGATTCAACAGCTACTGAATGAGTTACGAGAAATGGTTTCAGCCAACACGGAGCTCGATGCAGATCATAAGCAGCGCCTTCTGAAGCGACTGGAAGAAATGCAGAGGGAAATGCACAAAAAGGTTTCCGACCTCAGCAGACTCTATGGCTTGATTGGTGACGCCGGAGTGATGCTCGGGAAGCTGGGAACAAACGCCAAACCGCTTGTTGATCGAATCAAAGAGCTGGCTGGAATTGCTTGGACTGCTCAGGCTCGGGCAGAAGAGCTACCAAGTGGCAGCGATCATCCAATGCTTGGCAATGATTCGGAGCCCCCTGCAATAGAGTGATACCACGCGCGTCAAGTAAGCCTCACGCCTCAGCTACCCCCTCCCCGAGAGTTGCCGCAGGCACAAGCAATCTTGCTTGCAGCACACCAAAAGCCCGCCCCAATCGTCGTTCACATTGCCCAGTGTGAACGAACCCGATATTTTGTGAACGTTCTGCATGAAATCCAAGACAACAAAAAAGGGCCCACCTTTCGGTGAGCCCTTCTAGACCGCCCAGCAGAGCGGATTTTGTTTGGTAGGCGCGATTGGACTCGAACCAACGACCCCCACCATGTCAAGGTGGTGCTCTAACCAACTGAGCTACGTGCCTGCTGTGAGGCGGCATTCTACGGAATTCCGGAGGGGTGTCAACACCTTTTTTCGAGCTAACCCTATGAATATGCAAAATATTTAATTTAGCGGCGGTTAAGAAGATTTTCCGGTGGCTGGCGGTCGATTTTTAACTCGGGTAGGATCGAGGCACTCGTAAAATATATTAAACAGAGGCAGCCGGATGGCGAACACCCCCTACCCCGAATCCTATTACGCCGCGTCGGCCAATTCGGTTCCGCCGCGCCCGGCCTTGCAGGATGACGTAGAGACTGATGTCTGTGTGATCGGTGCCGGTTACACCGGTCTGTCCTCTGCCCTGTTTTTGCTGGAGAACGGTTTCAAGGTCACGGTGCTGGAAGCCGCCAAGGTGGGTTTTGGTGCGTCGGGCCGTAACGGTGGACAGATCGTTAACAGTTATAGCCGTGACATTGATGTGATCGAACGCAGCGTCGGTCCCAAGCAGGCTCAGTTGCTGGGGCAAATGGCGTTTGAAGGCGGGCGGATCATTCGTGAGCGGGTCGCCAAATATAATATCCAGTGCGACTTGAAGGACGGTGGCGTGTTCGCTGCCATCACTGCCAAGCAGATGGGCCATCTGGAATCGCAGAAACGCCTGTGGGAACGTTTTGGTCATACGCAGCTTGAGTTGCTGGATCAAAAGCGCATACGTGAGGTGGTGGCCTGCGAGCAATACGTCGGCGGCATGCTCGACATGAGCGGCGGGCACATTCACCCACTCAACCTGGCATTGGGCGAAGCGGCGGCGGTCGAGTCGCTGGGCGGTACTATTTATGAGCAGTCGCCAGCGGTCCGCATTGAGCGCGGCGCAAATCCGGTGGTGCATACGCCGCAGGGCAAGGTCAGGGCCAAGTTCATTATCGTGGCCGGCAATGCCTATCTCGGCAATCTGGTGCCGGAACTCGCGGCCAAGTCGATGCCTTGCGGCACTCAGGTCATCACCACCGAGCCTTTGGGCGATGAATTGGCCAAGCGTCTGCTGCCGCAGGATTACTGCGTCGAGGACTGCAATTACCTGCTCGATTACTACCGCCTGACCGGCGACAAGCGCCTGGTCTTCGGGGGCGGTGTTGTCTATGGCGCGCGGGATCCGGCGAACATCGAAGCGATCATCCGGCCGAAGATGCTCAAGGCGTTCCCGCAACTCAAGGACGTGAAGATTGATTACGCCTGGACCGGCAATTTCCTGCTGACCCTCTCGCGCCTTCCCCAGGTCGGGCGGATCGGCGACAACATCTACTATTCCCAGGGCTGCAGCGGCCACGGCGTCACGTACACGCACCTGGCGGGCAAGGTGCTGGCCGAAGCGCTGCGTGGCCAGGCTGAGCGTTTCGACGCGTTCGCCGACCTGCCCCACTACCCGTTCCCCGGCGGGCAATTGCTGCGCACACCGTTTGCCGCGCTGGGTGCTTGGTACTACGGGCTGCGGGACAAGTTCGGGTACTAAGAATACTGAAATCCTTTGTAGGAGCGAGCCTGCTCGCGAAGGCGGCGAAACAGTCAACATGGATGTTGGATGTGCCGGGCTCTTCGCGAGCAGGCTCGCTCCCACAAGGGGAATGGTATTTAAAGTCGATCCCGTGCGATGCCGCTGCGGATTCGCAGGATGTCGGCGAGTACGGCGAGGGCAATTTCCGCAGGGGTTTTACTGCCCAGATTCAGGCCGATGGGCGCATGAATCCGCGCCAGCTCTGCGTCTCCCAACCCACCGATCCTGCGCAACCGCTCGAAGCGCTTCTGCGAGGTCTGCAGGGAGCCCATCACACCGATGTAAAACGCCTCGGTGCGCACGGCTTCCATCATCGCCAAATCGTCGATGCGCGGATCGTGAGTCAAGGCCACCACCGCAGTGTCGCTGTGGCAGCCGCCGTCAGCAATGAACACGGACGGCAATTGACGACAAATCTCAACGTTTTCCAGCACGACACCTTCCAGCACCTCGTCGCGTGGATCACAGAGAATCACCTCGAACCCGAGGCCAACCGCAAACTCCGCGCACGCCTGGGCGACGCTGGAATACCCCGCCAACAGCAAACGCTGAGCCGCACCGATCCGCACGCGCACCCGATCAATCTCCCGTTCGATGCGCACGCCCTGCTCACGATCAGTGAATAGGCTGCGTGCACCGCTGGCCAGATCGATCTCGCGGATCAGCCGCCGCTGGCCGAGCAACGCTGACTCCAGTTCCCGCAAATGAGCCTGAACCTCGCACCTGGATTCGAGCTTCTCCACCAGTACATCGAGCACACCACCGCAGGGCAGACTCACACGAGCATGCGGATCGTCGCCTTCGCCATAACGGACCACGCTGACCGCATCAACAAACGCGCCCTCGGCGACGCGTTCGAGAAAGTCTTCCTCGACGCAGCCGCCGGACAGCGAGCCGATCCATTGTCCGTCGGTGTTCACCGCCAGCAACGAGCCCGGCGCGCGCGGCGCCGAGCCATAGGTGGCGAGCACCGTGCACAGCCAGATGCGCTGGCCGGCCATCGACCATTCCAGCGCCCGGCGCACGACTTGCAGATCGAGATGCTGCATGTCAGTGCGCCTTGTGCTCGAGTGGCGGTGCATCGGCGCGCAACGTCTGCACGTCGCTCACGGCCAGATCACCTGTCTGACCACCCCACCCTTGACGCAGGTAGTTGAGCAGATCGGTGAGTTGCTCGTGACTGAGCTTCTCAGCGAACCCCGGCATCGGTTGCATGTGTTCGAACCCGGTGAATTTCTGCTCACCAATGCCGTCGTCGATCACCCGCACCAGGTTGCGCGGGTCTTCCAGGCGCAGCGTGGTGTTGCCGCGCATGGCCACGGCGATGTGCGGCTTGCCCTCGCCGCCGACCGCGTGGCAACCGGCGCAGACGTTCAGGTAATCCTGACGACCGCGCTGGGCGCTGGCGCCGAGCTTGTCCAGCGGCACGTCGGTCAGAACCTTCGCGGTCGGCGGTTGATCGCCGAGCAGGAAGGTCGCCATCGCTGCCAGGTCCGGGTCATTGAGGCCTTGGGTGCTGTTGTGAAACACCGGGAACATCTCGTTGAACATCGTGCCCTGGGCGCTCATGCCGTGTTTGAGGAACGTGCTCAGGTCCTGATGATTCCAGCCGCGAGCGGCCAGGTCGTTGGCCAGCAGGCTAGGCGCCAGATAGCCGTTGAGCACGCCGCCGGTCATGCGTTTGTCCTGCTGCATCGCGCCCGGCAAGCCGCGCGGGGTGTGGCATTCGCCGCAGTGACCGAGCACATCGACCATGTACTGGCCGCGCTTCCAGGCTTCGCTTTTGCCGTCGGCCGGTTCCAGCTTCACGTCCTTGCCGTAGAGCATGTTCCAGCCCGTCAAGCCCAGGCGCACGTTGAACGGAAAGCTCAGGCTCGTGACCGGCGCTGCCCGTTCGATCGGCTCGACGGTTTTCAGGTACGCGTGAATCGCATCGGAATCTGCGCGCGGCATCAAGTGATAGGAGGTGTACGGCATCGCCGGGTACAGGTTCGCGCCGTCGCGACGCTTGCCCTCGGTGAGCGCGGCGAAGAATTCGTCATCGTTGTACAAACCGATGCCGTGCTCTTTGCTCGGGGTGATGTTGGTGCCGTAGATCGTGCCGAACGGCGAGACGATCGGCAGCCCACCGGCATACGGCGCGCCACCCGGCGCGGTGTGGCAGGCCATGCAATCGGCGGCGCGGGCGAGATAGGCACCACGAACGACTTGATCATCCGCATGAGCCAGCAACACAGACGCAGCCAGACTCACCGCCAACGCCAGACGGGACAGTAAATGCTTCATGCTCAACCCTCCTTGACCAGGCCGAGATCGGTCAGCACGTTGCGCGTCGCGCTGTAATACCGCACGTAGCCGGTGCAGCGGCAGATATGGTGACCGAGGCTGTCCTCGATGACTTTTTCCAGCTGGCTTTTGACGATGGGCTGACGTTGCAGCTTCTCCACCAACACCGTCGCGGCATTTACAAAACCCGGTGCGCAGTAGCTGCACTGGAAGGCAAATTCATCGACGAAGCGCTGCTGGATCGGATTGAGTTCGGTGACCTGGCCCTGTTCATCGCGGGTCGCGTGGCCTTCAATGGTCCGCACTTTTTTGCCTTCGAAATAGTGCGCACCGGTGATGCAGGTGCGTACTTCTTCGCTGGTGCCGTCCGGGTTGTCGACGATCACTACGCAGGCGTGGCAGATGCCCTGGCCGCAGCCCAGGCGCGAGCCGGTGAGGTTTTTGTATTCGTGCAGGTAATCGATCATCGGCAGGTCATCAGGGATGTCCACCGGGCCGACGGATTGACCGTTGAGGGTCAGTTGAAGCGGACGGTTAGCCATTGAGGGCCTCCTTGATGCGGGCAGAAGTGATAGGCAGGTCGCGGACCCGTTTGCCGATGGCATGCGCCACAGCGTTACCGATGGCGCCGACCACCGGGATCATCACCACTTCGGCGATGCCCTTGGATGGATCGCTCGGCGACAGCGGCGGCAGGATCTCGGCCGTCTGCTTCCACACCGCTACGTGGCGCGCCATCGGCAAGCGGTAACGGTTGAAGTTCCAGTCACCCTCCCCCGGCCCGCCTTCATACAGCGGCATCTCCTCCATCAACGCATGGCCGATGCCCATGGCGATCCCGCCTTCGAGCTGGCCCTTGACCAGTTCTTCCACCAGCACCCGACCGCACTCGACCCACGAGTGGTGGTTGAGCACCTGCACTTCGGCGGAGCCCTTGTTCACTTTCAGTTCCACCAGCGTCGCCACCGGGCTGTAATACGTCACCGCCGCGTTGTTCAACTGCGTGTCCGGGTAATGCACGTTCTGGCGATCCAGCAAGTGAAAACCGGCGCTGTTCATCTGCGCCTTTTTCACGCTCGGCGCGCCATCACCGTACTTGACCGCCAAGCCGTCCAGCGGCAGACGTTCACGCACGCCTTCGATGCTGAACTCGGCCTCGGCCCAGCTCCAGCGGTTGAAACCGTGCACGGTCGCGCCGGTCACCAGGCCTTTTTCGTGGGCGTGCCTGGCCAGTTGCTCAAAGCTCAGCGGCTGCATGCCGTTGGCGGTGAGTCGGCCGTCGACCCAATGCGCATCTTCACGGCGCACCACATACGGGTTGGCCTGGCCGCCGTAAGGGCCCTGGCCCCAGATCTGCAACGCCGCCGGCCACAAACCGTGGTTGAACAACACGCGCGCCGCTTCACGGGTGGCGTGGCTGAAGTAATAGGCGGAATTGGTCGCCGATGAGGCCGAGGCGAGTTTGCCGACCCAGCGCGGATTGCGCAGCACAGTGTCCTGCTCGGCCTGGCTCATGAGGTACGGGTTGCCGCCGGTGATCAGCTGCAACTCTTTCCATTCGGTCTCGCCGGTCTTCACTTCAGTCGCCGGGACGCCAAGGAAATCCGCCACGACCAAGGCTTGCGAGGTGGACATGCCGGTGCCGATTTCGATACCGATGTGGCGCAGGGTGATGTGCCCATCAGCGGTGAATTCGATGCTGGCCATCGGCGCTTCGGAACCGGTGCCGAAGTCTTTCTGGCAGATGGCAAAACCGACGCCGTACCAGTTGTCCGGGTCCCGGGCTTCACGCTGCTTTTTGATCGCGTCGCGGTTTTTCCAGACTTCGTGGACAGCGGCTTTATCGAGAATTTCGTGCAGGCGCAACGCGCCTGCCGGCACCGCGCCCTGGGTGTTTTTCATGCCCGAGACCATGGCGTTTTTCTTGCGCAGATCAATGGCGTCAATGCCGAGGCGATCGGCAATCTCATCGACCATCATCTCGGTCGAGGCCATGCTTTGCAGGGTGCCGTATCCACGCATCGACCCCGCTTCAACGGCGCGGGAATGGTAGGCGGTGACCTGCAAATCGTTCTGCGGCATGTAGTAGATCGACTGCGCCGCCGTGGCGCCAACCGCCGCGACAGAGGGGCTGTAGTTGATCCGTCCACCGCCGTCGACGTTCATCTCGGCGCGGAAAATCTTGAAGCTGTGATCGGTCTTGTCCACCGCCAGTTGGTAGCGGATGTCGAACGGGTGACGCTTGATGCCGCTCTGGAACTGCTCGTAGCGATCGTTGGCCAGACGCACCGGCACACCGGCGCCGTACAACGCCGCAAGCGCCGCGTAGTACACGAAAATGTTGTGATCTTTGGAGCCATAACCGACGGTGTAGCCCGGGTGCATGTTCAGGTTGGCCAGGCCGAAACGCGACGGTGCGATCATCTTCGCGGTTTCGGTCGCGGTCTCCAGCGGGCACTGAGTGGCGACGACAAAATGCAGGGTTTTGGTCGCTGGGTCGTACCAGCCGTTGCCGTTGTCTGGCTCCATCGCGGCCGGTTCGATTGACGGGGTTTTGTAGCGCTCGTCGAACACCAGCCAGTTGTCTGGCGGCGTGTCGATTTGCTGCTTCATGCGCTCGGCGTAGAACAAGCCGCGCTCGGTCAGGTTGCCGTGCAGGTTCGGTTGGGAATTCCACACCGGACGACGGTTGCGCAGCATCGGGAACAGGATCGAATCCTTCAGGCTGGCGAATTCGTCTTCATCCGCCGAGGTCGCCCCACCGACGCGCACGTAGCGGAAACTGCCGTAGGGATCGCCTTCGTAGAACGGCACTTTGTCGCCGTAACGAATCGCTTTGTCATTGAATTTGAGTTTGGCCTTGGCCTGGCGGAAGCGTTCGAAGTCGTTCCAGATCAGGATCGCCACGGGATGGCCGATGAACATCGGCACCTTGCCCTCCGGCAGCAGCGGATCCGGCGCGTGCTCTTCCGGGAAGGCGATGCCGTCCTTGTCCAGGTCGGAGGCGGTGACGATGCGGTCCGGCTGCAAGTCAGCGCCGAGCCACGTCAGGTCGTAACCGGCATAAATGCGGTCGGCCTTGGTGGTCTTCAGCAGCATGGCGTGGCCTTGTTGCTGCGGCCAGCCCGGCATGTCCTTGGCGCGGATGTCGCGGGCAAACACTTTGCTGCCGCAGACCTTGGACAAGGCATCGTTACGCGAGCGCGCCTTGCCGTTGTTGCCGAGCCATTGCTCGGAAGGCACGGTCACGCTGTTTTCCATCAAGGCCGCCAGCGCCTGACTGCTGAGCGGCGTGAGCGTCACGCTCACACCCGCCACCAGCCCGCCCTGAAGGAACGAGCGCCGGGATATTTCACGGTTGGACATGGATCATCCTCTGGGCGGTTATGGGTCCGCCCTTCTGGTTATGTTCTGGGGATCTCGAGTCTTGCAGAAGCCCTTTTTGACGAGGCAAAGGGCTGTGTTGACAGTGCAAAGCTGACCGAAAGGTTAACTTTATAGATATATCGGCTTGTAGAAAACAACTGGCAACAAAAATCTGACCAAATAATCAGAAAACCGCCGCTTTCCGGCGAAGCAAATCGATGAACAAACCCAACTCCCGGCTGATGTGTTCGCCCCTGCGCAGCAGCAATCCGAATGGCGCCAGTTGCACATCCAGCTCCACCGGCAGCGCCACCACCAGACCCATTTTCAGGTAGTCGCGCAACGCGGTTTCCGAGAGCACCATGATGGCGTCGGTCAGTTGAATCAGTTGCTGCATCGAGTACACCGAGCTGCATTCGATGATGTCGGCGGGTGTCGGCAAGGCCAGGCGCTGCAAGGCCTGATCCAGCCCGATGCGCGCCGGGCTGGTTTCCGGCTGCAGGATCCACGGCCAGCCGCTGACCAGTTCCGAGAGTTCGAGCGTTTCCCGTTGCACCAGGGGATGACCGGCGTGAACGACAACCAGCAACCGTTCGTTGCCCAGCTGTTCGAACTCGTAATGTTCGCTGTCGGTGGCAGCGTTTCGACGGGCAATGGCGAGGTCGATGCGGCCCTGCTCCAGCAACTGGATCACCTGATCGCTGGTGTCGCCCATGATGCGAATGCGCAACTGCGGATTGAGCGCCTTGATCTCGGCAATCGAATCCATCACCAGGTCGGGCGCGGCGCCCATGATGGTGCCGATGGACAGATAACCGTAACCGCCCTGCTGCCGCGCGATCAGGTCTTCGGCGCAGCGGTCGAGGCCGCTGAGGGCGGATTCGGCGAAACGAATCAACTCGCTGCCCAGCGCTGTTGGCCGCATTCCGCGTGGCAGGCGCTCGAACAGGTCGCAGCCGAACATGTCTTCAATCTCATGGAGCATGCGGGTCGCCGCCGGTTGCGACATGTTCAGGCTTTGCGAGGCGCGGTGCAGGTTCTGACTGCTGCTGAGCGTCACCAGCATGTGCAAATGCTTGTAGCGCAGGCGGTTGAGCAGGCTGCGGGAGATGATCGGCGTGGTCATGGCGGGCCTTTGTTATCGATACCTTGAAGGTATCAGTTGTGAGCTAGATTCGATTTGTAACGTATCGATCCGCGGCCGTACAGTCTTTCCCATAAGAACAAATGCCCTACCAAAGGAAAACTGCGATGAAGACTCTACCTGCGCCTCTGCTCGCCAAAATTTCCTGGCGGCTGCTCCCTTTCCTGCTACTGATGTACATCATGGCCTTCCTCGACCGCGCCAACGTCGGGTTCGCCAAGCAAGCCTTTCAAGCCGACACCAACATCAGCGACGCTGCCTTCGCCTTCGGCGCCGGGGTGTTTTTCGTGGGTTACGCGCTGCTTGAAGTGCCGAGCAATCTGATCCTGCACCGTGTCGGCGCCCGCCTGTGGATGTGCCGGATCATGGTGACCTGGGGCCTGGTCTCCGCCGCCATGGTCTTTGCTCACACCGAAACCAGTTTCTACGTCCTGCGCTTCTTGCTGGGCGTGGCCGAGGCCGGCTTCTTCCCCGGCGTGATCCTTTACCTCACCTACTGGTTCCCCAGCGCCGCGCGCGGCAAAGCCATGGGCTTTTTCTACTTCGGTGCACCGCTGGCGTTCATCTTTGGCAGTCCGTTGTCTGGCTTGCTGCTGGAGCTGGACGGATTTGCCGGCGTCCACGGCTGGCAATGGCTGTTCGCGGTTGAAGGCTTGATGGCCACGGCGGTGGGCGTCTGGGCTTATTGGTATCTGGACAATCGCCCGGCCGACGCGAAGTGGCTGACGGTTGAAGAACGCCAGCAAGTGCAAGGCATCCTCGATCAAGAAGACAGCCACAAACAGAATCATGGCCGCAGCCTGCTCAATGTTCTGTGCCAACCCTCAGTCCTGTACTTGTGCCTGATTTATCTGCTGATTCAGGCCAGCGTCTACGGCGTGGTGTTCTATCTGCCGACCCAGGTCGGCGGGCTGCTGGGCACCAAGGTCGGGCTGATGGTCGGACTGGTCACGGCGATCCCATGGATCTGCGCGATAGTCGCGGCGTACCTGATCCCCGGCTACAGCGACCGCACCGGCGAACGTCGCCGCACCGCCTGCCTGACGTTGCTGATGTCCGCGGCTGGAATCGCCTGCTCGGTGACCTTCGCCAGCCCGTTCCTCGGCATCGTCGCCCTGTGTTTCGCCGCTTCCGGTTTCATCGCGGTGCAACCGGTGTTCTGGACCTTTCCTTCCAGCTATCTCGCCGGCAGCGCCGCTGCAGCCGGGATTGCCCTGATCAACTCGTTCGGCGCCCTCGGCGACTTCATCGCCCCGGTCCTGAAGAACTGGGCCGAAGGCGCCTTCCATTCACCGGCCGCAGGCTTGTACGTGCTGGCCGGCACCACCGTCATCGCCGCGTTGCTGGTCCTGGGCATCCGCTCACCCGTCCACAAGCCTTCCAACACACCGGCCACCGTTTAACCTGAGGAGTCACACCATGGGCATTCCAACCATCAAACACGTCCGCGCCTTCACGTTGAGAGGCGGCGGCGCGGATTATCACGATCAGGCGGACGGTCACTGGATCGACGATCACATTGCCACGCCGATGAGCAAATACCCCGAGTATCGCCAGAGCCGCCGCACCTTCGGCATCAACGTGCTCGGCACGCTGGTGGTCGAGATCGAAGCCAGCGACGGCACGGTCGGTTTCGCCGTCACCACCGGTGGCGAGCCTGCCGCGTACATTGTCGAAAAACACTTGGCGCGTTTCCTCGAAGGCGCACGGGTCACCGACATCGAAAAAATCTGGGACCAGATGTACCAATCGACCCTGTATTACGGTCGCAAAGGCATCGTCATCAACACGATCTCCGGGGTTGATCTGGCGTTGTGGGACTTGCTCGGCAAGATCCGCAAAGAGCCGGTGCATCAGTTGCTCGGCGGTGCGGTGCGCGACGAATTGCAGTTCTACGCCACCGGCGCCCGTCCGGACCTGGCGCAGAAAATGGGCTTCATTGGCGGCAAGATGCCGTTGCATCACGGCCCGGCCGAAGGCGAGGAAGGCCTGCGCAAGAACCTCGAAGAACTGGCGACCATGCGCGAGCGGGTGGGCCCGGACTTCTGGCTGATGCTCGATTGCTGGATGAGCCTGGACCTCAACTACGCCACCAAGCTGGCGGTCGGCGCCCACGAGTACGGTTTGAAGTGGATCGAAGAGGCTCTGCCGCCGGACGATTACTGGGGCTACGCGGCCCTGCGCAACAACGTGCCCAAAGGCATGTTGGTGACCACCGGCGAACACGAAGCCACCCGCTGGGGTTTCCGCATGCTTCTGGAAATGGGCTGCTGCGACATCATCCAGCCGGACGTCGGCTGGTGCGGCGGGATCACCGAACTGGTGAAGATTTCCGCCCTGGCCGATGCCCACAACGCGCTGGTGATTCCTCACGGCTCTTCGGTTTACAGCTACCACTTCGTCGCCACCCGGCATAACAGCCCGTTCGCCGAGTTTCTGATGATGGCGCCGAAGGCTGACGAAGTGGTGCCGATGTTCCACCCGCAATTGCTCGGCGAACCGGTGCCGGTGAACGGCCGCATGCGCCTCTCGGCACTCGACCAGCCAGGTTTCGGCGTGACCCTGAACCCGGAATGCCAACTGCATCGGCCGTACAACCGCTGAGAAAGGACCCCGCTATGAACATGCCTCACAACGCTTTCAAGGCCGCGCTGAAAAACCCGGCGACCCAGTACGGAATCTGGGCCGGTTTCGCCACCGGCTACGCCGCCGAAATCGTCGCCACCACCGGTTACGACTGGATGCTGATCGACGGTGAACACGCGCCAAACACCGTGCCCGGCGTACTCGCGCAATTGCAGGCGGTGGCGCCCTACTCCACTGCGCCCGTGGTGCGTGCGGTGACGGGCGATGCCAACCTGATCAAGCAACTGCTGGATATCGGTGCGCAGACGCTGATGATTCCGATGGTGGAAACCGCCGAGCAAGCGGCCGCCCTGGTGCGCGCCATGCGCTATCCGCCGCATGGCATTCGTGGCGTCGGCGGCGGCCTGACTCGCGCCACGCGCTGGGACGGCGTGCCGGATTACCTCAACACCGCCCATGAGCAGTTGTGCCTGATCGTTCAGGTGGAATCGCGGATTGGCGTGGAAAACGTCGAAGCGATCGCCGCCGTCGAAGGCGTCGACGCGGTGTTTATCGGCCCGGCGGATTTGTCCATCGGCCTCGGTCATGCCGGCAACCCTGGCCATCCTGACGTTCAGGAACGCATCCAGCACGCAGTGAAAGCAACGCTCGCAGCCGGCAAGGCTTGCGGCATCCTCGCGCCGAACGAAGAAGACGCGCGCCGCTATCAAAGCTGGGGGTGTCAGTTCATTGCCGTGGCCATCGACATCAGCCTGCTGCGCCAAAGCGCCACGGCCACCCTCGCCCGTTACCGCGCACCGGCCACCGAACACGCGCCGTCGCGCACTTACTGATCAGCCAAGGAGTCGCCCTAATGTCGTCCGTGCCCGTGTACGAAAACTTCATCAACGGCCAGTTCGTGGCCAGCACTGCCCATCTCGATGTGATCAACCCGGCCACGGGTGTCGTGCTGTCGAAAGTCCCGGCCTCGACGGCCGAAGACGTCGACCACGCCCTTGCCGCCGCGCGCGCCGCGCAAAAAGACTGGTCGCGCAAACCGGCGATTGAACGCGCCGGGCATCTACGCCGGATCGCCGCCAAGCTGCGGGAGAACGTCCAGCACTTGGCCCGCACCATCACCCTCGAACAAGGCAAGGTCAGCGGCCTGGCGGAAGTGGAAGTCAATTTCACCGCCGACTACCTCGACTACATGGCCGAGTGGGCCCGGCGCATCGAAGGCGAAATCATCACCAGCGACCGGCAGAACGAAAACATCTTTCTGTTTCGCAAACCACTGGGCGTGGTCGCCGGGATTCTGCCGTGGAATTTCCCGTTTTTCCTGATCGCCCGCAAGATGGCGCCGGCCCTGCTGACCGGCAATACCATCGTGATCAAACCCAGTGAAGAAACCCCGAACAACTGCTTCGAATTCGCCCGGCTGGTGGCCGAAACCGATCTGCCGGCGGGCGTGTTCAACGTGGTTTGCGGCGATGGTCGAGTGGGCGCGGCGCTCAGTGCGCACAAGGGCGTGGACATGATCAGCTTCACCGGCAGCGTCGACACCGGTTCGCGAATCATGCCCGCCGCCGCACCGAACATCACCAAACTCAACCTGGAACTGGGCGGCAAGGCGCCGGCCATTGTGCTGGCGGATGCCGACCTTGATCTGGCAGTAAAAGCCATTCGCGATTCGCGGATCATCAACAGCGGTCAGGTGTGCAATTGCGCCGAGCGGGTGTACGTCGAACGCAAGGTCGCCGACTCGTTTATCGAACGCATCGCAGCGGCGATGAGCGCCACCCGTTATGGCGATCCGATTGCCCGGCCAGAGGTGGAAATGGGCCCGCTGATCAACCGTCAGGGCCTGGACAGCGTCAACCGCAAAGTGCGCACGGCCTTGAGCCAGGGCGCGAGTCTGATCAGCGGTGGGCAGATTGCCGATTTGCCGAACGGCTTTCACTTCCAGCCCACGGTATTGGCCGGGTGCAGCGCCGACATGGAGATCATGCGCGAAGAGATTTTCGGCCCGGTGCTGCCGATCCAGATTATCGACGACCTCGACGAAGCCATCGCCCTGGCCAACGACTGCGACTATGGCCTGACTTCGTCGATCTACACCCGCGACCTCAGTAAAACCATGCACGCAATGCGCGAGCTGGATTTTGGTGAGACTTACGTCAACCGCGAGAACTTCGAGGCCATGCAGGGCTTCCATGCCGGGGTGCGTAAATCCGGGATTGGCGGCGCGGATGGCAAGCATGGGCTTTACGAGTACACCCATACCCATGCGGTTTACTTGCAAGGCTGAGTCTTGCGGCGTTGCTGATGCCGCTATCGCGAGCAGGCTCGCTCCCACAGGGGATTGGTGTTGTTGATTAAATCTATGCAACAACACAAAACCAGTGTGGGAGCGAGCCTGCTCGCGATGGCGTCGGGTCAGTCAACGCGATGCCGTCAGAAGTCGACGGTCGCCGAAAGCAGATAGGTCCGCGGTGTCGACAGCGTCAACCCTGGCTCACTGTCATCCGACGCCCCGGCCGAACTCCAGTAGCGCTTGTCGGCCACGTTCTCGATGTTGGCGCGCAATGTGATGTTCTTTTCCTCGACCTTGAACGCGTAGCGTGCGCCCACGTCGAAACGCTCCCACGAGTCGATCTCCTTGTTGTTGGACTGGTCCAGATACTGCGAACTGGAATAGATGCCCCGGCTGGTGAGGGTCAGGCCCTGCACGGTGGGCACGTCCCACTCGGCGCCCAGGTTGACGTTGTATTTCGGAGTGGCCGGCGCCCGGTTGCCGTCGAAGGTGCCATTGGCGGTGTTGGTCAACTCGCTGTCGATATACATGACGCCGCCGAGCAGGCGGAAACCCTCGAGCGGCTCACCGAACACACTCAGTTCCACACCCGTGTTTTCACGCTTGCCGTTCGGGCCGAAAACCCGCGTGGTGGCGTTGGTCTCATAGGCCGGCTGCTTGATCCGGAACACCGCAGCGGTCATGGCAAACGCGCCAGCGTCATACTTGGCGCCGACCTCGACCTGGCGGCTGATGAATGGCGGGAAAATCTCGTCTTCGTTGATCGAGGTCGATGGCGCGATCTTGCCTTGGCTCAGGCCTTCCATGTAGTTCGCGTACAGCGACAGCTTATCGGTGGCCTTGAACAGGATGCCGCCCGACGGCGAAACCTTTTCCTCGTCGTAGGCGGTGTCGCCTTTTACGTTATCCGACCAGTCCTCGACCTTCACCCGCTGCCAGCGGGCGCCCAGGGTCAGCAGCAGCCGGTCATCGAAGAATCCCAGGGTGTCGGACAAGGCCACGCCGCTGAAGCGGTTCTCGGTATAGACCTTCGGATCCTGGCGCGTCGGCCTGACCGGCGTCGGTGTTTCCACAGGGTTGTAGAGGTTGCTGGGGGCCGCCGCGTAACGTGTGCCGCCATTTTCGAAGTCCATGTAGAAATAACTGGCCGCCAGATTGACCTCGTGGCTCACCGGGCCGGTATGAAACCAGTTGCGCACCCCAGCCGTGGCCGTCCGGACATTTTCGTCGCGGGTGAAATCACGGGGTTGAACGCTGAAATCGCCCTTGTCGTTGGTGACCGCGACGGCATGCCGGAGAAAATCATGATTGCTTTTGCGCGCACCCACGCCGCCGTAGAGCATCACGGAATCGTTGACGTCGAATTCGGCGTTCACCGTGCCGAAAGTGTCGTTGGTACTCGCCTTGCTCCAGGGTTGCGCATAGTTGTGACGCACATCGCTGGCATGTGGAACCCGCGCGTTGGCGTTGACCTGCACCCGCTCCTGCGGCGCGTCGGTATCACGCTCGGTACGGCCGACGTCCGTCGAGAGACGCAGGCGTTCACCGCGAAAATCCAGGCCCAGCACGGCCATCTCGCGGTCGACATTCTGCTGATCCCATTCGGTGTCGCCGGACTGCTTGACGCCATTGAAACGAATGCCGAACTTGTTGTCTTCACCAAAGCGCCGGCCAACATCCACTGCGCCGCCGACCTGGCTGTCGGAAGCGTACATACCGGTAAACGAAGTAATGGGCTTGTCGGTGGCGCGCTTGGCCACCACGTTGATTCCGCCACCCACGCTGCCCCGCGGCGAGATGCCGTTGATCAGTTGGCTCGGACCTTTGATCACATCGACACGATCGGCCATCTCCATATCAATCGTATAAGTCGGCAACACGCCGTAGAGACCGTTGTAGGCAACATCACTGTTGAACAGGCTCAACCCTCTAATGGTGAACTGCTCATAGCGCCCACCCGCCGGGTTCGTGGCACGAACCGATGGATCGTTGGCGATCAGGTCGCCCAAGGTCCGCGCCTGCTGGTTCTTGACCACCTCGCTGGTGTAGGTGGTCATGCTGAACGGCGTTTCCATGAAATCTTTGGAGCCCAGCAAGCCTTGCGAACCGCGACGCGCAACCTGGCCGCCGGCATACGGATCACCGTCCACCGGGTCGATGGAACCGAGAATCGAGGTGGCGCCGAGTTGCAGACCGCTGCCTTCGGGCGCCGGGGTCAGGATGTAGGCCTGCTCGCCCACCGGTTGCAGTTGCAGACCGGAACCCTGCAACAGCCGCGCAAAACCCTCCTCCACGGCGAACTCGCCGGACAGACCGGGGCTGTTGCGACCGCTCACCAGCGCCGGGTCCACAGACAGATTGACCCCGGCCAGACCCGCGAAACGGGTCAGCGCTGCACCAAGGCTGCCTGCCGGCACCTGATAACTGCGTCGAGGCGCGTCTTCGGCCCAACCGGCGGTGATAAACAACGGACAGGCACTGAGGCTCAGCAACAGGCTCAAGTGCATTAACGGGCGCAGGCGGGATGAAGCCAAACGCGGACTCGACGGGAACACTGCGGGCATTGAAGAAGCTCTCTTGATTCGTTCACTTGCCTTGAATGACAAGCGACGCGAAAAAAGGGGACACCCTTCAAACACTATTTTTGCGCGGCAGCAGCGTGACCCAATAACGCGTACGCGAATGCACCTCCAGCGGCAAGCTGGCCGCTAACAGCGTGAGGATACGATCAGTGTCTTCCAGGCGAAAACTGCCGGTGACACGCAGGGATTCCAGTTCCGGCTCCCAGCGCAGCACACCCGGGCGATAGGTGCTGAGTTCACGCAGGAAATCCCCCAGAGGCTGGTTCTGTGCCATCAACACACCGTCTCGCCAGCCTGGAGCAAGCACGTCGAAGGGCTCCACAGCGCCGGCACCTGCCGCCTGAAGGCTGACTTGCTGGCCTGCGCGCAATGAAAAGACCGGTCCGCGCAAAGGCTCCAACTGCACCGCGCCGTTGAGCACCGACACCCGGCAACCCGTCGGCCACTGGCGAACACACACTTCGCTCTGACTGACGACTACCTGGCCGAAGTGAGTCTGGATCGTCAGCGGCGACGAACCGGGGACTTTCAGGGCTATTTCGCCCTCCACGAGCTTCAGTAGCCGAGTGTTCAGATCGATATCGACGGCGCTCGCGGTGTTCAATTGCAGCGAGCTGCCATCGGTCAACCGGACTTTCTTGCCCTCGCCGGTCGCCGTGCGCAGGTCGGCACCCCAGACATCCAAAGGCAACTGCCGACTGATCAGCCAGGCAGTCGGCACCAACGCCACCGCTCCCACGGCGCGCTTGAGCACCGCACGCCGGCTCGGCTGCGGCCTATCCAGACTGGCCATCGCCAATGCTGAAGGCAGGTCGCTAAAACGTTGACGCAAGCGTTGCGCTTTCTGCCAGGCCTGTTCGTGACTGGAATGGCTGTCACGCCAGGTCTGCAACTCCGCACGGTCCTGCTCATCGGCAGTGCCCGATTCCATCAGCGCCAGCCACTGCGCGGCAGCCCGCATGACGTGGCGGGCGTCGGCCGAAGGGGCTGAACCGATCACAGGTCCACCAGCAGGCAGTGTTCGTAGGCTTGGGCCATGTAGCGCTTGATCGTGCGTTCGGAGACTTGCAGGCGCTCGGCGATTTGCTGGTAACCCAGACCTTCCAGTTGGCTCCAGAGAAATGCCCGTCGTACCGGGGTCGGCAATCCATCGAGCAATTCGTCGAGGGCTTGCAGGGTTTCCAGCAGAATCCAGCGCTGCTCAGGGGATGGCACGCAGTCTTCGGGCAGCAGCGCCAGGGCGTTGAGGTAAGCCTGTTCGAGGCTGCGGCGCTTGTAGAAGTTGGTCAGCAGCCGTTTGCCCACGGTCGCCAGGTAGGCGCGGGGCTCTTGCAGGTCAGCAATGTGCTGGGAGCTGGCGAGCACACGCACGAACGTATCCTGGCTCAGGTCCGCCGCATCATGACCATTGCTCATGCGCCGCCTCAACCAGTTTTCGAGCCAGCCGCGATGGTCGCGGTACAAGTCATGGAAGGTTTGCTCCTCCGGCATCGCTGCATCGCTCATTTCAAGAAGCCCTGTGCCAAGGAGTTATCGTAAATGAGAGTGATTCTAATTAATGTCAGGCGTGCGAAGGAAGCCCTTTATGCATCGACTGAGCAGAAAGGTTCATTGGGGAGGGTATGGATGAGAGAAAAGCCAAATCGCAGACACAAAAAACCCCGGTCTTTCGACCAGGGTCTTTGCTATCGACTCGAAGATTGCCAGCGGCTTTCTTCGTAGCTCCAAGGCGTTCAGCGGGCCTTGAGGCAGATATGGCGCAGCGGACGGGACTCGAACCCGCGACCCCCGGCGTGACAGGCCGGTATTCTAACCGACTGAACTACCGCTGCGTATCGCTTTGAGCTGACGCTCAATTAACTCGTCTGACTGAAAGCTCCGAGACTTTTCAATCTCTCTTTCAATCTCGAATCAGGTCAAGCCTGACTCGGAAAATATGGCGCAGCGGACGGGACTCGAACCCGCGACCCCCGGCGTGACAGGCCGGTATTCTAACCGACTGAACTACCGCTGCGCGTCGGTGGAGGCTTTTAACAGCTTCCATCTTGCTCTCGCAAGACTCTCGGATTTGGTGGGTGATGACGGGATCGAACCGCCGACATTCTGCTTGTAAGGCAGACGCTCTCCCAGCTGAGCTAATCACCCGTTTGCATCTCCGAGGCCGCGAAATTTACGCAGGTAGCGAACCTAAGTCAATAGCAGGATTGAAGTTTTTTCAAAACAGCTCCAAGTACAAGCTTCAAGCGGCAAGTAAAAGCAGGATCGCGTATTCAGGGCTTGCACGGGCTCGCATTTACTTGCCGCTTGTAGCTTGAGACTTGCAGCTTCTACTTGTAGACCATCTTCTTGGTCATGCCGCCATCGACCACAAATTCCTGGCCGGTGACGAACCCGGCATTCTTCGACAACAGCCACGCCACCATCGCCGCGACGTCTTCGACAGTCCCGACCCTGCCCGCCGGATGCTGGGCATGGTCGGCATCGGTCAGGGGGGCGGCACGTCGTGCCGCCGGGTCTCGCGCGTCGATCCAGCCAGGGCTGACCGCGTTGACGCGTATTTCCGGCCCAAGGCTGATGGCCAACGCGTGAGTCAGGGCCAGCAGGCCGCCCTTGCTCGCCGCGTAAGCCTCTGTATCAGGCTCTGATTGCCCGGCACGGGTCGAGGCCAGGTTGACGATCGCACCGCTGTGAGCGCGCAGATACGGCGCACAGTGTTTGGCCAACAGCATTGGCCCACTGAGATTGACCGCCAGCACCCGGTTCCAGTAAGCCAGGTCGAGGCTTTCCAGGGTGATGTTGTGCGGGTCGGCCACCGCCGCGTTGCACACCAGCGCATCCAGACGCCCGAATTGACCCAGCACCTCGGCAACGCCCAGCGCCACTTGCCCCTCGTTCGAGACGTCCATGGCGACGAACCAGGCGTTTGCGCCCAGCACTTTTGTCACTTTCGAACCACGCTCTCGATCAAGATCGGTCAGCACCACCTGCCAGCCTTCGCTGATCAGCCAGGCCGCGATCCCCAACCCGATGCCGCGTGCAGCACCGGTGACCAGTGCAACGCGGCCATGGGTGCCGGTACCCGGCGTCGCCAACTCGATCACAAGGCCGCCAACCCGCGCGCCAGATCGGCTTGCAGGTCTGCCACGTCTTCCAGACCGACCGCGATGCGGATCAGGCTGTCACGAATGCCCGCCGCTTCACGCTCTTGCGGCGCCAGACGGCCGTGGGAGGTGGTGCTCGGGTGCGTGATCGTGGTTTTGCTGTCGCCCAGGTTGGCGGTGATCGAAATCAGACGGGTCGCATCGATAAAGCGCCAGGCGCCCTCTTTGCCGCCCTTGACCTCGAAACTCACCACGGCGCCGAAACCTTTCTGCTGGCGCAGCGCCAGTTCGTGCTGCGGATGGCTCTTGAGGCCGGCGTAATGGACTTTCTCGATGCCGTCCTGCTGCTCCAGCCACTCGGCCAGTTGCTGGGCGTTGGCGCAATGCGCCTTCATGCGCAGGCTCAGGGTTTCCAGACCCTTGAGGAAGATCCAGGCGTTAAACGGGCTCAGGGTCGGCCCGGCGGTGCGCAGGAAACCCACCACTTCTTTCATCTGCTCGCTGCGACCGGCGACAACGCCGCCCATGCAACGGCCCTGGCCATCGATGAACTTGGTCGCCGAGTGCACGACGATGTCCGCGCCCATCTTCAGCGGTTGTTGCAACGCAGGGGTGCAGAAGCAGTTGTCGACCACCAGCATCGCGCCTTTGGCATGAGCGATTTTCGCCAGCTCGGCAATGTCTACCAGCTCTGCCAATGGATTGGACGGCGACTCGACGAACAGCAATTTGGTGTTGGCCTTGATGGCTGCGTCCCAACCGGACAGGTCCGCCAAAGGCACGTAGTCGACTTCGATGCCGAAGCGCTTGAAGTACTTTTCGAAGAGACTGATGGTCGAGCCGAACACGCTGCGCGACACCAGCACGTGATCACCAGCGCTGCACAGGCTCATGACCACCGCCATGATCGCTGCCATGCCGGTGGCCGTGGCGACCGCTTGCTCGGCGCTTTCCAGCGCGGCAATGCGCTCTTCGAACGCGCGAACGGTCGGGTTGGTATAACGCGAGTAAACGTTGCCCGGCACTTCACCGGCAAAGCGCGCCGCCGCATCGGCAGCGGTACGGAATACGTAGCTTGAAGTGAAGAACATCGGATCACCGTGTTCGCCTTCCGGCGTGCGGTGCTGACCGGCGCGTACGGCCAGGGTATCGAACGCTACGCCTTCGAGGTCGCTGTCCAGCCGACCGGCATCCCAATCCTGACTCATGCTGTCACTCCTTGCCTTGTTCTTTATCAGTAGATACAAAACCGGCCCCTCAGGGCCGGTAGTTACTCAGTTGTTGTACAGATCAATGATCGCGCTGACGGCCTGTGTCTTGACCTTGGAGGCATCGTTACGTGCCTGCTCGATCTTGTTCAGGTAAGCCTCGTCGACGTCACCGGTGACGTACTGGCCGTCGAACACCGCACAATCGAACTTCTCGATCTTGATCTTGCCGCCACCGACCGCTTCGATCAAGTCAGGCAAGTCCTGATAGATCAGCCAGTCGGCGCCGATCAGGTCGGCAACGTCCTGGGTCGAACGATTGTGGGCGATCAGCTCGTGAGCGCTCGGCATGTCGATACCGTAGACGTTCGGGTAGCGAACGGCCGGTGCTGCGGAGCAGAAGTAGACGTTTTTCGCGCCGGCTTCACGGGCCATCTGGATGATCTGCTTGCACGTGGTGCCACGAACGATCGAGTCGTCCACCAGCATCACGTTCTTGCCGCGGAATTCCAGTTCGATGGCGTTGAGCTTCTGGCGTACGGATTTTTTCCGTGCGGCCTGGCCCGGCATGATGAAGGTACGGCCGATGTAGCGGTTTTTCACGAAGCCTTCGCGGAACTTGACGCCCAGGTGGTTCGCCAGCTCCAGGGCCGCAGTGCGGCTGGTGTCCGGGATCGGGATGACCACGTCGATGTCGTGTTCAGGACGTTCGCGCAGGATCTTCTCGGCGAGCTTCTCGCCCATGCGCAGACGGGCCTTGTACACCGACACGCCGTCGATGATCGAGTCCGGACGCGCCAGGTAGACGTGTTCGAAGATGCACGGGGTCAGGGACGGGTTGGTCGCGCACTGACGGGTGTGCAGCTTGCCATCTTCAGTGATGTAGACCGCTTCGCCTGGTGCCAGGTCGCGAATAAGGGTGAAGCCGAGCACGTCCAGGGAGACGCTTTCGGAGGCGATCATGTACTCGACGCCTTCGTCGGTGTGACGCTGACCGAAGACGATCGGGCGGATGCCGTGCGGGTCGCGGAAACCGACGATGCCGTAACCGGTCACCATTGCCACGACCGCATAACCACCGACGCAACGGTTATGCACGTCGGTTACAGCGGCGAATACGTCTTCTTCGGTAGGCTGCAACTTGCCGCGCTGGGCCAGTTCGTGCGCGAACACGTTGAGCAGCACTTCCGAATCGGAGTTGGTGTTGACGTGGCGCAGGTCAGATTCGTAAATCTCCTTGGCCAGCTGTTCAACGTTGGTCAGGTTACCGTTGTGCGCCAGGGTGATGCCGTAAGGCGAGTTGACGTAAAACGGTTGAGCTTCGGCCGAGGTCGAGCTGCCCGCGGTCGGGTAACGCACATGGCCAATGCCCATGTGACCGACCAGGCGCTGCATGTGACGCTGATGGAACACGTCACGCACCAGGCCATTGTCCTTGCGCAGGAATAACCGGCCGTCATGGCTGGTCACGATACCGGCAGCGTCCTGGCCGCGGTGCTGGAGGACGGTTAGCGCGTCATACAGCGCCTGATTGACGTTCGACTTACCGACGATACCGACGATGCCACACATGCGACGCAACCCCTACTTAATGGATCTGAACTGAACACAACTCACTGAGGCGTTTTGGCCGTCGGCAAGAGGTGCTCCTTGAACGGTATCTCAGCGGGTACGCTGATACCGCTGGCAAGCCACTGACTGCTCCACCCGAGGATCAGGTTTTTGGACCAGTCTGCGACCAATAGAAATTTTGGCACGAGCTGTGACTGTTGCCACCACCCGTCCTGCTGTACCGGCCCCAGGCTCAACAGCCCGACCGCCACGACCACCAGCAACACGCCACGCGCGGCGCCGAAGGCCATGCCGAGGAATCGATCGGTCCCGGATAGCCCGGTGACGCGTACCAACTCGCCGATAAGATAATTGATCATTGCGCCTACGATTAACGTGGCGATAAACATGATGGCGCAGCCCGTGATCACACGAGCTGATGGCGTTTCGATGTATCCGGCGAGGTGCTCGGACAATGCACCACCGAACATCCAGGCGACGACTCCTGCGATGATCCAGGTCACCAGCGATAATGCTTCTTTGACGAAGCCGCGGCTCAGACTGATCAATGCGGAGATGGCGACGATTGCAACGATCGCCCAGTCAACCCAGGTAAATGGCACAGTGCAGCCTACAGACGGATAAGGCGGCGCATTTTAGCAGAGCGCATGGCTATCGGTAAGCTGCGATTGTCAGTGCATTTCAAATCGGGGCGATAGTTTTAGTTGCGCTCAGGCTGGAAACGCACCACAAACCCCTTGAGGTTCTTCTGGCGGCCCAACAAGTCGCGCAGGCGATCCGCTTCGGCGCGCTCGATCAGCGGCCCGACAAACACCCGATTCTTGCCATCGGCCGTGCGGATATAGGCGTTATAGCCCTGACTGCGCAGGTCTTTTTGCAAACTTTCTGCGCTTGCACGGCTCGACAGACTGGCCAGTTGCACCGACCAGCTGACCGACAGGCCATTGGCATCGACGCGGCTTTGAGTCGTGTCTGGCTTGCCCGGCGCGGCCGTAATCGGCTGGGCAGGCGGCGTGGTCGGCGCAGCAGGCTTGACCACAGGCGCGGGAGCGACCGGTTTGGTAGCAGGCGCAGCCGCGGCTGGCGCACTCGGGGTGATCGGCGCCACGGGGGCTTCTTGCTGAGCGATCTCGTCATCGCTTGGCACAGGCTCCTGAGGCAGCGCTTGTGGCTCGGGCACCACCACTGGCTCGACCTGCACTGGCGGCACCGAGGGTGCTTGCGGCGCAGCCGGGGCTTCGACCGTCACTTGACGCTGCTCATCCTGGCGGGAAAACAGCATCGGCAGAAAAATAACCGCCAGCGCCACCAGAACCAGGGCGCCAACCATGCGCTGTTTGTATGCCTTATCCAGCAATGCCATTTGCCGCTTCCTCCGTGGAGCGCCGGGCCAGCCATTCGAGGGCCTCGGCGACACAATAAAATGATCCGAACAACAGAATCTCGTCGTCGCTCGTTGCCAGTGCGCACTGCCCTTCCAGGGCGGCGGCCACACTGTCATAAGACGTTACCGCAGCGCCAAGGTTCTGCAACGCCGCCTGCAAATCGGCCACCGGGCGCGCACGCGGCGAATCCAGCGGCGCGACAGCCCATTGCTGGACACTAGCATTCAATTCACTGACAACACCATCCAGATCCTTGTCCGCCAACAAGCCAAACACCGCCAGACGCTTGCCGACCGGCGGACGAACGGCCAGACGGCGCGCCAGATACTCGGCCGCATGCGGGTTATGCCCCACATCCAGCAACAGGTTCAGACGCTTGCCCTGCCAGTCGATTTGACGGCGGTCAAGACGACCTGCCACCCGCGTCGCTGTCAGCGCATTGATTACTTGCGAATCTACCCACGGCAAACCGAGCAACAGGTAAGCCTGCAAGGCCAGTGCGGCGTTTTCCATCGGCAGATCGAGCAACGGCAGATCATGCAACTCGACCACTCGCCCTTGAGCGTCAAGACCGCGCCATTGCCAATTGTGATCGGTCACACCGAGGTCGAAATCGCGCCCACGCAGGAAAAACGGGCAATTGAGCTCGCGGGCTTTATCCAGCAGAGGTTGCGGAGGATTCAGGTCACCACAGAGCGCAGGCGCGCCCTGGCGGAAGATGCCGGCTTTCTCAAAAGCCACGGATTCGCGGGTATCGCCCAGGTAATCGGCGTGGTCGACGCCAATACTGGTGACCAGCGCCATGTCGGCATCGACCACGTTGACCGTGTCCAGACGCCCGCCCAAGCCGACTTCCAGCACCACGGCATCAAGCCCTGCCTGTTGAAACAGCCAGAACGCCGCCAGGGTGCCCATCTCGAAGTACGTCAGGGAAGTGTCGCCACGGCCCGCCTCGACCGCAGCAAAGGCTTCGCACAACTCGGCGTCCGTCGCTTCGACGCCGTTGACCTGCACCCGCTCGTTGTAACGCAGCAGGTGCGGAGAATTGTAGACACCAACGCTCAGGCCTTGAGCCCGCAGCAACGAGGCCACGAATGCACAGGTGGACCCCTTGCCATTGGTGCCGGTGACCGTGATCACCCGAGGCGCCGGCTTGCCCAGTCCCATGCGGGACGCTACCTGTTGCGAGCGCTCCAGACCCATGTCGATGGCCGAAGGGTGCAACTGCTCTAGGTAGGCGAGCCACTCGCCAAGGGTACGTTCGGTCATAGGTTGGCAGGTACCGGTGGAACCACGATCGGCTCAATGGGTGCGGCAACGAATTTTGGCGTCGGCAGGCCCATCATTTGTGCCAGCAGGTTGCCCAGGCGCGGACGCAGTTCCTGACGGTGAATGATCATGTCGATTGCACCGTGCTCCAGCAGGAACTCGCTGCGCTGGAAACCTTCCGGCAGTTTTTCACGCACGGTCTGTTCGATCACGCGTGGACCGGCGAAGCCGATCAGGGCTTTCGGCTCACCGACAATCACGTCGCCCAGCATCGCCAGACTGGCCGAAACGCCGCCGTAGACCGGATCGGTCAGCACGGAGATGAACGGAATGCCTTCTTCACGCAGACGCGCCAGGACCGCAGAGGTCTTGGCCATTTGCATCAGGGAGATCAGGGCTTCCTGCATCCGCGCACCACCGGAAGCGGCGAAACAGATCATCGGGCAACGGTTTTCCAGCGCGTAGTTGGCAGCGCGGACAAAACGCTCACCCACGATGGCGCCCATCGACCCCCCCATGAAGGAGAACTCGAAGGCCGAAACCACCACCGGCATGCCCAGCAGGGTGCCGCTCATGGAGATCAGTGCGTCTTTCTCGCCGGTCTGCTTTTGCGCAGCGGTCAGGCGGTCCTTGTACTTCTTGCCATCGCGGAATTTCAGACGGTCAACCGGCTCCAGGTCCGCGCCCAATTCTGCACGGCCTTCGGCGTCGAGGAAGATGTCGATGCGCGCGCGGGCGCCGATACGCATGTGGTGGTTGCACTTGGGGCAAACGTCCAGGGTCTTTTCCAGCTCCGGACGATACAGCACAGCCTCGCAAGACGGGCATTTGTGCCACAGACCTTCAGGCACCGAGCTCTTCTTGACCTCGGAACGCATGATCGAAGGGATCAGTTTGTCTACTAACCAGTTGCTCATGCTTTCTTTCTCCAGTACCGGCGGCCCGAACGCTCTGGTTCGCAGCCCCGCGTATGCCCTTGAGCTAAATTCATGTGTGTGGCGATGATCGGTGGATGGCCGGGTCAGCGAAACGTGACCTGCGTACAATCCAAAAATCCTCAGCCGTGCCTGCTTTGTGCAGCGCAGTGCATTTTGGGACGGCGGCAGTCTGCCAGCCGTCACATCAACTACGTGCTACTACGTACCGCCTTGATGAATGCCTGAATCTTTGCGTGATCCTTGATGCCCTTGCTCGCTTCTACCCCGCCGCTGACGTCCACCGCATAAGGCCGGACCCGGGCGATTGCCTCAGCCACGTTATCCGGCGTCAGGCCACCAGCGAGGATGATCGGCTTGCTCAAGCCCTGCGGTATCAGAGACCAGTCGAACGCCTCACCGGTTCCACCGGGAACACCTTCGACATAGGCATCAAGCAGGATACCGCTGGCACTTGGAAACGCATCGCAGGCCGCCGCGATGTCGTCGCCGGCCTTGACCCGCAACGCCTTAATGTACGGGCGGTGCCAGCCTTCACATTCGGCTGCGGTTTCGTCGCCATGGAACTGCAACAGGTCCAGCGGTACGGCGTCGAGCAGCTCGCCCAACTCGCAGCGGCTGCTGTTGACGAACAACCCCACGGTGGTCACGAACGGCGGCAGCAACTTGATAATGTCGCGCGCCTGCTGGAACGTGACGGCCCGCGGACTCTTGGCGTAAAACACAAACCCGATGGCATCCGCCCCGGCCTCGACCGCCGCCAACGCATCTTCTATGCGGGTAATCCCACAAATCTTGCTGCGAACGGCTGACATGTCGATAAAACCTCAGGGCAAATCCGAGAAAGTCCCGGATGGTAACAAATGCGTTCGAGGGCGTCAGCCGTCAAGTTCAGAGAAGCCGGTGAGGAAGTGTGGGCCGATGTAACGCTCAGGCAATTGGAACTCGTCGCGATACTCGACCTGTACCAGATACAGGCCAAACGGATGCGCCGTCACCCCGCCAGAACGACGGATCCGGCTCTCCAGCACTTCCTTCATCCACTCCACCGGCCGCTCGCCGGCACCGATGGTCATCAAGACACCGGCGATGTTGCGCACCATGTGGTGCAGGAAGGCGCTGGCGCGGATATCCAGGACGATCATCTTGCCGTGGCGCGTGACACGCAGGTGATGCAGTTCCTTGATCGGCGATTTGGCCTGGCACTGACCGGCGCGGAATGCGCTGAAATCATGGGTACCGACCAGGTACTGGGCGGCCTCGGCCATGCGCTCGACATCGAGCGGACGGTGGTTCCAGGTGATTTCTTCGTTGAGGTGCGCCGGGCGGATCTGATCGTTGTAGATCACATACCGATAACGGCGGGCGATGGCCTTGAAGCGCGCATGAAAATGCGCCGGCATGACCTTGGCCCAGCTGACACTGACGTCGTGGGGCAAGTTGATGTTGGCGCCCATGACCCAGGCCTTCATCGAACGCTCGACCTGCGTATCGAAATGCACCACTTGGCCGCACGCATGCACGCCCGCGTCAGTGCGCCCGGCGCAGAGCAGCGACACCGGTGAGTCGGCGACTTTGGACAAGGCCTTTTCGAGGGTTTCCTGCACAGTGAGCACACCGGAGGCCTGGCGCTGCCAGCCGCGATAACGCGAGCCTTTGTATTCAACGCCCAACGCGATCCGGAAAAAGCCGTCGGCCGCCATTTCGGCAGCCGGGTTATCTATATTTGCCAAGGAGTCACAGCCTGCTGATGTGCGCAAAGGCGGGCATTATAAAGCTGTCCGGCGGGGATACCAGCACAACAGAAAGTACGATATTGAATGTTGCAGCCCTTTCGCGGGCAAGCCCGCCCCCACAGTGTTTCGGGGGTGTTCTCAGGTTATGTGACCGCCACAAAACCTTGTGGGAGCGAACCTGCTCGCGATGCCGGCCTGACAGACGCCGTCGGACCACCACTGAAACAAAAACGGCAGCCTCAATGGGCTGCCGTTCTGTTTATTGCCTACCGATCACTCAAGCCAGATGCGAAAGCATCTCCTTGGCCTCGCTCTTCTGGCCAGCATTCCCCTCGGCCACAACCTCATTGAGGATGTCCCGAGCGCCGTCGTTGTCACCCATGTCGATGTAGGCCTGGGCCAGATCGAGTTTGGTGGCGACTTCATCGGTGCCGGAGAGGAAGTCGAAGTCCGGCTCGTCCGCCGCAGAAGCCATAGCGTCTTCTGCAGTAAAGGTCGGCTCACTCATGCTCTGGGACAAACGATCCAGCTCGGCGTTGACGTCATCCAGCTCAGCGGCAAAGGCGTCCTTGACCTCAGGCTCGGCCGGGGCGGTATCCATTTCATCAGCCAGCGACAGGTCGAAATCGGCCGGCAGCTCCAGATCGTCCTGAGGCACTTCAGGTTTTACAGGCTCCGCAGGCAGGTCCTTCACGCCTTCGTCCAGATCCAGCAGGAAGTCATCTTCAGCGAGCATGGCCGGCGATGTATCACCGCCCAGATCCATGTCCAGATCGAAGTCCGACAGGTCGTCGAGGTTTTCCTTGATTTCGGTCTGTTCCTTCAATACCGATTCAAAGCTCAGGTCATCGTCAAGCGGAAACTCGTCAAGGTCAGCCGCAGCTTCCGGCTCTGGCGTGACCACTGCGGGTGACGCGGCTTCCAGGTCATCCAGGCTCAGGTCGAAGGCACTGTCCAGGTCATCGGCCGGTGCTTGCGGCTCGTCCAGCAACAGGTCCTTGACGTACTGCGCGTCCAGCTCGGCAGCGAGGGCGGCGGCAGCAAGACCACCGGCAGCCGCGATAGCCATTGCCGGGAAGCGGCTTTTAAGCTGCTCGACCTGGGCGAAGTTGTCACCGTTGGCGACCAACTGACGCTCCTGGGCAACAAATGCATCGCGATCGCCCTGCTGACCGTAGACTTCCATCAGTTTCAGACGCAGGTCGCTGCGCTGTGGCTCTTGCTTGATGCCGTCTTCGAGCAACGCAGCGGCCTGGTTCAGACGACCGGCGGCAATGTGCGACTGAGCCTTGGTCAGTACGTCGTCATTGCGCTCGGCCGCTGGCGACACCAGCGGCGCGGCGATCGGCGTCGTCATTACATCTGGGGCTGGAGCTGGAGCTGGAGCTGGAGCAGGCGCTGGCGCAGGTGGTGGCGTTGGAATCGGCGCGGTAGCGAGTTTCACGCTCGGCGGCGGAACTTCCAAACCTTCGAAGCTGCTTTCTGGCAGGTCCTGCTCGGCAGAGAACTCCCTCTCTTCTTCCAGGGCACGCGCCATGCGCAGGTGTTTCTCGGCTTCTTGCTGCGCCTTGCGGCGACGCGCCAGCAACAGCAGCAGAAGCAGCAGAACCACCGCCCCACCGCCTACCAGACCCAGCAGGACCGGATTGGTCAGCAGTTCGTTGAATTTCTGCTCGTCGGAAGCTTCCGGTGTCGGCTCGATTGGCAGCTCGGCAGACACGGGTGCAGGAGCAGTCTCAGGCGCAGACGTTTCCGGAGCAGGAACCACTTCAGTCGGTGCTGCCGCAGGGTTCGCGGCCAGTTCAGCAGACATTGCCGGTGGGGTCGTCGCTGGAGTTGAAGCCGACGCTCCCGCTGCGCCTTCAGCCTGCAACTTGGCCAGTTGATTGTTCTTCAACTCGATCAGGCGCTGCAGCTTATCCAGCTGACTTTGCAGATCGGTCATGCGGCTTTTCAGTTCAGCGTTGTCACGACGGGTCGTGTCGAGGCTTTCCTGGGTCACCGCCAGTTTGTTGTTCAAGGCTTTGGCATCACCTGCAGCGCCTTTGCCCTTGCCGGTTTCGGCAGAAACCAGGCTCAGGTTGTCTTTCGCCGTTTGCGATGGAGCTGCGTCAGCGCGGCCACGCTTGGTGGCATCGAGTTGCTGCTGCCCGGTGCCGGGCTTCGCCACATAACGACGACCCTGGCGCCATGCAGTGTTCTGGGCAGCGACTTCAGCGATTGCCTTGGGTTGCGGCAGGCTGGTGCTCTGCGCCTGATCCGGCAAGCGCAGCACCTGACCGGTTTTCAGCCGGTTGATGTTGCCGTCGATGAAGGCATCCGGGTTCAGCGCCTGGATGGCCAGCATGGTTTGCTGGACCGAACCGCCATTACGCGCCTTCGCGGCGATTTCCCACAGGGTATCGCGCGGCGTGGTGGTGTATTGGGACGGCTGGGTGGCACCGGTCACCGGCGCAGTGACCGTTTCGGTCGGCGCAGGCTGCGCAGCCGCTTCAGCGGTCTGCGGGGAGAATTTGGAAGGATCGAGCAGCACGCTGTAATCGCGCAGCAAACGACCGTTGGGCCACATCACCTGAACCAGGAATTTCACCATGGGTTCGGACAGTGGTTTGCTGGACGTTACACGCAGGATACTTTTGCCGCTGGCATTGAGCACGGGCGTGAAGGTCAGGTCGTTGAGAAACGCCTGGCGATCGACACCGGCCTTGGCGAAATCTTCGGGTGACGCCAGGCTCGGCACCACTTCTGCGGCGGTGAGGTCCTTGACGTCGAGCAGCTCGATTTCCGCCACCAGAGGTTGGTTCAGCGTCGACTTCAGGGTCAATTCCCCGAGCCCGAGGGCATGCGCCATACCGGAGGACAGCGCCGAGGCGGCCGCTATTGCTAACACCAGTTTGCGAACTTGAACCATAGCCTCATCCTTTGTTTGAACATTCCTCGGCCAGCGAGAAGGTGTTGATAGCCGCTGCCGTAAGGCATTGCGCGCGGCGACGAAGGGTCGTCACGCGCGATCATTTCATAAATGCCCCGGAAAGCCCCGAAGAGTGGCTCGCCATCAGCAATCCGGCCAAGCATAGCGCTCGACTGGACTCATTCGAAAAATTGTTGCCAAGTATCTTTTACAGCAGGTCTTTTATCAACAATTCAGCCACCTGCACAGCATTGAGCGCAGCGCCTTTACGCACGTTATCTGACGTCAGCCACAAATTAAGTTCCGACGGGTCGTCGATTCCGGCGCGAACCCGACCAACGTAGACCACGTCCTGCCCTACTGCATCGCCTACTGCCGTCGGGTAATCGCCGGCTTCCACCAGTTCGATACCCGGTGCGTCTTCCAGCGCCGCGTTGACTTTCGCCAGGTCCACAGCGCTCGCTGACTGCAAGGTCACGCTAAAGCTATCGCCAAAAAACACCGGGGCTTGAATGCAAGTGACAGAAATCTTTAATAAAGGCAGCGCCATGACCTGACGCAGCTCACGCACCAGGCGTTTTTCCAGCAGCGTATGACCCTGCTCATCAGGCTTGCCGACCTGAGCCAACAGGTTGAAAGCCATCTGCCGATCAAAGAAAGTCGGCTCCAGCGGACGCACATTGAGAAGCTCGGCGGTCTGCCGGGCCAGCTCGGTCACGGCTTCGCGCCCCTGGGCGGAAACGGCCAGGCAGGCGGTCAGGTTGATGCGCTGCAGGTCGAGCAAACCGAGCAACGGCGCCAAAACCACAGCCAGCGTGGTGGCCGACGGGCTTGGACTGCTGACCTGGAACGGCTTTTTCAAACCGGCCAAGACGTCGGCGTTGGCTTCCGGCACCACTTGCGGCGCCTGATTGGTCGGCAGAGCGCCGGACAGGTCGATCAGCGAACAACCGGCAGCGGTCGCGCGCGAGGCAAAACTCAGGGTCACTGCCGGACCGGCAGCGAAAAACACCAGCTGAACCTTGCTGAAATCGAATTCGTCGACTTCACGCACCCGCACGTTCTTGCCGCGAAACGGCACCGAATGCCCGGCGGATTCGCTGCTGGCCAGCAAATGGAGGTTGCCGACCGGGAAGTCGCGTTCTTCGAGAATCTGCACGAGCGTTTCGCCGACAGTACCGGTGGCGCCGATCACGGCAATATCAAAGGACTGGCTCATGGTTCTACCTCTGGCGAAACGGGGGGAGCGGCACTTTACCGGGTGGGTGGCGCGCAGGCAATTCGGCTGGGGTTTTGTGGTGTATGCGCCGGCTTCTTCGCGAGCAAGCCTCGCTTCTACGGGTTGTGTCTCGGTCGCGAAATCTTGAAACAACCGCGATACCTGTAGGAGCGAGGCTTGCCCGCGAAGAGGCCCTTCCTGACGACATACCGTCCCAAAAAAAACCCGCACCTCTTTCAAGGCGCGGGTTCTTTGATTACTTCAATCGATCAACGCTCAAGCAGGATCCGCAGCATGCGACGCAGCGGTTCGGCCGCGCCCCACAGCAGTTGGTCGCCGACGGTAAACGCGCCGACGTACTGCGTGCCCATGTTCAGCTTGCGCAGACGGCCAACCGGCACGTTCAGGGTGCCGGTGACTTTCGTCGGGCTCAGTTCCTGAATGCTGGCTTCGCGATTGTTCGGCACCAGTTTGACCCAAGGGTTGTGCTGGCTGATCAGCCCTTCGATGTCGGCGATCGGCACGTCTTTGTTCAGCTTGATGGTCAGCGCCTGGCTGTGGCAGCGCATGGCGCCGATGCGCACGCAGATGCCATCCACCGGGATCGGGCTCTTGAAGCGACCGAGGATCTTGTTGGTCTCGGCCTGGGCCTTCCATTCTTCGCGGCTCTGACCGTTCGGCAGCTCCTTGTCGATCCACGGGATCAGGCTGCCGGCCAGCGGAACGCCGAAGTTTTCGGTCGGGTACGCGTCGCTGCGCATGGCTTCGGCCACACGGCGGTCGATGTCGAGGATGGCGCTGGCCGGGTCGGCCAGTTGATCGGCGACAGCGGCGTGGGTCGCGCCCATTTGCTTGATCAGTTCACGCATGTTCTGCGCGCCGGCACCGGAGGCCGCCTGATAAGTCATGGCGCTCATCCACTCGACCAGACCGGCTTCGAACAGGCCGCCCAGGCCCATCAGCATCAGGCTGACGGTGCAGTTGCCGCCGATGTAGTTCTTGGTGCCCGCGTCGAGCTGCTGGTCGATGACCTTGCGGTTCACCGGGTCCAGCACGATCACCGCGTCATCCTGCATGCGCAGGCTGGAAGCAGCGTCGATCCAGTAACCCTGCCAGCCGGCTTCGCGCAGCTTCGGGAATACTTCGCTGGTGTAGTCGCCACCCTGGCAGGTCAGAATCACGTCGAGGGTTTTCAGCTCTTCAATGCTGTAAGCGTCCTTGAGCGGAGCAATGTCCTTGCCCACGGACGGGCCTTGGCCACCGACATTGGAAGTGGTGAAAAACACCGGCTCAATAAGATCGAAATCCTGCTCTTCCAGCATCCGCTGCATGAGCACGGAACCGACCATACCGCGCCAACCGATCAGACCTACACGTTTCATCGCAACTACACCTTCTTTAAAAAGTGGGCCGCTGCTTTCAAGAGTGAAAGTGGCAGCGGGCCCGAGAGATTACAGATTCCGCAGCGCGGCGACTACTGCGTCGCCCATTTCCTGCGTACCGACTTTAGTGCAACCGGCCGACCAGATGTCGCCCGTGCGCAGCCCCTGATCCAATACCAGACTGACGGCTTTCTCGATGGCATCGGCCGCGTCCTGCAGATTGAAGCTGTAACGCAGCATCATCGACACCGACAGAATGGTCGCCAACGGGTTGGCAATGCCTTTGCCAGCGATGTCTGGCGCCGAACCGTGGCAAGGCTCGTACATGCCCTTGTTGTTGGTATCCAGGGATGCCGACGGCAGCATGCCGATGGAACCGGTGAGCATCGATGCCTGGTCAGACAGAATGTCGCCGAACATATTCTCGGTAACGATCACGTCGAATTGCTTCGGCGCACGCACCAGCTGCATGGCGGCGTTGTCGACGTACATGTGGCTCAGTTCGACTTCCGGGTAATCCTTGGCCACTTGCTCGACGATTTCGCGCCACAGTTGGCTCGAAGCCAGCACGTTGGCCTTGTCCACCGAGCACAGCTTCTTGCCGCGCACCATGGCCATGTCGAAACCGACACGGGCGATGCGGCGGATTTCGCTTTCGCTGTACGGCAGCGTGTCGTAAGCCTGACGCTCGCCGTTGTCCAGGGTGCGGGTGCCGCGTGGCGCGCCGAAATAGATGCCGCCGGTCAGTTCACGGACGATCAGGATGTCCAGGCCCGAAACGATTTCAGGCTTCAGGCTCGATGCCTCGGCCAGTTGCGGGTAGAGGATCGCCGGGCGCAGGTTGCCAAACAGGCCCAGTTGCGCACGAATCTTCAGCAGGCCGCGCTCAGGGCGGATGTCACGCTCGATGGTGTCCCATTTCGGGCCGCCCACGGCGCCCAGCAGCACAGCGTCGGCTGCGCGTGCACGGTCGAGGGTTTCGTCGGCCAATGGCACGCCGTGCTTGTCGATGGCGGCGCCGCCGATCAGGTCGTGGCTCAGCTCGAAGCCCAGGCTGTACTTGTCGTTGGCCAGCTCCAGCACCTTGACCGCTTCGGCCATGATTTCCGGGCCAATACCATCACCTGGGAGAATCAGAATCTGCTTGCTCATGCTTTCCTCATGTCATCAGTCGGTGCGCCCTTGAGCACACCCGGAAAAATTCTATCGTTCGGCCATCAGCACCAGCACATCGGTACTGAACGAACCATCGGCCTCAATCTCAAAATATTCGCGCACTTCATTGCCCATCGACTGCTGCAACTCGCGGATCGCCGCGCGCATCACTTCTGGCGTGCGCATGCGTTCGACCCAGGAGTTGTACTCCAGCCGCAACCGTTGACGCGCAGTGCTACGGGTATGCAACCCCGCTTCGCTGACCTGACGCAACCACTCGCCGGCGGAATAATCGCGCACATGGCTGGTGTCGCGCAGCACTTCGACGCTTTGCAGGTAAGTGTCAAACAACGGACTGCCCGGTGACAACACGTCGATGAACGCCGCCACCCCACCCGGCTTCAGCACCCGCCGGACTTCGCGCAGGGCCAGGCCGAGGTCGCTCCAATGGTGCGCCGAGTAACGACTGAAGACGAAGTCGAACTCACCATCGGCAAACGGCAGGCGCTCGGCGGCACCGTTGACCGTGGTCACATTGCTCAAACCACGGTCCACAGCGGCGACGGTAACCACGTCGAGCATCTGCTGGGACAAATCGTAGGCCACCACTTCCTTGACCAGCGACGCCACGTGAAAACTGACGTGACCAGCGCCACACCCCAGGTCCAGCACCCGAGCATCGCCCTGCCCGGCCAGTTCGGCCTGTAGCAGCGCAAATTCGGTGCCTTGAGCGTGTACGGCGCTGCTCAGATAGGCCGAGGCCTGTTCACCGAATTGCTTTTGGACTACCTGGTTGTGCTGGGCGGTGCGGGTCATGGGGGACTTCCTTTTGGGGTTTAGCCTTGTGTTGTCTGGGCGGGCCTCTTCGCGGGCGAGCCTCGCTCCTACAGGGAGACGTATTTCAGCCGTAAGAGCGAGGCTTGCCCGCGAAGGCGTCATCACGCCTTACGCAAACTTACGCGTCGCGAAACAACCAAGGCTGGCTCGCCCGGTGCTTGGCTTCAAACGTCGCAATCGCTTCATGGTCCATCAACGTCAGACCGATATCGTCCAGACCGTTGAGCAGGCAATGCTTACGGAAGGCGTCAATTTCAAAGCTCAACACCTTGCCATCCGGACGGGTAACGGTCTGGGCCTGCAAATCGACCTGCAACTGATAACCCGGGGTCACTTCCACCTGCTGGAACAGCTCATCCACTTCAGCGTCGCTCAAGATGATCGGCAGCAAGCCGTTCTTGAAGCTGTTGTTGAAGAAGATGTCGGCGTAGCTCGGCGCGATGATGCTGCGGAAACCGTATTCCTCCAGCGCCCACGGCGCATGTTCACGACTGGAACCGCAACCGAAGTTTTCGCGGGCCAGCAACACGCTGGCGCCTTGATAACGCTCGGCGTTGAGGACGAAGTCCTTGTTCAACGGGCGCTTGGAGTTGTCCTGATAAGGCTGCCCGACATCCAGGTAGCGCCACTCATCGAACAGGTTTGGGCCGAAACCCGTGCGCTTGATCGACTTCAAGAATTGCTTCGGGATGATCTGGTCGGTGTCGACGTTGGCACGATCCAGAGGCGCGACAAGACCAGTGTGCTGGGTAAAAGCTTTCATGCTGCGCTCCTTTAGATCAATTCACGGACGTCGACGAAACGACCGTTCACCGCGGCGGCGGCGGCCATGGCCGGGCTCACGAGGTGGGTACGGCCACCGGCGCCCTGACGGCCTTCGAAATTGCGGTTGGAGGTCGAGGCGCAATGCTCGCCCGACTCCAAACGGTCCGGGTTCATCGCCAGGCACATCGAGCAACCCGGCTCACGCCATTCGAAACCGGCGTCGAGGAAAATCTTGTCCAGGCCTTCCGATTCAGCCTGGGCCTTCACCAGACCCGAGCCCGGCACCACGATGGCCTGCTTGATGGTCGAAGCGACTTTGCGACCTTTGGCGATAACGGCGGCAGCACGCAAATCTTCGATCCGCGAGTTGGTGCAGGAACCGATGAACACGCGGTCCAGCTGAATGTCGGTAATTGCCTGATTGGCAGTCAAACCCATGTATTTCAAGGCGCGTTCGATGGAGCCGCGCTTGACCAGGTCCATTTCCTTCGCAGGGTCCGGCACGTTCTGATCCACGGCCAACACCATCTCAGGCGAAGTGCCCCAGCTGACTTGTGGCTTGATCTGGGTGGCGTCGAGCTCGACGACGGTGTCGAACGTGGCGTCTTCATCAGTCACCAGGTCTTTCCACGCTTCGACGGCCAAGTCCCATTCCGCGCCTTTCGGAGCGAATGGACGGCCCTTCACGTAGGCGACGGTTTTTTCGTCAGCGGCGACCAGTCCTACGCGAGCGCCAGCCTCGATGGACATGTTGCAAATGGTCATGCGGCCTTCGACCGACAGATCACGAATCGCACTACCGGCGAACTCGATGGCATGGCCGTTACCGCCGGCAGTGCCGATCTTGCCAATGACCGCGAGAACGATGTCCTTGGCGGTCACGCCGAACGGCAATTTCCCTTCGACCGACACCCGCATATTCTTCATTTTCTTGGCGACCAGGCACTGGGTGGCGAGCACGTGCTCGACCTCGGACGTGCCGATACCGTGAGCCAACGCGCCAAACGCGCCGTGGGTCGAGGTGTGGGAGTCGCCGCAAACAACGGTCATGCCCGGCAAGGTTGCGCCCTGTTCCGGGCCGATGACGTGGACGATGCCTTGGCGCACGTCGTTCATCTTGAACTCGACGATGCCGTATTCGTCACAGTTGTCATCGAGGGTCTGGACCTGCAAACGCGAGACCTGGTCGGCAATGGCTTCGATGCCGCCCTTGCGTTCCGGGGTGGTCGGTACGTTGTGGTCCGGGGTCGCGATGTTGGCATCGATGCGCCAAGGCTTGCGCCCGGCCAGACGCAGGCCTTCAAAGGCTTGCGGCGAGGTCACTTCGTGAATGATGTGACGATCAATGTAGATCAAGGCAGAGCCATCGTCGCGCTGCTTGACCAAATGCGAATCCCAGAGCTTGTCGTAGAGCGTTTTGCCGGCCATCAGACGGTTTCCTCATCAGCTTGTTTCTATGCCCCGGGCCGTTTGTATAACCCTTTGGCTTGTGAGGTCGATCCTAGGGGGTTACATTAAATAACTCAAATTCATATTTTTCATGCTTTGGATAACCAACTGGAATACCGCAATGGACCTGGCTAATCTCAATGCTTTCATCGCCATTGCCGAGACCGGAAGCTTCTCCGGCGCGGGAGAACGGCTGCACCTGACGCAACCGGCGATCAGCAAGCGCATCGCCGGGCTGGAGCAGCAATTGAAGGTGCGGCTTTTCGATCGACTGGGTCGTGAAGTCGGCCTGACCGAGGCCGGTCGCGCCCTGTTGCCGCGGGCCTATCAGATTCTCAATGTGCTGGACGACACCCGCCGCGCCCTGACCAACCTGACCGGCGAAGTGACCGGGCGCCTGACGCTGGCCACCAGTCACCACATTGGCTTGCACCGCTTACCGCCCTTATTAAGGGAGTTCACCCGACGCTACCCACAAGTGGCGCTGGATATTCAGTTTCTCGATTCGGAAGTGGCCTACGAGGAAATCCTCCATGGCCGCGCGGAACTGGCGGTGATCACCCTCGCCCCGGAACCTCATACCTTGGTCAAAGCCACGCCGGTGTGGGACGACCCCCTGGATTTCGTGGTCGCCCCGGAGCATTCGCTGATCAGCAACGGCCCAGTCAGCCTGGCGGACATTGCCCTGCATCCGGCGGTGTTTCCCGGCGGCAACACGTTCACCCATCACATTGTCCAGCGCCTTTTCGAGGCTCAGGGACTGACGCCGAACATCGCCATGAGCACCAATTATCTGGAAACCATCAAGATGATGGTCTCGATCGGCCTGGCCTGGAGCGTTTTGCCGCGAACAATGCTCGACGATCAAGTTGCGCGAATACCTTTGCCGGGCATACAACTGACTCGCCAGCTAGGCTATATCCTGCACACCGAACGGACGCTGTCGAATGCGGCAAGGGCCTTCATGGCCTTGCTGGATGCACAAATCGATCTGCCAGGGATTCAAGGCTAACGTGTGCTACTGCCATAGAGCCGCGAACCCCTGCGCCTAACGCCCAATTCAGCCCAAGGCCTGCCAATGCCGAAATCTGTTGACCGTATTCCGCCGATGCCACGTATACAGGCGCTTGACCCGAAACGGTCCGAGCAGAGCTGGGAAAGCGCACCACAGTTGCTGGCCGCCCTCAACGGCGCGCGCCTGGGCGCCTGGTATTGGGACATCGAGCGCGGACAGATCAGCTGGTCACGGGGCACCCAGGCGTTGTTCGGCTTCGATCCCCGACAGCCGTTGCCGACCGATCTGGAATACCTCGACTTGCTGCCTCCGGAGGATCGGGCAAAAACCATTCGCGCCTTTCATGCCGTGATCGCCGGCGCCCCGCTGGAGCAGGCGATGCACCACCGCATCCGCTGGCCCGACGGCAGCCTGCACTGGCTGGAGATCAACGGCAGCTTGCTGCCGGACAAAGACGGTCGGCCACGGATGATTGGGGTCATTCGCGAAATCACCCATCAGCGCCAGCGCGAACAGGCCCTGAGCAGCTCGGAAAAACGCTTTGCCACGCTGTTTCACCTGTGCCCGAACATGGTGCTGCTGACCCGCCAGGAAGATGGCCTGATTACCGAAGCCAATCAGTATTTCGAAAGCCTCTTCGGCTGGCCGGTGCAGGACGCCATTGGCCGAACCACCGTCGAACTGGGCCTCTGGGTGCACCCGGAACAACGGGACGTGCTGGTCAAGGCGACCAAGGCCAAGGGCGAACTGACCAGCATGGAGGTGCAGTTTCGCGCCAGCAATGGCCAGATCCACGACGGCATCCTCAGCGCACAGAAAGTCGAACTCGAAGGCCAGCCCTACCTGCTGAGCACTTTCCTCGATACCACGGAACGCAAGGCCGCCGAACTCGCGCTGAAAGACAGCCAGGAACGCCTCGACCTGGCCCTGGATTCGGCGCAACTCGGCACCTGGGACTGGCACATTCCCAGCGGCATGTTGTACGGCTCGGCGCGGGCCGCGCAGTTGCACGGGCTGGAGGCCATACCCTTCCATGAGTCCTTCGACGCGTTTTTCGAAGGTGTGCCCGACGAAGAACGCGGCAGCATGCGCGACGCTTATCGCAGCCTGCGCGAGGGACCGGCCGGCAATTATCAGCTGACTTATCGCGTGCAGTTGCCGGACGGCAGTTCACGCTACCTGGAAAGTCGTGCCCGCCTCTACCGCGATGAAAACGGCGCACCGCTGCGCATGGCCGGCACCTTGCTGGACATCACCGATCAAGTGGAGCGCGAACAACGGCTGGTGGCCTCCGAAGAGAAATTCGCCACGCTGTTTCAAGTCAGCCCGGACCCGATCTGCGTCACGCGCCAGGACACTGGCCAGTTCATCGAGATCAACTCCAGCTTTACCCAGACCTTCGGCTGGAGCGCCGCCGAAGTGATTGACCGCAGGGCCGACGAAATCGGCCTGTGGGACGCGTCAGCGAAAAGCCTGCAACGAATTGAACAAGTCATCCGCGAACAGGGGCTGAACAATGTCGCGATCATCGCCCAACACAAAGACGGGCAAGCCCTGACCTGCGTGATTTCCAGCCGGCAGATCAGCGTGGGCGACCAGCCGTGCATCGTCACGACCCTGCGCGACATTACCCAGCAACAGCGTTCCGAAGCGGCACTCAAGGCGAGCGAAGAGAAGTTTGCCAAGGCGTTTCACTCAAGCCCGGACGCGATCACCATCACCGAACGCGATACCGGGCGCTACCTGGAGGTCAACGATGGTTTTTGTCGCCTGACCGGTTACCGCGCCGACGAAGTGGTCGGCCGCACGGTGTATCAAGTCGGCATCTGGGCAGAAGAGAAACAGCGCTCGGCGCTGCTGGCCGAGTTGCAGCTTAAGGGCCGTGTGCATCACCAGGAAATGCTGGGCCGCAATAAGCGCGGCGAACTGCTGACCGTCGAAGTCTCGGTGGAGCCAATCACCCTCAACGAAACCGCATGCCTGTTGCTGACTGGCCGAGACGTCAGCCTGTTGAAAAATGCCGAAGCGCAGATTCGCCATCTGGCCTACCACGACCCGCTGACCAACCTTCCGAACCGCGCCCTGTTGATGGATCGCCTGAGCCAGCAGATCGCCCTGCTCAAGCGCCACAACCTGCGCGGTGCGCTGCTGTTCCTGGACCTCGATCATTTCAAGCACATCAACGATTCCCTGGGTCACCCGGTGGGCGACACGGTGCTGAAAATCATCACGGCTCGGCTTGAAGCCAGCGTGCGCATGGAAGACACCGTGGCACGCCTGGGTGGCGATGAATTTGTGGTGCTGCTCAGCGGCCTTGAGGGCTCGCGCAATGAAGTCAGCGCCCAGGTTCGGGAGTTGGCGGACACGTTGCGTGAACTGTTGTCGGAGCCGATGTTCCTCGACGGCCAGCGCCTGCAAGTGACACCGAGCATCGGCATCGCGTTGATCCCCGACCACGGCTCGACCCCGACCGACCTGCTCAAACGTGCCGACATTGCGCTTTACCGCGCCAAAGACTCGGGCCGCAACATGGCGCAGATGTATCACAACACCATGCAGAAGGCGGCCAGTGAACGCCTGCGCATGGAAACCGACTTGCGCCTGGCCCTTTCCCGGGGCGAGTTTCATGTGCATTACCAACCCCAGGTCGACGCTCGGGGCAACCGTATTGTCGGCGCCGAAGCGCTGGTGCGCTGGGACCACCCGGAACTCGGCCCGCAATCGCCCACCGAATTCATCAAGGTGCTGGAGGACAGCGGGCTGATTCTGGAAGTGGGCACGTGGATCATCGACGAAGCCTGTGGGGCCTTCAAAAAGCTGGTTGCCAAAGGCCTGGTGAACCCGCTCAGCTTCAGCCTGTGCGTGAACATCAGCCCGAGGCAATTTCGTCAAAACGACTTCGTCGAACGCATCGAATACAGCCTCAGCAGCCACGGCCTGCCCTGCTCGTTGCTGAAACTGGAAATCACCGAAGGGATCGTCATCCAGAACCTGGAAGACACCATCAACAAAATGCGCCGCCTGAAAAAACTCGGCGTGAGCTTTGCAATGGACGACTTCGGCACCGGCTACTCCTCGCTGACCTACCTCAAGCGCCTGCCGGTCGACACGCTGAAAATCGATCAGTCGTTCATCCGCGATGCCACCACCGACCCCAACGACGCCGAAATCATCCGCGCCATCGTGGCCATGGCCCGCAGCCTGGAATTGAAAGTGATCGCCGAAGGGGTGGAAACGGCGGAGCAGCTGGAATTTTTGCAGGGGCTGGGGTGCCATTTTTATCAGGGGTATTTGCACAGTCGGCCGCTGCCGGTGGAGGAGTTCCAGAAACTCCTTAAATAACGGGCACAAAAAAGGGCGCCGAATGGCGCCCTTCTCATTGCTCTGACTCGTTACTGCAGAGCGGGTTTTTGCGTCCCGTTGATCGGGATGCGTTTGGCTTTTGCCTCTTCCGGTATCACCCGCAACAGGTCGATGCTCAACAAACCGTTGCTCAGGCCGGCAGCCTTGATTTCGATATGGTCCGCCAGACGGAAGGACAGTTTGAAGGCGCGCTGAGCGATGCCTTGGTACAGATAGGTGACGTCTTCATTCGCGTCACGCTTGCCACCACTGATGGTCAGCACCCCTTTTTCCACTTGCAGATCCAGGTCTTCTTCCTGGAACCCGGCGGCCGCCACGACGATGCGGTATTGGTCATCACCGTGCTTTTCAACGTTGTAAGGTGGGTAGGTGCTGCCTGGCTCGTTGCGCAGGGCGGTTTCGAACAAGTCATTGAAGCGGTCGAAGCCCACCGAGGAACGGAACAGGGGTGCCATCGAAAATGCAGTACTCATGATTCAAATCTCCTGAAAACAGATCAGCAAGTTTTTTTGTCTCCGCGACCCGAATTCGGCATCGCGTAATCCCTACATAGGGATCTCCGATTGCTTTTCAAGAGATTATTTTCAGATTTTTTTTGCGTTTTTTCAGGCCGCTTCCGACACCTGTAGCCCCAACAAACGCGAGACTTGATCCAGTTCGGTCTCTCGACGCAACACGGTAAACAGCTCCACCGCCTCAGGATAATTGCGGGTCAACATCGCCAGCCATTGCTTCAAGCGACCCGGCGACTGGCGGGCAGTCATCTGCGCCTTGGCTTGCAGCCAGAAGTCCTGGATCAGAGGCAGCAACTCGGCCCACGTCATCTCGACCACGGCTTCACCGGCCCGCGCCGCTGCGATTTGCCGGGCCAGGTCCGGGCGCGACACCAGGCCGCGACCGAGCATGATGTCTTCCACGCCGCTGATTTCGCGGCAACGGCGCCAATCTTCAACGCTCCAGATGTCGCCATTGGCGAACACTGGAACCTTGACCACGTCCTGCACGCGGGGGATCCATTCCCAATGCGCAGGCGGCTTGTAACCGTCAGTTTTGGTCCGCGCGTGCACCACGATGTGCGCCGCGCCGCCTTCGGCCAGCGCTGTTGCGCAGACCAGCGAACCGTCCGGGCTGTCGAAGCCCAGGCGCATTTTCGCGGTAACCGGAATGTGCGCCGGCACAGCGCGGCGGACGTGTTCAACGATTTGGTTGAGCAGTTCAGGTTCTTTCAGCAGGACGGCGCCGCCACGGGACTTGTTGACAGTCTTGGCCGGGCAGCCGAAGTTCAGGTCGATCACCTCGGAACCCAGCTCGCAGGCCAGCGCGGCGTTTTCAGCCAGACACACCGGATCGGAACCGAGCAACTGCACCCGTAGCGGCACGCCGGACGCGGTGCGGGCGCCGGTCAATAATTCCGGGCCGAACTTGTGGTAATAGGCGGGCGTGAGCAGTTGATCGTTGATCCGAATAAACTCGGTCACGCACCAATCGATACCGCCCACACGGGTCAGCACGTCCCGCAGGATGTTGTCGACCAACCCCTCCATGGGCGCCAAAGCAATTTGCATGAAAAACACACTCAACGAAAAACGTGCGGCAGTTTACTGGATTCTCTGTCGAAAGACTTGCATCTGCCTCTGTGGCGAGGGAGCTTGCTCCCGTTAGAGTGCGTAGCACTCTCCATTGCAAGGGACCGCTTCGCGCTCCAGCGGGAGCAAGCGCCCTCGCCACAGGATCGCGTCAACCTGGAACTTGCAACGCCGGGCCGTAGCCTTCGATGAACTCGGCCGGCATCCGCTTGGGCTTGCCGGTGGACAGTTCGATGCAGACGAAAGTGGTTTGCGCGCGCAGCAACGTGGTGTTATCGCTGGGGCGCTTCAACTGGAAGTGGCGGGTCATTTTCAGGCGCTGATCCCAATCGACAATCCAGGTCGCCAATTGCAACTCATCGCCCTCATAGGCGGCGGCCAGGTAATCGATCTCGTGCCGCACCACCGCCATCGCCCGATCCAGCCGACGATACTCGACCAGGTCCAGCCCCAGCCGCTGCGAGTGACGCCAGGCGCAGCGTTCGAGCCAGGTCACGTACACCGCGTTGTTCGCGTGCCCCAGCCCGTCGATGTCCTCGGCGCCGACTTCCAGATCAATGATAAATGGCGTTGCCCGATCCCAGCCCATGCCCCACTCCCGGTCAGATGATGTCGACCGGGGCAGTGTAACGGATGCTCAGGCCGATTGGCGCGATTGCAGGCTGCGGCCAGCCAGCAGTGATAACACGCCATCAATCACCCGAGGATCGGCCAGCACGCGTTGATGCCCGCCCTCCTCCAGGCGTAACAGCCGGCTGTCGAACCACGCCTCATTGATCAACTGGGACTCCTTGACCGGAACAAAGCAATCATCTTCGGCGTGGACGATCAGCCCCGGCATATCGAGCTGATAGTGCGCAACATCCAGCGTTGCAGCGCGCATGCCGACGTCTTTCTCGACCTGGCGAATAAACGCCGAACGCGCTTTGGGCGGCAGCCGCACGTAACGGGCAAAACCGCGCAACACCCCGAGAATCCGCGCCGGTGCGGCGATGGTGACCAGGGTTTCGGTGCGCAAACCCAACTGCACGGCGAGCATCGCACTGGCGCCGCCCATGGAGTGGCCAATGACGGCTCGCAGCGGCGGCAACTCGGCGGCCGCTTCGAGCATGGCCCGGGCAAACAGCACCACGTTGGCTTCACTGCCCGGTGAGCGACCATGAGCAGGACCGTCGAGCGCTACGACGGTGTAGCCAGCATCGACCAGCGCCGTGATGAGACTCGCAAACTGTGTCGGCCGCCCTTCCCAACCGTGCATCAGCAACACGGCCGGACCTTGCCCCCAGCGCAGCGCCGAGAGGCCGAAGCGCAAGGTGATCCGTTCGGATTTCGCCAGCAGCGGCAATTCCCAGTCACGCGGTGGCAACTCTCGCGGCGTCATGAACGCCAGTCGCATTTTGCTCGCGACCAGTTTCGGTGCAAACCAGCCCAAGGTGCCATTAACGCCACGAACCCACTTCAACGTGCTCATCGCTCTCACTCCTCAGGCCAATGCCTTCAGGTCATAGCACCGCCGACTTGGCGGCGCGCAGCAATCGATCGGACAACTCTCCTGGCCCCAGCGCCCTAGCCAGAGCCAGACCCCCGACCATCAAGGCCATGTCGGCCAGGGCTTTGTCGGTGTCTTCCGGGCTGGCCGCCAACTGCGCGACCATCATTTCCACATGCTCATTCAGCGCCACGCGAAACGCGTCCGGCAGGCGACCCAACTCACCGACAGACGCCGGGATCGGGCACGCGGAATCCGAGGAATCACGGTGTTTGCGCGACAGGTAAAACGCAGCCACCAACGCGCGACGCTCTTCGCCGGTCAATTCGGCGTCCATGTCAGCGATCAAGCCACGGCGGTGACCGAGCAGTTGCTTGAATGCTTCCAGCATCATGGCGTCCTTGCTTTCGAAGTGCGCATAGAAGCCGCCAACCGTCAGGCCGGCTGCGCCCATCACTTCGCCCACGCTCGGTTCGGCCGGGCCGCGCTGAATCAGCGCTGCGCTGGCGGCCTTGAGAATGCGTTCGCGGGTTTGAGCTTTTTTATCGTTCATCGTTGCCTCCGAATATTACGACTAGAATATTATTCTCATAATAATTTTCCGCAAGTCGTGGATGTGACCGCTGGTCTGAAGAACAGTTTGAAAGAAATGGGGGATTTGGCCAAACGCCAGACAAACAAAAGGGCCATTCAATAATTGAATGACCCTTATAAAATCCCGCAGAGCGGGTAATCGTGGCGTCCCCTAGGGGACTCGAACCCCTGTTACCGCCGTGAAAGGGCGGTGTCCTAGGCCACTAGACGAAGGGGACGCAAAACCTTCTATACAACTGATCAGTGCTTAGAGCTGATCGATTCAAGGCCGGTGTGGCCAGACCTTGAACTGTAAAATTGGTGGAGCTAAGCGGGATCGAACCGCTGACCTCCTGCATGCCATGCAGGCGCTCTCCCAGCTGAGCTATAGCCCCGGATTTTTCGCCTCGCGGCGGAGCGACATCTTGCAACATCGCTTCTGTAAAACTGGCGTCCCCTAGGGGACTCGAACCCCTGTTACCGCCGTGAAAGGGCGGTGTCCTAGGCCACTAGACGAAGGGGACGCAAACCCTTCTATACAACAGATCAACGCTGAGTGTTGATCGCTTCAAGGCCGGTGTGGCCAGACCTTGAAGTGTAAATTGGTGGAGCTAGACGGGATCGAACCGTCGACCTCTTGCATGCCATGCAAGCGCTCTCCCAGCTGAGCTATAGCCCCTCATCGCTGAGGACGGGGCGAATCTTAATGGCGCTTCGGAAAGCTGTCAAACTTATTTTTAACAATTTTCAAAATTTTTTGTCGCCATAACAATCACTTACCGCCCTCCCCCCGGAAAAACGGGGGCGGCGCCGAAGATCACGATCAAATGATCGCCACCTCCGGCAGCCCCTACGAGGTCAAACGTCCTCAGGCGATGTTGCCCAGGAGTTTTTCCCACTCCTTGTTTTCCTTCTTCGACACGCCGCCCAGCAGGTCGATGGCCTGGCGCAGACGGAAACGGGTCAGGTCCGGGCCAAGGATTTCCATCGCATCAAGCACCGACACCGAACTGGCCTGGCCAGTGATCGCGGCGAACATCAGCGGCATGGCGTCACGCAGCTTCAGCTCCAGGGATTCGACCACCGCCTGAATCGTCGCGGTGATGCTGTCCTTCTCCCACTGACGCAGGCTTTCCAGCTTCCACAGAATCAGCTGCATCAACTGACGAACCTGGTCGCCCGAGAGCTTCTTCGATTCGAACAGCTTGGCATCCGGGTTCACACCACCGGCGAAGAAGAAACCGGCCAGCGGTGCAACCTGACTGAAGGTCTCGACGCGCCCCTGCACGTGCGGCGCGATCTTCATCATGTATTCCGGGTTCAGCGCCCAGGTTTGCAGGCGCGAAGCGAACTCTTCCACCGGCAAGTCACGCAGCCATTGGCCGTTGAGCCACGACAGCTTCTCGATGTCGAAAATCGGCCCGCCGAGGGACACGCGGCTCAGGTCGAAATTGTCGACCATTTCCTGCAGCGAGAATTTTTCGCGCTCGTCCGGCATCGACCAGCCCATGCGGCCGAGGTAGTTGAGCATCGCTTCCGGCATGAAGCCCATGCGCTCGTAGAACGTCACCGAGGTCGGGTTCTTGCGCTTGGACAGCTTGCTCTTGTCCGGGTTACGCAGCAGCGGCATGTAGCACAGCTCCGGTTGTTCCCAGCCGAAGTATTCATAAAGCAGGATCAGCTTCGGCGCCGATGGCAGCCACTCTTCACCGCGCAGAACGTGGGTAATGCCCATCAAGTGGTCGTCGACCACATTGGCCAGGAAGTACGTCGGCAGGCCGTCAGTCTTCATCAGCACTTGCATGTCCATGCGATCCCACGGGATCTCGACGTCGCCACGCAGCATGTCCGGTACCACGCAAACGCCTTCGCTCGGCACTTTCATGCGGATCACATGAGGCTCGCCCGCGGCCAGGCGCCGGGCGACTTCTTCTTTCGAGAGCAACAGCGCACGGCCGTCGTAACGCGGGGTTTCGCCACGGGCCATTTGTTCGGCGCGCATCTGGTCCAGCTCTTCGGCGGTGCAGAAGCACGGGAAGGCGTGGCCCATCTCGACCAACTGCTGGCAGTACTTCTGATAGATGTCGCCGCGTTCGCTTTGACGATACGGACCGTGCGGGCCGCCAACGTCCGGACCTTCGCTCCAGTCGATGCCCAACCAGCGCAAGGCGTCGAAAATCTGCTGTTCGGACTCCCGGGTCGAGCGCAACTGGTCGGTGTCTTCGATCCGCAGGATGAACTCACCGCCATGCTGCTTGGCAAAGCAGTAGTTGAACAAAGCGATGTAAGCGGTACCTACGTGGGGGTCCCCGGTAGGCGATGGCGCGATGCGCGTGCGGACGGTGGTCATGGCAAGTCTCGAAATGAAGATAAAACAAAGGGCGAATGGTAACAGGCGATACCCGCCCGGCTCCAGTCAGCAGGGCATTTAAGCCAAGGTTGCGTCTACAACGGGCCTGAGCCGCGATGAATGACAGATTATCAGCCGATGGCATTTACCCACTATCGACTGTATGCAAGATTCACCTGCTGATAACTTTCCTTACAATTTCTCGACTACAGTCTGCCCCATGCCTGCCCAACTCAAGCGACGCCTGTTTATTTTCCTGCTGATCGTCCTGCTGATTGCCGGGGGCTTCTTCGCCCAATGGTTCTTCAAGGGGCGGTTTTATGAAAGCACCGACAACGCCTATGTCCAGGGCGAGATCACCCGTGTCTCAAGCCAATTGGGCGCGCGCATCGATCAGGTGCTGGTGCAGGACAATCAGCACGTTGAGAAAGGCCAGTTGCTGATCAAGCTCGAAGGCGATGACTTCCACCTCGCCGTCGACCGCGCCAATGCCACCCTCGCTACCCGACAAGCCGAACGTTTGCAGGCGCAAAGCAAACTGACCCAGCAAGCCAGCCTGATCGCCGCCAGCGAGGCGCAAGTCGCCTCCAGCCAGGCCAGCCTTGGTCGTTCGCAAATCGACTTGTCCCGCGCGCAAACCCTGCGCAAACCCGGTTATGTGTCGGAAGAACGAGTGACCACCCTCTCCGCCGACAACCACATCGCCCGTTCGCAAGTGACCAAGGCCCAGGCCGACGCACAAAGCCAACGCCAGCAAGTCAATTCTCTGAGCGCCGAGATCAAGCGCCTCGACGCGATGATCGCCAACGCCAAAACCGACCTCGCCCAGGCCGAACTGAACCTGACCCGCAGCGAAATCCACGCGCCGATCAGCGGCCTGATCGGCCAACGCGCGGCTCGACAAGGCCAATACGTGCAAGCCGGCGCCTATCTTTTGTCGATCGTCCCGGACCAGGACATCTGGATTCAGGCCAACTTCAAGGAAACCCAGATCGGCCACATGCAGCCCGGCCAGAAAGCCACGCTGACCTTCGACGCCTACAGCGACACACCGATAGACGCACGGGTCGACAGCCTGTTCGCCGCCTCGGGCGCACAGTTCAGCCTGTTGCCGCCGGACAATGCCACGGGCAATTTCACCAAAGTCGTACAACGGATCCCGGTAAAACTGACGTTCGCTTCGGACAATCCGCTGCACGGCAAGATTCGCCCGGGGATGTCGGTCACCGCCAAAGTGAACATCAAAGACGCCCCTGACGATGGCCGGTGATCAACTGATCCGCCCGGCCGGCGAACCGACCCGGCGGGACTGGATTGCGGTGATGAGCGTGATGCTCGGCGCCTTCATGGCCGTGCTGGATATCCAGATCACCAACTCGTCGCTCAAGGACATTCAGGGCGCGCTGTCGGCCACCCTGGAAGAAGGCTCGTGGATTTCCACGTCCTATCTGGTGGCGGAAATCATCATGATCCCGCTGACCGCGTGGCTGGTGCAGCTGCTGTCGGCGCGACGCCTGGCAGTCTGGGTTTCATTGGGATTTCTCGCCGCCTCGCTGCTTTGCTCCATGGCCTGGAGCCTGGAGAGCATGATCATCTTTCGGGCGTTACAGGGCTTCACCGGCGGCGCCCTGATTCCGCTGGCATTCACCCTCACGCTGATCAAACTCCCGGAACACCACCGCGCCAAAGGTATGGCCATGTTCGCCATGACCGCGACGTTCGCGCCCTCCATTGGCCCAACCCTTGGCGGCTGGCTGACGGAAAACTGGGGCTGGGAGTACATTTTCTACATCAACATACCGCCCGGCCTGATCATGATCGCCGGCCTGATGTACGGCCTGGAGAAGAAAGAGGCGCACTGGGAACTGCTCAAAAGCACCGACTACATGGGCATCCTCACGCTTGGCGTCGGCCTCGGCTGTTTGCAGGTGTTTCTGGAAGAAGGCCATCGCAAGGACTGGCTCGAGTCGAACCTGATCGTGACCCTGGGCAGCATCGCGCTGGTGAGCCTGATCACTTTTGTAATCGTGCAGTTTTCCAAGCCCAATCCGCTGATCAACCTCGGCATCCTGGGTAATCGAAACTTCGGTTTGTCGAGTATTTCCAGCCTAGGAATGGGCGTCGGCTTGTACGGCTCGATCTTCCTGTTACCGCTGTACCTGGCGCAGATCCAGAACTACAACGCCCTGCAGATCGGCGAAGTGATCATGTGGATGGGGGTGCCGCAGCTGTTTCTGATTCCGCTGGTGCCCAAGCTGATGAAATACGTGTCGCCCAAATGGCTGTGCGCAATAGGCTTCGGGCTGTTCGGGTTGGCGAGCTTTTCGTCGGGGGTGCTGAACCCGGACTTTGCCGGGCCGCAGTTCAATCAGATCCAGATCATCCGGGCGCTGGGCCAGCCGCTGATCATGGTGACCATCTCGCTGATCGCCACCGCTTACATCCTGCCGCAGGACGCGGGATCGGCGTCGAGCCTGTTCAATATCCTGCGCAACCTCGGCGGCGCGATTGGCATCGCCCTCCTCGCGACCTTGCTGGACGCGCGAACCAAGACCTACTTTGATTACTTGCGTGAATCCATCGTGCCGAGCAATCCGCAAGTGGCGGAGCGAATGGCGTCGATGACGGACCGGTTTGGCAGTGAGACGGCAGCGCTGGGCAAGCTGAGCGAGATTGCGCATCAGCAGGCGTCGATCATGGCGTACAACGATGCGTTTCACTTTGTCGGGATTGCGCTGGGGATCAGCATGATTGCGGTGTTGTTGACCAAAGCGTTGCCGGTGGGGCTCAAGGCTGGCGAGGCGCACTAACCCCGATTGCGGTGGTGACCTTTCGGACGCCTTCGCGGGCGAGCCTCGCTCCTACAAGGTTTGTGGCGCGCCAGCGAGATGTGAACGGCACAAAATCAGAAGGCGCGAGGCTCGTCCGCGAAGGCGCCCGCCCATTCACCGCAAATCTCAGACAGTAATCAATCGATCCCGCAACTTGCCAATCTCATCGCGCATCTGCGCCGCCGCTTCAAACTCCAGATCCCGCGCCAACGCGTACATCTTCTCTTCCAAGGCTTTGATGCGCTTGGCGATCTCGCCCGGCGAGCGCAATTCGGCCTCGTACTTGGCGCTTTCCTCGGCAGCCTTGGCCATGCCTTTGCGCTTCTTGCTGCGCGAACCGGGCACGGTGGCGCCTTCCATGATGTCGGCCACGTCCTTGAACACACCCTTCGGCGTGATGCCATTGGCGAGGTTGAAGGCGATCTGCTTATCGCGACGCCGTTCGGTCTCGCCGATCGCCCGCTCCATGGAACCGGTGATGCGATCCGCATACAGAATCGCCCGGCCATTGAGGTTACGCGCGGCCCGGCCAATGGTCTGGATCAACGAACGCTCGGAACGCAGGAAACCTTCCTTGTCTGCATCGAGAATCGCCACCAGCGACACTTCCGGCATGTCCAGGCCTTCACGCAGCAGGTTGATCCCCACCAGCACATCGAACGTGCCCAGACGCAGATCGCGGATGATTTCGACCCGCTCCACGGTGTCGATGTCCGAGTGCAGGTAACGCACCCGCACGCCATGGTCGGCCAGGTAATCGGTCAAGTCTTCAGACATGCGTTTGGTCAGCGTAGTCACCAGCACCCGCTCCTCCAGCGCCACACGTTTACCGATTTCCGAGAGCAGATCGTCAACCTGGGTCAACGCCGGGCGGATTTCGATTTGCGGGTCCACCAGGCCGGTTGGGCGAACCAGTTGTTCGACCACGCGACCGGCGTGTTCCGCTTCGTAATTGCCCGGCGTGGCCGAGACGAAAATCGTCTGCGGGCTGATGCTTTCAAATTCGTCGAAACGCATCGGCCGGTTATCCAGCGCTGACGGCAAGCGGAAGCCGTATTCCACCAGCGTCTCTTTACGGGAACGGTCGCCCTTATACATGGCACCGACCTGCGGCACGCTGACGTGGGATTCGTCGATCACCAGCAAGGCGTCGGCCGGCAGGTAGTCGAAGAGAGTCGGTGGCGCCTGGCCGGATTCACGGCCCGACAGGTAGCGCGAGTAGTTTTCGATACCGTTGCAGTAACCCAGTTCGAGGATCATCTCCAGGTCGAAACGGGTGCGCTGCTCCAGGCGCTGGGCTTCCACCAGTTTGTTGTTGGTTCGCAGGTAATCCAGGCGCTCCTGCAATTCGACCTTGATCCCTTCGACGGCACCCAGCAGGGTTTCCCGTGGCGTCACGTAGTGGCTTTTCGGGTAGAAAGTGAATCGCGGCAACTTGCGGATTACTTCGCCGGTCAGCGGATCGAAAGCCGACAGGCTCTCGACTTCGTCATCGAACAGCTCGATGCGGATCGCTTCGAAGTCGGATTCCGCCGGGTGGATATCAATCACATCACCGCGCACCCGGAACGTCGCCCGGGCGAACTCCATGTCATTGCGGGTGTATTGCAAGTCTGCCAGGCGACGCAGCAACGCACGTTGATCGAGCTTGTCGCCGCGATCCACGTGCAGCACCATTTTCAAATAGGTTTCCGGACTGCCCAAACCATAGATGCACGACACCGTGGTGACGATGATCGCGTCCTTGCGTTCCAGCAGCGCCTTGGTCGCGGACAGCCGCATCTGCTCGATGTGGTCGTTGATCGAGGCGTCTTTCTCGATGAAGGTGTCCGATGACGGCACATAGGCTTCTGGCTGGTAGTAGTCGTAGTAGGAAACGAAGTACTCGACGGCATTGTTCGGGAAGAACGCCTTGAACTCACCATACAACTGCGCGGCCAGGGTCTTGTTCGGCGCCAGCACCAAGGTCGGACGCTGTACCTGGGCGATCACGTTGGCGATGCTGAAGGTCTTGCCCGAGCCGGTCACACCAAGCAACGTCTGGTGCGCCAGCCCGGCTTCGATGCCCTCGACCATCAGGCGGATGGCTTCCGGCTGATCGCCGGCGGGCTCGAAGCGGGTGACTAGCTGGAATTCAGACATGTATACCTCTGATATCGCGCCAGCGCGGTCAAACCGGCAGCAACGAGAAAGACCGCAAACGACTCACGCCGCCCGAAAAAAAACAGGATTGTGCTCAATGTGGAGCCGATTGCCTGCGCTTTCAAGGCAAACGTCCTACATCCCTTGAAGTCTTTGATGCCGGCATTCGACTAACGGTCGAAAAATAATCGAAAAAACTTACCTGAAAAGCTGATTCGTCTGTCGCCATCAATCGCAGATGGCCTCTATACTAGCTCCCCGTTTGTGCACCGCTCTAGTGCATTCGGCTGGAGCGCGACACGTCCCTCCACACTCCATTCAGAGCCGCCGCAAAAATGAGCCTGTTCTCCGCTGTCGAAATGGCACCACGCGATCCAATCCTGGGCCTCAACGAAGCATTCAACGCCGATACCCGTACCAACAAGGTCAACCTGGGAGTCGGTGTTTACTGCAACGAGGAGGGGAAAATTCCACTCCTGCGCGCCGTTGTCGAAGCCGAGACGATTCGCGTCGCTCAACACGCGTCCCGTGGCTATTTGCCAATCGACGGCATCGCCGCCTACGACCAGGCGGTGCAGAAACTGCTGTTCGGCAATGACTCGCCACTGATCGCCGCTGGCCGCGTCATCACCACCCAGGCCGTTGGCGGCACGGGCGCCCTGAAAATCGGCGCCGACTTCCTCAAGCAACTGCTGCCGAACGCCGTCGTGGCGATCAGCGACCCGAGCTGGGAAAACCACCGAGCCCTGTTCGAAACCGCCGGTTTCCCGGTGCAGAACTACCGTTACTACGACGCCGCGACCCATGACGTTAATCGTACCGGTCTGCTTGAAGACCTGAACGCCTTGCCTTCCGGCTCGATCGTTGTGCTGCACGCCTGCTGCCACAACCCGACCGGCGTGGACCTGAGCCCGGCGGACTGGAAAAACGTTCTGGACGTGGTGAAAGCCAAAGGTCACGTGCCGTTCCTCGACATGGCCTACCAGGGTTTTGGCGATGGCATCGACGAAGACGCCGCTGCCGTGCGCCTGTTTGCTGAATCGGGCCTGACCTTCTTCGTCTCCAGCTCGTTCTCCAAATCCTTCTCGCTGTACGGCGAGCGCGTTGGCGCCCTGTCGATCGTCAGCGAATCGAAAGAAGAAAGCGCGCGCGTGCTGTCGCAAGTCAAACGCGTGATCCGCACCAACTACTCCAACCCGCCGACCCACGGTGCCAGCATCGTCGCCGCGGTCCTGAACAGCCCGAAACTGCGCGCCCAGTGGGAAGAAGAACTGGCCGAAATGCGCCTGCGGATTCGTGGCATGCGCACCCAGATGGTCGACCTGCTGGCGAAAAACGCGCCACAGCGTGATTTCAGCTTCGTCGGTCGTCAGCGCGGCATGTTCTCCTACTCCGGCCTGACGGTTGAGCAAGTCACCCGCCTGCGCAGCGAGTTCGGCATCTACGCCCTGGACACCGGCCGCATCTGTGTGGCGGCGTTGAATCAGAGCAACATTGATGCAGTGACCAAGGCCATCGTTGCGGTGATCTGAGTCTCGCGCAGTACGGAAAACGGGAAGCCTTGGGGCTTCCCGTTTTTTATTCGTCGCAGATAAGTGTCAAAGCGCTATCGGCGCCCTCTAAACTCCACACAACGATGCACCTGCAGGATCGCCGCACCGCTCGCTCCTACAGGTTTTGTGTACACCTGAGAATTCTTACGAGAACCCACATGAAAAACGATGACCTACGCGCCGACCGTGACGAACTGGACCATTTTGTCCCTCGCACACCGGCCAAACGCGGTAACAACCTGGTGCTGCAAGTGGCCGCTGGCGTATTTCTCGGCGGCCTGGCCTTGTGGCTGGTGCAACTGGCCGCCACGATGCTGTACGCCAAGCTGATGCTCGCCACGGTCACCTTCGGCGGTTAAGCCAGTTCGGTCGCACGCTGACTGGCGGCATCGTCATAGGCGACGTAGAGCGATTCGGCGACCTGACTCTTGATCGCTTTGGCGCTTTCCAGACCGAGGACGAAGCCCTCAGCCTTGCCGCCCGCGCGGTTCAGATCGTCAGCGGTGCTGGCTTGGGTGATCGCGTCAAACAGCTTCTCGGCATGCGGGCCGACACCTTTGGGCAGGCTGATCTGAGCGATGCTCATGCGAACACCCCGTTGTCTTGAGGGGTGAGGATTGGGTGATTCATGGCACGTACCTTTTCGGCGAATGGCCGGCAGCGCGTGTAACCACTTCCGGGCGGCCATGGTAGACCTCTGAGGCGATTCTGGTAACCGCCCACTGCCGATAAACCACCGTCCGTCTCCATGAATCCATCAAGTTGCTAACAGATGCTTGACTTCTCTTTCTGAATCAGTAACATACGCGCCATTCCGCGATAGCTCAGTTGGTAGAGCAAGTGACTGTTAATCACTGGGTCCCTGGTTCGAGTCCAGGTCGTGGAGCCAGACAGCAATATCGAAAAGCCCCTGAATCGAAAGGTTCAGGGGCTTTTTTGTGGCCGCTGGAAAAGCAAAAGGCCGATCTGTCTATTCAACAGATCGGCCTGTTTAGCAGGTGCCGCCGTCAGACATGCTCACTGCTTTTAGCATGAGACGCTCGATGCTCGCTCGATTCATGGGCCGCTTCCACCACCGGAATCTCGTTCCCGTCGCAGTCACGCAGTTTACCGTCGCTGAAGTAATCCCCTTCACGCAACGCCGCCAGATCCTGATATCGAAGAACCCGCTCGGTACCGGCCGCGAACACCGATTGCTGATCCGAGTTACCGGCAGTGAGGTGGTTGAAGGCCAGGTTGAGCACGATGGCCATGATCGCCGAGGAGCTGATGCCCGAGTGGAAGATGGTCGCGAACCAACTTGGGAAGTGGTCGTAGAAATTCGGCGCGGCGATCGGGATCATGCCGAAGCCGATGGAGGTGGCGACGATGATCAGGTTGACGTTGTTGCGGTAATCAACCTTGGACAGCGTGCGAATGCCACTGGCCGCCACGGTGCCGAACAGCACGATGCCAGCGCCACCCAGTACCGAGGTCGGTACTGCGGCGATGACCCGGCCCATGAACGGCAGCAGACCGAGTATCACCAGGAACAAGCCGCCGGTGGCGACCACGAAACGACTCTTGATGCCGGTCACGGCCACCAGCCCGACGTTCTGGGCGAAGGCGCTTTGGGTGAAGGAGCCGAAGATCGGCGCGATCATGCTCGACAGCATGTCGGCGCGCAGGCCGTTCCCCAGGCGTTTGGAGTCGACCTTGGTGTCGATGATTTCACCGACAGCAAGGATGTCCGCCGAGGTTTCCACCAGGGTCACCATGACCACGATGCACATCGACAGGATCGCGGCAAAATGGAAGGTTGGCATGCCGAAGTGGAACGGGGTCGGGAAGCCGAACATCGGGCCTTGAGTGACCGACGAAAAGTCCGCCATGCCAAGGAACACCGCGAGGATCGTGCCGATGACCATCGCCAGCAGGATCGACAAACGGGAGATGGTCGCGCTGCCAATCTTGCTCAGCAGCAGCACCAACACCAGCGTCACCGCCGCCAGACCGATGTTGGCCATGCTGCCGAAGTCCGGGGCATGGCTATTGCCGCCCATGGCCCAGCGTGCAGCCACCGGCATGAGCGTCAAGCCGATGGTGGTGATCACGATGCCCGTCACCAGCGGCGGGAAGAACTTGGTGATTCGCGAGAACACCGGCGTGATCAGTAATCCGATCAACGACGCGGCAATTACCGCCCCGAGAATTGACTGAAAGCCGCCCTCCCCGCCGCTGCTGACAATCGCCACCATCGTCGCGACACCGGAGAAGGACACGCCCTGTACCAGCGGCAACTGACACCCGAAAAACGGTAAACCGAGGGTCTGCAGCAATGTCGCCAAGCCCCCCGCAAACAATGAAGCAGCAATCAACAAACCGATGTCCGCCGGCGAAAGCCCGGCCGCCTGGCCGATGATCAAAGGCACCGCGACGATGCCGCCGTACATGGTCAGAACATGTTGCAGGCCGTAAGCCATATTCGCGCCGACCCCGAGGTTTTCGTCCTCAGGCCGTTGGTGTGAAACATGGGGCGTTTTCATGGTTGGGGGGTTCCCTGGTTTTTTGTTATGCGCACACTGTATGCAAGAGTCAGGACAAATGTCTATAGAGTTGTATACAACTCACCAGTCAGATAATGGACACATGTCCATGTCGCCCTTTAGCTGCGCGCCTTTCCCCTCCAAAAATCTTGAAATACATCCTTCATCTGCCTGCTCCCCTGCCCGCTAGTCTTTTGCATTCCAAGCGACCTCCGGCACGGACGCCCCCTCGCTTATACATATAAAGTATGCATAATGAAGTCATTCGAAATTCAGTATCACAAGGCAAAAAACGCAGCCAACAAATTAAAGCATCGCGGCATCAGCCTCGCCGAAACAGAACCGGTGTTTTACGACGAACGAGCACTGACGATTCGGGACAACCATCACGATGAACAACGGTGGATCGTCATGGGCATGGATGCCAAAGCTCGCTTGCTGGTCGTTGCGTACACCTATCGCGATCCGAATTTCGTACGAATCATTTCCGCGCGCCTCGCCAGCAAAAACGAGCGCCGTCGTTATTTGGAGAATTGAACGATGAAAGACGAATACGACTTCAGCAACGCCAAGCGTGGAGCAGTTGCCTCCAGCAAAGGCAAAACCCGAATTACCATCATGCTCGATGATGTCGTCATCGAAGCAGCACGCGCCATGGCGGAGAGCGAGGGGTATGGCTACCAAACAGTGATCAACAACACGCTGCGCCAGGCGCTGCTCAACACCAAGGAAAAAACCACCGCGCACGATCAGTACGCCACGGTGGCGAATGGCGGGCATTTCAGGGAAGGCGTTACTGCATCTGAACTGAAGAGCCTGGAGAAAAAACTCTCAGAGGTCTTGAGCGAGATCCATCGTGTGATTGAGCCTTGAGGGTGTGCCGTTTCAAGACCCAAGGGGGGAACGGAGCCTGCCCCACGCAAAGAAAAAGGGCAGATGTTTTGAATCTGCCCTCTCGGGACGATGGCTATGTCACCTGAATCAACCGCCCAAGCACCTGCCGCAACCCCGCATGCTCCGGCACGCGAATCCCGAACTCCCCCTCCAGCAACCCGATCAACTCCTCCACATCTGCAACCTGCCGCCGTTCGCTCTCGGCGCCCACCCGATGAATCGCAAAACTGCCGTTGTTCAACGTGCGCCTCCAGCCATCCCCGGTGCGCGCGACCAACAGTTGCTTGGTAAACGACGATTCCGGATGGGTCGAGACGTACCAGTTACCGAGGACGTAGTCGATGTCTTCCTGGCGTTGCAGATCGAAAATGTACATCGGCCGCCACTCGCCGCCGACGTTGGCGCGCAGGGTGTAGCCGTCTGCATGGCGCTCGATGCGATACGGATCGTGGGGCGTGAGTTGTGCCGCATCGTTGTCGAGCAGGAGCGGTGCGGTCGGCACCATGCCGCCGAAGCCGACGTCGGCGATGTAGCGCACGCCGTCCAGCGTGACCAGGCTCAAGCGGTGCGTGCGGGCAGTCCAGACACCTTCGGGCTGACCCATGACGACTCGGCCGGTAATGCCGCATGCGTCAAAACCCAACTCCTGAAGCAAGGCTAGAAACGCGTAGTTGAGCTCGTAGCAGTAACCGCCGCGCCCCTCATGCAGGATTTTCCGCTCGATGGATGGCAGGTCGATGCATACCGGCTCGCCGGACAGCGTGGTGAGGTTTTCAAACGGGAAGGCCCCGGTGTGGCGCAACTGGAGTTGGCGCAAGGTGTCCAGGGTCGGCGCCGGGGGCGCGTCGTAACCCAGGCGCTGCAGGTATGCCGCACGGTTCGTCAGGCGTGGTTCGCTCATTGCTCGGTCCTTATGCAGGGGCCGCGGATCTCTCCGCCGATGGGCGCCATGTATAAGGGAAAAAGCGGTTCGACTGACAATTGATTTAGCCAATCGCCCACCCTCTGAACATCAACGTTGTTTGCGCGAACTCAAGCGAATCCACGTCGGCGCATGGTCGCTGGCGTGCGGTTCGTTGCGCACCCAGGCATCGACCCCGGCCTCGTGCAGATAGGGGCTCAGCGCCGGGTTGAGTAGCAAGTGATCGATGCGCAACCCCGAGTTCTTCTGCCAGTGCTGGCGGAAATAATCCCAGAAGGTGTAGAGCCGATCCTCCGGGTACAGATGACGCAGGGAATCGGTCCAGCCCTGATCCAGCAAACGCTGGTAACACTCGCGACTTTCCGGTTGCAGCAACGCGTCCTTGAGCCACGAGCGCGGGTTGTAGATGTCCAGGTCGGTGGGCACCACGTTGTAGTCGCCGGCCAGCACCACCGGATGCTCGCTGCTTTGCAGGTCCTTGGCATAGGCGATCAGCCGTTCGAACCACGCCAGTTTGTAGTCGAACTTCGGCCCGGGTTGCGGATTGCCGTTGGGCAAATACAGGCAGCCCACCAGAATCCCGTGCACCGCAGCTTCCAGGTAGCGACTGTGCGTATCGGTGTCATCTCCCGGCAGACCGCGCCGACTCTCCAAAGGCTGCGCATCACGGGCCAGAATCGCCACCCCGTTCCACGACGACTGGCCTTGCCAGATAGCGCCGTAGCCAATGGCCTCAAGCTCGGCGGCCGGGAATGCGCTGTCGACCGACTTGAGCTCCTGCAAACAGGCAATGTCCGGTTTTTCTCGCTCAAGCCAGGCCAGCAAATTCGGCAGCCGGGCACGCATGCCGTTGACGTTGAAAGTGGCAATTTTCAGGTTTTTCATAGGCCGGGGCTCGCAACGGATGGACGATATCCAGTTGTGACCGGAGTGCGCCATGGCAGTTGCGACGACAACTGAAGCAGGCGACTAAAGGTCCCCCTCACAAAGGATGCTCATCACGCGATGCCTTGAGCAATGGCAGCAGCGCCTGGTTTTCCATCGGCCGGCTGAGGTAGAAACCCTGCACCTCATGGCACTCGTCCGAGATAAGGAAGTCCAGTTGTTCCAGGGTCTCGACGCCCTCTGCGGTCACCGTCAGCCCCATGGCCTTGCCCAGGTTGATGATCGCCTGCACCACCGCACGGTCGTTACCGGTGCCGCTCATGGACGAGATGAAGCGCTTGTCGATCTTGATCCCGTCGAACGGATACGTGCGCAGATAACCCAGCGACGAATAACCGGTGCCGAAGTCGTCCATGTTCAGTCGCACACCCAGCTCCTTCAGCGAGTTCATGGTCGCGAGCGCGCCGTCGACATCGTTGAGCATCACGTTTTCGGTGATCTCCAGCTCCAGTCGACTGGCCGGCAAACGACTCTGGATCAACGCCTCCCTGACATCCTCCACCACGTCACTGCGAACAAACTGCACGGGCGACAGGTTGACCGATACCATCAGCTCACCCGGCCAGGTCAGTGCCGTCTCGCACGCCTCACGTAAAACCCAGCGCCCCAAGGGCACGATCAGATCGGTCTGTTCGGCCAATGGAATAAACGAGTCGGGCCCCAGCAACCCCTGCACAGGATGCTGCCAGCGCAGCAACGCTTCGACCGAGACGATCTGCTTGCCATCGACGTGATAACGAGGCTGATAGTGCATCACGAACTCATTGTTCTTGATCGCCTGACGCAGGTCGTTTTCGAGTTTGCGGCGATGCTGGATCTGGTCGTTCATGTGCGGCGCAAAGTAGCACCAGGTTTTCTTGCCGTCGGATTTGGCCTGATACAGCGCGATGTCGGCACATCGAATCAACTCCTCCGGCATGTGCCCCTGACGCCGGCTCAAGGCGATACCGATGCTCGCACCGATGTGCAGCGTGTGATGGTCATAGTGGATCGGCTGGTGCAGGCTTTGGAGGATACGTTCGCATATGCGGTCGATTTCCGTGTGGATGTCCATTCCATTGAGTACCAGCACAAACTCGTCGCCGCCCAGTCGGGCGACCAGGTCAATGTCCCGCGTGCACTCACGCAAACGGGTAGCCACCTCCAGCAACACCGCATCGCCGGCCGGGTGGCCGAGGGAATCATTGATCGGCTTGAAGTTGTCCAGGTCGATCATCAACAACGTCAGCGGCGCCGAATGCTCCTTCAGCACCAAAGCGTCTTCGAGGTAGCGCGCCAGCTTGTTGCGATTGGGCAGGCCAGTCAGCGCGTCGTGCAACGACAGATGCTGGATCTGCGCATGGGCGGCGACTTCATCGGTGATGTCACTGGCCGTGCCGCGGTAACCCACCACCGCGCCTTTGCTGAGGATCGGTCGCGCCGATACCCGACTGATCCGTTGCTGCCCCGACTGTTCGCGATAGGAGCAACGCAGGTGACTGACGCTGTGCTCTTCGTCGAGCTTGTTCAGCCACAGCGACAAGGGCGTAGTGTCGCAATACAACAACTGCTCGATGCCCTGCCCCAGCCATTGCTGATCGGAAAACCCGGTGACGGCGCCAAAACGCCCCGACAGATACGTGATGCGATGCTGGTCATCGATTTCCCATATCCAGTCAGACGCGGCCTCGGCCACTGCACGAAAACGTTCTTCACTGGCCTCCAGCGCCTGGTTCGACAAATCGAGTTTGATGTAACTGGCATCCACGTGCCCGGACGTGCGCAACACGTAACGAAAGAAGTAAGCCGTCAACAACGCGAGAATCAACAGCGCGCCGCCCAGTGGCGGCAGCAGTGACCAAAGCAGCTGATGGCCTGGCTGCTCGAGCTGCGAGACCAAACTATAACCGGTGCCCGTGAGTCCGACCGCAGGCTGACCGGGAGCAAGGGTGTTGTCAGGTGCGAGGCTCAAGTCATGCAAACCATAGTCGGCACTCAAGGCGCTGAGCTTCTGCGAACTCAATTGATCGACGAACACCAGCACCGACGTGCTTTGGGGATCGACCGCCGGCCTTTCGTCATTGGGCACGATCGCCGCCGCCGTCAATAGCGCGGGCTGCCCCTCGAAGAGCGTGAACCGGCTGATGGGGGCAAGCAGGCTTTCCTGGCCCTGCACCTCCTCGATCAGTGCTGCCATCGCTATCGACAGCCAGGCCGCCGCGTCGTCCTGGACCTGAAGGCCGCGCACCACGGCGTATTTGGTTCGCTGAGGGTCGACCACAAAAACGCCGTCGTAATGATCCAGGGTGAACAGGGTTTTGCCCATGTTCTGCTCAACGTAAGCCCACTGCGCGTCAACTTCGCCATTCAAATGATCGTAGGCCGTGGTCCAGTTTGCATAACTGGCAACGTAGTTTTTCGAGGCTGAGATGCGGTTTTCCAGCGCGCGCTGGGTGTAGAACGTGGTCTTGGCCAAGTCCTGGGCATCGAGCCGGCCGGCAATGTTGAACAACGCAACCAGAGCAATCAGCACCCCCAATACAAATACCAGCCCGACAGACCAGACCAGGTTCCGTGTGATCGGTGTATGGCGCGCTGGTGCGGCGGCGGTCGTGGCGGTCAATTCCATGCATGGGATCCTGTCAATCGATTGCCTGCGTCCATTGACCATAGCAGCCAGGGTCCAACATCGCGCCACGACTATTGCCAATCGGCAGCCGCTACCCTGTGATGGCGCGCGTCGTCAACCTGCAACAGGAGGGCACCGTGCGCCACGAACGGATCATGCCGGATGGACGAACACGCACTCGCTACGGTCCAGCATCATTGATGAGAAATGGCCGTTGGTGCGGGAGAGTCTTGAGAAGAAGCTGAACGGATACAGCCCTCTCTGACACCTGCAAAACGACTGTGGGTACGAGCCAGTTCGCGAAGACGGTGATCACGCTCGTCGATCGGCCCCACCACTCGTCATCCAACCGGCACCAACCGCCCCACCCTTCACACCAACATCAGGTAACGACTCATCTTTGGAGACGTACCCTGATGAACCTCAAAATGACTTCGATTTTTCTGGCCGGATTGCTGAGCGTCGCTTCGGCGGCCACCTTTGCGGCCTCCGGCGATGGTGTTGATGCGACCGGTACGAAATCCGGCGCTACCAGCGGTTCGACCATGCCGCCCGATAACACCCCCGGCTCGCCCTCCTCCGGAAACAGTACGGATTCGGGTGGTGGTTCCGGTACCGGCACCAGCGGTGGGGCCAGCGGTTCAGGTTCCGGCGCGGGCGGCGGCACCGGTGCTGCCGGCGGTGGTACCGGTGGGGCTGGAGGTGGAACAGGCAGCTGAACGCATAAAAGCAGGCCGTGATGAACATCGCGGCCTGCTTTCATACGACACCTTCATAGCCGCTTGACGGGGGGTGGCTCCCACTTACCGTTAAGCGCCTCGGGCTTGGGTCCGTACAAGCGCATCGTCAAGTTGAACGGACCTTTTGGCGCGGGCAGCCAATTGGCTTCAAGTTCCTTTCCGGGACTTTCGTTCTGGAAGTAAATATCCAACGATTGATCCGCATTGGTCTTGAACGGCATCCAACTGCTGACCGCAAAACGGTTGAGTTCGTTGCCGACCTGGAACCCTTCAGAGTCGTACAGGGTGATCGACCAGAAAGCACTCACGGGCGGCACCTCTCCCTTGTCGAAATGCAGCACGTACTTGTTAGAACCGTCGAGCGGCCTGCCTTTGTCATCGCCGATATTTAACGGATAAATCGCATCCTCGGGCAGGTTGGCGCCGAGCCCGACTTGCGCAACGATGGCGCGTTTAAGGTAGTAGTTACCATAGACGCCCATGGTGTCGGTATTCATCGACCAACCGTTGACCACGCGCGCGAGGGTTGCAACCTTCCACTTCATCAGCGCCTGAGCTTCCTGGGGCACGGTTTGAAGTGCCGCCTGGACATCGGGATCGATTGCATCGAAATCAAACGGCTTGCCGGCCTCGATACCAATGCGCTGCATTTGCGCCAGTATCGGCTGATCGGTGATGTGGGGCGGATGCACTTTGAGCAGCGCGGCGGCGTAGACGAAGTAATCGGCCGCTGACATCGTATCGATCTGAATTTTTGGCGGCGTCTTCATGTCCACCGCCGGGTCGATGTGCACCTTGATCGGTTCAACCTTTTCGCCTAGCCGCGACAACGGCGTCACGGTATAGCCCGCCTGAATCTTATGCACCGCAGCGTAGTCCGCAACTCCGTCGGTCTTGGTGCGACCAATGACCCAGACAAAAGGTGTGGGGGCGGGTAAATGATTCAATCCGGGCGGCACCGTTCCGGTCCATCCCGGCGGCGTCACCAGAAACTGACTGGCCTCTGTACCTGTCGTGCGCCAACCTGGCGAGGCAAAGACATCGCTCCACATATCAAGCATCGGCAACAAGTAAAATCGCCCGGCGGTGTCCGGTGCACTAATCACCAGCGGCTCCTGGGTCAAGTCGAGCCAGGCGATGGAGTACAGGGTGTCGAAGTTCGACCGCACCACTCCCTTGAAATCTGCGGGCGGGTACTGCGGCACACTCACAAACATGTTCATCGGGCCCTTGCCAAACTCTTTGCCGGGTTCGATGTTGGTGAACTGCTTGCGGGTAAGATCCATGGTCAACAGCGGGTAAAAATACAGGTAGGCATCCACGCCGATGGCGTGAGCTTCTTGCTGCGTGATTTTCGATTGAGCCTGGCTGGCCAGCGGAAAGACAGCACAGGCTGCCAGGGTTAGAGCAACGGCTGTCAATGCTTGAGGTATCAACATTTCGGCGATCGTCCGTGCAATGGGGAGGTCTGCCGGGCTCGGCAGAGCTACGGACACTCTAGACGATCAAAACAATTGGATCTGACAGGGAGACCGACGGACGAGCGACTGTTGCACAGCTGAAACAACTGCAACCAATTCTTAACGATCGGAGCGCATCAACGCCTCCACGCCGCCCTCCAGCGACAACACGGATGCACGGTTTCGACCCGAATGCTTGGCCTGATAAAGCGCAGCATCCGCTCGTTCGATGAACAGTTCGATGCTGTCTCGCCCGGTCGGCACGAACGCGTAACAGCCAAGACTGACCGTCACATATCCCGTGGGTGAACCGTTGTGGGTGATGTTCTTGTCCATGACGCTGCGGCGGATCTGTTCGGCAATCACCAACGCACCGTGAATGTCGGTGTCAGGCAGCAGCACCGCAAACTCCTCGCCGCCATAACGCACCGCCAGGTCTGCTTTGCGGTGGCAGCAACCCTTGACCGCACGCGCCACTTCCGCCAGGCAGTGGTCCCCTGCGACGTGGCCGTAAGCATCGTTGTAGCGTTTGAAGTAATCGATATCGAGCATGATCAGGCTCAGCGAACTCGACTGCCGGGCGCCTCGGCCAAACTCGATGTCCAGCGCCTGCTCGAACAGTCGGCGATTGGCCAGGCCCGTCAGGCTGTCATGAGTCGCGATCAGCTTCAGTGCTTCCTTGGCCTTGCGCAAATCGGCCTCGACCCGCACACCGACGCGCACCTGGCGAACGAACACCCAACCGAACAGACCGACACCCAGCACCACCAAGGCAACGATGACGCAGGATTGAAATGCGGTGTCGTACCAATCCTTGAGAATCGAATCCCTGGACGATGCCGCCGAGACCACCAGCGGATAGGCGTCGAGTTGACGGTAGCCATACAAACGTACAACGCCATCGACCACCGAGCTGATCATCGCGTTGCCGGCGGGCGCGTTGGGCAAGAGTTTATGAAAGATTTCTCCCTTGGCCAGGGATGTGCCGATCTGTGATTCCACAAATGGCCTTCGCGCCAGCAACGTGCCGTCGGTCAGCGCCAAAAACATCGAGCCGTTGTCATCGATGCTGAAGCTTTTGAAGAACTGATCGAAATAGGCCATTTTGATTCCGGCCAACACCACGCCCTGGAAGTTGCCGTTCTTGTCGTTCACCCGCTTGGAGAGCGGAATGATCCACTCTCCATTTTCCCGACTGCGAACCGCCGGCCCTATGTGCGCGAGGGTGGATGCGTTCTGCTGGTGGAACGTGAAGTACTCTCGATCCGACACGCCCGGACCGCGGGTCAAATCATCGAACGACGTCACGACCCACTGCCCTTGCTTGTCGAACAGAAATATCCCGTGCAATTGGTCGAGCGCCTGCGCCCGCCGGGCAAAGGTTTTCTGCAACCGTGGCTTTTGTGCCGCGCCGTAGCCATCGACCTGAATCCAGTCCACCAGACTGGTCAACACCAGGTCGGCTTTCATGAAGGTGTCTTCGGCCTGCTGCGCCATGGCGCGAGCCAGGTTCGAAGACGCGACTTGCGCCACGTCCAGCGCGTGGCGCCGCGATTGCTCCAGTTGCAGATAAAGCAGACCACAGAGACACAGGCACACCGTCGCGATAAACAGCACCGCTGCCTTGAGCAGAGATAACCGTTTCAAAGCGCCGCCAGGAGTTTGCTGCGGGTCTTGAGTGAGGATAGGCAAAAGCTCGTCCTGTAAGGGCAAGGCATGGGCAAAGGCCCAAAGCCCTTAATTTTTGTGAGCTTAGTCTACCCGCTAGTGTGGGGCAATTGTCCTTTGGCCAGCCGCCGCATCGCACTGTGCAAATGCGCCCGAGCACTTTCGGCATCGCCCAGGCGCATTTGCTCGTAGGCCCGCCGGGCAATGTCGTGGGGTACCGGTTTGAGTTCGCGCTGGGTCGCCATGGCTATCAGTTGCACTTGCGCGGCACGCTCCAGGTAGTACAAATCATCCCAGGCTTCGGCGATGGTCGGCCCGGCGACAATCACCCCGTGGTTCTTGAGGAACAGGATGTCAGCGTTGCCCATGACACTGGCGATCCGGTCGCCTTCGGATTCATCGAGGGCCAGGCCGTTGTAGTTTTCGTCCACCGCCGTGCGGCCGTAAAATTTCAGCGCCGTCTGGCCCAGCCACAAAAGCGGCGGACCTTGCAGCAAGCACAACGCCGTGGCGTGAGGCATGTGAGTGTGGAACGACACTTTCACCCTCGGCAGCTGTTTGTGCAGTCGGGCATGGATGTAAAACGCGGTCGCCTCGGGCTGTCCTTCGCCGTCCACGACATTGCCGTGGAAGTCGCACACCAGCAGATTCTGCGCCGTCACCTCGGCGAATGCGTACCCGTAGGAATTCACAAAAAACAGATCATCCCGGCCCGGCACCATCGCCGAAAAATGGTTACAGATGCCCTCCTCCAGGCCATGCAGCGCGGCCAGTTGAAAACACGCAGCCAACTCGGTGCGGGCGGTGATGACGGCATGTGAATCGAGGTTGAGATCGGCATAACGCGCGGAACGCGAACCGCCTGCAAGGGTGTGTGCCATGACGAGGTCTCCGTGTTTTGTTACCAGCCGAGGGATGTGAATAAAGGCACGACCTGATCCAGCGTGCTCAATATCTCATCGGGTCGGTAATCCGGCAGCAATTGCCGACCGGTGCCACGGTCAATCCATACACAACGAAAGTGCATGTCTCGGGCGGCGGTGTGATCCAGTGTCGGGCTGGCGCAGATGTGCACTACTTGAGCTCGACTGACACCGAGCTGCTCATGAGCGTAGTCAAACAGGCGCGGATTCGGCTTGTACGCCCCGGCCTGTTGCGCAGTGATGACTCTATCGATATGCCCCCCGAGTTGCGCGACGTTGCCGGCGATGATGTCGTCGTCGGTGTTGGAGACGATGCACAGTTTGAAACCCATTGCCTTGAGTTTCGCGAGGGTCTCGATCACCTCAGGGAACGGCGGCATCCGCGGAATCGCGCCGGCCAACCGCTGACTGTCTTCGGGCCGACTCGTCAGCCCCAACTCCTCCAGGGCGAGCTGCAACCCGAGCGTGCTCAGTTGGCGAAACGAGCGATGCGGTGGAGTCTGCTCCAGCCGATGTTCATGCCGGTCGTAGACCTCGATGAGGCGATCGGCTTCAACGCTGTGGTCGCCCTTGTCGTGCAGGATGTCGGCGACCACGGCCTTGAGGCCTTCATCCCACTGGATCAACGTGCCGTAACAATCGAAGGTTAGCCATTCGGGACGCGGGGTATTTTCGAGTGTCATGTTTGTATCCTCTGAAGGGTGATCTTCAGATTACGAGCCGCTAGTGATAGTGTGAAATTAAATTAATGTCGATTAGTCAGTAGAAAATCAAATATCAAGGAGATCGCCATGCTTGATCTTGAATTGCTCAAGACCTTCGTCTGCGTGGTCGATGAAGGCAGCTTCACCCGCGCTGCCGAACGCGTGCACCGAACCCAATCCACGGTGAGCCAACAGGTTCGCAAGCTGGAAGTTTTGGTCGGTCATTCCCTGCTCCTGCGTGACCGAACTGGCCAGAACGTCACCGTCACCGAGCATGGCGAACTGCTGATTCACTATGCCCGACGCTTGTTGGCCCTGTCCTCTGAAGCCGTTGAAGCCTTGGCCAGCGACCTGGATCTGGAGATCCTGCGCATCGGCGTACCGGAGGACTTTGATGCGCGGCGTATGGCGCTGATCCTTGCCGGTTTCAATCGCGCCCGCCCGCACGCCCGGCTGGAAACCGTCAGCGGCATGAGCACGGATCTGAAGCAGAAACTCGCATCGGGTGAGATCGACATCGCCTTGGTCAAACGCGAACCGGACAGCGGACCGTGCTGGGCGGCGTGGCCGGAAGTGCTGGTGTGGGTCAAAGGCGCGGGGGTCGACTCGGCCAACGGCGTGTTGCCATTGGCGTTGTTTCCGCAAGGGTGCATTTATCGGCAGCGGGCAATCCGCTTGCTGGACGTGGCACAGCGCCCCTGGCGCGTGGCGTTTGGCAGCCATAGCTTGACCGGTATCCAGGCGGCAGTCGCTTCGGGGCTGGGGGTGTCCGTGCTGCCGGCTTCGGCGGTGTTGCCGGAGCACAGCGTGTGCACCGATTTGCCGGAGTTGCCACCGACGGAGCTGGCGTTGATCAGCCGCGAGGGCGCGTTGACCGGGTTGCAGCGGGATTTGGTGGAGTTTTTGCGGGAGGAGTTGGCGGTCTTGGGCAATTGAGTGTGAATAGAAATGATTTGTCACGCTTGTGTCGCTGACATGACGCAGGGCAAAGCGCGGATAGCAGTGAAGGAGCTACGATTACTCTTACATCACGACAGGGAATCGAAATGAGTAAGGCAGACGAACTCGCGGCGAAGTTGAAACAGACCCGGTCTACCAGCGCAGATCAGATGATCGACAGTTGGCCCGGCCAAGTCTACGAGTTGTATGAGCAGATAGAGGCGTGGCTGAAGCCGCTGACTGAGGTAGGCCTGATTCTGCGACGCAATCCGACACATGTCTTCGAGTGCGATTCAGAGGGTGCGACTTTCGATTACGCGATCGACCAGCTTCTGATCGAAGGCAATGAGCACGGCATCACCTTCGACCCTGTTGCGCGCTTCACTGAAGATGGCGCTGGGCGTGTCGAGATTCACTCGACGGGCAAAGAACTCGCGCTGTTACGCACAGCGGACGCGGATGGCGAGACACATTGGTGGTTGCAGGTGATTGAGCAGGCCGGACAGCAACTGGATGCGGTTGCGTTGACGGAGAACAATTTACTTTCGGTGGTGCAGGAAGGTCTGCAGCTTTAACACCCAGACGAACAACGAAGACAGATCACCCACACCGGAAAGGGGACGGACTTACTATCAAGTCCAATCCCCTACTGCCGCGCCGGTCCCGCCGCCACCACCGATCCCACCGCCGAATGCAAATCCAGCACTGGCATCGGCGACGGCCGATTCAGCGCCCGCAACACCGGCGCATCGTAGCCATACACATCAGGCTTGAACGCCACTCGCCCGTCGCTGCCCAAATCCACGGTCCAGTACGCCAGCAACACCGGCACTTTCACCGGAAGCCGAATGTTCTCGGTCTTGCCGCTGGCCAACTGCTTTTGAATACCTTCGCTGTTCCACCGGACCGGGTCGTTGAACAACAATTCCACAAGCTGCAGCGGATTCTCTACCCGAATGCAGCCCGAGCTGGTCGCGCGGATGGTTTTGGCAAACAACTCGCGGTGCGGTGTGTCGTGGAGGTAAATCGCATAGTCGTTGGGAAAGCGGATCACCACCCGGCCCAGCGAACTGTCAGGCCCGGCGTCCTGGCGCAACGTGAGGCCGCGTGGATTGGTCCAGTCCACACTCGATGGATCGAGCACATTGCCTTCGCGATCAAGCACTCGAATGCGATTGGCGGCGAGGTAGCCGGGGTTGCTCTGGATCTTCGGCAACACGTCCTCCTTGAGGATCGTCGGTGGCACTGTCCAGGTCGGGTTAAACGTGATGTAGGTAATCTGCGCCTGGAAGACTGGCGTATTGCGCGCCGCTTTACCGACCTGCACCCGGGATCGCCAGATCGGCACGCCATCGCGGTACATCGCCACCTTGTAGCCGGCGATATCGACGATGACGAATGTGCCCTGGAGTTTGTAGAGCAGCCAACGTGCACGCTCCATGTTCACGCGGACCTGGTCGATGCGCGCATCAACGGGCACGTTCAGCGCTGCCAGTGTTGTCGCCCCTGCCATGCCGTCCGCACTCAGGTATTGCTCGTTCTGATACTTTTTCACCGCGGCGGTGACGGCGCCGTCGTACTGGGTGCCGTGGATCAATCGCGGATCGAGAAAACCGGCCGCGACCATCCTCGCGCGCAATTGCGCGACCGCCGGTTCGTCCATGCCGGGTTTGAGCGAATGGTCGACAATCACCTTCGGCCAGCCGCCCCGGTCCCGAATGCCGCGCAATTGCGCCAGGGCCTGACGCAAACCGACGTACACCGCTTCTTGCGGCGGTGCCTGGGCAAAAGCCTTGGCCACGTCGTGATTGTCGAGTGCGGCGAAGAAAGCATTGAAGTCGTCACGTGGATCGACGCCATTCGAATCAAAATTCCAGTGAATGTCGAGCCGCGAAGGGTCGACCTTGCCCCGCCGCAACTGCAGCAGCGCGGTGATAAACGTATGCGTGGTCGCCAAATCGAAAGCCGCCCGCTGCTCGGGCGTCACCGGTGTCGTCCGCATCGTGGTTTGCGACCGGACCAATTCATCGATATGAAAGTCCGCCGGGGTCAAGCCGTCGGACTCAGTCGCGTTCAGGCTGGCGATCAATTGCGCGACATCGCTGTCATTGGTCCACGCCGCGCGATAGGCACGATGGGTATAAAAATCCATGACCAGACGGCTGACATCCACGCGACGATTGCGTGGTGCGGTCAGCAGCGGAGGAAAAGCGCTTTTCAGCGGTTCAAGCGCGGCCTGAATCGCTTGACCGACGTTATCATCCGCTCCAGCCTCGATAATGGAGGTAGGCGCATTTAGTGGCTCAATCGACGACGTTTGCCCAAGTGCTGTGCCGCTTATCAGAAAGCCCATAAAAAATACGCGGCTTATGACGAATAACCTTGTTAAAAGCACCATGAATAATCCTTAATCCCCCGCATTCAACGCCCGGCTGGCAACGCACTGCTAGACTCGAACTTAACATGATGAGACATCTGTATGGCGCCACTACGTTTTGGCTATCTATTCTCGGCCCTGCTACTGACTGCAATGTCCGTACCGTCAGCCTACGCCGATTCGCTCGCGGCCGCCCTCATCAAAGCGGCCCCGAAAGCTAACGCCAACGTCATCAACCTCGCCGTTCGCGCCTCGCAATGCAGCATCGCTCAAGGCAAAGCGCCTGTCCAAAGACTTGCGGTTATTGATTATTCGCTGCCTTCGACCGAGCAACGTCTATGGGTGTTCGATTTAAAGAAGCGCAAGTTGCTGTTTCATGAACTGGTCGCCCATGGACGCAATAGCGGCGAAAACATGGCCGTCAACTTCTCCAACCAGAATGAAAGCTTCGCCACCAGCCTCGGGTTGTATCGCACCCAGCAGAGCTATGTCGGACAGAACGGTTACTCGCTACGCATGGAAGGCCTGGAGCCGGGTTTCAACGACAACGCGTTTGACCGGGCCATCGTGATTCATGGCGCGCCTTATGTGAGTCCGGTCCTGGCCCGTGCGAATGGACGTATTGGCAGAAGCCTCGGCTGCCCGGCGGTCAGACCCGCGGTTGCTCGTCGGCTGATTGATTCGATGAAGGGAGGCCAACTGTTGTTTTCCTACTATCCGGATCAGCGTTGGTTGAAGTCTTCTTCGTATATCAATTGTGGCAGCGGCACGGTGGCTGATACATCCGCGCCAAAAAAACACCTTTAAGAATAGGCGCCCGTCCAGTGGCGCCTCCCTCCTGCTTCACCGCGCCTACATCGGTGAAACTGTCAAAACTGTAATCTCAGCCTCAGCCTTCTGAAAGGCACCGCTCGTTAGCCTCATCGTCAAGCTAGCTCCAAGCTGACGGACAGGGAACACAACGGCATGCATTCCAACACTACAAGACGCACCTTCGTGAAAGGGCTGGCCGCAGGCGGACTGCTGGGCGGCCTCGGCTTATGGCGCACGCCGGTCTGGGCAATCACCAGCCCTGGCGAACCTCAGGTGTTGACGGGCACCGACTTCGATCTGTCGATCGGCGAAACCCCGGTCAACATCACCGGCAACCCGCGCACCGCCATGGCCATCAACGGCGGCATTCCCGGCCCGCTGCTGCGCTGGCGCGAAGGCGACACGGTGACGTTGCGGGTGAGGAACAAGCTCAAAGTTGACACGTCCATTCACTGGCACGGCATCCTGCTGCCGGCCAACATGGACGGCGTACCGGGCCTGAGTTTTCACGGCATCGAACCGGGCGGCCTGTACGTCTACCAATTCACAGTCCGGCAGAACGGCACCTACTGGTATCACAGCCATTCGGGCTTTCAGGAACAGTCCGGCGTTTACGGCCCGCTGGTCATCGATGCCAAGGAGCCAGAGCCATTCCAGTACGACCGCGATTACGTGGTGATGCTGACCGACTGGACCGACGAAACCGCCGTCAGCCTGATGAAGACGCTGAAAAAGCAGTCGGATTACTACAACTACAACAAGCGCACCGTGGGTGATTTCATCCATGACGTCAGCGAAAAAGGTTGGGGAGCCACCGTCGCGGATCGAACGATGTGGGCCGAGATGAAGATGAACCCCACGGACATCGCCGACGTCAGCGGCGCCACTTACACCTACCTGATGAACGGCCAGGCGCCGGACATGAACTGGACCGGTGTATTCCGCACCGGCGAAAAGCTGCGGCTGCGGTTTATCAATGGCTCCGCCATGAGCTACTTCGACGTGCGCATCCCCGGGTTGAAAATGACGGTAGTCGCAGCCGACGGTTTGCACATCAAACCGGTGAGCGTCGACGAGTTTCGCATCGCAGTGGCAGAGACGTTTGACGTGATTGTCGAGCCGACCGAAGCGGCTTACACGCTGTTCGCGCAATCGATGGATCGCACGGGTTTTGCACGGGGTACGCTGGCAACGAAGCCAGGTTTGTTGGCGCCGATCCCGGCCCTGGACCCTCGACCGTTAGTGACCATGGATGACATGGGCATGGGCGGCATGGACCACAGCAGCATGGGCGATATGGCAGGCATGGATCACAGCAGCATGGCCGGCATGCAGTCTCATCCAGAGACGGAAAAGGACAACCCGCTGGTGGACATGCAAGCCATGTCCACCTCGCCCAAGCTCGACGATCCCGGACTGGGCCTGCGCAACAACGGACGCCGAGTCCTGACCTATTCCGACCTGCGCAGCACCTTCGAAGACCCGGACGGCCGCGAACCCGGCCGCACCATTGAGCTGCACCTCACCGGCCACATGGAGAAATTCGCCTGGTCGTTCAACGGCGTGAAATTCGCGGACGCCGAGCCGCTGCGCCTCAAGTACGGCGAGCGCGTCCGGATTGTACTGGTCAACGACACGATGATGACCCACCCCATTCACCTGCACGGCATGTGGAGCGACCTCGAAGACGAGAATGGCGAGTTCATGGTGCGCAAACACACCATCGACATGCCGCCCGGCTCCCGGCGCAGCTATCGGGTCACCGCCGATGCGCTCGGCCGGTGGGCCTATCACTGCCATCTCCTGTACCACATGGAAATGGGCATGTTCCGTGAAGTTCGCGTGGAAGAATGAGGCGCATCCCATGACCCGATTGACTCCAATATCTTTAGTACTCGTGACCGCGGGCCTGACGCTCTCTTCGGCAATGGCCGCCACTGACGACATGCAGGGCATGGACCATAGCCAGATGACCGGCATGGACCACAGCCAGATGCAAAGCATGGATGACGGCCAGATGCAGCCCGCCGCGCCGACTGAAAGCCGCACGCCGATCCCGACGCTGACCGACGCCGACCGCGCCGCCGTGTATGCCAGCCCGACCGGCCACGGCGTGCATGACACCGCACTCAACTATTATTTCCTTGCCGACAAACTCGAATGGCAGGACGCGGACAACGGCAGCGTCCTGGCCTGGGATCTGTCAGGCTGGATCGGCGGCGACATCGACCGTCTGTGGCTGCGCTCCGAAGGCGAACGCACCAACGGCAAGACCGAAGACGCCGAAATCCAGGCCCTGTGGGGCCATGCGATCTCCCCATGGTGGGACGTGGTGAGTGGCGTGCGCCAGGATTTCAAACCCGGTGCCCCACAAACCTGGGCCGCCTTCGGTGTGCAAGGCATGGCGCTTTACAACTTTGAAACCGAAGCCACGGCCTTCATCGGTGAGGGCGGCCAAACCGCTGCACGACTGGAAGGCGACTACGACATCCTGTTGACCAATCGGCTGATTCTGCAGCCGACCGCCGAACTCAACTTCTACGGCAAAAACGATCCACAACGGGGTATCGGCTCCGGTTTATCCAACACCGAGGCCGGCCTGCGGCTGCGCTACGAAATCCGCCGGGAGTTCGCGCCCTATATTGGCGTGACCTGGAACCGCACTTACGGCAAAACCGCCGATTACGCCAACGATGAAGGTGAGGATCGCAGCGAAGCGCGCCTGGTCCTCGGCGTTCGGCTGTGGTTTTAAACGCTTCAACTCAAAAAACCAAAAACCAACCGTTGAAAACGGTAAGAGGCCTCGCATGCGCATGATCAAAACCACCGTTGTTGCCTTGGGACTGCTGCTGAGCACATTCGCTCAAGCCCATCCGAAATTACTGTCCTCCACCCCCGCTGAAGGTGCAGTAGGCGCAGCACCCGCCAAAATCGAACTGCACTTTTCCGAAAATCTCATGACCCAGTTTTCCGGCGCGAAACTGGTCATGACCGAAATGCCCGGCATGGCCCACGCCCCCATGCCGATGAAAGCCAAAGTCTCCGGCGGCGGCGACCCGAAAACCATGGTCATCACCCCGCTTTCGCCACTGCCCATCGGCACCTACAAAGTCGAATGGCGCGCGGTGTCTTCGGACACTCACCCGATTACCGGCAATGTTACGTTCAAAGTGAAGTGATGAATGAGCGACTCGATCGGCATTGCCCTGCGATTTGGCTTGTATGTGGATTTGATGCTGCTGTCGGGCTTGCCGCTGTTTGGGTTGTACAGCCTTAAAGGGCGGGAACGCGTGTCAGGCGCGGTGTTACCGTTTCGGTTGATGCTGGCGGGGACGGCGGCGCTTGGGTTGCTGTTGTCTATCGCGAGCATGGTAGTGATGGCGAGCGCCATGAGCGGTGAAACGGCCTTTGCCGAGTTACGTCCACACGTCGAGATGATGGTGTTGGAAACGGACATGGGCCTGGCCTGGGTCGTGCGTATCGTCGCACTGGTTGTTGGTGGATTGGCGGTGATGCTCAATCATCGTGCCCCTGGCGTTGGCTTGCTGGTTGCGACGATTGCTGGCGGTATCGCCCTCGCCTCTCTCGCCTGGAACGGACATGGCGCGATGGATGAAGGCATCCGCCGTGTCTGGCATTTCACCACCGACATCCTGCACTTGCTGGCCGCAGGAGTGTGGCTGGGAGCGCTAGTGGCGCTTGCGTTGATTGCGAAAGCCAATGTTCTGCAAACCGAAGAGCGCATCCGGCTGCTGGCCCGCGCAGTGACAAGGTTTGAACTGGTGGGCGCGTTGATTGTGGTCGTCATCACCGTCACGGGTGTTGTGAACTACCTCTTCATCGTTGGGCTGGAGCTTGATGACTTATTTCTAAGCACCTACGGGATTTTGCTGTTTATCAAAGTCACCTTGTTTGCAGGGATGCTGGTGCTCGCCGCGTTGAACCGGTTTCACCTTGGACCGTTTTTGCAGAGGTCGTTGCGCAACGGGCAGTATTGGGTAGCGGCGAATGCACTGCGGCGCAGTGTGGTGATGGAGTTGGCTGCGGCCGTTCTGATTGTTGGGCTGGTGGCCTGGCTGGGGACGTTGAGTCCAGAGATGGAAATGGCCGCGGAGTAACGTAAAGGGCGCCACTTGATATAGATCAACGACAGCCCCCTACACAGGGCTACGCTCAAAATAACCCTCAGATCGGATACCAGACATGCACGGGCTCCGCACCCATCTACCGCTGCTGATCCGCCAAGTGCTCGCACTGTGGCTGTTAGCCTTTGCGGTAGCGGCGAGCCAGGGTTGTCTTAGCCTGCCCCCCCATGATCTGAACGCCGCCCATGAAATCACCAGCAGCGCTGGCCATGACAATAGTCATGAGCAGCATGCCAGCGGCTGCCTGCAATACTGCGAACACAGCGCCACAGCACTGCCCCCCGCACAGACCTTGCCCACCTTCGAACACGCCCTTTGGGCCGTCCTGTTTCTGCTGCCTGCGCTGATTCTGAGTGTCCGCTCCCAGACTCCGTTCGCGTTTCTCACCTTACACCGACCGGCGCCACCCCGGCCGCCAGCGCGCCTGCGCTTCGTTCGCTTCAACGATTAAAACCACTCTCCGAGCGTCCGGAGTTCCGGCCGCCCCTCCTTTGGCTTCGCCTCTTTAGCGCGGCTCAATAGTTCCTGTACGTCCCTGACTCACTGGAGATTGCCATGCATACGCACTTCAAAGCACTCGTCGCCGCACTGCTCATCAGTAGCCCACTGGTTGCCATGGCCGTCGAGGAGCATCAACCCGACACACCGCCAACCACACCGGCCACCGCCACCGCCGCCACCACCACGCAAAACAAGGCCATGAGCGAACAGATGGAAAAAATGCAGGCGGCCCACGAAAAAATGATCGCCGCCAAAACCCCGGCCGAACGCCAGGCCGCCATGCAAGAAGGCATGGCCACGATGAAGGACAGCATGGGCATGATGCACAACCATTGCCAAGGCATGGGCATGGGCATGGGTATGGGTATGGGCAAAGGCATGTCCGGCGACAAGAACCACGCAGAACAGATGATGGACATGATGATGAAAATGATGGAACAGCAGTCGAGCATGATGAAGATGCCGATGGCGCAGTAACCGCCTGAAAGAAGCACTTGACCTTGCCATCGTGGCAAGGTCAACCATCGAACCCTGTCATCACACCACCGCCACTCATGGCGAAAGAGGTTTACGCAATGAACGGTACAGAATTGCAAGTCGAAGGCATGAGCTGCGGCAGTTGCATCAAACACGTCAACGCGGCGTTGCTGCCACTGGCCGGGGTTGGTGAAGTGACTGTCGACCTGGCGTCTGGCCGGGTCAAAGTGACCGGGGACATCGACAGCGATGTCCTGTTATCGGCACTGAATGAGGCAGGGTATCCAGCAAGCGTGTTGAAGGGTGAACGCCCCCAAAGCGTCGAGAAAAAGTCGGGGTGCGGCGGCTCCAGTTGCTGTTGTCACTGAGTCCGAACGGCCAGGATGACATCGAGGCCAGACCGCATTTTGCAAACACAACAATGGGCGCTCCCACAATGAGCGCCCTTTTTCGTCGTGGATAGCAGACGGGAAACTGTTTCACTACACTCCACTTTTTCTAACCCACCCGGATAAAAGCCCGCCAAAAATGAAAACCATAAAATGCACAATGATGCTCGGTGGCCTGCTCGCTCTATCCTTCGGCGCTCAGGCACAGGACGGCCCTTCGCATCTGGACAGCATCATCCAGCAAAACCAACTGCGCGTGTGTACGACGGGCGACTACAAACCCTATACCTCCAAAGCCGAGAACGGCGAGTACTCGGGGATCGACATCGCCATGGCCCGCACATTGGCCGACAGCCTCGGCGTCAAGGTTGAGTGGGTGCAGACCACGTGGAAAACGCTGATGCCCGACATGCTGGCCGGCAAGTGCGACATCGGCGTCGGTGGCATCTCGGTCACCCTGGAACGCCAGAAAAAAGCCTTCTTCAGCACCACACTGGATGTCGACGGCAAAATCCCGTTAGTGCGCTGCGAAGATCAGGCCCTGTACCAGACCGTCGAACAAATCAACCAGCCTTCGGTTCGCTTGGTTGAACCGGCCGGTGGCACCAACGAAGCGTTTGTCCACGCGTTTCTGCCCAAGGCGCAATTGAGCCTTCACGACAACGTGACGATCTTCCAGGAGCTGCTGGATAAGAGGGCTGACGTGATGATTACCGATGCGTCGGAAGCGTTGTATCAGCAGAAACTTAAACCCGGGTTGTGCGCGGTTAACCCGAGCCAGTTCATGCAGTACGGCGAGAAGGCTTACTTGCTGCCCCGCGATGACATGACCTGGAAGTTATACGTCGACCAATGGCTGCACCTGGCCAAGGTGACCGGTAACTATCAGAAAGTCCTGAGCGAGTGGATAGCAACGCCCGCCCCCAAATAACCGCCACCCATCGTCCCACGCAAGCGCTGGCGAAGCCGCGTCCAGCTGAGAAACAGTCCCTCATTCAGCACTCGCGGTACATCAGGTAACAACGCGCCCCGACGGAAACATCTTCCGTCGGGGGCATTACGCCTTAGTCGTCGCGGAGCAACCCTGAGCTGTACTCGCTGAAATTGCTACCGATAGCGCTTCCGCCAAGGTTCAACTTGTTGGCGCCATGGCCATCGAACGATCGGCAGCCATCTGAAAAACAGGTGCTGGTGCTGACGCCTGAGCAGGCGCTTAACAGCAAGGCACTCGTGATCATCAGGACTTTGAAGAGATTTGAGATCATTTTTCAGGTTCCTGGGGGGACTGGAAGCGTGGCAGTTCGACTACGCCTCATCCTAGGACGCCAATTCGTCAGACATTATGAAACTTGGCTGGGCGACAGGATTGGTTCAGCCAAGGCGGTTTCCTGAGGCAAAAAAGGCGCTCTGTTCTGCTGCAACGCCAACCCGGTAAGACTCGTCTCCACCTCAAAAGCCCATTCCTGATAAACTCCCCCACCTCCCAGCCCCATCGATTCCAGACCCCCAATGCCCCCAATCACCGCCACACCCGCCCCGCTCTCCCGCCGATTCTCCGTGGCGCCGATGATGGATTGGACTGACCGCCACTGCCGTTTTTTCCTACGTTTACTATCGAAAAACGCCCTCCTCTACACCGAAATGGTCACCACCGGCGCGCTCCTCAATGGCGATCACGAACGCTTCCTCCGTCACAACGAAGCCGAACACCCGTTGGCCCTGCAACTCGGCGGCAGCGTCCCTCTCGACTTGGCCGCCTGCGCCCGTATGGCTCAGGACCACGGTTACGACGAGGTGAATCTGAATGTCGGCTGCCCGAGTGATCGGGTGCAGAACAATATGATCGGCGCGTGCCTGATGGGGCATCCGCAGCTGGTGGCGGATTGTGTGAAGGCGATGCGCGATGCGGTGTCGATTCCGGTGACGGTGAAACATCGGATCGGGATTAATGGGCGGGACAGTTACGAGGAATTGGTTGATTTTGTTGGCACGGTTCGGGATGCAGGGTGCACGAGTTTTACGGTACATGCGCGGATTGCGATTCTGGAGGGCTTATCGCCGAAAGAGAACCGTGACATTCCGCCCCTGCGTTATGACGTGGCGGCGCGGTTGAAGGCGGACTTTCCGGAGTTGGAGATTGTTCTTAACGGCGGGATCAAGACGCTGGAAGCCTGTCACGCGCATTTGCAAACGTTTGACGGTGTGATGTTGGGCCGCGAGGCGTATCACAACCCTTATGTGATGTCTGAGGTGGATCAGCAGTTGTTCGGCAGTACGGCACCGGTGATTAGCCGGGCGGAGGCGCTGGCGAAGTTGCGGCCTTATATAGCGGCGCATATTGATGCGGGCGGTTCGATGCACCATATCACCCGGCACGTGCTGGGGCTGGGCACCGGGTTCCCGGGGGCACGCAAGTTTCGGCAGTTGTTGTCGGTGGATATCCACAAGGCTAAAGAGCCTTTGGCGTTGCTGGATCAGGCAGCTGAGTTGCTTGAAGGGCGTTAATCCGTTTTATCTTTTAAATACCAGGCTGGTGGGTCCGCAGCCTGGTTCACGTGTCAGAGCGCTGCTGCTTCAGTCCAGTTAACCCAACCGAATGCCCATGTGGCCAGGATCACCAGACCGAATGCAATTCGGTAACAGGCGAACGCGGCGTAGCTGTGGCTGGCGATAAACTTGAGCAAGCCGCGCACGGCGATCATGGCGAAAAAGAACGCGGTGACGAAGCCCAAGGTGAAGACTGGCAGGTCGCCAGCCTGGAACAGATCCCGATATTTGTAGCCTGAGTAGACGGCGGCACCGACCATGGTTGGCATGGCCAGGAAGAACGAGAACTCGGTGGCTGCCTTGCGCGACAGTCCAAATAGCAACCCACCGATAATGGTCGATCCTGAGCGTGAGGTGCCCGGTATCATCGCCAGGCATTGAGCGAACCCGACCTTTAACGCGTCGGTCCAGCGCATGTCGTCAACATGGTCGACATACACCCTATGTTCCCGCCGCTCAGCCCACAACATAACGATACCGCCCACTACCAATGCCACCGCCACGGTGATTGGATTGAACAGATATTCGTGAATCTTATCGGCGAACAATACACCTAATACAACGGCAGGCATAAAGCTGATCAATAAGTTCAAGGTAAACCGTTGCGCATTACGTTGGGTTGGCAAGCCTGTGACGATCTCGAGGATCTTTCGCCGAAACTCCCAGACCACGGCCAGGATGGCCCCAAGTTGAATGATGATATTGAAAGCCATGGCACGCTCACCGCCGAAGCCGAGCAGGTCCGCGACAATGATTTGGTGCCCTGTACTTGATATGGGTAAAAACTCTGTCAGCCCTTCCACCACGCCTAAAATCAATACCGTTACGGTAGTCCAAAAATCCATTAACCCCCCTCATCTACAAAAGCAAAACTGCTGACGAACTGACGATTTTATCGCCAACGAGTCAGTAAAACGCATTCAGCCCTGCATTAAAACTCAACGTTAATAATTGTCCATGAATATCAACATCAACCCAAACGTTACATAACAAGAAAAATCAGCTAGTTCCAAACAAAACACATACTAAAACCAGCACTTAAAGCAGCCTAGTTCTGGTAACTCATTAGGCCTCCATAAAAATCCAACTAAGGCAGCTTCAACCGCCCACCCAGGCTTATTGAACTGGAAAAGCGGGACATTGCGCGAAAAGATGGCACAATGATGCCTATTTGCCACTGTGCATACCAAGCATCAGGGGCACAAAGGATCTCGCCAGATTGCTCAACAATGTTAAAAAAATTGTGACACCTGCTTGAAAACCCGGGAAATGTTACCAATTGTCAGTCACAAATGAGAATTGGTGCTTTAACATCCAAATGTCAGCACCCAGCCGAGTCAAAGCATGATGCTTACAGGGAAATTAACGAATACCAGCCACAGCCACACAAAGGAGGTGACGGGTATTCTCACCATTGGGCGGACCGATAGTTTAGCTGAGGGTTTCAGGACATTAGTTGCAAGCTATGTAGCGCATGATATACCCGTTGACACTATGTGCTTCAACAACTTGTTTAGAAAAAATAAGGATTCCCATTCATACCGTGCAGTATTCATTGTCATTGACAGCCCTCAGGCGTTTGATGAAAGCATCGCCTTGGTGGAAAATATGCGTGCCGATAACCAGGCCCTTATTATCTTTGTAGCCATCACCGGCAAAGGCACCTACAACAAGATGAGATACTATCTTGCCGGCGCAGACCACTGCATTAAATTCAGTACGCTTCCTGAAGATAACCCGGACGTACTTTCCGAGTTTTTTAATAGCGCAGAATGGCACAAGCAACACAGTTTACTCTTGGACCCCACGCGTATGTGCCTGATTGGAGACTATAAAAAACTGGATGTTTCGTTTCCGGAAATGAAAATCCTGGAAGCCTTTGCCGAAACAAGAAATCAAATACTGAGCCATGATGAAATCGCCAGAATCATGGGTCTGAATATAACGTTTTATGACCCAAGGGCCTTGGAAAAATCTATCAGTCGCCTGCGCGGCAAGATAAAAGGCATGTATGGCACCAACGCCATTCAAAGTATTCGTGGGCATGGATATCGTCTCGTCAGGGGTCTCATCTCGACCGCCTGATGATTAATATGCAGGGAGTTATTGCATTATGAACGCAACGATGAGCGCGTCACACATCTATCGTGCGAGTCATTATCTGTCTCGACAATTGATCCTCACTCGTGATGACTGCCCATTTGGCAGCGAGATCAGAATACAGTTTGACGACAGTCCGGCTCAGCCAGCCCATGCATCTTTTGCGGCATCCATGCAGCAGATGAGCGGCATCTACAGTGAAGTGCTCATGCAGACCCGGTTGATTGCCTTTTCGCTGAAAGACCATAATATATCCAGCAAAAACAAATACTTAAGTCGTAGATTTGTCTGCGTCGGACAATCAGACCTCGCCGATTCAGCACTCGCGGAAGAGTTGATACAGTCCAGCGACGCCCTGCACAACTTTGGTCAGACGCTGGTTATCGCTTTCAATGAACTGCCTCTTTCGGCGGTCAGTTTCAGTGAAAAAAAGAAGATTCTCAACAATGTGTATCTGTTGAAAGACCACGGCATAGAAATCGCGTTCGATGGTTACAACATCGACAATGAAAGTATCGAGATCTTTACAACCCTGAATCTTTTCGACTATATCAAGATCCCTCTTTCAACCCTAGACTTAAGCCTTAAACTCACGGGCAACCCCGAATTATTCAATCGTCTCCACGAACGCATGACCATGCTGACCCACACCACTAAAGTCGCCTTCATAGCTGACAGAGTGGAGCATGCCGCGAGCCATATACTGGCGCGCGCGCTGCCGTTTGAATACTTTCAAGGGAGCCATTACTCCCCTGCCGACAACCTTTTGAATTAAAAACTGAGTATGCCCTTCAGGAGAGAGACATGGAAAGCAGTACACCCCTCCCCAGAAAATATTTTGTCGTCGTTACTCACAGCCCGGCATTACAACTAGAGCTTGAGGCATTATTATCGAGCGAGCGATATAACTCATTTGGTACGTCGCAGGCAAAGATGTTTGTCGAGGGTGTTGCCCTACCCTCATCCGCCCCTAAACTAATGGAATTTATTTCCCCTCACCTGGACAGAATTGTCCCTCCCGTTATCAGACATGATACACAGCGCATTCTCTCTTCATTCGAATCCGAGTGGCGAGCGGCCCAGTCCGATACGCGGTTCAGCAACATATCCTCACGGGCAGATGAAGACCGGGAAAACACCCAGGATTCACTCCTCAATGAGGCGGTAAAACCGCATTATCCCTATACAGAAGCCTGGCGATTGAGTCATGGCAATGGTGCGTTGATCAAAGATGACGTAGAGGTTGTCTTGACCGGGCTAGAAGCCACACTGGTCAAGAAAATGCTGCACCATGATGAGCGAGTCGTAAGTAAAGATGATCTTATTCGGAGCATCGGCAGAGAACCCGAGCATTATCGAGGCCTGGAAATGTGCTTGAGCAGGCTACAGGAAAAGTTCAAGAGTGCCAGCAATGGTGAACGTTTGTTCCGGGCCGTGAGGAATCGTGGCTATTGCCTGATTCAAAAAATAGTACGGGGGAAAAGTCTCACCTGAATCAATAAGATTGATCGCTATGGTAGTGCATACAAAAACAAAAAAGCACCCCACCATTTCACCCTCCGGCCCCTCCCCTCTCCGCAGACAATCTCGCTTGCCCCTTCCTGAAATCAACTTTCATTATCGACTATTTCTAACACTTCGCCGCCTCAATATAACCAGCACACCAACTTACCACTCGTTAAAAGTCGTCAGACAGCTTTCTGCCCAATAAATTAATCTATTCACTGACGAGCACGCCGCACAGTGGCATTTCGACCGTCAATGTTTTGCCCTCTTATAAAAATAATAATGCTTACCACATCAACTTGGCTCTTGTCTGTCGACACGCGAATGGACGTATTTTGGGGATATCGCATGGTTAACAATCTTCGTATCAATCGAAATACCCACCTCAAAGGATTGACCTTCTGGGGACAATGGGCACTGGGTCAGGGCTTTGTTGTAGCCCTGTTGTTTCTATTGGTTTATTACCACACCGGGACGGTGGAGTTCTATTACCGAGTGTGCGCAATTCTAACGGTACTTGCCTCGGTGCCCGCCTATACCTGGTGTGGCGTCTATGCAAAGAAAGATAATTACCTGGAGGGATTGGGGCGTTTGTTGGTGGGCTGGACAATGACCCTGGCGGCATTGGCCTGTGTGGCGTTCATCTGCAAGGCCGATGGACTGTTTTCCCGTCAACTGATCCTGATATGGGCAGCCTGCGGTTATCTCGGGCAGGCACTGTTGTACGTGCCGCTGCACGGATTCTCGCAATACTATCAACGGTCACTTCAAAGCGAGCATAAAACCCTGATCGTCGGTACGGGCGAGTTGGCGCTGGGTCTCGCCCGGAAGCTGCGTAGCCTTGAACACTTCCCGCTGGTGGGGTTGGTCAGCACCGACACAACGCTCCCGCTGGCGATGGGCTCACCGCCGATCGTAGGCCCGCAAGAGCATCTGCTGGCGCTGATCAAAACCCATGACATCCGCCGTTTGTACATCACGCTACCCCTGAGTGAAGCGGCAAACATTGAAGCCATGTATATCGATTTGCTGGGGGCCAACGTCGATGTGGTCTGGGTGCCGGACTTGAACAGCCTGATGCTGCTCAATCACTCGGTAAGGGTCGTGGACGGCTTGCCGGCGATCTACTTGAATGAAAGCCCGTTGACCAGCCAGCCAACCGCCGCACTGAGTAAAAGCCTGTTGGAAAAGAGCGTGGCGCTGTTGGCCCTGGTTCTTCTAAGTCCGTTGCTGTTACTGATTGCCCTGGCCGTTAAACTCAACTCTCCCGGCCCGGTGTTCTTCAAGCAGGACCGCCACGGCTGGAATGGCAAGGTGATCCAGGTCTGGAAGTTTCGCTCGATGCGCGTGCACGATGACCTTGAGGTCAAGCAGGCCAGCCGTAACGATTCTCGGATCACTCCGGTGGGACGCTTTATCCGCCGTACTTCGCTCGACGAACTGCCGCAGTTGATCAATGTGCTGCAAGGCCATATGGCCCTGGTCGGACCACGTCCCCACGCCGTTGCGCACAACGATTACTACTCCGGGAAGATTCTCGCCTACATGGCTCGCCACCGAATCAAACCGGGGATTACCGGGTTGGCTCAAATCAACGGTTGCCGTGGCGAGACCGACACCATCGACAAGATGCAAAAGCGTGTGGAGATCGATCTCAAATACATCAATAACTGGTCGTTGTGGCTGGATTTGAAGATCCTGGTGAAGACGCCTTTTACCTTGCTGTCAAAAGACATCTATTGATCACTTGAATACCAGGCACCGCAAAATGACAAGGGGACGCAAGTCCCCTTTTTCATGGGCGTCTATCAGGCGCTGAGTCGCACTTACGCCCCTGCCACACCAGGCCCCCTGACACACGGCAACACTTGTTCAAGCCGGGAGCTGAGTCAGCCCCCGGCTTATCATTGCAAGTGTGTCGTTTTAACGCAGAGAACCCTGCGCAAGATGGCGCCGCTTATTAAATGACCTTCCAGGTTGTCCCCTTTCGGTCGACCGCGATGCGATCTACAGCGCTAATCGCCCTGCAGATCGCCCGCTTTCACTCAGTGATCTTGTCGAAGTTACGGTAGAACAAGTCGCTGTCACGGCTATCGGTCATCGAGTGCAGCCAGTAGCTGCGATTGAGCCGTGCACCGCCGTCCCGGGTCAGCGGCGACCAGACGATATTGGCCCGACGCATGGTCGACATGCTCATCAGTTCATCGAACGGAATGGAGATGTAGATGCCCTTGTCGAAACTGCCTTCACCGTATTCCGCTGTCGTCGCAGTGGTCAGCGTGGCCCAAGCACCGAATCGCACGCCATTGCGGAACTCCCGTGACAGATCGACTGTGGCGCCCCAATCCCGCGCCAGGTAGCGGCCGACACTGACGGCGGCCTGGGTATCGAAAGGCAAGTCGGTATAACCGGTGATATGGCCGGTCACGGTCGAGTAATCGCGCAAGCCAAAACCCTGGTTGAACTCGCGCTGACGCACGTAGTTCAGGTCTGCACCCACCGACCAACGCTGGCCTGCCGGACGGAACAGTACCTCACCGCCCACACCGGCAAACATCGACTCCAGATAGCCGCCGTAGACCATGCCATACAGGTCTTTATCCAGTTGCTCGGCGTGGCTGAACTGGAACGTGGGCATGGTGACGTCAGAGGTCGTCAGGTACTTGCGCAGGTCGGTCCGCACCCGGGGCAAACCACTTGGTGCGTCGTAGGTAAAGTTGTCGTAGTTGTTCACCAGGTTGGCGCTCAGCAGACCGCTCCACCAGGTATTGCGCGTGAAACGATACTCCGCGTCCGCATCGGCACTCAGCTGATAGAGCAAACCATCAGGGCCGCCGACGTTCTGTTTGTAGCCCAGCCCGACACCATAGCTGAAGGGATCGCGCGCGGCAGTATAGAGCGTGGTCTCGGTATGCGGCATCGCCCCGTTGACCTCAGTGGTTCGGTGCAAGGTTTGCAGCGGCTCCTCATTGTTGACCACTTCGCGGAAGGTCTCGCGCGGCACGCTGGTTTCTTCCAGCGGCATGTCGTAGCGCTTGTTCACCAGGGTGAACCAGTCGATATCGTCGTTGACGCTGTTGTCCAGAATCCGGCTGGCGCGGCCGACGGCTTTGGCCGAATGGAAATAGTTCGTCTGCTCGCCGTACACAAACAACTCGGGGCCGCGCTGAGTGATGCGCTCGACTTTGTAGCCGGCATTTTTCTGCAAACGTTGGGACACGTTGGCCCAGTTAACCTGATCCGGTGGTGTGGCAGGAGCCTGTGTCGGCAGACGCTCCGCGGGCGGATCGTAAGTCTTGGCCGGCGCCTTGCGGCTGACGAAGTTGGTGTGCAGGGTGATGCCGAACATCGCAGTATTGCCGCGCTCCCAACCCGCGCTGAGATCGACCGAATCGGTCAGCTTGAACACGGCGCCGATGTTGATGGGCGAATCTTGCTTGATGGCATTGTCTTTCGGCTCGTTTTTGTAGTCGTTGCCTTCGTACTCAAGCTTCAGGCTGAGCGGCTCCCAGGGTGTCTGGTAGGTCACGCCGCCAAACAATGAAGGTCGCCCACGAAAATAGGCATTGGTGTTGACGTCACCGGTGCCCTCGCCGTCGGGCCGGGTATTGAAGCGATCAGCCGCCCAACCCAACGGGTTGTCGAAATCGCCTCGATTGCCGATGTATCCCCAGGCAACACCCGCGCTGAAATCAAAATCGTCATAGCGTTTGTTGGCGACCAGAAATTCGCTGGAGAACAGTCCGGTCCCCCCGACGTCGCGAAAGCCCAGGGCCAGTTCAGGCGCCCAGTGGCTTTCTTGCCACAGGCGGACCTTGAGGTCCACGGCCTTGTCCTTGTAACTCTGGTCGCCGCTCAACGATTCGGGGCCATACCGGCGGTTGGTGATCGCGGTGTAGCGAAACGAGCCTTCCAGCCATTCAAATGGCTGCAATGAAACGCTGTAACGGGTATAGGGCTCTGTTCGACTGGCATTCACACTCAACTCGCCGGCCGGTGCCATTCGAGCCGTCGGCGTTTGCATCAAGCCCACGCCGCCGAAATCGTTTTGAGTCAATCGCGGCTCTGCATGAGCCAAACCACACGGCAACAACAGCACTGCAGCAAAACGTAAATTCAAGGAACCACCTCAGCCAGTTGCGTGGCAAGAAATTCGGCCAACTGCTGATTCAGTTCAGGTATAGGCGGATTAAGATCATCGGTTTTGACAGGGACCAGGATTTTGCTGCCGGCGGCAGGCACCTGCCCACTTTCACGATTCCACGGCGCAATGCCGACACGGCGGGTGACCCCGTCGGGCTGAACGATCCAGAGGTAATCGGCTTCGGCATCGGTCAGCGATGAACACCCTTGCAGGTAATCCCGCGCCTCTTGCAGCGGGCGAAAGGCGAGCCGGCACGATTCGGCGACAGCGCCCAGCACTTCAACCACATCGGAACGCTTCGGGTAGATCAGGCTGTCGCCGTCATCGAGGCGGAAGTTGCGAGCGAAGCCGACCTCCACCGCGATCGGATCAAGGACCGCCACCTGGCGCCCGGTAACCGGCATGCGGCTGACTTGCTCGTACAACTGCAACGCCAATGCCGCCCGGCTGGGCCGATTGAAGAGCAATGCGGTGCGTTGCAGCACCTTCAAGTCAAACAGGACCCCGGTCTTGAGTCGGGTCTGCTCCTCAAGCAATGGTTGTCGCAGCCAGGCGGCCGCCAGCCAGTAGCTTTCAGGATTGGGTTGCGCCAAACGCATCACGTCCAGCACGCGCCCCCAGGGTTGCAGCTCGACCGGCCCCGGATTGCGCACATCACCGCTGACGTTGACTGCCGCATTCACGCCACCGCAGATCAACAACAGGCACGTCCATAACACCTTGGGAAACTTCAACGGACAGCCCCGCGCTCAGAGGTCAACTGCACGATCTTCACCCTGAGTTGCCCTGTCAGTTGCTGTTCACTCTGGAGGATGAAACCGTTATCCGGATCGACCCAATAATGATTGGTCGCGCGCAGGCCAATAGCCGGTGCCTCTATCTGCTCATCGACACGCAGCACGGCGTATTCCTTGTCCAGAATCCTGAGGGTTTCCATGGGTTTTCGGGTAAAGCGGCTGCTCACGGCAACACCCACTTCGTAACCTCGATAGAGATCGATCCAGCGCTGGCTGGTGTATCCATCGGGCAATCGGTGAAGACCTTGCTTGAACGGCGATTGCGCTTCGATACGGGTCCCGTCCAGGTCACCTTCAAACCCAAGGCCGACAGTGCGAACCGCCAGGCCGTCGCGCAGCAACAACACCTGCTTGCCGGACGCGACCCAGTACTGCAAGTCACCTCGCTCACGCACCATCGCCAACACCCCTTCGCCGGAAGGGGTGGTCAGCTTGAGTTGCGGATACTGAACCTCGGCCACTTGCGCCGGAGTCAATTCCAGGTCCTCAGGCCCGGTGGCCACGGCTTTGAAGTTCGCCAGCGTGGCCTTCATCAGCGGATTACATCCACACAACAGCAATGCCGCCATCAAGCAGACGCTAACGTTCAACGTTCTCACAGTGGGACCAGACCTTATCTGCTGTTGGCTTCACTTAAGTTGTTTTGTGCCGCCGCGCCCATACCGAGAATCGAGGCCGATGGCACCAATTGACTGATGAAGCGGTTCCAGCGGGTAACGTTGGCAGGGCCTACATAAACAATGTCCTGAGGGCGGACATCGAAGTGAGTGGCGAGCGCCATGGCGGACGGCGACTCGGCTTGTAATTGATAGATTTTGGCGGGTTCGACATCGAGGTTTTCTACACCGCGAATGACGTACACGGCGTTGCCGTTCGAGGTGGTCTGGTTCAACCCTCCTACCGAACCAATGACGTCGGAAAGATTCATGGTGCGGGTCTTGAACGTCAATGCACGCGGCTGATTGACCTCGCCCATCACGTAGATCTTCTTGCTGTCGTTGTAGGGCAAATACAACTGATCGCCGCCTCTGAGGTAGACCTTCTGCAACTCGGCATTCTGTTGATTAAGCGCGTCTAGATTCAGCGGATAAACCCGCCCGTTTCGCGTCAACAGCAACCCGGACAAGTCCGCATTCAGCGGATCGACACCGGCCGAACCCAAGGCTTCAACCACATTGAGCGGATTGGTGGAAATCGCTTGAGGGCCTGCTTTCAATACAGCGCCCGACACCACCACTTTCTGACTGGCAAAGCGCAACACGGCGACATCCACTTGCGGGTCCGAGATGAAGGTCGACAACTTCTCGGCAATATCGGATCGCAATTGCTGGATGGTCTTTCCGGCAGCCTGGACTTCTTTGATGTAGGGGTAATACAGCGTGCCATCGGACCGAACAAGACGGCCGTTTGCATCGATCTGCTGTTGCGCGCCAGAAGGTGCAGTCAGCTCGGGGTGATCCCATACCGTGATGTACAAGACATCGTTGTTACCGATGCGGTATTCGTCGGGCGTGGTCAACAATTCCGGGGGTAATGACTCATGTACCTGAGTGGCCCTGTCCATGGCGATAAGCTTGGGGGTAATCGGAATAAGCTCGACCCGACTGTTTTCGCTTGAGCCTTCGCGAGTGATATCGCTGGTGCTCATATGTTGGCCCGGCGAAAACATACAACCTTGCAAAGCAATACTTGCCAGCATTAAAAAAGGAACGCTACGAATCATAATGGCACTACGCTATTCAAGGGCAAACCCAAAACAAGATCACCCAGTGTTAGCCGGGCAATCTTGGATGACACCTGCGGTATTTATCAGTGTGTGCCGGTGGTACCGGTAGTGCCTGTAGTCCCGGTACTTCCGGTTGTTCCGCCGTTGGAACTTCCGCCGCTGCTGGAGGCAGCCACTGCGCCTGAAACAATCGCAGTGCTGGCCAATGCAGCTTGTGCCGCCGTTACATCACCCAGCACTTTTGTATCCAGCGAAAGAGGTACTTCTACTGCGAAAGCCCCGCTGCTCATCATGGACAATACGGCAATCACCATCATCTTTTTCATATCAAACTCCTTCCTGCGTGTTCTTTATATCTACGGACTTGCGGGACGTGTTTCCAGTCAATTTTCCCGACCATAATTAACATTGCGTCCTGATATAACAGTTCAGCAGAAAAACCAGGGGCTGACGGCCTGTTTCAAGCCCTACTCGACGTAACCCCTGGGATGATTCGATTGCCAACGCCAGGTGTCTGTCATCATCTCCTGTAGATTTCGCGTGGCCTTCCAGCCGAGCTCCTTCGCCGCTTTGGAAGGATCGGCCCAACACTCGGCGATGTCGCCCGAGCGTCGTGGCATCACGCGATAAGGCACTGGACGCCCCGACGCCTGCTCGAACGCCCGCACTACCTCCAGAACGCTGTAACCATCGCCCGTGCCCAGGTTCCAGATATTGATTCCGGTACGCGTCGAGATCGTCTGTAATGCCTTGAGATGTCCGTCCGCCAGATCCACCACGTGGATGTAGTCGCGCACGCCGGTGCCATCGACGGTGGGGTAATCGTCACCAAATATCGACAACTCCTTGAGACTGCCGACGGCCACCTGGCTGATGTAAGGCACCAGGTTATTGGGAATCCCGCTGGGGTCTTCCCCCATGTGGCCACTGGCATGAGCGCCGATCGGGTTGAAGTAACGCAACAGCGCAATACTCCAGCGCGGCTCTGCCGCACACAGATCCTGCAGCACGTTTTCGATGAACAGCTTGGATTGCCCGTAAGGATTGGTTGGCGTGCCGGTGGGGAAATCTTCCCGGATCGGCATCTGCTCAGGCGCGCCGTACACCGTGGCCGATGAACTGAACACCAACCGGAACACGCCCGCCGCCGACATCGCCTGGCACAGCGTAATGCTCCCGCAAACATTGGCCTCGTAATAATCAAGCGGCTTGCGCACGCTCTCGCCTACGGCCTTGAGCCCGGCAAAATGCAGGACAGCATCAATGGAATGCTCCTGAAAAATCCGGTCCAGCAATGCCCGGTCGCACACATCCCCGCGAATCATCGATGCGGACTTGCCGCAGATGGCTTCAATGGCGTGCAGGGACGCGTCAGAGCTGTTGCAAAGGTTGTCCAGCACAACCACATCGAAGCCCGCCTCAAGCAGCGCAAGTGTAGTGTGAGAACCGATATAACCGGTTCCACCCGTTACCAGAATCTTCATAGAGCGGTCCATAGTGGGGTATTGAAGTGCTCAATTACAGGCAATGTTAAATATGCACATCACCCATTGACGCCAAACCTTATTAGCACTTCAGAACAACCAACACTATTAACAGACCCCGACTAAAATTAACTAAAAGGCATCAGCCCCGACAACTAATAACATTTACCCCACTCTACACCTGCTAATAATTGCCAATAAAGCCTCACTCAGGTATTAAAGTACAACCTCAGTAATACTTCAAAACTCACAGCCACACTCGATATTGTTTCTGCGTGGATGTGAATAATGACTTTCCAGGATATATCTATGATTCGTAAATGCTTGTTCCCCGCCGCCGGTTATGGCACGCGCTTCTTGCCTGCTACTAAAGCCATGCCGAAGGAAATGCTGCCGATCGTCAACAAGCCTTTAATCCAGTACGCCGTTGAAGAGGCACGGGACGCCGGTCTGCAGCACATGGCAATTGTGACCGGCCGGGGCAAGCGTGCGCTGGAAGACCATTTCGATATCAGCTATGAACTGGAACACCAGATTCGCGGCACCGAAAAGGAAAAATTTCTGGCCGGCACTCGGGAGCTGATTGAAACCTGCACGTTCGCCTACACCCGTCAGGTCGAAATGAAAGGCCTGGGGCACGCGATTCTCAGCGGTCGTCCCTTGATCGGTGACGAACCGTTCGCCGTGGTGCTGGCGGATGACCTGTGCCTGAACCTGCAAGGTGACGGCGTACTGGCGCAGATGATCCAGCTCTACAAAAAATTCCGCTGCTCGATCGTGGCCATTCAAGAAGTGCCTCGAGATCAGACTCATAAATATGGCGTGATCGCCGGCGAGTTGATTTCCGAAGGGATCTACCGGGTCAACAGCATGGTCGAGAAGCCGGCACCCGAGGACGCACCGTCCAACCTGGCGATCATTGGCCGCTACATTCTGACCCCCGATATTTTTGATTTGATCGCCGACACCCAGCCGGGCAAGGGTGGCGAAATCCAGATCACCGACGCACTGATGAAGCAGGCCCAAAACGGCTGCGTGCTGGCCTACAAGTTCGAAGGCCTGCGCTTTGATTGTGGCGGTGCAGAAGGCTATATCGACGCCACCAACTTTTGCTATGAGCATCTGTATCTCAACGGTCTTTGACCCACTCACTCATCCAGGCAAGCCACTATGACCACTGCAAAACGCTCGGTAGACATCGAACAGAAAGCGGGCAACGTCGGGGTGATGGCCTGGCTGTCAAAAACCCCGTCGTTATCCTCCACTTCGGCGGCCTGGTTTGGCACAGCCTTGTTGGTTGAACGCATCGGGGTGTTCCCCTCTTCGGGCGATATCCATCGCCCGGTCAGGGACCCTTTTGCACTCTTGAACCATCTGAAAAATCTGTACGCCCACCAGGCCCTGGATATCGATGAAAGCGACGGGCTTAAAGTGATTTTCAATGATTGGCGATTCCGGGTTCGCGTGCGCTATAGCGATCCGGCAATTGTTATCAATATTGAAACGCGATGTGATCCTGACTTGATGCCTGTGAAAACCGCAGAGCTGCTGAGCCATCTGGAACGCTTTGAACGGTGAATGATTATTTCAAAGCGGAACCACACTGGCCCGGCGACTCACCGCCCCCTCTGACAATCAGGCGATACACGTAATCGGCAATAAGCCGACCGCCCGAACCCGGGATAGGGTGGATTTTGTCCGGACCGATCATGGGCGTCGGCCCGTCATTGGCGTAGCGCTTGAAGTCGGGACCGAACGTGCACTGCAAACTCGAATACACGATGTGCTCCGAACGCGCCCAAGGCTCAAGCACCTGGGCGTACTCCGACATCGGATACGCACTGGAGCGCGTTGTGTCCTGACGCAAGATCACGTTGATGCTCGCCGCCGGATGAACTTCGCGAATCATCCGCACCAACCCTTTCATGTTCTCCAGATAGTCGTTGGGCTTGACGCCAAACCCCTGGTCATTACCGCCTAACATGATCAGGTAAACGTCCGCCGGTATCTTGGAAACGACGGCCTTCCATTGGGTTTGCCATGGACGGTCGCTTTTATAAAAGTCACCTGAGGCGCCACCGGAAGCGGCGAGTTTGGAGACCCTGACACCGCCCTGATTATTGGTCAGCCACAGACCAAACAACGTCGGCGCACCTTTCACTACTTCGAGCTTTAACGACCATTCAGCATTGGCGGGGATACTGAGTTGCACTTCCTGAACCCCGGAACCGGCCAACGTCAAAGGCTGCCAGGTGCCTGAAGGTGTCCACCGATAGCGCATCTCACTGGTTTTTCCATTGCCCAGGTAAAGCAACTTGGCGTCGGTAATGGCTGTGTTGATGGATGCCGTTTCTTTGGAATCCACTTCAAGAAAAGCGCCCGTTTGCCCGGTCACGGTGCGGCTGTCCGGACTCGCCTGGCCAAGACTGGAAACGTCCCAATCTCCACCGAAGTACTTCTTGCTGCTGCGGGTGTATTTGAAATTCGTACCGCCGAGCGCGGCACCGTGATTGAACCCGACATAACCAGGCCCGGCAAAACCAAAATCTTTCGCCAAGTGCTGAGTGAGGGCATTGAGATAAAAATCCTGCCCCGCGCTGTAACTGTCGCCAATTACCGAGATGGCCAGCACCTCCCCCGCTTTACCCTTGGTCATTGCAGCAAGCCGATCGCGTGAACTTCTCACTTCGACAACCTGAGCAGGAACGGGGCGCACATCATCGACATCTACCACTGGCTCATTCCTCTATCAGTAAGCCGGCTGAATGGGCACTCAGGATTGAGGCACCTTCAACCCGACCGCTGGAGTCTTTTTGCGGGTAACTCGCTCGCCCAGGAACAGAACGGAAGTCAGGGTGAAGCGGCTGAAAATGTTCGACAACAGCACGGGCCCCAACAATCCGCACAGCACGCCGCCTGCGACCAGAACGCTGTCGTCCGTGACGCCCAAACGACCCAAGACAAACCGCGAACTGGCAGCAAACAGCACGTGAAAAAGGAAAATGGCGTAAGAATATCCACCCAGCCAGATCAGGGCTTTAGAGCGCATGTCAGTCGACAGTAGCGCGACACAGGACATACAGCCAACGAGCAAACCGACAACGCTTCTACGATCGACAATGAGTTCGCGATCCACGGCGGCGACATACAGCAGCACAGCCGATATCAAGACGAACACGACCGGCCCGATCACTTTCAGCGATTGCTTCAAGGCACTGACCTTTTCGTGGCAAATCATCCCTGTCACGAAAAACGGCAGCAAATAGACCGCGCCATTGATGCCAAACGCGTCAACCGAAAAAGGCGGCAACAAGAACACCAGCGCCGAAAACAAGAACAGCAGATACAGCCGCGTCGCCGTCTGCAACAGACCGCGCCACTGCAGAAAACCGACAAACACAAAGATGATGAAGACGGCCTGCAAAAACCAGAAATGGTTAACCGGTATGTAGAACGACAACAAGGCGTCGATTAACCCGACCTCCTTGTTAACGCCAGGCCCTACAACCTGCAGCACCGAAAATGGAATACCGACAAAAAACAACGGCACGATCAACCGTCTCACCTTGCCAACGCAGTAAGCGGAGAAGTCATTGCCTCTGATCTTGTATATCGAATAGATGTAGCCCGATATGAAGGTGAACAGCGGCATCCTGACGTACACCATCGAATCCGCCAACACCCGAAAAGGTGACCCCAGGTCGATTTTCAGTCCGCCGCCCAGCGGACCTATCACGTGATAGAGCACCAGCAGCAGGCATGCCAGACCTCTGAGCGTTTCTATTTCCAACGATTTTTTCTTGCTTTGCATAGACCACAAACCTCAGCGCTGAACGCTTGATTCAACCGACTCGGGTTTCTTTGAGCGCAGCTGCAATCCCAGCCCCAGAAACAGCACCGGAACCACCATGGAGAAATGTCGGGCAAACGAGCCGAAGTCAGGCTCGAACAACCCCTGCACCAATAAAAAGGACAGAGGGATCGCAATCAGCTCTTTGACTTTCGGCTCGATGGTTGAGCCCTTGTAGTGACTCGACGTCATCATTTTGAACATCAGCAACGAGGTCATCATCATCAGGACGACGAATATGATCTGCCCCAGGCCGGAGAGCAGGATCAACTCCACCGGGAAAGACAGCCTGAAAAAGATGCTCATCGAGTCCACTGCCTGGGACACGAAGTCTCCGCCGTTAATCCATGAAACGATCAATGACTTCGAGCCTTCTTCACCCAAAGTCCGCTGTTCATTGTTACTGGCGCGAATGGATGAAACCGAATAGCCGACCAGCAACTGAATGGCCGTCGCGATCACCAGGTAGAACATGAACAACATCACGAAAAAGCTGAAACGCGATACATGCTTCTTCATCACGCACACACCGACCCAGACCAGCGAAAACAATATCCAGTAGGGCCGGATCAGCACACCGTAAAACAGCGCAGAGAGGAAAAAGCCCGCGCGGTAGCGTTTCGAAAAGGAGAAAAACAGAATGGCGATCACCGCCACCGAGACAATGATTTCCTTGGTCAGGTTATCTAGAAAAAACGACCTGACTACTCCCCACAGGCACAAGGTCAGGAAGATCGTTATCGGTATTCTTTTGAAGATGAAGATCGGGATAGAGGTCAGAAACAGGTTGCACAACATCCCGTAGGCCCACGCATTGGTCAGGTTGATCCCGGTGGGACGCAGCAGGTAAGCGGAGCACTCATAAGAGGACCGATCTGGTGAAAACGGATTCCAGAAATTGCAGTTGTCTGAACGAACGTATGACGTCCACAAGGTCATCGCATCCGGGCCAGGATCGCGGTGCATCAGCAGCGGCATCGCAATAGACAGAAAAAGACCACACAGCAGAATCAGGAATGAAATGGGTGAATCGAGTTTTCTTCCGCGAAACTCTATGGACGGTAGCGAGATGGCCATTACAAGGCCCCCTTTGACCGGGCAAACCTGGTCAACAAAGCAATGACCGCCAACTGCACCGTGATCGAAAAGACATTGCCCCACGCCGCGCCATAAATTGAATAGTGCTTGATGAGCACATAGCTGACGGGCAGTGAAACCGCCAAACAGATCGCTGCACTGGCTAACGAAACCCGACTGTTCTTCGAGGCAATAAGACCGCCCCAGACGATATCGCCGACGGCGCGCAGGGCAAAAGAGAAAATCAGAATCGCTAAAATCCGGTTATCCGGACGCGGGACTGCTGCGTCCACATAATCGAGCAAGATATTGAAGAAAGCATAAATCAGCACAGCCACCGCGCAGGAAACCATCAGGGAGCGCAGCACCCATTGATTAACGAACAATTGCCGGACCGTCAGCGCCTGCTGGCTATTTTTATAACGCTTGGCGAGCACGGGAATGCCCACCACTGCAACAACAGCGTAGGACAGTGCTTGCAACGTGTTGGCGGCAGACCAGGAGTAAACGTATTTGCCGAGGCTGGCATACGGTTCAATGTCCAGAATCAGAAAACGTTCAGCGTACTGACTTAATGCGATCAGCCCGCCTCCCAGATAAAAGGGCAACCCTGCTCTCCAGACCGAAACCGTGGTGACGGCACTGACGCCCCGGCCCTTATGTACGTCAACCACAATGAAGTAACCGGCCACGATGACCAACAGGTTGGTGGCCACCCATAACCAAAGCACACTGGCGATGGTGGACACTACGCCGGTCATCAGTCCGCCCACGGCAAGGAGCGCCCAGAGGCCGGTCTTGATGAAAAACAACAACGCGCCCCAGTTGGCCTTTTGTGCGGAAAAGACAAACGAGTTTATTTCGAAGGACAGATGCTCGGTGAGCAGCAACAGCGTGACGCACGCGATCAACGCGGCACTCGCCTCAACATCACTGAACAGTGAGTAGAGCGCGACCGTGACCACCGATAACAGCAAACCAACGGCCAGGTACAGAATCAGTACCTTATCAACGACAAGCTTCGAACTGCCCCCCACGCTGATCAGCCGGTTGATTTCAGAACTGAACCCGACGCTGTAAAACTTGGAAGCGATCAATGAAGCGGCCACCACCACCCCGTAGAAACCCAAAGCCTCATAACCCAGGTAATGCGTGATGGCCAACACCAGCAAGAACTTTGCGCCTAAAGCACCTCCGCGTAGCAACAGCCGAAATATCATCGAACAATCCCTTTGATGATCGTGTCCATCAGCTCCGTTTTGGCTTCGATTTCTTTGCAGGTGTCCGTCAGTTTTTTACCGAATCTGGACAACGCATTCGGCGCGTAAACAGTGTCGATGATGGTGTCGACATTGATGTCCCCGCCGTTGATCACCCAATCTTCCACGCCCATATCCTGATAGGCGCCAAAACCTTTGCGTTCATAGCTGATATGAAACGCAGGCACGCCGGCGAGCAGAGACTCGATGGCTCCGTGCAGCCTTACGGAAATGACCAGGTCGGGCTGATACTTGGACAGGGTCGCCTTCAAGGGCAAGAGATCCTCGGTAATGCCAAGTTCCCGATAGAACGCCCCGTCATCGTTGCCACGAACGGCGCTTTGAACAGCGCAGACCACTTTGCTTTTCGCCCTTAGTCTCTTCAAAAGAAGCTTCAAGTTGGCAACGTAGGCGATCTTTTTCTCTTTGCTCCATTCCGGCGGCTTGCGTAAAACCACGCAGACCACGGCCGGCGATGACGCACAGCGGGTGAACTTGGGTTGCACCAGAATCTTTTTCGCCAACGCCTGGACCGCCAGGTCTGGCGCTCGATAGACATTTTCATTGGATTGGAAAATAGCCGACGACCTGTTGTCACGGACAAACACCGCATCGGCACTGGCGTAGTGTTTTACGATCGCGCTGCTTTCACCGTGGAACGGGCCGATACTTTGCGGCAGGTAAACCGACGGCACCTTACTCAAGATCGCCGTTTCGAGCTGTTTGGCATGGCCCAGTTTCAGCTTGATGTGTTCAAAGGCGCTCTTTGACCGCATGTACCCACCGCCCACCCCGACGATCAGATCGCTGGTGCTCAAGAGGTCGGCGAGTGGCGCGTAAGACTGTTTAAGGAAAACCGCTTCCTTCACGCGTCCCAATCCTTTAGCCGCCATGACCGGCGCGTCATACCGCTTATAGGGAAGGTAACTAAATGATTGGGGGTCTGACGCAACGACATTGATTAACGTGTCAGCACCAAAGTTTCGCAGCACCAAGGCGATTGCCAAATCCACCAGGAGGCCATCACCGGAATTGGATGCACTGTAGCCATGCAAAATAGTTACGTTCATATCTTGATATCTACTTAATAAGTTTGAGCGGAATACACGTCATAGGTTTTCTGGATCATCAGCGTTGCGCTGAACCGTTCGCGCACTCGCTTGCGGCTTTCGGTGCCGAGTTCCAGCAACTTCTGTTTCTTGATGTTCACTAAGATGTTACTGAGCGCCTGGTGATCGCCCGTCGAAAATATGTAGCCCGTGACGTTGTGCGTGACCAGTTCAGGGAGCGAAGTGCAGTCACTGGCAATAACGGGCACGCCCATGGCCATGCCCTCAAGGGGAACCATGGCAAAACCTTCCCAGCGGCTGGGGACAATCAGGGCATCGGCGGTTTTATAGAGGGCATTGACTTCGGCCGGGGTCACCCAAGGCAGGTATTCAACAGCGTCAATGACGGGGCACTCTACCGGTTCCTCATTCACCGCACTGCCAACCACAGTCAGTTTCAAGTCGGTGCGCTCAACTTCCGTGAATGCCTTGAGCAAGACATCAAAGCCCTTCTGATAGTCCAGTCGACCCACAAATAAAAGTTGAATATCCGTGCACTGGCTGGACAGGCTCTCATCGTTCTTATAATGAATGCCGTTGTAGATCAGTTTCATACGGCGGCGGTCGATACCAAACGAGGCCGCTTTATCCAGTTCATACTGGCTGACACAGATAATGACATCCGTGACTTTTTGCAAAAGCCGCTCAATCAGAGAATACACTTTCTGTTTGGCGGGAGAACTTTCCATCAAGAACGAAAACGCATGCGGGCAGTAGATGATTTTCGGAGACCGCCAAGGCCGCAAGATTAAACACACACATCGGCCAATGACCCCGGAAAACGTGCTGTGCAAGTGCACGACATCCGGTTTTTCCTTGAAGATCACTCGAATGAGTTGCCAGGCAAAGCGCAGCAGGGAGACGACATCTCTCTTGTTTCGGGAGAAGGTCCTGATGTCTTTTTCATCAATGCCATGCAGTTCTTTCTTCTGGTCGAACGGAATCAAATACACCAGTTCATACTGCTGGGCGTCGCCCTTGGGAGGGGTTGATATCGTCCGGATGACCGTCGCAACGCCACCTTTAATCGTTTCCGCCACATGTAGTATTTTTTTCACAGTTCATCCAACTCCATTATCGTAGTCGCAAGGCGACAGGGACCGGAGAATGGTGAGTGCACTCTCAGTCCATGACCTGGCAAATAGAACCCGCATTTACGACTTGTCAGAGGCGTACTCGTAGTTGTAATAGCCATAACTGCCATTACCGTAATAGCTGGACGCTCGCTTCTCGACACCGTTAAAAATCGCGCCTTTCAATTCGATGCCGTTTTGAGCAAACCGACGAATCGTCAATTCGATCTCTTTGGCCGGATTGACGCCGAAGCGCGTCACGATCAGATTAATGGCGGCTTCACGTCCAACGATGGCCGCATCTGTCACGGCCAGAAGAGGTGGCGTGTCGATGATTACCACGTCGTAGAGTTCACTCAGTTCAGCGAGGAGTTCTCTGAAGTTGGCATGCATCAACAGTTCGGACGGGTTGGGCGGTACTTGTCCCCGACTGATGAAATGCAGGTTATCGACTTCGAGTTTATTGATCGCTTGCTCGATACTGCAGCGCTTGGCCAACAGATCGGACAAGCCATTGCTGATCGGAGTCGCCAAGGTCTTGTGCAGATGACCTTTGCGCATATCGGCATCGATCAGTACGACCTTCTGCCCACTTTGAGCGATGACCGCGGCCAGGTTGGAAGAGACAAACGTCTTGCCTACCTGGGGGCTCGGACCGGAGATCATGATCCGGTTGTTGGTCGCATCCAGCCCTGCAAAATGCAGACAGGTCCGCAAGCTGCGGATCGATTCGATGGACAGGTCCGTGGGGTTACGCAGGGCCAATAGGAAAGACTGGCTGTTGGCTCCGTCGCCCTGTCTGACTTTTTTAGTATCTTCTTCCTGTTGCAGGGTGCTGTAAGGAATGGAGGCATAAACCGGCAGCCCCAGTTGCTCGATGGCTTCCGGCCCTTCGAGTCCTCTGCTCAGCGATTTACGCACTAACACCAGCGCTACACCGACAAAGCCACCCAGCAACGTCGCAATCAATACGATCAGGGCTTTGCGCGGTTTGACCGGGGTGGTGATGTCGACGTCCGCCGTATCAATCAGCCGCGCATTGCCGACCGCCCCGGCCCTGACAATGTCCAGCTCCTGGGATTTGTTCAGCAACTGGGTATAAATCTGTGTCGCCACTTCCACATCACGGGTCAGGTTCAACAGTTCCTGTTGTGTCGCCGGAAGTCCTTGGACTTTCTTTTCCAACCCTTGTCGCTGTTTGTTCAAATCCCCCATCTGCGCCATCAATGCGCGGTAGGCCGGATGCTCCCGGGTGAACTTTCGGTCCATGTCGGCTTGCTGGAGTTTGAGATCCGAGATGCGCGTATCCAGCACCACCATCTGTTCCAGCACAGACTTGGTTTCGAGGGAGATGTTGACTGTATTTCCGTGGGTCTGATAGCTGTTCAGCGCGTTGCTGGCCTTGACCAGATCTTCTTTGACTTGCGGGAGTTGCGCCTGCAGGAACTCAAGGCTCTGGGCCGCCTCGGCAGAGGTGCGTTGCACATTCTGCTGCACATAAAGCCTTGAAATCTTGTTGAGAATCTTCACCGCCAAGGTGTAGTCGGTGCTGGCCAGGGCCAGACTTATAATGCCCGACTCTTTACCTTGCTCGGATACATCGAGGGCGTCCTGGTAATTCTGAATGGTGACAATGCGTGGATTGCGCACGACTTCGAATTTAGTGCCCGGATTCGCGGCCATGCTCGCGATAAGGACTTCGACACCCTCCTGTGCGATGGCTTCGCCTGTGGCACCTTCGGCCAACAAACCGCCGTTGTCATCGTAGAGCTTGAATCGATTGCGCTCTTCGGCGACCAACATCAATTTCTTGCCCAACAGTTCAGCCGGCAGATCGAGCTGTTCGATATAAAGGCGCTCGCCGCCCCAGGCATAACTGTTCATGCCAAAGCGCGGTGGCGAGACACTTTCCGCAGGGCTGCTTTTATAGCGCCGAGCAAGAAAGCCGCCGATAATGGGAAAGGTGTTGGGCGTAATCACAATATCGAGATGCAGATCATCGACCGTTTTACCGATAACCGCACGAGACTTGATAATGCCGATCTCGGTAGCCGCCGGTGATTGTCCACCGAGCATGCTGCTGATATCCGAGAACCCCAGCATGTCGTTCTTTTTCGGCTCGACCTGGACCAAGGCGTTCGCCAGATACACGGGCGGCGATAAAATCGAATACGCGGCACCGGTCACCATGAACGCCCCGGTGATGGCACCTATTAACCATTTATGGTCAATCAATGTGCCTAATAAACCGAGCAGATCAATCTCGTCTCTGTCTTTATCCCGGGTGCTGACTACTGACGGTAACTGCATAAGGTCTATTCTTTTACCATTATTACTAATCTGAAAATCATCCATCAACGTCCGAGGCGCTGCGCCCATGAGCAAACGGCATCTTCAATCAATGCATGGGCATGGACAAACGCAGCTTTTCCTTGACGATACGGGTCCTTTATTTCGCGTTCACTCTGCCACTTCCCCAGAAGAAACACTTTGCCCCTGGCGTGTGATGCAATCTTTAGTACGCCCTGTACATGCTCTTTTTCCATGACTAGGATGAGGTCTGATTCATTGACAATGGCAGGCGTAATCTGCCGCGCTTTAAACCCTTGGTCTTCGTGACCCTGTTGTTCAAGAACCCGAAGTGCATCGGGCTCCATAGACTCACCCACCCGCGCGTTCAATCCCGCGGAGGTCACTGAGATACCTGAAGGTTGCAGCGCATGGCGAAGCAACAGTTCAGCGGTCGGGCTTCGGCATATATTGCCGACGCAGACCACAAGAATCTTTCTGAACAAGGCTACTCTTCCCGTGTAGTGTCGATTCGGCCCACGTATAACGAGGCTATAAGTGAGCCAACAAGACCGTCCCGCATTCAGAGTGGGATCCATCATGAAAATACTTTCGTATTAAATACCACGACACACAAAAAACGCCCAACCAGAAAACCGGACCATAAATAACACTCACGATAGGAAAGTTATTTATCCGACCAATATTAACAATGGACGTCTGGGCGGGAAGATTAATGGTATCGCTGTATTAACTGACTAATGCTATGTTCCCCTGCCCTCTACTCTGGACGACTACAGGAACTGCCCGTTATGCCCTCCATGTTTTTTCGACTGATTGCCACTTCAACGCTATTTATACTTGGCGCCTTCAGCCCTGTTTACGCCAGTCAGGCTTTTTCAGCGCTGGCCCAGGACAACAAGACAATAGGCGTTCAGGTGAAGATCCAGAATTTCTCGACCGCCGACGCCCATGAGATCAAGGCGTCAGGGTTTGGGTTCGTGCGCTTTGGCGTATGGACGAACAGCCTGGGTAACCCGGCGTATCAACAACAGATCAGTGAAGCCTTCGCAGCGGCCAAATCCGCCGACCTGCCAGTATTGATGACCGTTCGCTCCACCAAAGCGTTAACCCACAACACGCAAAGCAGTGGGATAGATCTCGCCGCTGCGGGAGATTCATTCGCCAACTCGGTGATCGGTCTGGAAAACGCCTTCAGTACGCAGCTTGTCGCCATTGAAATCTGGAATGAACCGGACTTGCCAAAATACTGGCCTACCCGGGATTTTGAAGTAACGTTTGTGCCGTTCATGAGCGCAGTGTGCAACGCGTTACAAAAGCGGGATCACTCAACACCCCTGATCGGCTTTGGATTCGCGAAGGCGCCCACCAAAGACTCCAAGGCGACCGTCGCACTGACTGAGATTCTGAGGGAACACCCACGGTGCCTCAGCGCTGTTTCTTATCACCCGTATGGCATGTCGGGCACCGAAATCAGCCGTACTCAAGCGTTTATCCTTGATAACTTCCATGTGCCGGGGGTCATTACCGAATGGGGAGTGCCATCGCTCAGTTCCATCGGAGGCACCGCCGGACAAGCATCACGCCTTACAAGATTTATCTCGGACGTCAAAAAACTGAATATACCGCTGACGTCCCTTTACGAATGGAAAAACAGCGACTCTGGCAGCAATGATCGCGAGCGAAGTTTTGGATTAAAGTCGTCCGATGGAACATCAAAACCTGCGGAAGCTGCCGTCAAAATGTTATTGAAGTAACCCTGATAAATGACCGCACCCACCATCAACCGGCGCTTTTATTAATCCACTCTGCATAACTTGCGGCGTCCATGGCCAGCGACTCTTCCACCAGCACCTCGAACAATACGGCTTGCGCTTCAAACCGCAGGTCATGTTTGGACTTCTGTGAGTCGCTCATTTGTTCCAGCAACACGCGAGTGACTTGGCTGGGCATGCTGTGTTTCACTCGATTGAGCCAACCGGGAATTTTCTTTGCGGCTTTCACCCTTCCCATTTCAACCAGACCCGTCATATTGTCCGGATGGTTCTTCTTTGATGCAGCCATCAGCGCTTCAAATACTTCGGTCAATTTTTTCAAGACATAACCGAGAATAATGTCATCAAAGGCCTCCACAATTGCAGACACCCGCTCACCTTGTGAAGTCATTTCCCCATCCAATACCTACATTTATCCGCGCCACATTACACGCCATCCGAGTGGCACTAATTGACATCTTATAACGGCTGAACCTGACCCTTTTTAACACCCGTTGGCGTGCGAATGCAGGCATGCCAGCTCAGGCGCCAGAGTTGCCATAGAGCCGTCAACGGTCAGTTGCTTTGAACCTGCGCGCGGTTTTGGCATCGTATTTACCGAGACCCGCGCCCCACCTTTCAAACATCCGTTCTCCGGTTGTTGCCAACGGGGCCACCGATACGTACATGCGCCCTTGAGTGGCTGTCAGCGCTCGGGTAATGTCATTAGACCCATAGGACAGAGCACGCCCATGACTTCCAAGCTGGAACAACTCAAACAAATGACCACCGTAGTTGCCGACACCGGCGACTTCGAAGCTATCGCTCGCGTAAAACCCGTCGACGCTACCACCAACCCTTCCCTGCTGCTGAAAGCGGCGGCCATTCCCGGTTATGCCGAGTTGCTGAACGCCTGCGTCCACGACTGCAAGGGCGATGTGGGCCTGGCCAGCGACCGCTTCGGCGTGGCGGTAGGCCAGGAAATCCTGAAGGTTGTACCGGGCCGCATTTCCACTGAAGTGGATGCACGCCTTTCGTTCGACACTGACGCCGTATTGAAGCGTGCGCACCGTCTGATCGAGCTGTACGACAAGGCCGGCATCGGCCGTGACCGCGTGCTGATCAAAATCGCCTCCACCTGGGAAGGCATTCGCGCCGCCGAGAAGCTTGAAAAGGAAGGCATTCAGACCAACCTGACGCTGCTGTTCTCGTTTGCTCAGGCGGCGGCATGTGCTGACGCCGGGGTGTTCCTGATTTCGCCATTCGTAGGCCGCATCTACGACTGGTACAAGAAAGCCAACGGCAACGACTACACCGGCGCGGATGATCCGGGTGTGCAGTCGGTGACGCGTATCTACAACTACTACAAGGCCAATGACTACAAGACCGTGGTCATGGGTGCGAGCTTCCGCAATCTGAATCAGATTGAGCAGTTGGCCGGGTGTGATCGCCTGACCATCAGCCCGGACCTGTTGGAAAAGCTGGCGGCAGACACTGGCAAGCTGGAGCGCAAGTTGGCCCCGGGGCATGCGGGTGAAGGGCGCTTGAGCCTGAATGAAGCGCAGTTCCGCTGGTTGTCCAACGAGGACGCGATGGCGACCGAGAAACTGGCTGAGGGGATTCGTCAGTTCGCTCGCGACCAGGAAAAACTCGAAGCACTGCTGCAAGCCAAGCTGTGATCTAGTCCAGCGCAATGCAAAAAGGGCGACCCCTTACAGGTTCGCCCTTTTTCATGCTTTGGATTCGGGGATTCGCGATGGAGCCCGCCTTCCCTACATCCCCCTCAGGGGATCAATGACGCTCTAAAGCATTCACCAGGTCATGGAAGGCTTCACGATTGGAGTCGTTCAGGCCCATGAGGATTTTGTGTGCCTCGAGCACTTTGATCCGCACGACTTCCTCGGACTGATCCTGGTCTGGCAGGTCGGTCAGGCATTCAGGGCACGGGATCGGGCGGTCAACGATGTTGAACACTTGCTCGAAGCCCATGGACTGCAGCAGACGGGTGATGTCTTCGTGGGTGGTGACGACGGTCGGCAGCAGGCCGACCTTTTGCCGCGACAGGATCGACAGTTTGGCCAGCAGGCCCAGGGTGGTGCTGTCGATGCTGCGGGTTTCGGTCAGGTCGATCACGATCGCGTTGAAGTTCAACGCGGTGAAGATCCGCTCAATAGTCGCATCCAACGCCGAACACAGGGTCAGGCGAACTTCACCGACGAACTTCAGGACGAAGGTGCCATCCTGCTCGGCGAACTGGATTCTACCGGTACTCATTAAAGATTCCTGCTCAACACCAACAGGGCGATATCATCCGGCATCTCCCCTAGCGTGGCCAATCCAAAAACCTGCCGCAGACCATCCAGGCTGCCGCCCGCTGCCTTGACCCGTTGGGGCAAAGCCGCTTCTTTTTCTTTGAGTGTAGGTTCTGGCAAAAGGTCCAGAATGCCATCGGACATCAGCGTCAGGCTGAACGTCGGCGGCAGCTCCAGCACGTGGTCTTCATAGGTGGCTTCATTGAAGAGGCCCACCGGCAGACCACGACCTTCCAGATAACGAACACTGTCTGGCGTGTACAACACAGGCAACGGCAAATGACCACCGATGCTATAGGTCAACAAACCTGTCTCCTCGTCGATGACACCACCGACCATTGTGACGTGTTTACCCAGCTTACAACTGATCAGGCCTCGGTTGATATGACCAAGGACCTCTGAAGGCTTGAATTCTGGCAATGTGCCGCTGCGCTTGGATTCGAACAGCAAGCGCGTGGTCATGAACTTCAGCAGCACGGTGACGAAGGCTGAAGAGGCGCCATGGCCGGAAACGTCGGCCAGGTAGAAGGCTACGCGACGCTCGTCGACCCGAAAGTAGTCAACGAAATCACCCGACAGGTACAACGACGGGATGATCTGGTGGGCGAACTGGAACTCGTCGATGGTCCAGGGGCTGACCGGCAGCATGTTCATCTGCACCTGGCGACCGGCGTTCTGGTCTTCCTGGAGCAGGTTCAAGCTGGCGGCGAGCTCGCGGTTGGCCTTTTCCAGCTTCTCGCGGTAGCGCTGGTTCTCCAGCAGCAGGCGCGCACGATCCAGGGCACGGCGCACAGAGTGCTCGAGCACAGCCAGATCTTCGAGAGGCTTGATCAGGTAATCCGCCGCACCCAGGCGCAAGGCCTCGACCGCGTCGTTCATCACGCCGGCACCCGAAACCACGATCACCGGGGTTTGCGGCGACAGCTCGGTGACCTGGCGAATGAGTTCGAGTCCGCCCATCTGCGGCATGCGCAGATCGCAGATGACCAAGTCAGGCTTGTCTTGCTCGAATACCTGAAGACCCTGCTGGCCATTGCTGGCTTGCAGGACACTGAAACCACTGTCTTCCAAGTAGGCCGCGAGGCTCGCGCGCACTACTTCGTCATCATCGATTATCAGCAGCGTGGCACTGGTTTTTGGCATGTGGGCAAACGGCGCCAGAATTAGGTTGGCGTAGCAGGCACGGGGTTTAGCCCGGCTCACACTACTGGATTCGCTTTCTAGCCTCTCTGTCGCACCGTTATCGGGCATTTGCCCTACACACAGGTACACCAGAGGTGCCCTTCTAAGGCGCAGACGGTACTCCCATCCGCGGGGCGTTTCAAGCTCACGCCGATGGTCGCTTGACGTCTTTACTTGTCAAATCACCGGGAGTTATAAGAACAGGCAAAACCGTAACCCAATGGAAGGATGAAGCCCATGAGTCAAACCGATCGGGACTACAGCGAAAAGCGCGATTTCATCCGCATGCGGGTCGATGCCGATGTGTCGCTGATTCACGAAGGCGATGAGGTGCCAGCCGTCTGCATCGACCTTTCCAGCAGTGGCATGCAGGTCGAGGCACCCCGCCTTTTCAAGGTCGGAGACCGGCTCAGCGTGCGCATTGATTCCGATCACGTAGCGCTCAAAGGCCTTGAAGCCGACACCGAAGTGGTCTGGGTGAAGGAACAGGACGGTGGCAGTCAGAAACTCGGGCTTACAATCTTGAAGATGAAATAAGCCTTGATCCAAACGAAAGAAGGCGGCCAATCGGCCGCCTTCTTCATTTCACGGGTAGAGATCAAAAATCGTCTTCGACCTGGCCGTCTTTGACCTTGAACTCGCGGTTCTGCAAATACGCATTGCGAATGAACGTGTATTTGTCGCCAGTGATCAACTTCTCGCTCGACAGCAAGCTGGCGCGGGTGTCGACGATGTTCAGGCCGAAGATCGAGTTACGCACGGGCACGTCGTTGATATAGCGATACGGGCCGGTGTAGCCGTCGACGTACTTGGATGGCGCATCACGCAACGTGCTTGGGCCCAACAGCGGCAACATCACATACGGGCCGCTGCCCAAGCCCCAGTAGCCGAGCGTCTGGCCGAAGTCTTCGTCGCTACGATTCAGGCCCATTTTGGTGCCGACGTCGAAGAAGCCCAGCAGGCCGAAGGTAGTGTTGAAGATCAGACGCGCAGTATCGACGCCAGCCGCGGCCGGCTTAGCCTGCAAGACGTTGTTGGCAAGGTTGGTGACATCACCGACGTTGCGGAAAATGTTGTGAATGCCGTCTTCCAGAAACTGCGGCGTCACGAACTGGTAGCCTTGAGCGATTGGCTTGAGTGCATAGGTGTCGACGAAGTCGTTGAACTGGAAGATTGGACGGTTGACGCTTTCCCAAGGGTCTTCTTCCGTGGCAGCCTGGGCTGCGAACGGAACCAGCAACACGCTGGCACACACACAAAGCTGAGCTAGACGATTGCTCCAGCGCATAGAAAACTCCTTGGATTGTACTGGCATGGGCACTTGGCCCAGGCGATAAGCTGGCTAGTATAAGACGGAAAGGCCGGTTTAGGGCAGCCTCGCGCGTGAGGACTTACAGATGATTCGTCCTGATTGAGCGCGCTTCACATCAGTGTCATGCAACTGTCACCGGCAACACATAGCCTTGTCGTTATTTCAGGGACGTTGATATGCCGCACGCCGAAGCCTTGCCCGTTGCCGCACCCAGCCTGACCGCCGTACTGTTCGGGCTCAGCGGTTGCCTGGTGGATTTCGGCGCCCGGATGCGCCAGCACGATACTCACACACCAGCGCATGCCGAGGTCACCCCCGGCGCGCTGGACAGTCTGAACAGCTTGCAGCGCCAGCAGATTCCTTGCGCCTGGCTCGACGAGTTGCCCCCCGCCCTCACCCATTCGCTGGCCGGCGCCCTGCCTGCGTGGATCAAACCTTCGCAACACCCCGCAACACTCAATCCATGGCCGGCGCCGAACGCTTGCTGGCAAGCCTTGATGGCATTGAATGTCGAACGACTCGATGGTTGCGTGCTGGTCAGTGGCGAACCGCGACTGCTTCAATCGGGACTGAATGCCGGGTTATGGACGATCGGCCTGGCGTCCTGCGGTTCGCTCTGCGGGTTGGCGCCCAACGAATGGCAGGCCTTGAGCCAAAAGGAGCGCGAACACCTGCGTGGTAAAGCGACCGTGCAGTTGTTCAGCCTGGGTGTGCATTCGGTGATCGATCACCTCGGCGAGCTCGACACCTGCCTGGCGGACATCAGCCTGCGTCGGCTCAAGGGCGAAAAGCCCTGATCGAGATCATGCAGGTTGCGCGGGAGTGGATTAATCTAAAGGCAAGCCATAGACCTTTGGCACGCTGCTGCGGTCTATGCCAGTGCCTATCGATAAAAGGAAGAACGCCATGCCTGCCCGCGAACTGCAACAACAGCTCAATACTCTGCGCGAGCAATTGGAACAGAATCCGCCGCTGACGGAAGCCGAGCGCGAAGACCTGCACGCGCTGATGCAACAGATCGAACTGGAGCTTGAGCTCGAAACCAAAACCCAGGACTCCAGCCTCGCCGACAACGTAAACCTTGCCGTCGAGCGCTTCGAAATGGAACACCCTACCCTTGCCGGCACCTTGCGCAACATCGTGCAAGCCTTGGCCAACATGGGGATCTGAATACGCCAGATGCAAAAAAGCCCCGCCAGTGATGGCGGGGCTTTTTCATACCCGGGAAGTGCACTGCAATCCCTTGTAGGAGCGAGCCTGCTCGCGATGACGGCAGCACATTCAACATCGATGGTGCCAGACACTCCGCCATCGCGAGCAGGCTCGCTCCTACAGGAGTATTTTACTGACGGACCAGACGATGGTTCGGCAGCTGCACTTCTTCAGTGCTGCGATACGGGTTGATGTCCAACCCACCACGCCGTACATACCGCGCATACACCGTCAACCTCTCCGGTTTCAACAACCGCTGCAAGTCGAGAAAAATCCGCTCCACGCACTGCTCATGAAAGTCCGAGTGCTGACGGAAGCTCACGATGTACTCCAGCAAACTCGCGTGATCCAGGGCCGCGCCACGGTATTCAACCGCCACGCTGCCCCAGTCCGGCTGGCTGGTGACCGGGCAGTTGGATTTGAGCAGATGACTGTGCACGCTCTCTTCGACAATGCGCGAATCATCGCAACGCAGCAGCTCCGGGCGCGGATGTTCGTAGTTGCTGACGCTGATCTCCAGATCATCGATACACACACCCGGCAACGCCACGACGCCTTCGGCTTGGACATCCTTGAGGCTGCGAATCCGCACGCCAACCGGCTTGCCGGCAGCGGCCGACAGGTCTTTGACCAGCGTCGCTTCAAGGGTCGCGCTATCGGCAAACGGTGTCTGGTTCAACGAGTTCAGGTACAGCTTGAACGACTTCGACTCGATGATGTTCGGCGAATCCGCCGGGATGCTGAATTCGCCAATCGCCACCACCGGCTTACCGGACGGCAACAGCCACGACAGCTCGAAGCAGTTCCAGAAGTCCACACCCTTGTAAGGCAGGGTTTGCGCCGTCAGGCCCAACTCGGCCCATTTCGCGGTGCGCGGGATCGGGAACAGCAAGGACGGCGTATAAGTGGCGATGTATTCGCTGGATTTGCCCAGCGGCGAGTGTTCGGCTGCGGGATGCATGGCGGAAACCTGACTGAAGAATCAGCGGATTCTACCAGCCTTTGCGCCCGCCTTTGAGTGCTTACTGACTGACAGTCAGTTTGCCGACCATGCCCGCCTGGTAATGGCCGGGAATGTTGCAGGCAAATTCCAGGTTGGTGGCCTTCGTGAAGGTCCAGGTCAGCTCGGCCGTTTTTCCCGGCTCGACGAGGACACTGTTCGGGTCATCGTGCTTCATCATCCCGTGATCCATGCCTGCCATCGAACCGTGGTCCATTTCCTTCATGCCTGTAGGCGTGAGCATGCCGCTCTGCTGCATCTTCATCATTTCCTGCTGATGACGGGCATGCATCGCCGCATCGCCGAGGTTGAATTCGTGCAACAACTGGCCTTTATTCACCAGCACAAAACGAATCGTCTCACCCGCTTTGATATCGATCGCCTTGGGCGTGAACGACATGTCACCCATCACTACCTCGACACTGCGGGTAGCCTTGGCCGCCGGGGCTGGTTGACCGAAATCGTAGGTCTGCGCCGGCGATGCAAATACCGGCGAGTTCAGCACCAACAAGCAGGCGGCCAGCAACAGAGGTTTGCGCAAAAACATAGTCGTACTCCAACAAGATAAGGTTCAGCCTGTGGAAAACTCTAAACTGTAGCCACTGCCCGCGACCTGACAGCCAAATTACAACTTTGTCAGGTTGGCCTGTATCAACGCTGCCCACGGTATAAAGCCTTCGTTCCACTTGCCTCGAGTTACCCATGAAGCTGCTGATCGTCGAAGACCAACCGAAAACCGGCCACTACCTGCGCCAGGGCCTGACTGAGGCCGGTTTCAACACCGAACTGGCAGCCGACGGCATCACCGGCCAACAACTGGCATTGAGTGGTGATTACGCGTTGTTGATCCTTGATGTGATGCTACCCGGTCGCGATGGCTGGCAAATCCTGCAGGCGGTGCGTGGCGCCGGTCTCGATACACCAGTCCTTTTTCTGACGGCGCGAGATGCGGTTGAGGACAGGGTCCACGGCCTCGAACTCGGCGCAGACGATTACCTGGTCAAGCCGTTCGCCTTTTCCGAATTGCTGGCTCGGGTCCGCAGCCTGTTGCGACGCGGCAGCACTTCGCCTCAGGAAACCAGCCTGCAACTGGCCGACCTGCGGCTGGATTTGATCCGCCGCCGGGTGGAGCGCGGCGGTCAACGCATCGACCTGACCGCCAAGGAGTTCGCCCTGCTGGAAATGCTCCTGCGGCGCCAGGGTGAGGTGCTGCCCAAATCACTGATTGCCTCCCAGGTCTGGGACATGAATTTCGACAGCGACACCAATGTCATCGAGGTCGCGATCCGCCGTTTGCGCCTGAAGATCGACGATGAATTCCCCAACAAGCTGATTCATACCGTGCGCGGCATGGGTTATGTCCTTGAAGAGCGACCTGCCTGATGCGTCGACTCTCGCTGAGCAGTCGCCTGGCGTTGCTGTTTGCGGCCTGTACCGCCGTGGTTTCATTGTTTGCCGGAGTGTTGTTCAGTCGCGCCAGCGAGGCGCACTTCGTCGAACTCGATCAGCAGTTGCTGGACGGCAAATTGATGGGTTTGCGCCGCGCGCTGCATGACGTTCAGCCGAGTGAAAGCGAAGTCAGACTGACGGATGAACTGAGTCGGCAGGCCGACCTGTCGCTGCGAATCACTGGCAGCGATGGCCAGCGCTGGTATGACAGTTCGCCGCACTTGCCCCGGGAATTACCTACCCAGGCGGGTTTGTCCACGGTGAGTAGCGAAAGTACCGACTACCGCGTCCTCAATGCTCCGTTGTATCTCGACAAACCTGACTCACCGCAACTGACCTTGCTGCTGGACATCACCCATCACCAGCACTTTCTGCAACGCATGCAGCGCCTGATCTGGATGACCGTCGGCTTGTCGGCGCTGGCCACCGCGTTGCTCGGTGCGTGGGCGGCACGCAGTGGTTTGCGCCCGTTGCGACGCATGAGCGCGATCGCCAGCGGCGTTTCAGCGCAATCGCTCAATGCCCGGCTGCCCGACGAGAATATGCCGTCGGAGCTCGAGGAATTGGCCCACAGCTTCAACGCCATGCTCGGACGCCTGGACGACTCTTTTCAACGGCTCTCGGCGTTTTCCGCTGACATCGCCCATGAGCTGCGCACGCCGTTGTCGAACCTGCTGACCCACACCCAGGTCACCCTCACCCGCCCTCGGCCTATCGAGGACTACCGCGAAGCGCTGCACAGCAACCTCGAAGAACTGCAATGGATGGCGCAACTGGTCAACGACATGTTGTATCTGGCCAAGGCTGACCATGGGTTGTTGATGCCCAAGCGCGAACCGCTGGAGCTGGCGGGAGAAGTGGATCTGTTGCTGGAGTTTTTTGCGCCGTTGGCGGAGGACGCGCAGGTCAGGTTGAGTCGTGAAGGCAGTGCGCGCATGGAGGGAGATCGCAGCATGTTGCGTCGGGCACTTTCCAATCTGCTGGACAACGCGTTGCGGTTTACACCAGCCGAAGGCGAGGTTCGGGTGCGGATTGTCGATCAGGTCAAAGCCTTGAGTTTGACGGTCGAGAACAGTGGGGACGGGATTGACGGGGCGTTGCTGCCGCGATTGTTTGACCGGTTTTATCGGACCGATCCGGCGCGTCAGGAAGGTAGTAGTGAACATGCGGGATTGGGATTAGCGATCACTCAGTCAATCATCCGCGCCCATGGCGGACAGATTCATTGCGAATCGAATGATGGGTGGACGCGGTTTGTGATTGAGTTGCCAAAGGGAGATTAAGGCCAGCAGAGCCGGCCCCATCGCGAGCAGGCTCGCTCCCACCGTGACCGAGTTGAATCAGATCCAATGGGCGCGAGCCTGCTCGTGACGGCGGTGTAACGACTTACGAATACCGCAACGCGTGTGCTGGCTCGATCTTCGCCGCACGCCAAGCCGGGTAGACCGTCGCCAGGAAGCTCAGGACGAACCCCGCCGAGCAGATCAACAACACATCCCCACCCTGCAACTCCGACGGCAAGTTACTGACGAAATACACGTCAGAACTGAAGATGTGCTGGCCACTGACCCGCTCCATCCACCCCACCAGTTCGCTGACGTTCAGCGCCGCTATCACGCCCAGAACGCCACCGATCAAGGTGCCGACAACCCCGATCACCGTGCCCTGCACCATGAAGATCGCCATGATCTGCCGCGGTGTGGCGCCAATGGTGCGCAGGATCGCGATGTCCGCGCCCTTGTCGTTCACCACCATGATCAACGTAGCGATGATGTTGAACGCCGCCACGGCGACGATCATCAGCAACAGCAGGCCGATCATGGTTTTTTCCATCTTCATCGCACTGAACAGACTGCCCTGGGTGTGGGTCCAGTCATCAGCCTTGTAAGCGGTGCCCAGCCCGCCCGCGATATCGCTGGAGACCTTCGGCGCCGCGTACAAATCCTTCACCGCCAAACGCACGCTCTGCACCTGGTTCGGTTCCCAGTGCTGCATCTGCGCGGCATCGGCGACGTGGATCAGCGCCATCGAGCCATCCAGCTCGGCACCGACCTTGAACACGCCCACCACGTTCAGCCGCTGCATGCGCGGGGTAATGCCGCCCGGTGCGTTGCTGACTTCCGGCACGATCAGGGTGATCTTGTCGCCGACATTCAAGCGGAAACGCCGCGCGGTGATTTCGCCGATCACCACGCCGAACTCGCCCGGTTTCAACGCATCGAGACGGCCCTGAACGATGTGCTGGGCAACGATCGACACCTTGCCTTCCAGCGCGGGATCTACACCGCTGACCTGAATTGGCTGCATCGTGCCTTTATAGGAGAGCATGCCTTCCATCTCGGTGAACGGCACGGCGGCAGTGACTTCCGGGTTTTTCATCGCGGCGGCGGCCACGGGCTGCCAATCGTCGATCGGGTTCACGCCGACGATGGTCGCGTGCGGCACCATACCGAGGATGCGCGAGCTCATTTCGCGCTGGAAGCCGTTCATCACCGACAGCACCACGATCATCGCCAGCACGCCGAGGGCGAGGCCGATCATCGAGGTCATCGAGATGAAGGAAACAAAGCGATTGCGGCGCTTGGCGCGGGTATAGCGCGTGCCGATAAAGATCGATAACGGTCTGAACATTCGCTGGGGCACCGTATAAAAATAAAAGACCCGACGTACTGTTCAGCACGCCGGGTTTCGGCCAATCAGATGGGCGTCAGGCAACCTTCCTGCAAATGCAGGACGCGATCCATCTGGCGAGCCAGGTTCATGTCGTGAGTCACCACCAGGAACGCCGTGCGCATCGAGGTGCTGAGTTCCAGCATCAAATCCTGAATGCCCTGGGCGGTGTGGGAGTCCAGGTTGCCGGTCGGCTCGTCGAGCATCACCAGGCCTGGCTTGTTCACCAGGGCGCGGGCGATGGCAACGCGCTGACGTTCGCCGCCGGACAGTTCAGACGGTTTGTGCTCCAGGCGATGGCCAAGCCCTACCCGCTCCAGCAACGCAGTCGCACGCTGGCGCGCTTCCGGAATCGCAGTCTTGCCGATCAGCAGCGGCATGCAGACGTTTTCCAGCGCGGTGAACTCAGGCAGCAAATGGTGGAACTGGTAGACGAAACCCAGCGACCGGTTGCGCAGCAGGCCGCGATTCTTCTCGCTCAGGGCCGACAGCTCTTCGCCATCGAGCCAGACGCTGCCCTTGGTCGGCGTGTCGAGACCGCCCAACAGGTTGAGCAAGGTACTTTTGCCCGAACCCGAGGTGCCGACAATCGCCACGCGCTCACCCGGATGCAACTCCAGTTGCAGACCGGCCAGCACTTCTACCGACTCCGGGCCTTCCTCGTAGGACTTGCCCAGGTTGCGGCAGCTCAAGATTGCTTTATCACTCATACCCAACTCACTCATAACGTAGCGCCTCCGCAGGCTGGGTGCGCGCGGCACGCCAGGCTGGATACAGGGTGGCGAGGAAACTCAGGACCAACGCGGCGGCGCAGACCATCAACACGTCCTGGCTCTGCACTTGCGACGGCAGGTAATCGATGAAATACACGTCGGCGTTCAGGAATTTGTGGCCGATCAACCCTTCGAGGGCCGAGATCGCAGCGCTGACGTTCAACGCGGCGAAGATCCCGACCACGGCGCCGATCAGCGTGCCGATCACGCCAATGACCGTGCCCTGGACCATGAAGATCGCCATGATCTGCCCCGGCGTTGAGCCCAGGGTTCGCAGAATCGCGATGTCACCCTTCTTGTCGTTCACCACCATCACCAGCGTGGAAATGATGTTGAAGGCCGCGACGGCGACGATCAGCAGCAACAGCAGGCCGATCATGGCTTTTTCCATGCGGATCGCCTGATACAGATTGCCGTGGGTACGGGTCCAGTCGCGGGCGTAGAAATGGTCCTCACCGAGTTGCTGGGCGATATTCCACGCCGTGCGCGGGGCCTGGAACAGGTCATCGAACTTCAGGCGGATGCCCTGGACCTGATCCGGCTTCCAGCGATGCATTTTCGCCAGATCCTGCAGGTTGGTGACACCCAGGTACCCGTCGATCTCACCGGCGCCGACATGGAAAATGCCGACCACGGTAAAGCGTTTCATGCGCGGGAACATCCCGGCCGGGGTCACCGTGACTTCCGGTGCCACGAATGTCAGCTTGTCGCCAACCGCGGCGCCAAGCTTGGCGGCCGCCTTGTCACCGATGACAATGCCGAAGCTGCCCGGCGTGAGGTCGTCGAGTTTGCCCTGCTGCATGAAGTTATCAATGATCGAGACCTGGCGTTCCAGCGCAGGGTCGATGGCATTGAGCAGGACTTTGGAGACCTTGCCGTTGTTGGTCAGCAAACCCTGCATCTGGGTGAACGGCGCAACGGCCGTCACCTGCGGGTTCTGCTTGACCTTGGCGGCCAGGCTTTGCCAGTCGCTGATCGGTTCACCGGACTCGATGGTCGCGTGGGGCACCATGCCCAGCACGCGGGTGCGCATCTCATGATCGAAGCCGTTCATGACCGAAAGCACGACGATCATCACGACCACGCCGAGGGCGAGTCCGATCATCGAGGTCAGGGAAATGAATGACACAAAATGATTGCGGCGCTTTGCACGGGTATAACGCGTGCCAATAAATACGAAGAGAGGTCTGAACATGTCGGGGCTTGTTCGGAGGGAAAAGGAACGTCCTTGTGGCGGGGGTCGATAACCAGCTTTACACTCAGACCACCGCCGCTACCATGGGTTCGCCATGTCGACATTAGATGAAGAAGATCGCCGCGAATACTACCGTATCGAGGACACGATCGCACTGGAAATTCGGCCCCTGTCCGCTCCCGAAGCCGCAGGCCAGGAAGTGTTGCAGGATGCTTCCCCACTGTTCAACTTGCTCAGCGAACTGCACCTGAGCGAATTCGAGTCGCAACACCTGCTGCGCCAGATCAGTGAGCGCGACCGCAACCTCGCTGCCTTCCTGAAATCCCAGAACAAACGCATCGATCTGCTGAGCCAGGTGATCGCCATCACCGTACTCGGGCAGATCGGCGAGCCGCAGCCGGTGATCATTTCCGAAGGCGGTATCGACTTCCAGCACCCGACGCCCATCGCCGTGGGCGCGCACCTGTCGGTCAAACTGGTGCTGATGCCGCAAGCCCTCGGCCTGTTGCTGCGGGCCAAGGTCACGCATTGCGATCGCAAGGCTGGCGCCTACGACGTTGGCACCGAGTTCGAATACCCGACCGACGCCCAGCGCCAATTGCTGGCCCGCTACATTTTGCAGAAGCAGGCCCAGGAACGACGTCTGGCCCGCGAAAACGAATCAGGCATTTAATTTAAGGAAGAACCGTGACCCTCATCTACGGCCATCGCGGCGCCAAGGGCGAAGCACCGGAAAACACGCTGACCAGTTTCCAGCAATGCCTCAAGCATGGCGTGCGCCGCTGTGAACTGGACCTGCACCTGTCCATGGACAACGAGTTGATGGTCATCCACGACCCGACACTCAAGCGCACCACCGACCGACGCGGCAAGGTCGTCGAGCACACGGCGGCCGAGCTGGTGACCTACGACGCACGCAAGGGCGGGCCGGGCTGGATCAAGCCTTGCCCGATCCCCACGCTGGAAGAGTTGTTCGAGAAATGCGATTTCGAGCATTGGCAGCTGGAAGTCAAAAGTGCATCTCGCACCCGTGCCGCGACGACCGTACTGGCGATACGCGAAATGGCTCAGCGTTTCGGCCTGCTCGACAAGGTCACGATCACATCGAGTTCACGCGAAGTGCTGAAAGCCGCGCTGGACCTGGTGCCGGACGTGTCTCGTGGATTGGTGGCTGAATATGCATGGCTCGACCCGTTGAAAGTCGCCCAGAGTTACGGCTGTGAGATTCTGGCGCTGAACTGGACCCTGTGTACGCCGGAACGCCTGCAGAAGGCGCAGCGTCAGGGGCTGCATGTGTCGGTATGGACAGTCAACGAGCCCGCGCTGATGCGCAGACTCGCCGACTTCGGCGTTGACAGCCTGATTACAGACTTTCCCGGTTTGGCCAGCGCCACCCTCGAGAATTGCTGAAATCGGTCTCCCCGGCCGGCTCAGGCCACCGGCCGGAGCCACTCAAAAAAGCCGGTTGAGGCCATCGTAAGCCGCTACCCGATAGGCTTCGGCCATGGTCGGGTAGTTGAACGTCGTGTTGACGAAGTACTTCAGGGTGTTCAGTTCGCCCGGCTGGCTCATGATCGCCTGACCGATGTGAACGATCTCCGAGGCCTGATAACCGAAGCAGTGAACGCCCAGCACTTCCAGGGTCTCGCGGTGGAACAGGATTTTCAGCATGCCCTGGGGCTCGCCGGCAATCTGTGCACGCGCCATGCCCTTGAAGAACGCCTTGCCCACTTCGTAGGGCACCTTGGCCTGAGTCAGCTCCTGCTCGTTCTTGCCGATCGAGCTGATCTCCGGAATGGTGTAGATACCGGTCGGCACGTCGTTGACGAAGCGCCAGCTGTTGTTATCGACGATGCTGCCAGCGGCCGAACGACCCTGGTCGTGGGCGGCACTGGCCAGGCTCGGCCAGCCGATCACGTCACCGGCACCGTAAATGTTCGGTACGCAGGTGCGATAGGCTTCGTCGACTTCGATCTGGCCACGGCTGTTGACCTTCACACCGATGTTTTCCAGACCCAGCTGGTCGGTGTTGCCGGTACGACCGTTGCACCAGAGCAAGGCATCGGCCTTGATCTTCTTGCCGGACTTGAGGTGCAGGATCACGCCGCTGTCCACGCCTTCGACGCGGTCGTAGTCTTCGTTGTGGCGAACCGTGATGTTGTTGTTGCTGAAGTGGTAGCTCAGGGCCTGGGAAATTTCCGAGTCCAGGAAACTCAGCAACTGACCGCGGTTGTCCACCAGTTCAACCAGCACACCCAGGCCACTGAAGATCGACGCGTATTCGCAACCGATCACGCCAGCGCCGTAAACGATGAGTTTGCGCGGGGTGTGGCCGAGGCTGAGGATGGTGTCGCTATCGTAGATGCGCGGGTGATGGAAATCGATGTCCGCCGGGCGATAGGGACGCGAGCCGGTGGCGATGATGATGTGCTTGGCCACCAGTTTTTCGACCACACCGTTGGCGCAGACCACTTCGATGGTTTGCTCGTCGGCGAAGCTGCCGGTGCCAAAGAACACGTCGACGCGATTACGGGCGTAGTAGCCGGTGCGCGAGGCGACTTGTTTGGAAATGACTTTTTCGGCGCTTTTCAGCACGTCCGGAAACGAGAACCAGCGCGGCTCACCAATGGCCCGGAACATCGGGTTGGTGTTGAACTGCATGATCTGCCGGACCGAGTGACGCAGTGCCTTGGACGGGATGGTACCCAGGTGGGTGCAGTTGCCGCCGACCTGGCGACGGCTATCGACCATCGCCACCTTGCGCCCTGCTTTGGCGGCGTTCATTGCCGCGCCTTCTCCCGCCGGGCCGGAACCCAGTACCACCACGTCGTAGTTGTAGACAGCCATGCGTACTCCTCAGAACAGGCCGCAGTGCCCTCGGCACCTGCGGCTAAATCACGCCGATCTGTGGCGTGAAGGAACAATTTGGGGCCAATGCAGAACCCGGACACAGTCTATAGAAGCGTCAACGCCGGGCACATTAACCCTTGGTCGCGTCGTAGGCTAGTTTTGCCTGCACTACAACGCCAGTCTTCGATGCGCGAACCGTCGCAATCATTCAGTTTTGCCGCCACTGAGGCGCTCAAAAGCCTGATTGGTTCGTGTGACGAAACCTGTATCGGCACGGATCACAAAAAATGCGCCGATATCGTGTTTTTCTGCGTAGTCCCAACCGCGCTCCGGTCCGAGAATCAGCAACAGCGTCGATAAGCCATCGGCCATTAACGCTGAAGGATTAATCACTGTGACCGACGCCAGGGTGTGTGAGACCGGCGCACCGGTGCGGGCATCGAAGGTGTGGGAATAGCGCCGACCGTCCTGCTCGAAATAGTTACGGTAGTCGCCGGAAGTGGACACTCCGTAGCCGTCGACAACAATCACACGTTCGGCCACTTGCCGATCATCCCGAGGCTCTTCCAGAGCGATGCGCCATGGCGAGCCGTCGTGTTTCTTGCCGGCCGCCTTGAGTTCGCCGGTGACCTCGACCAGGTAGCTGCGGATGCCCATCGCTTCGAGTTTTTCGGCAATGGTATCGACGGCGTAACCGGCGGCGATGCTGTTGAAGTCGACTTCGACGGCGGCGTCCTTGCACAGCTGATCGCGATCGATGCGCAGGTGTTGGTAGCCAACCCTCTGCCTTACTTCGGCGAGCGACTGGGCGGTGGGGACTTTTTCCTCACGGGCTTGCGGGCCGAACCCCCAGAGATTGAGCAGCGGTTCCACAGTCAGGTCGTAGGAGCCTTCGCTTTGTTCCGACAGCAGCTGAGCAACGCGGATCAGTTTGAGGATCGGCGCGGGCATTTTCTGACAGCGATTGGCAGGGAGATCGTTGAAGCGCTCGACGTCCGAATCGCTGCGGTAGGTCGAGAATTGTCGATCCACTTCAGCGAGGATATTTTCTACTTCAGCCTGCACCGCTTTCGGCGCGAGCGTGTAGGAATGCCTCACGTATTGAATGGAATAACGACTGCCCATGGCTGGGCCGTCGAAGCGTTCCAGACTGTCGCCGTTGCCACAACCGGACAAAACACCGACCAGCATCACAATCCCAGTCCACCGTCCAGTTAACAAATCTTCATCCCCCCCAAAACCGCGCCCGCCATTATGGGCTTCAGAGCGCATGGGAGCCAGACCTGCCTCATCTGCCTGTCAGACGCAAAACCTGTGGGAGCCTCACTTCGCCACACAGGCTCGTGCAAGTGCAGCGCGTTCAAACAAGACGTACCAGAGTGAGTATCTACAAATGTCCTCCAACACGAGCAAAGGCAAGGCGATTTTTCGCGTTGTCAGCGGTAACTTTCTCGAAATGTTCGACTTTATGGTCTACGGCTTTTACGCCACGGCCATCGCGAAAACGTTCTTTCCTGCCGACAGCGCTTTCGCCTCCCTGATGTTGTCGCTGGCCACTTTCGGTGCTGGATTCCTGATGCGCCCGCTGGGCGCGATTTTCCTCGGCGCCTACATCGACCGTCATGGCCGCCGCAAAGGCCTGATCATCACCCTCGCAATGATGGCTGCCGGCACGGTGCTGATTGCCTGCGTGCCGGGTTACGCCACCCTTGGCGTGGCCGCGCCGCTGCTCGTGCTGTTCGGCCGCCTGCTGCAAGGCTTCTCGGCCGGCGTGGAACTGGGCGGCGTGTCGGTGTACCTGGCAGAGATTTCCACGCCGGGTCGCAAGGGCTTCTTTGTCAGTTGGCAATCCGCCAGTCAGCAAGCCGCGGTGGTGTTCGCCGGTCTGCTGGGAGTCGGTTTGAACCATTGGCTCAGCCCCGAAGAAATGGGTGACTGGGGCTGGCGTGTTCCATTCCTGATCGGCTGCATGATTGTGCCGGTGATTTTCGTGATTCGTCGTTCGCTTGAAGAAACCCCGGAATTCCAGGCGCGCAAACACCGCCCTACCCTGCGGGACGTCGTCCGCTCGATCAGTCAGAACTTTGGCATCGTCATCGCCGGCATGGCATTGGTGGTGATGACCACCGTGTCGTTCTACCTGATCACCGCCTACACCCCGACCTTCGGCAAAGCCGAATTGCATCTGTCGGATCTGGATACGTTGCTGGTGACGGTCTGTATCGGTCTGTCGAATTTTTTCTGGCTGCCTGTCATGGGTGCCGTGTCCGACAAGATCGGGCGCAAACCCCTACTCCTGGCGGCGACCATTCTGGCGATCCTTACGGCCTACCCTGCCCTGTCATGGCTGGTGGCGAACCCGAGCTTCAGCCATTTGCTGATCGTCGAGTTGTGGCTGTCGTTCCTGTACGGCTCGTACAACGGCGCCATGGTAGTGGCGCTGACCGAGATCATGCCGGTGGAAGTTCGTACCACCGGCTTCTCCCTGGCCTACAGCCTGGCGACTGCAACGTTCGGCGGGTTTACACCCGCGGCGTGTACGTACTTGATCCATGTGCTGGACAACAAGGCAGCGCCGGGGATCTGGCTCACTGGCGCGGCGGTGCTGGGGTTGATTGCGACGCTGGTGTTGTTCAAAGGCAATCGGCATGAACTGCGGACTGCGCAAGCCGCGGTGGTCGGCGGCGCCTGACAAATCGCTTTCGCGGGCAAGCCTCGCTCCTACAGGTCATTTGCCAGTTTTGAGCGGGCGCATGCCCGCGTAAAGGCCGGCACAAACCACACCTCTGGAAACTGACAAATTGCACAAACAAAAACGCCCCGACCAAAGTCGGGGCGTTTTCATGTGCAGCTAAGGCTTAGCGCGGGAATGCTGGCGGGTTTACACCGGCCATGTCTTCCATCACGCGAACCACCTGGCAGCTGTAACCGAACTCGTTGTCGTACCAGACGTACAGAACAACGCGGTTGTCTTGGGTGATGGTCGCTTCAGCATCCACAACGCCTGCGTGGCGCGAGCCAACGAAGTCAGTGGACACCACTTCCTGCGAATTGACGTAGTCAATTTGCTTATGCAGATCGGAGTGCATGGCCATCTGGCGCAGGTACTCGTTGATCTCTTCACGAGTGGTGGCTTTCTCAAGGTTCAGGTTGAGAATGGCCATCGACACGTTTGGCGTCGGAACGCGGATCGCGTTACCGGTCAGCTTGCCGGCCAGCTCAGGCAGTGCCTTGGCAGCAGCAGTGGCAGCACCGGTCTCGGTGATCACCATGTTCAGCGCGGCACTACGGCCACGGCGATCGCCTTTGTGGAAGTTGTCGATCAGGTTCTGGTCGTTGGTGTACGAGTGAACGGTTTCAACGTGACCATTTACGATGCCGAACTTGTCGTTCACAGCTTTGAGCACCGGCACGATGGCGTTGGTGGTGCAGGAAGCGGCGGAAACGATCTTGTCGTCAGCAGTGATATCACCGTGGTTGATGCCGTGAACGATGTTCTTCAGCTTGCCTTTACCCGGCGCGGTCAGAACAACGCGGTCGATACCTGGGCAAGCCAGGTGTTGACCCAGGCCCTCGGCGTCACGCCAAACACCGGTGTTGTCCACCAGCAGGGCGTCTTTGATGCCGTACTGGGTGTAATCCACTTCAGTCGGATTTTTCGCGTAGATCACCTGGATCAGGTTGCCGTTGGCGGTGATGGTGTTGTTGGCTTCATCAATAGTGATGGTGCCATCGAACGGACCATGAACCGAGTCACGACGCAGCAGGCTTGCACGCTTGACCAGATCGTTCTCGGCGCCCTTGCGGACAACGATGGCGCGCAGACGCAGGCCGTCGCCACCACCGGTTTTCTCGATCAGGATGCGCGCCAGCAGACGGCCGATACGACCGAAGCCGTACAGGACAACGTCGGTGCCTTTGCGAGCGGAAACGTTCTGCTGACCAACGACATCAGCCAGTTCTTCGCGGACGAACTGCTCGGCAGTGCGGCCATTGCCTTCGGCTTTGAACTTGACCGCAAGCTTGCCCAGGTCAACCGAAGCGGCGCCGAGCTTGAGCTCGCTCATCGCCTTGAGCAGCGGGAATGTTTCGTGGACGGACAATTCGCTGTCATCGGACTGACGATGACGAGCAAAGCGGTGAGCTTTGAGAATCGCAATGACTGAACGATTGATCAGGCTGCGGCCATAGATCGAGCTCACCACGTTGTTATTGCGGTAGAGCTGACCGATAAGCGGAATCATCGCTTCTGCGAGTGCTTCACGGTCGATCCATTCACCAAGACACTGGTCGGGCTTCTGAGTCACGGGAACCTTCCACATGTAGGGGCAGAAAAAAGGGGCTACATTATGCCGCCGAGTGCCTCCCGTAGCAATGCGCGCCTGTCGTGCGATCCGTAACAAAATCGAGTTCAAAAAAATCACGCAGCGACGCAGCCCAGTAAAACCGGGGCTTTCAGCGCAGTCAATTTTTTGGAGATACCGCTGTCTTATCCGTAACCCTCCGTAACACCCGGTCGTTTTGCCACTACATAATCATCAATTTCTGGTAAAAAACCGGCGAATTTTGTCTTTACCACTACATTTCGCCAAACCTGCGTAATAGACACAGTCTGCAACTGACAGGCGGCACCCGGGGCCGCTACAATTACCGACTTTGTCGCAACGCTTGGAGCTCAACCTTCCGTGCCCGTTCTGCGTCTACCGCTTCTCCCTGCCGCGGCAGGTAAACAGCACTGGGGCAATCTGCCCGGTGCCGCCCTTAGCCTGGCCATCGCCGAGGCTGCCAGCGCTGCCAAGCGCTTTACCCTGCTGCTGACCGCCGACAGCCAAAGTGCCGAACGGCTGGAACAGGAGCTGAGTTTCTTCGCCCCGGATTTGCCTGTGCTGCATTTCCCGGACTGGGAAACCCTGCCTTACGATCTGTTTTCACCCCACCAGGACATCATTTCCCAGCGCATCGCGGCCTTATATAGGTTGCCGGAGCTGAGCCATGGCGTATTGGTCGTGCCGATCACCACCGCGCTGCACCGCCTCGCGCCGACCAAATTCCTGCTAGGCAGCAGCCTGGTGCTGGACGTTGGCCAGAAGCTCGACGTCGAGCAAATGCGCACCCGACTTGAAGCCAGTGGCTATCGCTACGTCGACACGGTGTACGAGCACGGCGAGTTCACGGTGCGCGGCTCGCTGATCGACCTGTTCCCGATGGGCAGCAAACTGCCCTTCCGTATCGACTTGTTCGACGACGAAATCGAAACGCTGCGTACCTTCGACCCGGAAAACCAGCGCTCCATCGATAAAGTCGACACCGTTCGCCTGCTGCCCGCGCGGGAATTCCCGCTGCAGAAAGATGCGGTCACCCGCTTCAAGGCACGCTTTCGCGAGCGTTTCGATGTCGACTTCCGTCGCTGCCCGATCTTTCAAGACCTGAGCAGCGGGATTACACCGGCCGGTATCGAGTACTACCTGCCGCTGTTCTTCGACGAAACCTCGACGCTGTTCGATTACCTGCCCCAGGACACACAAGTGTTTTCTCTGCCGGGCATCGAGCAGGCAGCGGAAAACTTCTGGAACGACGTGCGCAATCGCTACGAAGAACGCCGCGTCGATCCGTCCCGTCCTTTATTACCTCCGGCCGAACTGTTCCTGCCGGTGGAAGACTGCTTTGCGCGCCTGAAGAACTGGCCGCGGGTAGTGGCCAGTCAACAGGACGTGGAAACCGGCGTCGGTCGCGAGCGCTTCCCGGCGCGCGAACTGCCGAACCTGGCCATCGAAGCCAAGGCCACCCAGCCGTTGGCGGCGCTGGCCGGTTTCCTCGACGAGTTCCCCGGGCGCGTGCTGTTTACCGCCGAGTCCGCGGGTCGTCGTGAAGTGCTGCTGGAATTGCTCGAACGCCTGAAGCTGCGACCGAAAACCGTCGACAGCTGGCCGGACTTTGTCGCAAGCAAGGAGCGATTGGCGATCACCATCGCGCCGCTCGACGAAGGCCTGGTACTCGACGACCCGGCCCTGGCGCTGGTGGCCGAAAGCCCGTTGTTCGGTCAGCGGGTGATGCAACGTCGTCGCCGCGAAAAACGCGCCGATGCCAACAACGATGCAGTCATCAAGAACCTTACCGAGTTGCGCGAAGGCGCGCCGGTGGTGCATATCGATCACGGCGTCGGTCGCTACCTGGGTCTGGCGACCCTGGAAATCGACGATCAGGCTGCCGAGTTCTTGACCCTGCAATACGCAGAGGGCGCCAAGCTCTACGTGCCAGTGGCCAACCTGCACCTGATTGCTCGCTACACCGGTAGCGACGATGCCCTGGCCCCGCTGCACCGCCTCGGCTCGGAAACCTGGCAGAAAGCCAAACGCAAAGCCGCCGAGCAAGTGCGCGACGTCGCGGCCGAGCTGCTCGACATCTATGCCCGTCGCGCCGCTCGCGAAGGTTATGCCTTCGAAGACCCGAAAGCCGACTACGCAACCTTCAGTGCCGGTTTCCCGTTCGAAGAAACCCCGGATCAGCAAACCACCATCGACGCCGTCCGCGCCGACATGCTGGCACCGAAGCCGATGGACCGCCTGGTCTGCGGCGACGTGGGCTTCGGCAAGACCGAAGTGGCGATGCGCGCGGCGTTCATTGCGGTGCATGGCGGTCGCCAGGTGGCGATCCTGGTGCCGACTACCCTGCTCGCCCAGCAGCATTACAACAGCTTCCGCGACCGCTTCGCCGACTGGCCGGTGAGCGTGGAAGTGATGAGCCGCTTCAAGTCGACCAAGGAAGTCAACGCTGCAGTGGCGGACCTCGCCGAAGGCAAGATCGACATCGTCATCGGCACGCACAAGTTGCTGCAGGACGACGTGAAAATCAAAAACCTCGGGTTGGTCATCATCGACGAAGAGCATCGTTTTGGTGTCCGTCAAAAAGAACAGCTCAAGGCCCTGCGCAGTGAAGTCGACATTCTTACCCTGACCGCCACGCCGATTCCGCGCACGCTGAACATGGCGGTGTCGGGCATGCGCGACCTGTCGATCATTGCCACGCCGCCAGCCCGTCGCCTGTCGGTGCGGACCTTCGTCATGGAGCAGAACAAGAGCACGGTCAAAGAGGCCCTGCTGCGTGAGTTGCTGCGCGGCGGTCAGGTCTATTACCTGCACAACGATGTGAAGACCATCGAGAAGTGCGCCGCCGACCTCGCCGAACTGGTGCCGGAAGCGCGGATCGGCATCGGCCACGGGCAGATGCGCGAACGCGATCTCGAACAGGTGATGAGCGACTTTTACCACAAGCGCTTCAACGTGCTGATTGCCTCGACCATCATCGAGACCGGCATCGACGTGCCGAGCGCCAACACCATCATCATCGAGCGTGCCGACAAATTTGGCCTGGCGCAGCTGCACCAATTGCGCGGTCGCGTCGGTCGCAGTCACCACCAGGCTTACGCTTATTTGCTGACCCCGCCACGCCAGCAGATCACTCCCGACGCCGAAAAACGTCTGGAAGCGATCGCCAACACCCAGGACCTCGGCGCAGGCTTCGTGCTCGCCACCAACGACCTGGAGATCCGTGGCGCCGGCGAACTGCTGGGCGACGGTCAGAGCGGTCAGATCCAAGCGGTCGGTTTCACCCTGTACATGGAAATGCTCGAACGCGCGGTGAAGTCGATCCGCAAGGGCGAACAACCGAACCTTGATCAACCGCTGGGCGGTGGTCCGGAAGTCAATCTGCGCGTCCCGGCGTTGATTCCCGAAGCCTACTTGCCGGACGTGCATGCCCGACTGATTCTCTACAAACGCATTGCCTCGGCCACCGATGAGGAAGGCCTCAAAGACCTGCAAGTGGAGATGATCGACCGTTTCGGCCTGCTGCCGGAACCGACGAAGAACCTGATGCGCATCACGGCGTTGAAGTTGCAGGCCGAACTGCTGGGCATCAAGAAAATCGACGGCGGCCCGCAGGGCGGCCGGATCGAGTTCGCCGCGCAGACGCCGGTCGACCCGCTGACCCTGATCAAACTGATCCAGGGCCAGCCCAAACGCTACAAATTCGAAGGTGCCACGATGTTTAAATTCATGGTCCCGATGGAGCGCCCGGAAGAGCGCTTTAATACTGTAGAGGCGCTGCTTGAGTGCCTCATTCCGAAAACTGCTTGAAGGACGCCGCATGCGCCTGTTTTGTTTACTGACCTTGCTGACCACCCTGGTCGCTCCTACGGCGTTTGCCGATGACCTGTACCAGGTTGAAATGATTCTGGTGCGGCAAAACGCCGTGCCAGCCATTGTCAGCAAAGCCGCACCGGAAGACTGGGCTGCCGGTGCAAAAAATATCAGCAAGGACAACCTGCGCACGCCGAGCCTGAATAATGAAGTGCAAAAACTCAGCGCCAGCAGCGATTTCACGGTGTTACTGCACAAGGCCTGGCAACAGAATCTGGGCGAAGATGCCCGCAAGATCGCCATCAGTGAGGGCAAGGAACAGTTCGGCCAGTTCCCGATAGAGGGCACGTTGAGCTTGAAACTGGGACGTTTTACCGACGTCGACGCGGATTTCTGGGTCAACCAGATCGACGCCAATGGTTTGGTCACCGCCAGCGAACGCCTGAAGCAGGAAAGCCACACCAAAAACGGCCAGCTGAACTTCCTCGACAACGGCCACCTCGGCCTGCTGATCAAGATCACCTCGCTCACCGCCCCTGCGCCTCGGCCAGTCCCCGATGAAATTCCGGACTGATTGAGTCCCTATGTCAGCGACCCTGAGCAAACCCCTGGCACCTTCCTGGGTCAGCCGATTCAAGGAACAGAGCCTGGAGCGTGGCCGTCGCTACGCGCTGGAGAACCGCGTCAGGATCGTCGAGGCTGGCGATGCCACGATCGTCGCCGCTTGCGAAGGCTCTGGCGGTAACGTGTACCGCCAGACCATTCGCCTGCGCGAGTCGGCCAAAGCGACCTTGCTGATGGTCGACGCCACGTGCACGTGCCCGGTTCACGTCAACTGCAAACATTGCGCGGCGGTGCTGCTGAAGGTGCAGGAAACCCTCGCCTACCCCGCCGCCGCACAAGACGCCGAACTGCTGGAGAAACTTCAGGCGGTATTGGAAAACCGCAGCCCAAAGGCGCCACCCCAAGTCCTTGTGGACAACGTGCAACCGATACCGCGCCTGTGGCTGGCGAGCATCGAGTTCAGCGCCTTCGAACCACGCAACGGCAAGATGCAGCGCTACATCCAGCATCGGGCGGCGCTGTCGTTCAGCTATCTGGATGAGTACGTTTCCGGGCAGAAGAACGCCGATGTACTGATTCGCCAGGAAACCCAGACGCTACGGATAAAACGCCACCCGGAAGTCGAACAGGCCTACCGGGAGCAGCTGCGAATTCTCGGTTTCAAGATCGCCACCCGACAAAGCAAGGCCTTGCCGGAAAGCGCTGGCGAACTCTATGAAATGGTCAACGACAGCGCCTGGCTGACCTTCACCCTCAATGAATTGCCGAAACTGCGCACTCAAGGTTGGGAGCTGCAGATCGATGAAGATTTCGGCTTCGACCTGACCGCCGTGGACGATTGGTACGCCACCGTCGAGCAGGCACCGGAGCGCGACTGGTTTGATCTGGAGCTGGGGATCATCGTCAACGGCGAGCGCTTGAGCTTGCTGCCGATCCTGCTGAACCTGATGCGCTCCCACACCGAAATCCTCAATCCGGAACGCCTCGCCCGCCGACGCGACGACGAACTGATTCTGGTGAACATTCCCAACCGCCCGAATTCCGAGCACGGCCCCTTGCAGGTCGCCCTGCCCTTCGGCCGCTTGAAACCGGTACTGGCGACGCTTGGCGAGTTCTACCTGCAAGAGCCCGGCGAAACCACGCTACGCCTGAGCAAGGCCGACGCCACGCGCCTGAATCCGCTGGAAGGCATGCCGCTGCTTTGGGAAGGTGGCGAGCAGATCCGCACGTTTGCCCAGCGCCTGCGGGACATCAAGGATTACACCGCAACAGCCCCCGAAGGCTTGAACGCGACCTTGCGCCCATATCAACTGGAAGGCTTGAGCTGGATGCAGTCGCTGCGGCAACTGGAAGTCGGCGGAATTCTCGCGGACGACATGGGGCTGGGTAAAACCCTACAGACGCTGGCGCATATTCTTAGTGAGAAGAACGCCGGACGCCTCGACCGGCCGTGCATGGTGGTGATGCCCACCAGCCTGATCCCGAACTGGCTCGATGAAGCCGCGCACTTCACGCCACAGCTCAAAGTGCTGGCGCTGTACGGCGCCAGTCGCAAAAAACACTTTGATCACCTGGTCGATTACGACCTGATCCTCACCACCTATGCACTGCTGCCAAAGGACGTCGAACGCCTGGCCGCGCAGCCGCTGCACGTGCTGGTACTGGACGAAGCGCAATACATCAAGAACCCCAACAGCAAGGCCGCCCACGCCGCCCGCGAGCTGAATGCGCGCCAGCGCCTGTGCCTGAGTGGCACGCCGCTGGAAAACCACCTCGGCGAGCTGTGGTCGCTGTTCCACTTCCTCTTGCCTGGCTGGCTTGGCGACGTGAAAAGCTTCAACCGCGATTACCGCGTACCGATTGAAAAACGCGCCAGTGAAGTCAGACTTCAGCACCTCAACGGTCGGATCAAACCGTTCCTGCTGCGCAGGACCAAGGAGCAGGTCGCGACGGAATTGCCGCCGAAGACCGAGATCATCCATTGGGTCGAACTCAACGAAGCCCAGCGCGATGTGTATGAAACCATGCGCCTGGCGATGGACAAGAAAGTCCGCGACGAGATCACTCGCAAAGGCGTGGCGCGCAGCCAAATCATCATTCTTGAAGCGCTGCTGAAACTGCGCCAGGTGTGCTGCGACTTGCGCCTGGTCAACGATGCCGTGCCGCCGACTCGCGGCAGTACCTCGGGCAAGCTCGACAGCCTGATGGAAATGCTGGATGAGCTGTTTGAGGAAGGTCGGCGAATTTTGCTGTTTTCGCAATTCACCTCGATGCTGGCGTTGATCGAGGTCGAACTGAAGAAACGCGGTGTTGAATACGCGTTGCTGACGGGACAGACCCGTGACCGCCGCGCCCCCGTGAAGGACTTTCAGAGCGGCAAGCGTCAGATCTTTCTGATCAGCTTGAAGGCAGGCGGTGTCGGTTTGAACCTGACGGAAGCGGATACGGTGATCCACTACGATCCTTGGTGGAACCCGGCGACGGAAAATCAGGCGACAGATCGGGCGTATCGCATCGGCCAGGAGAAGCCGGTGTTCGTCTACAAGATGATTGCCCGCGGCACGGTGGAAGAGAAGATTCAGCACCTGCAAAAGGAAAAATCCGACCTGGCGGCCGGTGTGCTGGATGGGCGCAAGACTGGCGACTGGAAGTTGCAGAGCGATGATATTGAAGCGTTGTTTGCGCCGTTGCCGGATAAGCTCGAGAAGCGCTGAGGTCTGCGGCGCCCGGCAGATCGATTTCACGGGCAAGCCACGCGCCCACAGGTTCAGCGATCATCCTGTGGAAGCGTGTCTTGCCCGCGATAGGGTCAATTCGTTTTCAGTCAAGAGATCGGAAATCAGGACTTGAGATTTGGCAACGGCGCAAACAGCGCTTCAATGTCACTCTGCTCAAGCTTCCAGCCACCCGTCGCTCCACCTTCAAGCACCGCCCCGGCCAGCGCGGCCTTCTCCAACTGCAATGCCTGAATTTTTTCTTCTACGGTGCCACGGGCTATCAGCTTGTAGACGAACACAGGTTTGTTTTGCCCGATCCTGTAGGCCCGATCAGTCGCCTGGTTTTCGACCGCAGGGTTCCACCAGGGATCAAAATGGATGACTGTATCCGCAGCTGTCAGGTTCAGACCTGTGCCGCCAGCCTTCAAACTGATCAGAAACAGCGGCACTTTACCGCTCTGAAAGTCCTTGACCGGTGTGCGCCGATCCGTTGTCTCACCCGTCAACAACGAGTAACCCTGACCACGTTGCTGCAACTCGTCCTCAATCAAGGCGAGCATCGAAGTGAACTGTGAAAACAGCAGCACCTTGCGGCCTTCGCTGAGCAACTCCTCCAGCATCTCCATCAGGCTGACCAGTTTCCCGCTGCCAGAACGAAGGGCTTTGGCGGTGAGCGGCGTTTTGATCAACCGCAGATCGCAGCACACCTGACGCAGCTTGAGCAATGCATCGAGGATGATGATTTGACTGCGCCCGACACCACTGCGGGCAATTTCGTCACGCACCTTCTTATCCATTGCTACGCGCACGGTTTCATACACATCCCGCTGCCCATCGCTGAGATCAACCCAATGCACAATCTCGGTTTTCGGTGGTAATTCGGTTGCCACCTGATCTTTCTTGCGACGTAGCAAAAAGGGCTTTATCCGGGCCGTCAGATGTTGCATCCGTTCGTTATTGCCGTGCTTCTCGATCGGCGTGCGGTAGTCGCGATTGAAGGTTTTGCTGTCGCCAAGCCAGCCAGGCAGCAAAAAGTGAAATTGCGACCACAACTCGCCGAGATGATTTTCCAGCGGGGTGCCGGACAGACACAATCGCTGGCGGGCCTGCAGGTCTCGGGCTGCTTGAGCCGCTTTGCTGACCGGATTCTTGATGTTCTGCGCCTCATCGAGAATCAGCACACTCCAGACCTGAGGCTGTAAAACCTCCAGATCGCGCGGCAACAGCGCGTAGGTGGTCAATACCAAGTCGTATTCGGCAAGACTGGCAAAGTCTTTTTGCCGCGCCGCACCATGCAGTGCCAAGACCTTCAACTGCGGGGTAAAGCGCTGCGATTCGTCGAGCCAGTTGGGGATCAGACTGGTGGGCATCACAGCCAGTGCCGGACGATCAAGCCGCCCGGCCTGTTTTTCTGTCAGCAGATGAGCCAGGGTTTGCAGGGTTTTCCCCAGGCCCATGTCGTCGCCGAGAATACCGCCGACCTCCAGTTCTCGAAGGGTTTGCATCCAGTTCAGCCCTTCCAGCTGATAAGGTCGTAGCGTCGCGTTCAGGCCCTCGGGCGCCGGGACATGAGCATGGATCGACTCCCGTAAACGCTTTGCAAAACTGCGCAGTCGTTCACCGCCCTGCCAGACCAGCGGAATGCCTTCCAGCGCACTCAGCCGCGCCGCATCCGGAGCACTCAAACGCAACGAGTCGCCCAGATGTTTACCCAGGTACAACTCGCCAAGGGTCGCCATCAGCGGTTTTATCCGGCCAAAAGGGAGTGCGACTTTGCCATGGGATTTACCACCGAAACGCCCATCGCCAAGTTCAATCAGTAGCTGTTCGTCATCATTGCGCTGGGCCAAGCTCGCAGGTTCCATCAACTGTGGCTGGCTACGTAGCAAATGCAGCAGGATGGGCAACAGGCTATGACGCTCGCCGTTGACGACGATGCCCAGCTGCAAATCGAACCACTGGCGCCCCGACTCCTCCTCGACTTCTGCATACCACTGTTCGACGGGGTGCACGTTGAAGTCAAAGTTATCGCTGATATCGATCAGCCAGTTTTTCTCCCGCAGCGCCGGGATGCCATGGTGCACAAAAGCAAGCCAGGCCGCGTCATCCGGCAGGGCGAACATTTCGCCTGGACGATCCAGGTTGCTTTTGCGTGTGGCCTTTTTAAAGCCATGTTTTTGCAGGGCTTGGCGCAAGGCTTTTTCGGCGACAGGGTTGCGCTGGATGCGCTGGATTTCGGTACCCGAAAGGATCAGCACCTCCGGGTTTCGGTCCGACGTCGGATGGCCGTTGTAGGTAAACGCCAATGCAGCCCGGTGCTCTGGCTCGTACTGCCAGCGGACGTAACGCTTGCCGCTGGCGAGCGTCAGGCGAGCCTGAGGAAAAATGCCTTCGACGACCCGTTCCGTCAGGGCGTACGGAGGTGGTGCTGCCCGGGTCGCAGCGGTCATCCGCTGGCTGAACTGCATCGCCTGACCTGCAGGAATATCGGGAGCCAATGACAAGTGACGGGCCAGCTTTTCGTCCAGCTCGCTGAACAGCGGTCCGACTTGCAGCCGCTCGCGATCCAGATAATACAAGGGTTCCAGGGCCAGGATCGTTTCCACTGGCGCTTCGTCGCTGCTCCATTGAGGGCGAAAACTGCCATTGGATTGTTCGGCCCAGGAAAATTGACCTGTTCTTCTCATTCCCGGCGTCAGGGGTTGTGGCTGATCGAGGTCAAGGAAAAAGCGCGAGGTTCGCAACAGCATTTCGATAAGTTCCACCCCACTGCTGCCTTCCAAGGGGTAGCCGGCGTAATGGGCGTGGTGGGAGTGAACGGCGACCAACAATCTGGCGATCCGCAGATCCAGTTCGGTCAGGTAACCGGGTTGCCGAATCAGCGTATCCGACAGCGAGTACACCGGCTTGATGTCTTGCAGGCGGCCGTCCTTGAGCTGATGGGCCTTGAAAATTTCCAGCGTCCATTTCCCGGCAGAGGATGTTGCCCTGAGTTTGTAAAACAGGCGCGTGCCTGCTCCCTGCGCCGACTCGTCAGGGGGATTGCTTGCAGAAGGAATACCGTCGATCCAGCGTTCCAGTTCACGATTCATGTGAACCTGGACGGCACTTTCAGGCGCGTTAACGGGCTGTTCTTGCAGGTGATAGATGACTGCGGCGCAGTGCTTGCAATTGAACACGACAGGACAGGAGCAAACGCATTGGAGCTGCGCTTGCCCACGCCGATCTTCAGTGAGCTCAATGACCTGCTCGTATGCCTGCGTCTGGGAGCCGATGCACGTAGCGATAACCATAAGGTCATCAATTTGACGGATCGTTATCCGATCCTCATCCGCGTACCTGCGAGCTTTTTCCAGAGCACGATGGCTGAACACCTCCGCCCAGGGTAGCGCATGAAGTTGCTCAGTTATTGTGGTCACGACATCAACACCGCTTGAAACTCATTGAATCGTAAAGCAGCCAGGCAACTAATCCGACCGCTGATACTCAACCCGCCAACACCCGCGCCAACGTGGACTTGACCTTGCCCATCCCGTCCTGCAACGCCTGCTCGATCTCGGCCATGGTGATCACCGCCGTGGACTTGCCGGCTGCCGGGTTCACCACCAGCGCCAGACACGCATAATCCAGTTCCAGCTCACGGGCCAACGCCGCTTCCGGCATGCCGGTCATGCCGACGATGTCGCAGCCGTCGCGTTCCAGTTTTGCGATTTCAGCGACGGTCTCCAGACGTGGGCCCTGGGTGCAGGCGTAGACGCCCTGACTGCTGTAATCGACGCCTTCAGCCGCCAATGCCGCGATCAATTGCTGGCGCAGTGGTTCGCTGTAGGGATAGCTGAAATCGATGTGGGTGACGTGATCCAGGTCGCCAGCGAAATAGGTGTGCTCGCGACCGCTGGTGTAGTCGATCAACTGATGAGGCACACAAAAGTGCCCAGTACCCATTGCAGCATGAATTCCGCCCACGGCGTTGACCGCGAGGATCGCCTCGGCACCCGCCTGTTTCAGCGCCCAAAGGTTGGCGCGGTAATTCACCTGATGCGGCGGAAAACGGTGCGGGTGACCGTGGCGGGCGAGGAACAGCACTTCCTTGCCGGCGTATTCACCAATCTGCACGTCGGCCGAAGGCGCGCCATAGGGCGTGTCCACCGCCAGCGACTGACGAATGTTCAGGCCTTCGAGTTGGGTCAGGCCGGTGCCACCGATAATCGCGTAAACCGTCATAACGAAAAGTCCTTATTCAATCAGTTGAGCTTCTTTAAGCGCGCCTATGGCAGTCAGCCAGCGCGGGTTCTGACGGTATTCAGTGTTGGCATACGACTGGCCACGCATCCGCGCAATGCGCTCGGATGGCTTGACCTTCAAGCGCTGGGCAGCGCTCAAGGCCAGCTCCGCTGCAGCGCGGTCGTTACACACCAGGCCCATGTCGCAGCCAGCGGTCAGCGCGGCCTCGATACGGCTGGCGGCATCGCCTACCACGTGAGCACCGGCCATGGACAGGTCGTCACTGAAGATCACACCATCGAATTGCAGCTCACCGCGCAAAATGTCCTGCAACCAGCGGCGGGAAAACCCGGCCGGCTGGGAATCGACTTGCGGGTAAATAACGTGGGCTGGCATGACGGCGGCCAGTTGTTTGCTCAATCTGGCGAACGGCACCAGGTCGTTGGCGCGGATTTCATCGAGGCTGCGTTCGTCGTTCGGGATCGCGACGTGGGAATCCGCCTCGGCCCAGCCGTGACCGGGAAAATGCTTGCCGGTGGCAGCCATACCGGCGCTGTTCATGCCGCGAATGAATGCACCCGCCAGCAGCGCTGCGCGCTCCGGGTCACCTTCAAACGAACGGGTGCCGACGACGGCGCTGCGCTGGTAATCCAGGTCCAGCACCGGGGCGAAACTCAGATCGAGGCCAACGGCCAGCACTTCGGTGGCCATGATCCAGCCGCACTGCTCGGCCAGGTATTCGGCGTTCGGATTGTCGGCGATGGCGCGCATGGCCGGCAGCCGCACGAAGCCTTGGCGCAGACGCTGAACGCGACCGCCTTCCTGATCCACCGCCAGCAGCAGGTCGGGACGAATGGCGCGGATCGCAGCGCTCAACTCGCGCACCTGACGCGGATTTTCGATGTTACGGGCGAAAATGATCAGGCCACCCACTTCGGGCTGACGCAACAATTGGCGATCTTCGGCCGTCAGCCAGGTACCGGCGACGTCCACCATCAACGAGCCTTGCAGGCCAGCAGTCATAGAGATTCCTTGATAACGAAAAACCCGGCGCGCACGCGCTCGCCGCCTTGGGCTGTGCCCGGCAGGTCGGCGACATCAATGGGAAGCGGGTTCAGAACGAGAGTCGGCATGGGCGGCTAGCTTAGCGGATGTCAGTCGCCGCGCCCACCCGTGCGCGGCTAAACCTTGGCGGCAGCCGGGGCCGACTTGCTGCGCGGACGCAGTTGTGCGGTGGCCATGGCCACATCGGTGACGCCGGTTTCGGCACGCATGCCTGCGGCCAGGAACGGCACCATCAGACGCATCACTTGCTCAATGGAGGTGTTAACGCCGAAATCGGTCTCGGCAATGGCGCGCAACGCCTTGATACCGGACATGCTGAACGCCGCAGCGCCGAGCATGAAGTGCACGCGCCAGAACAGTTCGATCGGCGGAATACGCGGCGCGGCTTCGTTGACCAGCATCATGTAGCGGCGGAACACCTTGCCGTACATGTCTTCCAGATAACGACGCAGGTGGCCCTGGCTTTGACTGAACGCCAACCCCAGCAAGCGCATGAAGATAGACAGATCGTTGCCGCTGCGCGGCTGCACGACGAGGGCTTGCTCAACGAGAATCTCGAGCAACTCTTCGAGTGTCGGCTTGTTTTCAGGCTTGGACTGACGCCGCTCCAGCTCTTTATCAAGGCTCAGGCAAAACGGCCCGAGAAAGCGCGAGAAGACAGCCTGGATCAGCGCCTTCTTCGAACCGAAGTGATAATTCACCGCCGCCAGATTGACACCGGCTTTGCTGGTGATCAGACGCAACGAGGTTTCGGCGAAACCTTTTTCCGCGAACAACTGCTCGGCAGCATCAAGAATGCGTTCAACGGTTTCCGACTGGGCCATGGCTACTCCGCCTGACAAACACTTGTTTGAAACATACGTTTCAGCCTGTGCATTGTCAAGCCTGCCGGTTCGTTTTGGGAATGGTCGGTCAGCTATTTAACCATACAACGGCGAGGCTTTAATCAGCTGGCTGATCGACCGTCCAGCGGCCGGCGAAAAAAGGGGCATTGCCAAGACCGTTCCACTGTATATAATCCCAGTCACTGTATAAAAAGACAGAGCGATCAATATGCTAAAGCTGACGCCACGCCAAGCAGAGATTCTGGCCTTCATCAAACGCTGCCTCGAAGACAACGGCTACCCGCCGACCCGTGCGGAAATCGCTCAGGAACTGGGTTTCAAGTCGCCTAACGCGGCGGAAGAACACCTCAAGGCGCTGGCCCGCAAGGGTGCAATCGAGATGACCCCGGGCGCTTCCCGTGGCATCCGCATTCCGGGCTTCGAAGCCAAGGCCGACGACTCTACTCTGCCGATCATTGGCCGAGTGGCTGCCGGTGCGCCGATTCTGGCCCAGCAGCACATCGAGGAGTCCTGCAACATCAACCCTGCCTTCTTCCATCCGCGTGCTGACTATCTGCTGCGCGTTCATGGCATGAGCATGAAGGACGTCGGCATTTTCGACGGCGACCTGTTGGCCGTCCACACCACCCGGGAAGCCCGCAATGGCCAGATCGTCGTGGCGCGGATCGGTGACGAAGTGACCGTCAAGCGCTTCAAGCGAGATGGCAGCAAGGTCTGGTTAATTGCCGAAAACCCTGAATTCGCCCCTATCGAAGTCAACCTGAAAGATCAGGAACTGGTGATTGAAGGCTTGAGTGTCGGCGTCATTCGCCGCTAAAGGAGGCTTTATGCAGTTCCCACACACATCGCAGCAAGCACAACTGCCGTTGTTCGAGGCATTCATGGTGCAGCCGTTGGCCCCGATCCTGAAAGACGTGGTCGAGTCGCCCTGGAACGCCGAACCCGAAGTCTTCAGCGAGCTTTCACTACGTGGTGCGGCCGGGAATTGCTTGAACCTTTTGGCGCCGATTCTTCGTGAATTGAGTCAGGAACAAGACGCGCGGTGGCTGACACTGATCGCCCCGCCCGCCAGCCTGACTCAGACGTGGTTGCGGGACGCCGGTCTTAACCGCGAACGCATCCTGCTGCTGCAACCTCGCGGTACTCAGAGCGCTCAGCAGTTGACCTGCGAAGCCTTGCGCCTGGGCCGCAGCCATACGGTTGTCAGTTGGCTCAACCCATTGAACGCAAACTCACGGCAACAGTTGATCAGCGCAGCCCGTACCGGAGATGCGCAGAGCCTGAATATTCGCTTGGGTTAATGTATCAATAATGCGCGCAACGCAAAGCGCGGGGCTTCTCAAAGGATAGAGAAGCCGGTTCGTAACCGTATTAGCAGAAAGCGACGAATGGGATCAGTGGAGGACCCGCGAACTCTCATCCGTATTAAATTCGCCTTCAACCAGGCGTCCTGCCATCTGAACACCCACGCTCAACATCGCCTTGGCGACTTCCACGTGTTGGCCCTGCAGGAAGGCCTTGGCATCCTCGGAGAAATCCAAAGTAACCAGAGAACCCTCGTCCTCGGCCCTGCGCAGCTCAATCCGGCCGTCTGGTAACTCGACAATTTCTAGAAAGGACGTTGGCATAAAGGTCTGTTCTCCACGAAAGGCGGGGATTATATAGGCATCGGCCAGGCTTCGCTCGGTAACTTGACCAGCAGCGCTTTTAATCGCGCCGCCAGCTCTCAGTCGATCAGCACTCGTTCAAACCTTCGCGAAACCGGATCGCCAGCCCTTTGAGGTTCTGACGCCAGCTCTCCAGCTCTTCGCGACTCAATTCCTCAGGCGCGTCTTCCTCATCCAGGTTAACGGCCAGGATGAGCGGCTGAGTCACGTCGCCCTTGGGCTTATGCGGAGCGCGAGGCGGTTGAAACATCGCCGCGTGAGCCGCCAGCAGCTTCGCCAGCCAGGTTTCCGGATTCTGGGCCAGCTCGAACATCTCAGCCATCTCGGGAATGGCGATGGCTTCCAGCACTTCGCGGGTCAGCAACATTTCTGCCCGAGGTGCATTGGCCTGAGGCAAGCGGTAGAAGCCAGCGATTTCATGGCACAGCCCCAGCAACGCACCGTACAGGTGAAACAACGTCGACTCGCGCCCAGCCTGAATCAGCGCCAGGGAGTTCATCGCCCGCCCCTCTTCAGCCTTGGCTAGCGCTTCCAGCGACAGGCCGGCGAAATAAATCTTCTGGTTGGTACGGGTATAGAGTTCGTGGGCCATGACGGCAGCCTCCACAACGAAATAATTGCTTCACGCAGGTCAGACAGTGTCGTGGATCCGCCGATCCTACCGCAAGCACAAAACAAAAAGGCCGCATGAAAACCAGTAGGTTGTCATGCGGCCTTTTCAGTACAGCACCTGTTAAGCCTTAGCGACCTTCGCTGGACGCTTGTCTTCGACCGTCCATTTGCCGCCGTCGTAGTACGCCTTCCAGCCAGTCGGCTTACCGTCGACTTCAGTCTGCACGTACTGCTCTTTGGTCTTGCGGCTGTAGCGGATCACCGCAGGCAGGCCGTCCGGATCTTTCTTCGGTGCTTCGCAGAGGAAGTGGTACTTCGGATCGATCTCATCCTTGTGCGGCACAATTTCCATGACCAGCGGAGCACGTGTCTCGCGGTTTTTCGGGAATTGACTGGCCGCCAGGAACAGGCCGGAAGCACCGTCGCGCAGGATGTAGGTGTCGTTGACCTTTTCGCATTTCAGCTCGGGCATCTTCACCGGATCCATCTTCGGCGGCGCCGCATCACCGCTTTTCAGCAGTTTGCGGGTGTTCTTGCACGTCGCGTTGGTGCAACCGAAGAACTTGCCGAAACGGCCGGTCTTGAGCTGCATCTCGCTGCCGCACTTGTCGCATTCCAGGCTCGGACCTTCGTAGCCCTTGATGCGATAGGTGCCCTCTTCGATTTCATAACCAGCGCAATCCGGGTTGTTACCGCAGATGTGCAGCTTGCGCTTCTCATCCAGCAGGTAGGCGTCCATCGCCGTGCTGCAGATCGGGCAACGGTGCTTGCCGCGCAGTACCAGGGATTCCGATTCACCCTCGTCGTCCGCCGCGATTTCATCGCCCGGTACCAGGTTGACGGTGGCCTTGCAGCGCTCTTTCGGCGGCAGGCTGTAACCCGAGCAACCCAGGAACACGCCGGTCGATGCGGTACGAATCTGCATCGGACGCCCGCACAACACGCACGGGATATCAGTCATCACCGGCTGGTTGGCGCGCATGCCGCCTTCGGCGCTTTCGGCTACTTCGAGTTTCTTCTTGAAGTCGCCGTAGAATTCGTCGAGCACGTTTTTCCAGTCGCGTTCGCCCTGGGCCACGTCATCGAGGTTCTCTTCCATGCCGGCGGTGAAGCCGTAGTCCATGAGATTGGAGAAGCTCTCGGCCAGACGCTCGGTCACGATGTCGCCCATCTTTTCCGAGTAGAAACGACGGTTGTGCAGCGCAACGTAGCCACGGTCCTGGATGGTGGAAATGATCGCGGCGTAGGTCGAAGGACGACCGATGCCGCGTTTTTCCATCTCCTTGACCAGGCTCGCTTCCGAGTAACGCGCCGGCGGCTTGGTGAAGTGCTGGGTCGGATCAAGCTTGATCAGCTTCATCGCGTCGCCCTGGGCCATGTCCGGCAGCACGTCGTCATCGCCAGGCTTGGCAATCTGCGGCATGACCCGGGTGTAACCGTCGAACTTCAGGATACGGCCCTTGGCGCGCAGCTCGAAATCGCCGGCACCGACGGTGACCGTGGTTGACAGGTATTGGGCTGGCAGCATCTGGCACGCGAGGAACTGGCGCCAGATCAGCTCGTAGAGCCGCTCTGCATCACGCTCCATGCCCGACAGCTTGCTTGGCTCGGTATTGGCGTCAGACGGACGAATCGCTTCGTGAGCCTCTTGTGCGCCTTCCTTGCTGCTGTAGACATTCGGGTTTTCCGGCAGGTACTTCTTGCCGAACTCGCCTTCAATATAGGTGCGCGCCATCGTCACGGCATCGGCCGAGAGGTTGGTGGAGTCGGTACGCATATACGTGATGTAGCCGGCTTCATACAGACGCTGGGCCATCATCATGGTTTTCTTCACGCCGAAGCCCAGGCGGTTACTCGCAGCCTGTTGCAGGGTGGACGTGATAAACGGCGCCGACGGCTTGCTGCTGGTCGGCTTGTCTTCGCGCTTGACGATGCTGTAGCTGGAAGCCTTGAGCTTCTCCAGCGCGGCCATGGCCTGGGCTTCGTTGAGCGGCTTGAAGGCTTCGCCTTTCTCGCGAGCCACGTCGAAGCGCACAGTGGCGCCCTTGGCGGTGCCGAGGTCGGCGTGGACTTCCCAGTATTCTTCGGGGTTGAACGCGCGGATTTCACGCTCACGCTCGACCACCAGCTTCACGGCAACCGATTGCACGCGACCGGCGGACAGGCCACGGGCGACCTTGGCCCACAGCAGTGGCGAAACCATGTAACCCACCACGCGGTCGAGGAAACGACGCGCCTGTTGTGCGTTGACACGGTCAATGTCCAGCTCGCCCGGTTTGGAGAAGGCTTCCTGAATCGCTTTCTTGGTGATTTCGTTGAACACCACGCGCTTGTAGCGGCTGTCGTCACCACCGATGGCTTCGCGCAGGTGCCAGGCAATGGCTTCCCCCTCGCGATCCAAGTCGGTTGCGAGATAGATGGTGTCAGCATCTTTGGCGAGCCGGCGCAGCTCTTCGATGACCTTTTCCTTGCCCGGGAGGATCTCGTACTTGGCTTTCCAGCCATGATCGGGATCGACACCCATGCGCGAGACCAGCTGCTTGCGCGCCTTCTCTTTCGGCGTGAGCACCGGACCTTCACCCGCGGCGGCCTTGCCGCGCTTGGCGGCAGGCTCTTTGCTGGCGCTAGCCGAACCGCTGGTGGGCAGGTCTCGGATATGGCCGATACTCGACTTCACCACGTATTGGTTACCCAGATACTTGTTGATGGTCTTGGCCTTAGCCGGGGATTCCACAATGACCAGCGATTTGCCCATGGATCAGAAAATTCCTGAATTCTAGAAGTGAAAGGCGGTTGGCGCCTGACGCGGCACCGCTATATATAGTGGCTACAAGGTGAGGTCAAGCGCAGGGTCCTGCGCGCACTCAGCTTATGCCTTCGAAAAAAGGCTCGGTTCGGCTTGCACCAAAGCAAAGCGTGGCACCTGTTCGCCGTCAACCTCGACCGACTCCAGGAACATGCTCAAGGGACGCACCCAAAAGCCGTAATCGCCATACAGGGCTTGGTAGAAGACCACTTCTTCCTCGGTTTCCGAATGCCGCGCGATGCTGAATACGCGGTACTGCGGACCTTTGTAATGCTGGTAGAGCCCAGGTTGTATCGGCATGGTTTGGCCCTCACTCAAATCTTTTAAAAATAAAAACAAAAAATAAATTCAGAAAAACAAAAACCGGGGCACTTGGCCCCGGCTTCCGTCAACGAAACGTTTAAACGCGTTCGAAGACGGTGGAGATGCCTTGGCCGAGACCAATGCACATGGTGGCAACCCCGAAGGTGCCGCCATTCTGCTTCATCACGTTCAGCAGGGTGCCGGAAATACGGGCACCGGAGCAACCGAACGGGTGACCCAGGGCGATCGCGCCGCCGTGCAGGTTAACCTTCTCGTTCATCTTGTCGAGCACTTTCAGATCTTTCAGCACTGGCAGGGCCTGTGCAGCGAAAGCTTCGTTGAGCTCGAAGAAGTCGATATCGTTAATGCCAAGGCCCGCACGTTTCAGTGCTTTCTGAGTGGCCGGTACTGGACCATAGCCCATGATCGCCGGATCCACACCTGCCACCGCCATCGAGCGGATAACCGCCAGCGGCTGGATGCCCAGGTCCTGTGCACGCTGTGCCGACATTACGATCATGCACGAAGCACCATCGGTGATCTGCGACGAAGTACCGGCTGTCACGGTACCGCCCTTGGGGTTAAACGCTGGCTTCAGAGCCGCCAGGCTTTCCAGGGTAGTTTCCGGACGAATGGTTTCGTCGTAGTCGAACAGTTTCAGGAAACCGTTCTCGTCGTAGCCTTGCATCGGGATGATTTCGTCTTTGAACTTGCCTTCCAGGGTCGCCTTGTGAGCGAGCTGGTGGGAGCGCACGCCGAAAGCGTCCTGTTGTTCGCGAGTGATGCCGTGCATTTTACCCAGCATTTCAGCGGTCAGACCCATCATGCCCGAGGCTTTTGCCGCGTACAGCGACATGTGCGGGTTCGGATCGACACCGTGCATCATGCTCACGTGGCCCATGTGCTCGACGCCGCCGACGACGAACACGTCACCGTTGCCAGTCATGATCGCTTGTGCGGCAGTGTGCAGCGCGCTCATCGAAGAACCACACAGACGGCTGACGGTCTGGCCGGCAGCAGTGTGCGGGATCTGCGTCATCAGGGACGCCATGCGAGCGATGTTCCAGCCCTGCTCCAGGGTCTGGTTTACGCAGCCCCAGATCACGTCTTCGACTTCGTTCGGATCAACCTTGACGTTGCGTTCCAGCAATTTGCTGATCAGGTGCGCCGACATGTCTTCGGCGCGGGTGTTGCGGTGCATGCCGCCCTTGGAGCGGCCCATCGGAGTACGACCGAAGTCGACAATCACGACGTCTCTTGGATTCAAGCTCATAAAATTTCACTCTCGCTCAAGTGTTGGGACGCTTAACCGAAGAACCGTTGGCCGGTTTTGGCCATTTCACGCAGTTTTGCGGTCGGGTGGTACAGCGCGCCCAAATCAGCGTACTGGTCAGCCAGGGCAACGAACTCGGCAACACCGATCGAATCGATGTAGCGCAGCGCACCGCCACGGAATGGAGGGAAACCAATACCGTAGACCAGGCCCATGTCGGCTTCGGCGGCGGTTTCGACAATGCCGTCTTCCAGGCAACGCACGGTTTCCAGGCACAGCGGGATCATCATCCAGTTGATGATGTCTTCGTCAGTGACTTCGCGCTGCTCGTAAACGATCGGCTTGAGCACTTCCAGCACCGACGGATCGGCCACTTTCTTTTGCTTGCCTTTCTTGTCGGTCTCGTAAGCGTAGAAACCCTTGCCATTCTTCTGGCCCAGGCGCTTGGCTTCGTAGAGCACATCGACAGCCGAGCGACGGTCGTCTTTCATGCGGTCCGGGAAACCTTCAGCCATCACGTCACGACCGTGGTGGCCGGTGTCGATGCCGACCACGTCCATCAGGTACGCCGGGCCCATTGGCCAGCCGAATTTTTCCATGATCTTGTCGATACGGACGAAGTCCACACCGGCGCTGACCAGCTTGGCGAAACCGCCGAAATACGGGAACAGGACACGGTTGACCAGGAAGCCCGGGCAGTCATTGACGACGATCGGGTTCTTGCCCATTTTCTTGGCGTAGGCAACGGTGGTGGCCACGGCCAGCTCGCTGGACTTCTCGCCACGAATCACTTCAACCAGCGGCATCATGTGCACCGGGTTGAAGAAGTGCATGCCGACGAAGTTTTCCGGACGCTTGAGGGCTTTAGCCAGCAAGGTGATGGAAATGGTCGAGGTGTTGGACGCGAGGATGGTGTCCTCTTTGACCTTGTCTTCGACTTCGGCCAGAACGGCTTGCTTGACCTTCGGGTTTTCGACGACTGCCTCGACGACCAGGTCAACGTGACCGAAATCACCGTAGGACAGGGTCGGACGGATGCCGTTGAGCACTTCAGCCATTTTCGCCGGGGTCATGCGACCTTTATCAACGCGGCCGACCAGCAGCTTGGCGGCTTCAGCCAGGCCTTGCTCGATACCGTGCTCGTTGATGTCCTTCATCAGGATCGGCGTACCTTTGGAGGCCGACTGATAAGCGATACCGCCACCCATGATGCCGGCGCCCAATACGGCGGCCTGCTTCACATCCTTGGCGATTTCATCGTAGGCCTTGGCCTTTTTCTTCAGCTCCTGATCATTCAGGAACAGACCGATCAAGCTCTGCGCAGCAGAGGTCTTGGCCAGTTTGACGAAACCGGCGGCTTCGATTTCCAGCGCCTTGTCACGACCGAAGTTCGCGGCTTTCTGGATGGTCTTGATCGCTTCGACCGGTGCCGGGTAGTTCGGACCGGCTTGACCGGCCACGAAACCCTTGGCGGTTTCGAAGGCCATCATTTGTTCGATAGCGTTCAACTTCAGCTTTTCCAGCTTCGGCTGACGCTTGGCCTTGTAGTCAAACTCGCCAGAGATGGCGCGCTTGATCAGCTCCAGGGCCGCTTCCTGCAATTTCTCAGGGGCAACCACGGCATCGACGGCGCCTACTTTCAGCGCGTCTTCAGGACGGTTTTCCTTGCCGGCGGCAATCCACTCGATAGCGTTGTCGGCACCGATCAGGCGCGGCAGACGCACGGTACCGCCGAAGCCCGGGTAGATGCCCAGCTTGACTTCCGGCAGACCGATCTTGGCCTTGGTGGACATGACGCGGTAGTCCGCCGCCAGGCACATTTCCAGACCGCCACCCAGAGCGATGCCGTTGATCGCGGCGACAGTCGGGACGTTGAGGTCTTCGAAATCGCTGAAAATCTTGTTGGCTTCCAGGTTGCCAGCAACAAGCTCTGCATCAGGCAGCTTGAAGTTCTCGACAAATTCGGTGATGTCGGCGCCGACGATGAAGACGTCCTTGCCACTGCTGACGACCACACCCTTGATCGAAGCATCTGCCTTGATGGTGTCTACGGCCTGACGCAGTTCGTTCAGGGTTAGACGGTTGAACTTGTTGACGGACTCACCCTTGAGGTCGAATTTCAATTCGACGATGCCACTTTCAAGAGCCTTAACCGTGATGGCTTTACCTTCGTAAATCATCAACTGATCTCCACGATATGGAAGCTGAACAGTACACGTCGGACGCAGGCAAATGGCTTGGCAGGGACGCTTAACGTCAATGCTACGCCCATCTGCCCGGCACACCCGCCAACGCGATAGTCGGGATTCTGTAGGAGCGATGTTAAATACAAACGCTCAATTCATACGCCCGTTTGATTTGGGTACGCCACCTTCACGGAATTTCCGGCAATTGTCAATCGCCCAAAATGCGGGTTCAAACGCGACTTTGCGGTCACTTCCGTACTACGAAGATCTTCAACACGCCCCTGCATGTGAAGCCATTCATAGAATCAATAGTTAGAAAAGTCGCCCTAATTCGCTGCAGCCTTTGTTTAACAGACTACGCTGGCGGGACCTTGAGAAAAAAAATTGAACACTTTTGGCGAACGCCAAGCGTAAGATCGGCGGCACAAAGAATTACCGGCCTGCCTGGCCAACCCCAGCCCGATGATGATGTCGGGCTTTTTATTGCCTGTCTGTCGGAGGTTTCGCGCCATTGCAGCGCGAAATGTCCGTGAGTCACGCCAGTGCTTTCAGCACCGCATCGATGTCTTGCAAAACCGTCGCTTCGCCCTTCTCGCCCCAATACAGAGTGATCATCTGTTTGTCCGCTTCAACCTTGTAGACGTTGGCTGGCAATTTTTCGAAATGATTGAGCAGCGCTCGATCTTCGCAAATCTCCTGCCACTGGTTCACCCACACACCCGGCGACTTTTGCCAGTAACTCCAGCACGCCGGTTGATTGCCACGACGTGGCCGATGGTACTGGGCGCAAGGGCTCGGCGGCTCCTGGCTCAGCCAGTGCGGCCACTCCTGGGGCGCAAGCTGCATGGCGAGGCCGATACGCCGCGCTTCCATGCGCAGAGCCATGCGCCCACTCTGTCCACGGGACGGTCGCAACCATGCCAGCGGACTCAGCACCACCAGCAGGATTGACACCACTATCCAGACCGTCATATCTGTACTCCCGATTCTTGATGAGCGCTTTGAGTCACTTTGGAACCATTGCGCTTGAAACCAGCCATACTTACCAATATTGCAATCCTCAGGAGGAGCACCTCATGCCCTACCACCATATTCTGGTCGCTGTAGATCTAACCGAAGAGTGCGACCCTGTAATCCACCGTGCTCGCGAGCTTTCAGTGAGCAATGGCGCGAAACTGTCCCTGGTCCATATCGTCGAACCGATGGCCATGGCCTTTGGCGGCGACGTCCCCATGGACCTGTCACAACTGCAACAGCAGCAGTTCGATCAGGCCAAGGAACGCCTGGACCGACTGATCGTGAAGTATCCGGAACTCTCCAAAGAATACAGCCACCTGACCTACGGCCAGCCACGCCAGGAGATTCACCACCTGGCCAAGGAACAGACCTGCGACCTGATCGTGGTGGGCAGCCATGGCCGACACGGCCTGGCATTGCTGCTGGGCTCGACGGCCAACGACGTGCTGCACGGCGCTCCGTGTGATGTGCTCGCGGTGCGCCTGATCAAAAGCTGAAAACCCGTACCCTGCGGGAGCGACCCTGCTCGCTCCTACAGGGATCTATAGCAACGTGTAGATCGCATTCCATACGAAAAGCCCGGCGCTCATCACTGAACGCCGGGCTTTTTTTGTTACAGCATCAATCAGGCATCCAGCTCAGCCCAACGCTCGACCATCACGTCGAGTTCAGCCTGCAACTGCTCAAGCTGAGCGATCACGGCAGCGGTCTCGACCGCAGGACGCTGATAGAAACCGGCATCGGCCATCTGGGCCTCGACGGCAGCGATCTGCTGTTCCATGGCTTCGATCTGGGCCGGCAACATTTCCAGCTCACGCTGCAATTTATAGCTGAGCTTCTTCTTCGCCACCGGAGCTTCGACTGCCGCAGCAACCGGTGCCGCTTCCGCCGTCACGACCGCAGAGGTCAGGTCGGCCTTGCCGGATTTGCTCTCGGTCACGCCCAGCAGGCGCGGCGAGCCGCCCTGACGTAGCCAGTCCTGATAACCGCCGACGTACTCGCGCACCTTGCCTTCACCTTCGAAGACCAGGGTGCTGGTGACCACGTTGTCGAGGAATGCCCGGTCGTGGCTGACCATCAGCACGGTGCCGTTGAAGGTCAGCAAGACCTCTTCGAGCAGCTCGAGGGTTTCGACGTCGAGGTCGTTGGTCGGTTCGTCGAGAACCAGCAGGTTCGCCGGTTTGCTGAACAGTTTCGCCAGCAACAGACGCGCACGTTCACCACCCGACAGCGCCTTGACTGGCGTGCGGGCACGCTGAGGGCTGAACAGGAAGTCGCCGAGGTAGCTCAGCACGTGACGGCTCTGGCCATCGATATCGATGAAGTCGCGACCTTCGGCCACGTTGTCGATCACGGTCTTTTCCAGGTCCAGCTGATGGCGCAACTGGTCGAAGTAGGCCACGTCGATGCGCGTCCCCTCTTCCACTGTGCCGCTGGTTGGTTGCAGACCGCTGAGCATCAGCTTCAGCAGCGTGGTTTTGCCGGTACCGTTGGCGCCGAGCAGACCGATACGGTCGCCCCGCGTCAGGACCATCGAGAAATCCTTGATCAGGAACGGACCGCCCGGGTGAGCAAAGCTCACGTTCTCGAGGACCATCACCTGTTTGCCGGACTTGTCAGCGGTGTCCAACTGAATGTTGGCCTTGCCGGTGCGCTCACGACGCTCACTACGCTCGACACGCAGGGCTTTCAATGCGCGGACGCGGCCTTCGTTACGGGTACGACGGGCCTTGATGCCCTGGCGGATCCAGACTTCTTCCTGGGCCAGCTTCTTGTCGAACAGCGCGTTAGCGGTTTCTTCAGCGGCCAGGGAGGCTTCTTTGTGCACCAGGAAACTGGCGTAGTCGCCGTTCCAGTCGATCAGGCCGCCGCGATCCAGTTCCAGAATGCGGGTCGCGAGGTTTTGCAGGAATGAACGGTCGTGCGTGATGAACAGCACGGCGCCCTGGAAATCCTTCAGCGCTTCTTCGAGCCAGGCGATTGCACCGATGTCCAGGTGGTTGGTCGGTTCGTCGAGCAGCAGCAGGTCCGGTTCGGAAACCAGGGCCTGGGCCAGCAGGACGCGACGACGCCAGCCGCCGGACAATTCGGCGAGAGTCTTGTCGGCCGGCAACTGCAGACGGCTCAAGGTGCTGTCGACCAGTTGCTGCAAACGCCAGCCATCGCGGGCTTCGAGGTCGTGCTGGACGTGCATCAGCTTGTCCAGGTCGGCGTCGGTGACGATGTTCTGGCTCAGGTGGTGATACTGCGCGAGCAGCTCGCCGACACCGTCCAGGCCTTCAGCCACTACGTCGAACACGGTCCGCTCGTCGGCTACCGGCAGTTCTTGCGGCAATTCGCCAATCTTGAGGCCGGGCGCGCGCCAAACGGAGCCTTCGTCGGGCTTCTGGTCGCCCTTGACGAGCTTCATCATGCTGGACTTGCCAGTGCCGTTGCGGCCGATGATGCACACCCGCTCACCACGGGCGATCTGCCAGGACACCTTGTCCAACAACGGCATAGCGCCGAAAGCAAGGGACACATCGCTGAATTTGAGCAGGGTCATGAGCTTCTCCAAAAACCGGGCGCGCATTCTACCTGACTTGAGGCTTCAGAAGGCCGGCAATTTCAATGTCGAAGCACTCTGCATGACAATTGTTGCGAACTTGTGCCGAGAGGCCCGCAAAGCTTTCGCCCGTTGCTGGCAAAAGGCTAAGCTACAGATAATTCGGTGCAGGTTAAGTCTGCACTTGTCGTGATTTCTATGCCCGGACGTCTCATGCGCAGCCGCCTCTTCAGTTTTTTATCTTGCTTGCTTCTTTCTGCCGCTGCCGCTCAAACCGCCCAGGCGGTGGACCTGTCCACCCAGCGCCAATATTACGATGAGGCCAAGCGAGCCTTGGCCAAGGGCGATACCGGCCCATATTTTCGCTACAGCCAGGCCCTTCGTGATTATCCACTGGAGCCGTACCTGGCCTACGACGAACTGACCGCTCGGCTGAAAACGGCCAGCAATGCCGAAATCGAAAAATTCCTCGCCGAACACGGTGACCTGCCCCAGGCCAACTGGATGAAATTGCGCTGGTTGCGCTGGCTGGCCGAACGCGGCGACTGGGCGACCTTCGTCAAATACTACGACCCCAAGCTCAATTTCACCGAACTGGACTGCCTGAACGCGCAGTACCAGATTGGTCACAACCAGAAAGTCGAAGGCTACGCCAACGCCAATAAACTCTGGCTGACCGGCAAATCCCAACCCGCCGCCTGCGACGCGCTGTTCGGGCAATGGGCCGCCGAAGGTCAACTGACCGAACAGAAACGCTGGGAGCGCACGAAGCTCGCCGCCCAGGCGCGCAACTATCCGCTGGCCAACAGCCTGGTCAATGGCCTGACCACCCTCGCCCCTCGCGGTCGTTTGCTGGTGGATGTGGCGCAAAAACCTGAACTGCTGAATCAGCCGTCGCGCTTCACCCCGGCCGACGAACCGATGTCCGACGTGGTCAGTCTCGGTCTGCGCCGCCTGGCCCGCCAGGACCCGGACAAAGCCATGAACCTGCTCGACGGCTATGCCAGCAGCATGCACTTCTCCCGCGACGAAAAAGTGGCGATCGCCCGTGAAATCGGGTTGACCCTCGCCAAACGTTTCGACCCTCGCGCACTGGAGATGATGACCAGGTACGACCCGGAACTGCGCGACAACACCGTGTCCGAATGGCGCATGCGCCTGCTGTTGCGTCTGGCCCGCTGGGACGATGCCTATCAGCTGACTCGGCGCTTGCCGCAGGACCTGGCGACCACCAACCGCTGGCGCTACTGGCAGGCCCGCAGCCTGGAACTGGCGCAGCCGCAGAACCCGGAAGTACAAAACCTGTACAAGAACCTGGCCCGTGAGCGCGACTTCTACGGCTTCCTTGCCGCTGACCGTTCACAATCGCCCTACTCGCTAAACAACAAACCGCTGGTACTGAGCCAGGCGCTGATCAACAAGGTGCGCAACACGCCAGGCATTCGTCGCGCCCTCGAGTTCCACGCCCGTGGGCAGATCGTCGACGGTCGTCGCGAGTGGTACCACGTCAGCCGTCACTTAAACCGTGACGAAATGGTCGCCCAGGCAAAACTGGCCTACGACCTGAAATGGTATTTCCCGGCGATTCGCACCATCAGTCAGGCGCAATACTGGGACGATCTGGACATCCGCTTCCCGATGGCCCACCGCGAAACCCTGGTGCGTGAAGCCAAGGTCCGTGGCTTGCACTCGAGCTGGGTGTTCGCCATTACCCGCCAGGAAAGCGCCTTCATGGCCGACGCCCGTTCCGGCGTCGGCGCCAGCGGCCTGATGCAGCTGATGCCCGGCACCGCCAAGGAAACCGCACGCAAGTTCAGCATTCCGCTGGCCTCGCCGCAGCAAGTGCTCGACCCGGACAAGAACATCCAGCTCGGCGCCGCGTACCTGAGCCAGGTCCACAGCCAGTTCAACGGCAACCGCGTCCTCGCCTCCGCCGCCTACAACGCCGGCCCCGGCCGTGTACGCCAGTGGCTGCGCGGTGCGGATCACCTGAGCTTCGACGTGTGGGTGGAAAGCATCCCGTTCGACGAAACCCGCCAGTATGTGCAAAACGTATTGTCGTACTCGGTGATCTACGGCCAGAAACTCAACTCGCCACAGCCGCTGGTGGATTGGCATGAGCGGTACTTTGACGATCAGTGATCCTGATGTTGAAGTCCGAATAAAAATGCCCGCATCGATTGATGCGGGCATTTTTTTTGGCGTATCCAGAAGGCCTATGCAGACTTGAATCGTGCGGCAGTCTGTTTGCCATGCCGGGTCAGACGATATTTTTGAGCCGGACTGCTTGGTGTCTCGGGGCTGGTCATTTCAATCAAATCGGCAGCCAATGCGGGCCTGAGGTAGTTAGCCCGAAAGGTCGCCTTGTGAGCCAAACCGACCTCAGCCATCAAGTCGCTGATTTTAAGCGGACCATTAACCTGGAGTGCTGAAAGCAATCTCCCTACTGGGTCGGTTACTGGGTCGATTACTGGGTCGATTATTGATTCGGTATTGCCTGCCTCCTCAAGCGCAATACTCAACGCTTGCAGCATGAACTCGACAAAAGGCGTCGACTCAGCCAACTGGTCCGCAGCCGACAACGCCGCGTAATAAGCGTCTTGCTGCTCTCGAATCACCGCTTCGACTGGCAGATAAGCCAACACCGGCCGCCACTGACTGAGTATCAAGGTTTGCCAGAGTCGCCCCATCCGCCCATTTCCATCGGCGAAAGGATGAATAAACTCGAACTCGTAGTGGAAGACGCAGCTGACGATCAATGGGTGCCAATCCGATTGACTGAGCCACGCCAGCAAATCGTCCATCAAATGCCCAACACGACTCGGCGGCGGTGCCATGTGGACTAATTTTTCACCACGATAAATACCGACACCGGCTTGGCGAAACCGCCCACAGTCGTCAATCAATCCGCCCATCAGCAACTCATGCGCCCGCAGCAGGTCGGCCCGGTTGCTCGACCGCCACTCAGGCATGGCTTCATACGCCGCAAAAGCGTTACGCACTTCCTGGATTTCTCGCGGCAGGCCAAGTACTCGTCGCCCAGCCAGGACTGCGGTCACCTGCTCGATGCTGAGCGTGTTGTTCTCGATCGCCAAGGAAGCCTGAATCGTGCGAATTCGATTACTACGACGCAGTTGAGGCGTCTGCAGGCGTTCGTCCACAGCCGTCAGCTGACCGATTTGTTCGCTGATCCCGGCGATCAACGCCAGCATTCTGGTGGTCAGGGTCAACGGTGGTTGATAACGGCTCATATCCTCATCCAGGCTCGCAACTGAGGCCGACATAATGCCCGAACCTCGCAGTGTTCAGCAGCTCTCATTCATGCCGCGTCGTGCCCGTCACTGAATTGCAACGCCGCCAACCGCGCATACAGCGCATTGCTCGCGATCAATTCCTGATGCGTCCCTATTGCCACCAGTTTCCCATGATCCATCACCGCGATCCGGTCGGCATTTTTTACCGTGGCCAAGCGGTGGGCGATGACCAGGGTGGTGCGGTTTTTCATCAAGCTCGGCAGGGCTTGCTGGATCAGGTGTTCGCTTTGGGCGTCGAGGGCGCTGGTAGCTTCGTCCAGCAACAGGATCGGCGCGTCCACCAGCAGCGCCCGTGCGATGGCCAGGCGTTGGCGCTGACCGCCGGACAACCCGAGGCCACCGTCGCCAAGGTGGGTCTGATAGCCGTTAGGCATCTGCTCGATAAAGTCGTGGGCGTAGGCGATTTTCGCCGCTTCCTGAACCTGGGCCAGGGTCGCCGACGGGTTGCCGTAGCGGATGTTCTCTTCGATGCTGCCGAAGAACAGGGCCGGGTTTTGCGAGACCAGGGCGAAGCAGCGACGCAGGTCGAGCGGATCGAGTTGGGTCAGTGGCACGCCATCCAGCAGGATCTGCCCCGAGGCAGGATCATAAAAACGCAGCAGCAGGTCATACACAGTGGATTTCCCGGCACCGGACGGGCCGACCAGGGCGAGGGTTTCGCCTGCATTGATGGTCAGATTCAAGCCATCGACGGCATAACTTTCTGGACGTGAAGGGTAGGAAAAGCGCACGTCTTGCAGCGCCAGATTGCCCTTCACCCGATCAGGCAAGGTCACCAGCCCTGTGGTGGGCGGCTGGATGATGTTCTCGGAGCGCAGCAATTCGGCAATCCGCTCGGCCGCACCCGCCGCTCGCTGCAATTCGCCGATCACCTCACTCAAGGTGCCAAAGGCGCTGCCGACGATCAGGCTGTAGAAGACGAAGGCTGCCAGTTCGCCAGCCGAGATCCGTCCGGCGATCACGTCCATGCCGCCGACCCACAGCATCACGCCCACCGCGCCCAGCACGAGCACGATCACCAGCGTAATCAGCCAGGCGCGCTGAAAAATGCGTTTGCGCGCCGTGTCGAACGCCTCCTCCACGGTCACGGCGAAGCGTTGCTCGTCCTGGACCTGATGGTTGTAGGCCTGCACGGTTTTGATCTGGCCGAGGGTTTCGGAGACGTAGCTGCCGATGTCGGCAATCCGGTCCTGACTCAGGCGCGACAGACTGCGTACCCGACGGCCGAAAACAAGGATCGGCGCGATCACCAGCGGCAACGCCACGACCACGATGCTGGTGAGTTTGGGGTTGGTGATAAACAGCAAGACGATCCCGCCGATGACCATCAGCAAATTGCGCAAGAACAGCGACAACGAAGAGCCGATCACTGATTGCAGCAACGTGGTGTCGGCGGTCAGCCGTGACTGGATCTCGGAGCTGCGATTGTCTTCATAGAAACCCGGATGCAGATAAACCAGGTGGTTGAATACTTGCTTGCGGATGTCCGCGACCACACGTTCGCCGATCCACGACACCAGATAGAAGCGCGCAAAGGTGCCGATCGCCAGCCCGACCACCAGCACCATGAACAAGCCGATGGTCTGGTTGAGCAAATGCGCCGATTGGGTCATGAACCCTTGATCCACCAGCAAGCGAATGCCCTGCCCCATCGACAAGGTGATGCCGGCGGTGATGATCAGCGCGAGCAATGCGCCAAGGGCCGGCCAGCGATAAGGTGCAAGAAAACGGCTGGTCAGGCGAATCGCGCGGCGGTGACGGGCAGAGAGCATCGGGTTATCCAGTACGCAAATGATGGGACCAGCTATATCGCTTAAATGGGGTGGAACTCTGTAAATCACAATGAGTCAGGTTAATTATGACCACAAAGACTAGCCGCTAGACGCTATTGGTCTAATGTCCGGGTGGCAACACTGCGGTATTTCTGGTGGACTGATGTTGCCGCCTTGGAGAGATCGCAGGGAGTTGTCACAGCCTGGTCACCTGGCGGTTTTAAAGTAGGCACACAACCTGATGAGGAGACAGGCCATGTCCTTGCAAAACAGCAGCGAAGACAAGATTCAAGTGATCCGCACACAACCAGACCAGTCTCTGGGTTGCTCAATTATTGATAAGGATGGGCGCGAAGTACCGATCACTGAAGACATGATCCAGCAAGCCTGCAGCGAACTGGAAAAGCGATTGGTCAAGCCTGCCGAACAAGAGTGATATAGCCACCGTCTTCTTGACCCGGCCCTGATGGCCGGGTTTTTTGTGGGTGCTTATCCGGGAAATGCGGTGCAGCGATTCGCGGGCAAGCCTCGCTCCTACAGATTTTGCGTCGTCAACCTACTTAGCGAACACCCAAATCCTGTAGTAGCGAGGCTTGCCCGCGAAAGGGTCAACCCGGTCTCTAGACCGCCGTTGCGCCCAGTGCCGCCACTATCTTCAGCAACTCAGGCGAATCCCCCTCAATCCGCACCTGCAACCCGTCAATCTCCCTGCGCGCAGGATAGTTCTTGCGCAACGCATCAAACGCCGCACGCTGCTCGCTCACATTGCCTACAAGGCTGCGACGGAAATCCGCATCGTCACGACGCGGGTCGTACACGCCGCGGCACAGCATCGCCAGCGCCCAGGCCGGATCGCTCTTCGCGTGAAGGGTCACGTGCGACAACCACGGCGCCGGCAGCAGATCGCTCAAGCTGACCTGGGCCGGTTGCCCGATGAATTCGCAATACGCCTGATAGATCTGCGCCGTCCCCCGTTGTTTGCCATCCAGGCTATAACCGGCAATGTGCGGCGTCGCCAGCACGCAGAGTTCGGCCAGCGCCACATCGACTTCAGGTTCGCCTTCCCACACGTCGAGCACTGCTTGCAGGTCTTCGCGCTGCAACAACACCTGGCGCAGGGCGGCGTTGTCCACCACCGGGCCACGGCTGGCGTTGATCAGCCAGGTGCCAGGCTTGAGTTGGTTCAGGCGTTGTTTATCGAACAGATGCCAGGTCGACTGTGAGCCGTGTTTCTTCAAAGGGGTGTGCAGACTGATGACATCGCACTGCTCGATGATCTGCTCGAGGCTGACGTAATCGCCACCTTCGGCCGCTTGCCGTGGCGGATCACACACCCGCACGTTCCAGCCCAGCCCCTTCAAGACCTTGACCAGGCGACCGCCCACTTCGCCGGCACCCACGATGCCGTAAGTGCGCTGAGTCAGGTCGACGCCTTCGATTTCGGCCAGGGTCAGCAAACTGCCGAGCACGTAGTCGACCACGCCCCGAGCATTGCAGCCGGGCGCGCTCGACCAGGTGATGCCGGCCTGCTGAAAATAATCCAGATCCAGGTGATCCGTGCCGATGGTGCAAGTGCCGACAAAGCGCACCTTGCTGCCTTCGAGCAACGCGCGATTGACGTTGGTCACCGAACGCACCAGCAGCACATCGGCCTGCTCGACGGTGGCGCGGTCGATGGAACGTCCCGGCACCCGGCGAATTTCGCCGAAACTTTCGAAGAAGGCATCGAGCAGCGGGATATTTTCGTCGGCAACAATCAACATGGCAGGCTCCTTTGGCGGGTGGGCAGTGTAGGCGGAGATGACTGTAGTGGGCCAGCGGGCATTAAGGTCACTCCATACCCTGTGGCGAGGGAGCTTGCTCACGCTGGGTCGCGCAGCGGCCCCAACCCTAGCGATCCGGTTTTGACAGGCTTATCACTTGCGAGGCTATGGGACTGCTGCGCAGTCCAGCGGGAGCAAGCTCCCTCGCCACACAGTGTTCAGCATTAACCCGGATCGGTGATTACAAATAGCTAACACAGGATTTTTCCTGACCACTGCGTCAGGGCGTAGAATGCGCCGCCTTGCGCATCAACATCTCTGGACGTTTCGCCCTTGAATTCCGTGACTGACCGCCCCGCCGCTACTTCCCTCACCCGCCCGGCCAGGGTTCGCCTGGAGCTGAAAAACCTGCTTGGCCTGGCGCTGCCGATCATGATCGCGCAACTGGCGACCACCGCCATGGGCTTCGTCGATGCGGTGATGGCGGGACGGGTCGGCCCGCGCGACTTGGCGGCCGTGGCGCTCGGCAACTCAATCTGGGTTCCAGTGTTTCTGTTGATGACTGGCACCTTGCTGGCCACTACTCCGAAAGTCGCCCAGCGCTTCGGTGCCGGCACCCACAGCGAAATCGGCCCGATTGTGCGTCAGGCACTGTGGCTGGCCTTGGTGGTGGGTTTGATGGCGACCGGCATGCTGCTCAGCGCCGAACCGATCCTGCACATGATGAAGGTCGATCCCGAGCTGATCGGCCCGTGCATGCAGTATCTGCACGGCATCGCCAGCGGTCTGCCCGCCGTCGCCTTCTATCATGTGTTGCGTTGCTTCAGTGACGGCCTGGGACGCACACGTCCAGCGATGGTGCTGGGCCTCTGCGGATTGGCGTTGAATATTCCGCTGAACTACATCTTCATCTATGGCCACTTCGGCGTGCCGGCCATGGGCGGGGTCGGGTGCGGCTGGGCCACGGCGATCGTGATGTGGGTGATGGCGCTGGGCATGGCCGGTTGGGAGCGTTGGGCACTGGCGTACCAGTCGAGTCAGTTGTTCAGCCGTTTCGACTGGCCGCAATGGTCGGTAATCAAACGCCTGCTCGGTATCGGCCTGCCGATCGGCATCGCAGTGTTCGCCGAGTCGAGCATCTTCGCCGTAATCGCCCTGCTGATCGGCAGCCTCGGCGCCACCGTGGTGGCCGGACATCAGATCGCCCTGAACTTCAGCTCGCTGGTGTTCATGATCCCTTACTCCCTCGGCATGGCCGTCACGGTGCGAGTCGGCCAGGCGCTCGGCCGCCAGGAGCCGCGCGAAGCACGCTTCGCTGCCGGGGTCGGCATGGGCACCGCGCTGGCGTATGCCTGTGTTTCGGCGAGCATGATGCTGTTGCTGCGCGAGCACATCGCAACGATTTATACCGCCGACCCGACGGTCATACGCGTGGCAGCGATGCTGATTGTGTATTCGGCGCTGTTCCAGTTCTCCGACGCAATCCAGGTCACGGCGGCCGGCGCACTGCGCGGTTACCAGGACACTCGGGTGACGATGATCCTGACCTTGTTCGCCTATTGGGGCATCGGTTTGCCGGTGGGTTACGCCTTGGGCCTGACCGACTGGTTGGGCACGCCGAGCGGCCCGAGCGGGCTGTGGCAGGGTTTGATCGTGGGCTTGAGTTGCGCGGCGCTGATGCTGTCGATCCGCCTGACGCGCAGTGCACGCAAGCGAATCCGCATCAGTCATTCGGCGGGTTAAGCGAGTTTCTTGCGGATCCAGTAGAGGTAGGTGCCTGCCTCTTCGTGCTGCGCGACCAGTTCGTGGTCGAGGAATACGCAGAACTTGGGAATATCGCGACGGGTCGAGGGATCGGTCGCGATTACCTTGAGCAGGCCACCGGGCACCAGGTCACGGATGTGCTGGTGCAGCATCATCACCGGTTCCGGGCAGTTGAGGCCGGTGGCGTCGAGGGTGCCGTCTACCGGCGTATCAATCATTTCACTCATGATTCACTCCTGAAGCTGGCCGGCATTGTCGCGCATTGCCGGGGGTTCGGTCATCTGTGTCGTACACCGCCCGTCTGTAGGAGCGAGGCTTGCCCGCGAAGGGGCCCTTGAGGACGCCAAAAGCTTCGCGGGCAAGCCTCGCTCCTACAAGGGGGGGCGGTGTGTATCAGCGGGGGTGCGGTGTGTATCAGCGGGATTTCGGTTTCTTCACGTCGATCCGGCGCAAGTGGCACGTCACCTCTTCACGGTCGTGATACAGCTGCTTGCAGCCGATCTCGACCCGGATGCCGCGCTCCTTGAAGCCCTCGGCAATGCGTTCCAGCAGGCGTTTCACTTCGGCGTAACGCTGTTTCATCGGCAACTTCAGGTTGACCACCGCTTCGCGGCAATGTCCCTCGCCAATCCATTCTTCCAGCATCGCGGCGTTGCGCGCCGGTTTCTCGACGATGTCGCAGACCATCCAGTCCACCGGTTGCTTGGGCTTGAAGGTGAAACCGTCGGCCATCAGGTGCTGCACTAAACCAGTGTCCATCAAGCTTTCGGCCATCGGACCGTTGTCAATCGCCGTCACCAGCATGCCGCGGTTGACCAGTTGCCAGGTCCAGCCGCCGGGGGCGGCACCGAGGTCGACGCCGGTCATGTCGCTGTGCAGGCGCTCATCCCACTGATCGCGGGGGATAAAGTGGTGCCACGCCTCTTCCAGCTTCAACGTCGAACGGCTCGGCGCCTCACGAGGAAACTTCAGGCGCGGAATGCCCATCGGCCACATCGCCGAGTTGTTGGACTCGGCCAGCCCCATAAACACTTCGCGGCCGCTTTTGAAGGTCAGCAGCAGACGCGGCTTGTGCGCATCCTCGACCAACTTGCCGGCCGCCATCAGCGCCTTGCGCAGGTGCCCTTCGAATTTCTTGCAGAAGTTCGACAGTTCCTTGCCATCGTTGGTGTCGACCATTTCCAGCCACAGGCTGCCGCACAGCGGGAAGTCCGCCATGTGCGCAAGGATCACGCTGATGCGGTCGGTTTCCGGCAGGTCGATGAAAATTCCGCGCGCCCATTGGCGGGGGAAGATCAGCTCGGCGAAACGCTGGCCACGCATCAGGCGCTCGGCGCCGTCTTCTTCGGTGCAGATGAATTCAGCGCAGGCGCTGGCGGTCTTGGCTTTGGCATAACCGGCCACGTTCAGCCGCGCGGCGTGTTCGGAAATCTCGGAACAGACTTCGCCTTCGAAGCCCGGCCGGCAATGCATAAAGAGGGTGTTCATTCTTACTCCTGGGCAGTTGGCGAAGAATTCAGCCACTGCGCGATGCCCAGGCTTGCGTTGAAGCAAAGCCTGTCACGAAAACCGGCGCATGATAGCCGAGTTCGGAACCTTGGACTTGGCCATAGAGTCCAGTTATTAGCTTTAACATTCAAACAGGGCTAGGTTGAAAGCTCTGTCCGTCCCCTCAGTCCGTAGCCGTGCGGACTCAAAGGAGTGATCGCAATGCCGTCCCTCGATAGCCTGAACACCCTTAAAACCCTGCAAGTCGACGACAAGACCTATCACTATTTCAGCTTGCCCGATGCCGCCAAAAGTCTGGGCGACCTGGACAAGCTGCCGATGTCGTTGAAAGTGCTGCTGGAAAACCTGCTGCGCTGGGAAGATGAAAAAACCGTCACCGGCGCCGACCTCCGGGCGATTGCCGCCTGGCTCAAGGAGCGTCGCTCCGACCGAGAAATTCAATACCGCCCCGCACGAGTATTGATGCAGGACTTTACCGGCGTGCCTGCCGTGGTCGACCTGGCCGCCATGCGCGCCGCCATGGCCAAGGCCGGTGGCGACCCGCAGCGGATCAATCCGCTCTCCCCTGTGGATCTGGTGATCGACCACTCGGTGATGGTCGACAAATTCGGCAGTTCCAGCGCCTTCGAACAGAACGTCGACATCGAAATGCAGCGCAACGGTGAACGTTACGCGTTCCTGCGCTGGGGCCAGAGCGCCTTCGACAACTTCAGCGTGGTGCCACCGGGCACGGGCATTTGCCACCAGGTCAACCTGGAATACCTCGGTCGCACGGTCTGGACCAAAGACGAGGATGGCCGCACCTACGCCTTCCCCGACACCCTGGTCGGCACCGACTCCCACACCACCATGATCAACGGTCTCGGCGTACTCGGCTGGGGCGTCGGCGGGATCGAAGCGGAAGCGGCGATGCTCGGCCAGCCGGTATCGATGCTGATTCCGGAAGTGATCGGCTTCAAACTCACCGGCAAGCTCAAGGAAGGCATCACCGCCACCGACCTGGTGCTGACCGTCACGCAGATGCTGCGCAAGAAAGGCGTCGTCGGCAAGTTCGTCGAATTCTATGGCGACGGCCTAGCCGACCTGCCGCTGGCCGACCGCGCGACCATCGCCAACATGGCCCCGGAATACGGCGCCACCTGCGGCTTCTTCCCGGTCGACGACATCACGCTGGAGTATCTGCGGCTCTCGGGTCGCCCACTGGCCACCGTGAAACTGGTCGAGGCCTACAGCAAAGCCCAGGGTTTGTGGCGACTGCCGGGCCAGGAACCGGTGTTCACCGACACCCTGGCACTGGACATGGCCAGCGTCGAAGCCAGCCTGGCCGGGCCGAAACGCCCACAGGACAGGGTTTCGCTGCCAAATGTCGCGCAAGCGTTCAGTGATTTCATCGACCTGCAATTCAAACCCACCAGCAAGGAAGTCGGTCGCCTCGAAAGTGAAGGCGGCGGTGGCGTCGCGGTGGGCAATGCCGATCTGGCGGGCGAAGCCGACTACGAATACGACGGCCAGACCTATAGGTTGAAAAACGGCGCGGTGGTGATCGCCGCGATCACCTCTTGCACCAACACCTCCAACCCGAGCGTGATGATGGCCGCCGGTCTGGTGGCGAAAAAAGCCGTGGAAAAAGGCCTCAAGCGCAAACCGTGGGTCAAGAGTTCGTTGGCCCCTGGCTCGAAAGTGGTCACCGACTACTACAAGGCTGCCGGCCTGACCCCGTATCTGGATGAGCTGGGTTTTGACTTGGTCGGCTATGGCTGCACCACTTGCATCGGCAACTCCGGCCCCTTGCCGGAGCCGATTGAAAAAGCCATCCAGGCCGCCGACCTGACCGTTGCCTCGGTGCTGTCGGGCAACCGCAACTTCGAAGGCCGCGTGCATCCGCTGGTGAAAACCAACTGGCTGGCCTCTCCGCCGCTGGTCGTCGCCTATGCGTTGGCCGGCACGGTGCGGACCGACATCAGCAGCGAACCGCTGGGTAACGACAAGGATGGCAATCCGGTGTACCTGCGGGACATCTGGCCGAGCACCCAAGAGATTGCCGACGCCGTGAGTCAGGTCAACACCGCCATGTTCCACAAGGAATACGCCGAGGTGTTTGCCGGCGACGAGCAATGGCAAGCGATTGAAGTGCCGCAGGCGGCGACGTATGTCTGGCAGGACGATTCGACTTACATTCAGCATCCACCGTTCTTCGATGACATCGGCGGTCCACCGCCGGTGGTCAAGGACGTTTCCGGCGCCAGGGTCCTTGCGCTGCTGGGCGACTCGGTGACCACCGACCACATCTCCCCCGCCGGCAACATCAAGGCGGACAGCCCGGCCGGTCAATACCTGCGCGACAAAGGCGTGGAGCCGCGGGACTTCAACTCCTATGGTTCCCGTCGCGGCAATCACGAAGTGATGATGCGCGGCACTTTCGCCAACATCCGCATTCGCAACGAAATGCTCAGCGGTGAAGAAGGCGGCAACACGATCTACATCCCCACAGGGGAAAGGATGCCGATCTACGACGCGGCCATGCGCTATCAAGCGTCGGGCACGCCGCTGGTGGTGATCGCCGGTCAGGAATACGGCACCGGTTCGAGCCGCGACTGGGCGGCCAAGGGCACTAATCTGCTGGGCGTGAAAGCGGTCATCGCCGAAAGCTTCGAGCGGATTCACCGTTCCAACCTGGTGGGCATGGGCGTGCTGCCGTTGCAGTTCAAGCTGGATCAGAACCGCAAGAGCCTGAACCTGACCGGCAAGGAGACGCTGGATATCCTTGGGTTGACCGGCGTCGAGTTGACGCCGCGGATGAACCTGACACTCATCATCACCCGCGAGAACGGCAGCCGCGAGAAAGTCGAGGTGCTGTGCCGGATCGATACGCTCAATGAAGTGGAATACTTCAAGTCAGGGGGGATTTTGCATTACGTGTTGCGGCAGTTGATTGCGTCGTAACCGCCTGCCGACACAGACACCGCCTTCGGGCGGTGTTTTTGTTTGGGCCTGTTTATAATCGCGCCCCGCAAACAGTGCACACTTTGTGGCGAGGGAGCTTGCTCCCGCTCGACTGCGAAGCAGTCGTAAAACAGCCGATGCGATCTGATTGAAGTTTCGGGTCACCGGGTTTGGGGCTGCTTCGCACCCCAGCGGGAGCAAGCTCCCTCGCCACAAAAGCTCTTCAGCCTCAAAGGACTAATTTATGCTCGCCCTGCCATGGACATACCTGGCCCTTCTCTCCCTCGGCTACGCCCTCGCACTGACCTACGGCCACCTCGGCTGGCTGGCCGGCATCTCCGTCGCATTGCTGCTCGTCGCTGGTTTCGCGGTCCGTCAGCAAAAAATCCCCATCGCTCGCTTCCTCGGTCACGGCGTGTTCATCATCCTCGCCGTGGCCCTGGCGATGCATTGGCTGCCCGGTTTCTACAACGGTCGTGGCATCGACCCGCATCGCATCACCGACGATGCCGCGCCGTTTACCATGTACCTGAATCAGGACAAGCCCCTGATCGGCTTTTGGCTGTTACTGGTGTGTCCGTGGATTGTCGGCCGGCGCTCTTTGCGCCTTTCGGTTTATGCGACCGCACTCGCCCTGCCCCTGAGCGCCATCCTGGCTTTGGGTGGCGCACTCTTGCTGGGGATGATCAGTTGGGCGCCGAAGTGGCCGGACCAAGCCGGGCTGTGGGTGTTGAACAATCTGCTGCTGGTGACGCTGGTGGAGGAAGCGCTGTTTCGCGGTTACGTCCAGGGTGGGCTGAGCCGGCATTTCAAACACCTGCCCTACGGTGAAAACCTGGCATTGCTGCTCGCCTCACTGTTGTTCGGCGTGGCGCATGCGGGCGCGGGTTGGCAATGGGTGCTGCTGGCGGGTCTGGCAGGTGTCGGCTATGGTCTGGCCTACCGTTTCGGCGGATTGGGGGCAGCCATCGCCACCCATTTCGGCTTGAACCTGCTGCATTTCGCACTGTTCACGTACCCGATGCTCGCCGGCTGATGCAATGGCCGTTTTGCGACGCGCCACTGATTATTGAAAAATATTTTCAATAAATTCCTGACGCCGCCGACAACCTCTCAAAGCCTTGCGGATTTAAAAAGCCATGCGTAACAACCAGCCCACCACACAACGCGAACGGACCTTTCCGGCTCAGCAACGGTTGATTTCCACCACCGATGCCAAGGGCGTGATCACCTACTGCAACGACGCCTTCGTCGAAATCAGCGGATTTTCTCGTGAAGAACTGATCCGTGCGCCGCATAACCTGGTCCGTCACCCCGACGTTCCGGCGGCGGTGTTCGCGCACATGTGGGGCACACTGAAACAAGGCTTGCCATGGATGGGCATTGTCAAGAATCGCTGCAAGACCGGTGACCACTACTGGGTTAACGCCTATGTCACACCGGTGTTCGAAGGCAATCAGGTGATCGGCTACGAATCGGTGCGGATCAAACCCACCGCCGAGCAGATCCGCCGTGCCGAAGCGCTCTACTAACGCATCAACCAAGGCAAGTCGGCCATTCCTTCGACAGACAAATGGCTGCCGGTCCTTCAGGACTGGGTGCCGTTCATTCTGGTCAGTCAACTGAGCTTCATGATCGGTGCGTCGCTCAACTCCCACTGGGGTTTCGCCCTGGCCGCCGGCCTGTCGGTGCCGCTGGGCTTGCTGGGCTTGAGCTGGCAACAGCGCGGCCTCAAGCGCTTGCTGGTGCTGGCGGGGCAAACCACCTCCGACCCGTTGATCGCGCAGATGTACACCGACAGCCGTGGCGCCCAGGCACGTCTGGAGATGTCGATTCTCAGCCAGGAAGCACGTCTGAAAACCTGCCTGACCCGCCTGCAGGACACCGCCGAGCACCTGACCGAACAAGCTAGGCAGTCCGACACCCTGGCCCACAACAGTTCCACGGGCCTGGAACGTCAACGCGTCGAAACCGAGCAAGTGGCCACCGCTGTCAATCAGATGGCCGCCACCACGCAGGAAGTCGCCAGCCACGTGCAGCGCACCGCCGATGCGACTCAGGAAGCCAATCGCCTGACCGGTCGCGGTCGCGACATCGCCGGGGAAACCCGCGAAGCCATCCAGCGCTTGTCGGTGGTGGTCGGTGAAACCGGGATGACCGTAACCCAGCTGGCCAAGGACAGCGACGAAATCGGTGGCGTGGTCGATGTCATCAAGGGCATCGCCGACCAGACCAACCTGCTGGCCCTGAACGCCGCCATCGAAGCGGCCCGTGCCGGCGAGATGGGCCGTGGTTTTGCCGTGGTGGCTGACGAAGTGCGTCAACTGGCGCAACGCACCAGCGAATCCACCGGACAGATTCACGCCCTGATCGCCAAGCTGCAACAAACCGCCAGCACCGCAGTGCAAACCATGGAAGCCGGGCATCGTCAGGCTGAAGAAGGCGTGGCGCGGGTACTGGAAGCGGATCAGGCGCTGGTAGGGATCAGCGAAGCGGTGGCCAACATCACCGACATGACCACCCAGATTGCGGCGGCGACCGAAGAGCAAAGTGCGGTGGCTGAAGAGATCAGCCGCAACATCAGCAACATCTCGCAGCTGGCTGACCAGACGTCGGAACAGGCACAGCACTCGGCGCTGTTGAGTGAAGAGCTGACCAAGACGGCGAATACCCAGTATTCGTTGGTGGAGCGGTTTAACCGCTGACAGTCACTGGAAAGACAAAAACCCGGACGGTGAAAACCTCCGGGTTTTTTTATTTTTGCAAATCGTGAAATGTTTTCAAGGAGGCACCTGTCAGTTCTGACAGTAGTCGAAAAAACCCAGGAGGCTTATCAAGGAGACGGTCGCTTTGTCCATCGGACAATGGCTACCGAACTCTTACCAGCAAAAGGATTTCATCATGACAACCCACGCGACCTTTATCCCTAAAAAATGCGCAACGTTCGCAAACGAAAACATCTTTCAGTGGAAATACGGAACCATCAAGAAAACTGCAGAATTCAGTGATTTTTACCAAGGTGAATTTTTCGGTGAGTTTTATTGGTCTATTGGTGGAGGAATGGGTACGGCTGCGGAGGAAAACACGTTTGTTTTCAGTATGACGCTACCCTACAACGGTGACGATGCACTGCCAGGTGTCTATACGCTAGATAACGGGCTGAGCTTTCTCCATGGCCACTGGATTCCAGCGCCTCCCGGCTTCAATGGCTTTCGAACGGTGGATGCAGACTCTGCCACGCTGAACATTATCAACTACAATCCCGTGACAGACATCGTCGAAGGCACATTCGAAGCCCTGTTCAAAAGCCATGGTTATCGTCTGAATCCAAAAGGCACATTCACCATGAAAAGACTGCGGCCTTCAACGCAAATGCCAGACGCACAACGGAAAAGCACTCCGTGACTTTTAAACACTCAAAATAATCAGACACAACCCCGCCCCCCATAAGTTTTCGGTGTTGAAGATCTCACTCACAACACAATAAAAAGTGGGGAGCGGGTTTGCCCGCGAAGCGGTCCAAACGGGCACCACATCTTTCACTGAAGAAATGCAGCCACCCGACTCGCCGCCGAAGCCAAATGCTGCTCATGGGTAAACCCGGAAGCCTTCAACGGCTTCAAGTCATGATCCCCTGCCACCAGCCAGAACACCTCGATGCCCGGCGCCAACGCATAACCTTCGACCGCCTCGCGATTGCCCAGGGCATCGCGCTCGCCCTGTACGATCAACGTCCGGGTCTTGAGCCCGGCCAAATGCTCGACCCGAGGTTTCTCCGGTTTACCCACCGCATAAAACGGATAACCCAGGCACACCAACGCATCCGCCCCCAACTCATCCGCCAAAAGACTGCCCATCCGCCCGCCCATGGACTTGCCGCCAATCGCCAGACGCCCAGCGGCATGGCGTCGCACCTCGGCGTACACCTCACGCCAGCACTCCAGCAGTTTCGGCGCCGGATTCGGTGGGCGCTTGCCCCCGTCGACACGCCGCTGCGCCATGTACGGAAACTCGAAGCGCAACACGTTGACGCCTTGATCGGCGAGGCGTGCAGCCATGTCGTTCATCCAGACGCTGTCCATTGGCGCACCGGCGCCATGGGCGAGAATCAGCGTCACAGGATCCGCCGAAGCCTTTGAAGCCGCTTCATTCCACAACCATCCATGTTCCCGCACACACCGCGCCCATTGATCCCCGTCAATACTGGCCTTGTGCTCTTTGTCCATGCTTGCCTCGCTTTTAGTCTGCCTATAACTCCAGGCGAAGGGAGCGTTGCCTTGCGCAAACGCCTTCACTTCGGCTGAACCGTGGATGGGGAACCATGAACACTTCTATCAGTACCGCCTACAACTACAAGGTGGTCCGCCAATTCGCCATTATGACGGTGGTGTGGGGCATCGTCGGCATGGGGCTCGGGGTTTTTCTCGCAGCCCAATTGGTCTGGCCTGAACTCAACTTCGATTTGCCGTGGACCAGTTTCGGCCGGTTGCGCCCTCTGCACACCAACGCGGTGATCTTCGCCTTCGGCGGTTGCGCCCTGTTCGCCAGTTCGTTCTATTCGGTGCAACGCACCTGCCAGACCCAGTTGTTCGCGCCGAAAATCGCCGCGTTCTGCTTCTGGGGCTGGCAACTGGTGATCCTGCTGGCGGCCATCAGCCTGCCGCTGGGTTACACCAGCTCCAAGGAATACGCCGAGCTGGAATGGCCGATCGACATCCTGATCACCATCGTCTGGGTCGCCTACGCCATTGTGTTCTTCGGTACGCTGGCCAAGCGCAAGACCAAGCACATCTACGTCGGCAACTGGTTCTTCGGTGCGTTCATCATCACCGTGGCGATTCTGCACATCGTCAACAACGTTGAGCTGCCGGTGAGTTTCACCAAGTCCTACTCGGTCTATGCCGGTGCTACCGATGCCATGGTCCAGTGGTGGTACGGCCACAACGCCGTGGGCTTTTTCCTCACCGCCGGTTTCCTCGGGATGATGTACTACTTCGTGCCGAAACAGGCTGAGCGCCCGGTGTACTCCTATCGCTTGTCGATCGTGCACTTCTGGGCGCTGATCACCCTGTACATCTGGGCCGGTCCGCACCACTTGCACTACACCGCGCTGCCAGACTGGGCACAGTCGCTGGGCATGGTGATGTCGCTGATCCTGCTGGCACCAAGCTGGGGCGGGATGATCAACGGGATGATGACGCTCTCGGGCGCCTGGCATAAATTGCGCAGCGACCCGATCCTGCGCTTCCTTGTCGTGTCCCTGGCGTTCTACGGCATGTCGACCTTTGAAGGGCCGATGATGGCCATCAAAACGGTCAACGCGCTCTCCCACTACACCGACTGGACCATCGGCCACGTTCACGCCGGCGCCCTCGGTTGGGTGGCGATGATTTCCATCGGCGCGCTGTACCACATGATCCCGAAAATCTTCGGTCGCCCGCAGATGTACAGCATCGGCCTGATCAATGCGCACTTCTGGCTCGCGACCATCGGCACCGTGCTCTACATCGCTTCGATGTGGGTCAACGGCATCGCCCAGGGCCTCATGTGGCGCGCAGTCAACGAAGACGGCACGCTGACCTACTCCTTCGTCGAAACCCTGGTGGCCAGCCACCCAGGCTTCGTCGTGCGACTGGTGGGCGGTGCGATCTTCCTCAGCGGGATGTTCCTGATGGCTTACAACACCTGGCGCACCGTGCGGGCCTCGCAGCCTGCCGAAGTCGCCGCTGCCGCGCAGATGGCCTGAGGAGTCCGCCATGAAACACGAAACAATCGAGAAAAACGTCGGCCTGCTGATGCTGCTGATGGTTCTGGCGGTGAGCATCGGCGGTCTGACCCAGATCGTCCCGCTGTTCTTCCAGGACGTGACCAACAAACCGGTGGAAGGCATGAAGCCCTACACCGCCCTGCAACTGGAAGGTCGCGACATTTACATCCGCGAAGGCTGTGTCGGTTGCCACTCGCAGATGATCCGGCCGTTCCGTGCCGAGACCGAACGCTACGGGCACTACTCGGTGGCAGGGGAAAGCGTGTGGGATCACCCGTTCCTCTGGGGTTCCAAGCGTACCGGTCCGGACCTGGCCCGGGTCGGCGCACGTTACTCCGATGACTGGCACCGTGCGCACTTGTACAACCCGCGCAACGTGGTGCCGGAGTCGAAAATGCCTGGCTACCCATGGCTGGTCACGCAAGCGGTCGACAGCAGCCACACCGAAACCAAGATCCGCACCATGCGCACCCTTGGCGTGCCATACAGCGATGACGACATCAGCGGCGCGGTCGCCAGCCTCAAGGGCAAGACCGAAATGGACGCACTCGTTTCTTATCTGCAAGTGCTCGGCACTGCCATCAAGAGCAAGAGGTGAGCCATGACCATGCCCTTCGAAATAGTGAGCGAGATAAGCAGTGGAATGATCCGCGGCCTGGGCACGGTCGTGGTGTTCGTGGCCTTCGTCGGCCTGACGCTATGGGTGTTCAACAGCAAGCGCAACCCGGAATTCGCCGAAGCGCGTTTGCTGCCGTTCGCCGATGAACCCCTGGCCGACGACGCCACCCAAGAACCTGAAACAAGGAGTACCCGGCCATGACCACCTTCTTGAGTACGTGGATCTGCGTACTGACTATCGGCAGCCTGATCGGCCTGACCTGGCTGCTGGTCGGCACCCGCAAGGGTGAAACCAAGGGCAGTGTCGACCAGACCATGGGCCACAGCTTCGACGGCATCGAGGAGTACGACAATCCGCTGCCGCAGTGGTGGTTCATGCTGTTCGCCGGCACGCTGGTGTTTGCCGTGGGCTACCTGATTCTTTATCCGGGCCTGGGCAACTGGAAAGGCGTCCTGCCGGGTTACGAGGACGGCTGGACCGGCGTCCACGAATGGGAAAAGGAGATGAACAAGGCAGACGCCAAGTTTGGGCCGATCTTCGCCAAATTCGCGGCCATGCCCGTTGAAGAAGTGGCGAAGGACCCGCAAGCGCTGAAAATGGGCGGTCGTCTGTTCGCGTCCAACTGCTCGGTGTGCCACGGCTCGGATGCCAAGGGCGCTTTCGGCTTCCCGAACCTGGCCGACAGCACCTGGCGCTGGGGCGGTGACGCCGAGATGATCAAGACCACGATCATGGGCGGTCGCATGGCGGCAATGCCGGCCTGGGGGGAAATCCTCGGTGAGGCCGGTGTGAAGAACGTGGCCGCGTATGTACGTCATGAACTGGCGGGCCTGCCATTGCCGGCTGGCGACACCGCCGACCTGCAAGCCGGACAGCAAGCGTTCAGCACCACGTGCGTAGCCTGTCATGGTGCAAACGGCAAAGGTACTGAAGCCATGGGCGCGCCGAACCTGACGCAACCGGCCGGGTTCATCTACGGTACAAGCCTGGCGCAACTTCAGCAGACCATCCGCCATGGCCGCCAGGGACATATGCCGGCGCAGAACGAACTGCTCGGCAACGACAAGGTGCAACTGTTGGCCGCTTACGTTTACAGCCTGTCCCACGGTCTGAGCACCGAGCGTTTGCAAGCAGAAGGCAAACGCGAATAAATCTCGACCGCTCTACTGCCGCATTCGCCCGGATGCGGCAGTTCCCTGCCTCTTTGCGACCAAGTGTCGCACCCCTCCGTTGGTCCTCCTTTCGGTTCACCAGATTCGGGTCTAAGCTTGCTCCGATGCGGACTGGCATGAGCCGGTTCCAGGTCGACCTTGCCCGATGTGTTCAACGAATCTGCTCGATGACAGGCCGCAAAGGCTGGTAGATACCGGCTGTCGTGCCAATTGCCGTCGGTCACCCGATCGTTGTGTTTGAACACACCCCGTAACAACTGACCTGACCCCCTCACCCTTTTCGTTCGCTGCGACATTTTGTCCGAGGTCAATTTTGTCCTTACGCGGCGCATGGAAAGGCCGCAGAATCAGCTTTTGAAAGCATTGACCCAAGTCATGGCGCGTTGCAATGACCCCCCGCTTTCTACATACTTGCGGCCGATTTTTACTCCTAATAAAACACCCAAACCGTGGAACCTTAGAATGAGCACAGCAATCAGTCCGACTGCTTATAACTATAAGGTAGTCCGCCAGTTCGCCATCATGACGGTGGTCTGGGGGATCCTTGGCATGGGGCTTGGTGTCTTCATCGCCTCACAGCTTGTATGGCCGGAATTGAACTTCGGTCTGCCGTGGACGACTTTTGGACGCTTACGCCCGTTGCACACCAACCTGGTGATTTTCGCCTTCGGTGGTTGTGCTCTGTTTGCCACTTCTTATTACGTCGTGCAGCGAACCTGCCAAACGCGACTGATTTCCGACAGCCTCGCGGCCTTCACCTTCTGGGGTTGGCAAGCGGTGATCGTCGGCGCGATCATTACCTTGCCGCTGGGTTACACCACCACCAAGGAATACGCGGAACTGGAATGGCCCCTGGCTATTCTGCTGGCCATCGTCTGGGTGTCCTACGGTCTGGTGTTCTTCGGCACCATCACCAAGCGCAATACCAAGCACATCTATGTGGGTAACTGGTTCTACGGTGCCTTCATCGTCGTGACGGCGATGCTGCACATCGTCAACCACGCGTCCCTGCCGGTCAGTTTCTTCAAGTCCTACTCGGCCTACGCCGGTGCGACTGACGCAATGATCCAGTGGTGGTACGGCCACAACGCGGTCGGTTTCTTCCTGACCACCGGCTTCCTGGGGATGATGTACTACTTCGTTCCGAAGCAGGCCGAGCGTCCGATCTACTCCTATCGCCTGTCGATCGTGCACTTCTGGGCGCTGATCACCCTGTACATCTGGGCCGGTCCGCACCACCTGCACTACACCGCGCTGCCGGACTGGGCTCAGTCGCTGGGCATGGCGATGTCGATCATCCTGCTGGCGCCAAGCTGGGGCGGCATGATCAACGGCATGATGACCCTCTCGGGCGCCTGGCATAAGCTGCGCACCGACCCGATCCTGCGCTTCCTGGTGGTGTCGCTGGCCTTTTACGGCATGTCGACCTTTGAAGGCCCGATGATGGCCATCAAGACCGTGAACTCGCTGTCGCACTACACCGACTGGACCATCGGCCACGTACACGCCGGTGCCTTGGGCTGGGTTGCGATGATCTCGATCGGCGCCATCTACCACATGATCCCGAAACTGTTCGGTCGCGCGCAGATGCACAGCATTGGCCTGATCAACACGCATTTCTGGCTCGCGACCATCGGTACCGTTCTGTACATCGCTTCGATGTGGGTCAACGGCATCACCCAAGGTCTGATGTGGCGTGCAATCAACGACGACGGCACCCTCACCTACTCGTTCGTCGAAGCCCTGCAAGCCAGCCATCCTGGTTTCATCGTTCGCGCCCTGGGCGGTGCGTTCTTCGCCAGCGGCATGCTGTTCATGGCCTACAACGTATGGCGTACCGTACGTGCCTCGAACCCGGCTGAAGCCAAAGCTGCTGAACAGATTGCTGTAGTTGGAGCTCACTGATGAAGCATGAAGCAGTCGAGAAGAATATTGGCCTGCTGGCCTTCTTCATGGTTATCGCCGTCAGCGTCGGCGGCCTGACCCAGATCGTTCCGCTGTTTTTCCAGGACGTCACCAACAAGCCGGTCGAAGGCATGAAGCCTCGCACCGCCCTTGAACTGGAAGGCCGCGATATTTACATCGCCAACGGTTGTGTCGGCTGCCACTCGCAGATGATCCGCCCGTTCCGTGCTGAAACCGAACGTTACGGCCACTACTCGGTTGCCGGTGAAAGCGTCTGGGACCACCCGTTCCTGTGGGGTTCCAAGCGTACCGGTCCGGACCTGGCCCGTGTCGGCGGTCGTTACTCCGATGACTGGCAGCGTGCGCATTTGTACAACCCGCGCAACGTAGTGCCCGAGTCGAAAATGCCGGCCTACCCGTTCCTCGTGGAAAACAAGCTTGACGGCAAAGACACCGCCAAGAAAATGGAAGTCTTGCGCACGCTCGGCGTCCCTTACACCGACGAAGACATCGCCGGCGCCAAGGATGCTGTGAAGGGCAAAACCGAAATGGACGCGCTGGTGGCCTATCTGCAAGGCCTGGGCACCATCATCAAAAGCAAACGGTGATTTAGATGGATATCGGGATGATTCGTGGCCTGGGCACCGTTGTTGTGATGGTGGCCTTCATCGGTCTGGCGTTGTGGGTATTCAGCCCCAAGCGCAAGTCGGAGTTTGAAGACGCGACCTTGCTGCCCTTCGCGGATGATCCCGAAGCCATCAAGCACGTCGAGCAAGCTTCTAGGAGTAACAAAGAATGACTACGTTCTGGAGTCTGTACGTCACAGTCCTCAGTCTCGGCACGATCTTCGCCCTGACCTGGCTGCTGCTGTCCACCCGCAAGGGCCAGCGCAGCGAAGCCACCGAAGAAACGGTTGGCCACTCCTTCGACGGGATCGAGGAGTACGACAACCCACTGCCGAAATGGTGGTTCATGCTGTTCGTGGGCACCATCATCTTCGCCCTGGGCTATCTGGTGCTGTACCCGGGCCTGGGTAACTGGAAAGGCCTGTTGCCGGGTTACAACTACCTGGATAACGAGAAGCAGACCGCGTTCGCCAACGGCCAGACCGGCTGGACCGGCGTTCACGAGTGGGAAAAGGAAATGGCCAAGTCGGACGCCAAGTTCGGCCCGATCTTCGCCAAGTTCGCTTCGATGCCGATTGAAGAAGTCGCCAAGGACCCGCAAGCCCTGAAGATGGGTGGCCGCCTGTTCGCCTCCAACTGCTCGGTCTGCCACGGCTCCGACGCCAAGGGCGCTTATGGCTTCCCTAACCTGACCGACGCCGACTGGCGCTGGGGCGGTGAGGCAGAAACCATCAAGACCACCATCATGGGTGGCCGCCACGCGGTCATGCCGGCATGGGCTGACGTGATCGGCGAGCAAGGCGTTGCGGACGTTGCTTCGTTCGTACTGATCAACCTCGATGGCCGCAAGCTGCCGGAAGGCACCAAGGCCGATCCGGTTGCCGGTCAGAAGCTGTTCGCCGCCAACTGCGCGGTGTGCCACGGTCCGGAAGGCAAAGGTACGCCAGCCATGGGCGCGCCGAACCTGACTCACCCGGCTGCGTTCATCTACGGTTCGAGCTTCGCTCAACTGCAGCAGACCATCCGTTACGGCCGTCAGGGCCAGATGCCTGCGCAAGAACAGCTGCAAGGCAACGACAAGGTTCACCTGCTGGCCGCTTACGTCTACAGCCTTTCTCACGGTGAGAAAGCGCCGGCGGAAGACGCTCAGTAAGGCCAACGCCTGACGCAACAAACAAGGCCCCGCCAGTGATCTGGCGGGGCCTTTTTCATGGGCGACTGGCCCAGATCGATTTTACCGGTACCGTATCCAACAGCTTTCGGCTCTGCCATTGGTTGTCCGTCACCAGGTTGATCTGCAACTGCTTGCGATCCTCCGAGAAACTGGCAACCAGGTAGGTTTGCTGAGAAGTGGCACCGCTCAGGTACATCGGCACGCCATTCACTTCATAGGCATCACCACCTTGATCATGCAGATGGCCGGCGAAGATGGCAGTGACCTCATACTTCCTGATCATCTGATAAAAGCGCCACTCTTGCTCACTATTACCCATCATTTCGAGTGGCTTGTGCATGTTGATAATGATGGCGTAACCCTGAGTCCGAGCGACTCTCAAATCGTTTTCAAGCCAATCCAGGGTACTGGTGATGTCGAACGTCGTCGGGTTTAACGCATGAGCAATCCTGGTGGCATAGGTCGGCTCATTATTGAGTTGCACCATATGGACGTCCCCTATGTTCTTGGAATAGGCGAGACTGCCGGAATACAGCCGACTCAGAAAATTGCCGGTAATTTTCAAATCAAAATTATCAACCTTATTTTCATGATGCTCTTTAAACTCCACGATACTGCCGGCCGCACAGTTATTGCTGAAGCAATCATCCACGTTGTTCTCATAGTCGTGGTTACCCAGGCCATACAAGAAATCGCCATTGAAGTATTTTTTCAACATGGAGTTCATGTAAGAGCGCTGCCAGCCGTGGCCGAAAGCGGTGATGTCGCCATTGATCATCAGCGGCACGTGGGATTGCGCATGGTTCTTGCGGAAGTCGGCAATACTCGCAAACTGAGTCTCCACCAGCCATTTTGAACGTGTCTTGAAATCCGCATCGGACTCGGGTTCCCTGCGGTCGAGTTTGTCCGTCCACGGGTACTGCGTATCCGAAGCGAAGATCATATGACGTGGGGCACCTTCGATTGAATAGGCCAAAGGCGCCATAGACAGCAGGCACACGCCCAGCACAAACCGCTTAACTTTCTTAGAAATCATAGAATTCCGTTTCCATTAGTATTAGATAAAGTGTGCAACTAACAAACCGCACCCAATCAACTTATTGGAAACAGACAAAAACTTCAAACAACTCATAAAGACCAATTAAATAAATATATTTCCGCTGCACGTCGTAAAACAACAACTTACCCAACCTCAAGTTGGTTAGTTCAACGCATTGCAAGTTTCAAAACGGCGCCTGAAATGACGGCGACCATGGCGTAAAGTGCTGCGGCAGGCTTGTGGCATGACTGAGGTCAGCAGTTCTGCTCCCGTCGGCCACGCACCGGCCAGGAATCGCCCCTTCCTCTGACTCTACATCACGAAAAACCGTCCATAATCCACAAGTCAATTGATTCAAGTCACTACACCATCAATTGAATTTGCCCAACGCGACCAAAGGTCGCACCCTTGAGCCAGAGCGACAGGCGTATCATTGCGCCACTGCAACACCTCTTTTTGACCGCGGTCGGCATGTACTGACCGAGGCATTTTTCCACTGCCGTGGGATGCAATGATGAGCAATCAGATTCCGGTACACGACGTCACACCGCCTGCCAAAGACGCAAACAACAGCGTCGATCTTTACGCCTCTCGAGAAAAAATCTACACCCGTGCCTTCACCGGCCTGTTCCGCAACCTGCGGATGATGGGCGGTGCCGGGTTGTTTCTGCTGTATTTCGGTACGGTCTGGCTGAACTGGGGCGGTCATCAAGCCGTCTGGTGGAACCTGCCGGAACGCAAATTCTTCATCTTCGGCGCGACCTTCTGGCCCCAGGATTTCATCCTGCTCTCCGGGATCCTGATCGTCAGCGCCTTCGGCCTGTTCTTCATTACCGTGTACGCCGGTCGGGTGTGGTGCGGTTATACCTGCCCGCAAAGCGTCTGGACGTGGATTTTCATGTGGTGCGAAAAGGTCACCGAAGGCGACCGCAACCAGCGCATCAAGCTCGACAAGGCGCCGATGAGCGCCAACAAATTCCTGCGCAAACTCAGCAAGCACTCGATGTGGCTGTTGATCGGCTTCGTCACCGGCATGACCTTCGTCGGGTACTTCTCGCCCATTCGCGAACTGACCATCGACTTCTTCACCGGCGAAGCGGATGGCTGGTCGTATTTCTGGGTCGGTTTCTTCACCCTCGCCACCTACGGCAACGCCGGCTGGTTGCGTGAGCAAGTGTGCATTTACATGTGCCCGTATGCGCGCTTCCAGAGCGTGATGTTCGACAAGGACACGCTGATCGTGTCCTACGATCCTCGCCGTGGTGAAAGCCGCGGCCCGCGCAAGAAAGGCGTCGACTACAAGGCTATGGGCCTGGGCGATTGCATCGATTGCACCATGTGCGTCCAGGTCTGCCCGACCGGCATCGACATTCGCGACGGTCTGCAGATCGAATGCATCGGCTGCGCGGCGTGCATCGATGCCTGCGACAGCATCATGGACAAGATGGACTACCCGCGCGGGTTGATCAGCTACACCACCGAGCACAACCTGTCCGGGCAAAAAACCCATAAACTGCGCCCGCGGCTGATTGGCTATGCCCTGGTGTTGCTGGCCATGATGGGCTTGCTGGCGGGCGCGTTCTTCATGCGTTCACTGGTCGGTTTCGACGTCAGCAAGGACCGCGTGCTGTATCGCGAGAACGCCGAAGGCCGGATCGAGAACGTCTACAGCCTGAAGATCATGAACAAAGACCAGCGCGACCATACCTACGTACTGGAAGCCTCCGGTCTGCCGGACCTCAAGCTGCAAGGCAAGCGCGAGATCAAAGTCGCCGCCGGGGAGATTTTCAGCCAGCCAGTGGAACTGTCCATGGCACCGGAAAAACTGCCGTCGAGCACCAACGAGGTGAAATTCATCCTCAAGGATGCCGACGACGACAGCATCCACGTTGAAGCCAAGAGCCGATTCATCGGCCCACAAATTCGTTGAGAGAAGTAATCATGCCCGCAGCAAACGCCGCAAGCCCTTGGTACAAGCATCTTTGGCCATGGATCATCATCGCCATCCTGGCTTGTTCCGTGACGTTGACCCTGTCCATGGTGACCATCGCGGTGAACAACCCGGACAACCTGGTCAACGACAACTACTACGAGGCCGGCAAAGGCATCAACCGCTCCCTTGATCGTGAGCTGCTGGCCCAGACCCTGCTGCTGCGGGCCAGCGTTCACCTGGATGACGTAACCGGCGAAGTCGACCTGCGCCTGAGCGGCAACAGCCAACCTGAAACCCTTGAGCTGAACCTGATCTCGCCGACCCAGCCGGAAAAGGATCGCAAGATCACCCTGGCCCGCAGTGAAACAGAGCAGGGTCGCTACATCGGTCAATTGAGCGACAAGATTGAAGGCCGTCGTTTTGTCGAATTGCTGGGCACTCAGGACGACCACATCTGGCGCATGTTCGAAGAAGAGCTGGTCAGCCATGATAAGGACCTGCTGCTCGGGGATGAGCCGCTGCAAGGCGCGGAAGACCTGAAGAAGTAAGTTCCAGTGAACACGGTCAACTGTGGCGAGGGAGCTTGCTCCCGCTGGGTGCGAAGCGCCCCCTGAAACCAGCAAACCGATTCTTTCAGTCATAGCGCGTTCGCAGGTTTACGACTGCTGCGCAGCCGAGCGGGAGCAAGCTCCCTCGCCACAATGGTTTCCATGGCAGCACAGATGACCACGCCAACCCCCTGCTACCACTGCGCCCTGCCCGTCCCGGCCGGCAGCCGCTTCACCGCTGCGGTCCTCGGTGAAACCCGCGAGTTCTGCTGCCCGGGGTGCCAGGCCGTGGCTGAGGCGATCGTGGCCGGCGGGCTGGAAAGCTATTACCAGCACCGCAGCGAGTCATCGGCCAACCCCGAAGCCTTGCCGGTGCAGTTGGTGGATGAGTTGGCGCTCTACGACCGCGCCGATGTGCAGAAGCCTTTCGTGCGCCACGACGGCGAACTCGCCGAAACCACCCTGTTGATGGAAGGCATCAGCTGCGCCGCCTGCGGCTGGCTGATCGAAAAACACCTGCGCGCCTTGCCGGCGGTGGCAGAAGCGCGACTGAACCTGTCCAACCATCGTCTTCACGTGCGCTGGGCCGACGCGCAATTGCCATTGAGTCAGGTGCTCAGCGAACTGCGCCACATCGGCTACGCCGCGCACCCGTACCAAGCCGACCGCGCCAGCGAACAACTGGCCAGCGAAAACCGCCTGGCCTTGCGCCAACTGGGCGTCGCCGGGTTGCTGTGGTTCCAGGCGATGATGGCGACCATGGCCACTTGGCCGGAATTCAACATCGACTTGAGTCCCGAGCTGCACACCATCCTGCGCTGGGTCGCACTGTTCCTCACCACGCCGATTGTGTTCTACAGCTGTGCGCCGTTCTTCAAAGGGGCGATGCGCGATTTGCGCACCCGACATCTGACCATGGACGTGTCGGTGTCGCTCGCCATCGGCAGTGCCTACATCGCCGGAATCTGGACCTCGATCACCGGCGTCGGCGAGTTGTATTTCGATGCGGTGGGGATGTTCGCGCTGTTTCTGCTGGCCGGTCGATACCTCGAACGCCGCGCCCGGGAGCGCACCGCCGCCGCCACCGCACAGCTCGTCAACCTGTTGCCGGCCTCGTGCCTGCGCCTGAGTGCCGACGGCCAGAGCGAACGAATCCTGCTCAGCGAACTGCGTGTCGGCGATCAGGTGCTGGTGCATCCGGGCGCCATTCTGCCGGCCGACGGCAAGATCCTCGATGGCCAGTCGAGCATCGACGAATCGCTGCTGACCGGCGAATACCTGCCGCAACCGCGCACCCAAGGCGACGCGGTCACCGCCGGCACCCTGAACGTCGAAGGCGCGTTGACCGTGCAAGTGCTGGCACTGGGTCAGGACACGCGGCTGTCAGCCATCGTCCGCCTGCTGGACCGCGCCCAGGCCGAAAAGCCGCGACTGGCGGAAATCGCTGACCGCGCTGCGCAATGGTTCCTGTTGCTGTCATTGATCGCAGCAGCGGCAATCGGCCTGTTGTGGTGGGAGCTGGATTCGTCGCGAGCCTTCTGGATTGTCCTGGCGATGCTGGTTGCTACGTGCCCGTGCGCCTTGTCGCTGGCCACGCCGACCGCCCTCACGGCCGCCACCGGCACGTTGCACAAACTCGGTTTACTGCTGACCCGTGGCCATGTGCTGGAAGGCCTGAACCAGATCGACACGGTGATTTTCGACAAGACCGGCACGTTGACCGAGGGTCGATTGGCCTTGCGTTCGATCCGCCCGCTCGGCGCGCTCGACAGCGATCAATGCCTGAGTCTCGCCGCCGCCCTGGAAAACCGTTCCGAACACCCGATTGCCCGGGCATTTGGCCGAGCGCCGCTGGCGGCCGAAGAAGTCCTCAGCACGCCGGGGCTTGGCCTCGAGGGCCTGGTCGGCACGCAACGCCTGCGCATCGGCCAGCCGGGTTTTGTCTGCGAACTCAGTGGCGCGGCGACACCGGTCATGCCCGATGAAGCCGGGCAGTGGCTGCTACTCGGCGACAGCCAGGGGCCGCTGGCGTGGTTTGTCCTCGATGACCGTTTGCGTGCCGACGCCCCGGCACTATTGGAAGCCTGCAAGGCCCGTGGCTGGCGCACCTTGCTGCTGTCGGGCGATACCTCACCGATGGTTGCCAGCGTGGCCGCCGAACTGGGCATCGACGAAGCCCGGGGCGGTTTGCGTCCGGATGACAAATTGCAGGTCCTGCAACAGTTGCACAAGGAAGGCCGCAAGGTGTTGATGCTCGGTGACGGCGTCAATGACGTGCCAGTGCTGGCCGCAGCCGACATCAGCGTGGCGATGGGTTCAGCCACCGACCTGGCGAAAACCAGCGCCGATGCGGTGTTGCTGTCCAACCGCCTCGATGCGCTGGTGCAGGCCTTCAGCCTCGCGCGGCGCACCCGTCGGGTAATCATCGAGAACCTGCTGTGGGCCGGGCTGTACAATGGCCTCATGTTGCCGTTCGCCGCCCTCGGCTGGATCACACCGGTATGGGCCGCGGTCGGCATGTCCATCAGTTCGTTGACCGTGGTGCTGAACGCCCTGCGCCTGACTCGCCTGCCGAGCGCGCCTGGCGTCCGGCCCACGCCAGAAACCCGCCCGCTGCCGGCCTGAGCCGCGCGGGCATGGAGTCCAGATGCCAGCTCTCTACGTGATGATCCCGGCCGCGCTGCTGATCGTGGCCATCGCTATCTATATCTTCTTCTGGGCGGTCGACAGCGGTCAGTACGATGACCTCGACGGCCCGGCCCACAGCATTCTGTTCGACGACCAGGATCCGAACCACCAAGCCGCAGTCGACGAAGCCAGCGGCCATCCGGCCAAACCGGACGACAAGGCGCCTCCGCATGCTTGAGTTGGCGCCACTGCTGGTGTCTGCGGTGATTCTCGGCCTGCTCGGCGGTGGGCATTGCCTGGGCATGTGCGGCGGCTTGATGGGCGCGCTCACCCTGGCGATTCCCAAGGAACAGCGCAGCCGCCGTTTTCGCCTGCTGCTGGCTTACAACCTGGGGCGAATTCTCAGCTATGCAACGGCCGGTCTTTTGATCGGCCTGGCGGGTTGGGCAGTGGCCAACAGCCCGGCCGCCATGTTCATGCGCGTGATCGCCGGATTGTTGCTGATCGCCATGGGGCTGTACCTCGCCGGCTGGTGGAGCGGCCTGACCCGCATCGAGAGCCTTGGCCGCGGCCTGTGGCGGCATATCCAGCCGGTTGCCAACAAACTGCTGCCGGTGTCGAGCCTGCCCCGCGCCTTATTGCTGGGCGCGCTGTGGGGCTGGTTGCCGTGCGGGTTGGTTTACAGCACGTTGCTGTGGGCGGCGAGCCAGGGCAATGCGCTGGACAGTGCACTGCTGATGCTCGCGTTCGGACTCGGCACCTGGCCGGTGCTGCTGGCCACGGGGTTGGCGGCTGAGCGGGTCACGGCGTTGTTGCGCAAGCGCAGTGTGCGCATGACCGGTGGGTTGCTGGTGATCCTGTTTGGCATCTGGACTTTGCCGGGGCCGCATCAGCATTGGCTCATGGGGCATTAGATCGGTGGTGCGGCCTTCGCGGGCAAGCCTCGCTCCTACATTGAAATGCATTCCCCTGCTCGCGAAGAGGCCCTGACTGGCCACACATATCCTGACCGTTGATGCAAATCAAGATGCCCCGGCGTCGCCCCCCATAGACTTGCGAACACTGCCAGCCTATCCGGGGGAATGCCCGCATGATGCTCGACGCCATTCGTTGGGATACCGATCTGATCCGCCGTTACGACCTGGCGGGGCCGCGCTACACCTCTTACCCCACTGCCGTGCAATTCGACGGGCAGGTCGGCACGTTTGACCTGTTCCACGCCCTGCGCGACAGCCGTAAGGCCCAGCGCCCATTGTCGCTGTACGTGCATGTGCCGTTCTGCGCGAACATTTGTTACTACTGCGCGTGCAACAAAGTCATCACCAAGGACCGAGGCCGCGCCCTGCCCTATTTGCAGCGTCTTGAGCAGGAAATCCAGCTGATCGCCTGCCACCTCGACCCGGCGCAAAAAGTCGAACAACTGCACTTTGGCGGCGGCACCCCGACCTTTCTCAGCCACGACGAACTGCGCCAGTTGATGGCTCAATTACGCAAGCACTTCAACCTGCTGGACGACGATTCCGGCGACTATGGCATCGAGATTGACCCTCGCGAAGCCGACTGGTCGACCATGGGACTGCTGCGTGAACTGGGTTTCAACCGGGTCAGCATTGGCCTGCAAGACCTCGACCCGGCGGTGCAACGGGCGGTCAATCGCCTGCAAAGCCTGGAAGAAACCCGCGCCGTGATCGACGCCGCCCGGACCCTGCAATTCCGCTCGATCAACATCGACCTGATCTACGGCTTGCCGAAGCAGACCCCGGAAAACTTCGCGCGCACGGTCGACGAAGTCATTGCGCTGCAACCGGATCGGCTTTCGGTGTTCAACTACGCGCACCTGCCGGAACGCTTCATGCCGCAGCGGCGAATCAACAGCAACGAGTTGCCGACGCCGGCGCAGAAGCTGGAAATGCTGCAGCGCACCATCGAACAACTGACCGCTGCCGGTTACCGCTACATCGGCATGGACCACTTCGCCTTGCCCGACGATGAGCTGGCGATTGCCCAGGAAGAATCGACCCTGCAGCGTAACTTTCAGGGCTACACCACTCACGGTCATTGCGACCTGATCGGGCTGGGGGTCTCGGCCATCAGTCAGATCGGCGACCTCTACTGCCAGAACAACAGCGATTTGAACCAGTACCAGAACACCTTGGCCACCGCGCAACTGGCAACCAGCCGGGGCCTGATATGCAATGCTGATGACCGTGTGCGACGGGCGGTAATTCAGCAGTTGATCTGCACGTTCAATCTGGAGTTCGCGCAGATCGAACAGGCCTTCAACATCGATTTTCGCGGTTACTTCGGTGACCTGTGGCCTCAGCTACAGACCATGGCCGAGGACGGCTTGATCAGCCTCGATAATGAGCGGATCAGCGTACTGCCCGCCGGTCGCTTGCTGGTGCGCTCGGTGTGCATGGTGTTCGATGCCTACTTGCAACAGCACAATCACCAGCGATTTTCGCGAGTGATTTAGTCATCCGTTCACTTGTCGGTTAACAAAATGCTGGCTTTATGACCCTGCGGCAAAATCGCCGCGTGCCTGAATGTCCTCCCGTGAGTTACCCTTACGGCTTATGTGTGTTTTCCCACAAGGATTGAAGAAATGTCCGAGCCAGTAAAACTGCGCGCTAACGGCCAGGCCCATTGCAAGGATTGCAGCCTGGCCCCCCTCTGCTTGCCACTTTCTCTGAATCTGGAAGACATGGAAGCGTTGGACGAGATCGTCAAACGGGGTCGCCCGTTGAAAAAAGGCGAGTTCCTGTTCCGCCAAGGCGATACTTTCGATTCCGTTTATGCCGTGCGCTCCGGCGCCCTCAAGACCTTCAGCCTCAGCGATGGCGGTGAAGAACAGCTCACCGGCTTCCACTTGCCGAGCGAACTGGTTGGCCTGTCGGGCATGGACACTGAAAAGCACCCGGTTTCGGCGCAAGCCCTGGAAACTACTTCGGTGTGCGAAATCCCCTTCGAACGCCTCGACGAACTGGCCCTGCAACTGCCACAACTGCGCCGTCAGTTGATGCGGGTGATGAGCCGCGAGATTCGCGACGATCAGCAAATGATGTTGCTGCTGTCGAAAAAAACCGCCGACGAGCGCATCGCCACGTTCCTGGTCAACCTCTCGGCACGTTTCCGCGCCCGGGGCTTCTCGGCCAACCAATTCCGCCTGAGCATGTCGCGTAACGAAATCGGCAATTACCTGGGCCTGGCGGTGGAAACCGTGTCCCGGGTGTTCACACGCTTCCAGCAAAACGAACTGATCGCCGCCGAGGGCAAGGAAATCCACATCCTCGACTCGATCCAGCTCTGCGCCCTGGCCGGTGGCTCGCTCGAAGGCTGACGGAGATAATTGCGGCTGAGCGAAACGGTTCAGCCGCCGTTATACTGCGACGTTTGCAGCCTGCCAGGACACCTCGACGATGCTCATCGAATCCTTCGACATCAAATCCCTGATCCGCCCCGTGATCGACTTCCCCAAGCCGGGCGTGATCTTTCGTGACATCACCCCGTTGTTCCAGTCGCCTACGGCCCTGCGCCTGGTGATGGACAGCTTTGCCCACCGTTATGTCGAGGCGGACTTCACGCACATCGGTGCGATGGATGCGCGCGGCTTCCTGATCGGCTCGGTCCTGGCCTATCAGCTGAACAAGCCGTTGGTGCTGTTCCGCAAGCAAGGCAAACTGCCGGCCGACGTGTTGGCCGAAGGTTATGCGACCGAATACGGCGAAGCCTTTCTCGAAGTGCACGCCGACAGCTTGTGCGAAGGCGACTCGGTGGTGATGTTTGATGATTTGATCGCCACCGGCGGTACGCTGATTGCGGCGGCGAACCTGATTCGGCGCATGGGCGCGCGGATTCATGAAGCGGCGGCAATCATTGATCTGCCGGAGCTGGGTGGGTCGCAGCGGCTGGAAGAGCAGGGAATTCCTACGTTTTGCCTGACGCAGTTTGCGTTGAGCGAGAAGTAAGGCGGCGTTCTCACTGACGCCTTCGCGGGCAAGCCTCGCTCCTACATTGGATTTGCGGCGTTCACAAGTCCCCTGTGGGAGCGAGCCTGCTCGCGATGGCGTCAGCCGCTACATCGCCGATTAAAGCCCCATCTGCTTGCTGATGATCTCGTTCATCACTTCCCGCGTCCCGCCGCCGATCGACAGAATCCGGTTATCCCGATACAGCCGCTCCACCAGGCTCTCGCGCATATACCCCAAACCACCCAAAATCTGCACCGCATCCGTGGTAATCCGGTCTGCCGTGTCGGTCGCGAAGTTCTTGGCCATGGAAATCTCCTTGATCACGCTCTGCCCCGCTGCCATCTTCGCCGCCTGACGGTAAGTGAACTCGCGCGACACCTCCAACGCCGTGGCCATTTCCGCAAGGCGATGCTTGAGTACCTGGAACTTGCCGATGGGTTTGCCAAAGGCTTCGCGCTGACGCGCCCATTTCAGGCTTTCCTCCAGCGCCAGCTGCGCCGTCATGTTGGCCATCAGCGCCAAGGCCAGGCGTTCGCTCTGGAAGTTGCCCATGATGCAGGCGAAGCCCATGTTCTCGGCGCCAATCAGATTTCCCACAGGCACCCGGCAATCATCGAAGAACAATTCGGCCGTGTCCGACGCCCACCAGCCCATCTTCTTCAACTGCCGGCCGACGGTGAAACCGGGTGTACCTTTTTCGATCAGCAGCAGACTGATGCCACCAAAACCCGGCTCACCGGTGCGCACCGCCACGGTGTAGAAATCCGCGCGCACACCACTGGTGATAAAGGTTTTGCTGCCGCTGACCCGGTAAAAGTCGCCGTCACGCACAGCGCGGGTTTGCAGGTTGGCCACATCGGAGCCGCCGCTGGGCTCGGTGACCGCCAGCGCGCTGATCTTCTCGCCGGCCAGCACTTGCGGCACCACACGATCACGAATTTCGGGGCGGGCCCACTTGAGAATCGGCGGCAGTCCGATGTCCAGCGAACCGAGGCCGGCCACCAGACCGCCGGAGCCACAACGCATCAACTCTTCGCTGGCCGCGACCTTGGCAAACAGATCGCCTTCGTGACTGCCGCCCAGGGAGTCGGGATAGCCGATCCCGAGGATGCCCGCCGCACCGGCCTTGAGATAGAGCTCGCGGGGAAAGCTTTCCGCTTCTTCCCACTGATCGATGTCCGGAAGAATCTCGCGCTCGACGAAACGTCTGACGCTGTCGCGGACCAATTGGTGGCTGGGATCGAAGTATTCCTGAAAGGCAGGCATCGGCGAACTCCACTGAAGGTTCAGCGAAGTTAACCGAGCGCTTGCTTGGTTTTCAACAGGATTGTTGTGAATCTGATGGACCGAGGCGCTTGGCTTGCTGGCGATGGCGTCGGTTCAAATACTACAAGGCTATCGGCTTACGCCCGGCAAACGAATGCGCCAACGTCCCGCCATCCACCAGTTCCAGCTCGCCACCCAACGGCACGCCATGGGCAATACGCGAAGCGACCAGGCCTTTGTTACTCAACAACTGCGCGATGTAATGCGCCGTCGCCTCACCTTCCACGGTCGGGTTGGTGGCCAGGATGACTTCAGTAAAGGAGCCCGCCTCTTCAATCCGCGCCAACAGCTGCGGAATGCCAATGGCCTCCGGCCCCAGGCCGTCGAGCGGCGAGAGATGGCCCTTGAGCACAAAGTAGCGACCCCGGAACCCGGTCTGCTCCACGGCGTAGACGTCCATCGGCCCCTCCACCACGCAGAGCAAGGTGTCGTCGCGGCGCGTATCGGCACATTGCGGGCACAGGTCGTCTTCGGTCAGCGTGCGGCATAACCGGCAATGCCCCACCCCTTCCATGGCCTGGCTCAGTGCCGACGCCAGTCGCGAACCCCCGCTGCGATCACGCTCAAGCAGTTGCAGCGCCATACGCTGGGCGGTTTTCTGACCGACACCCGGCAAAATGCGCAGGGCGTCGATCAGTTGGCGAATCAAAGGGCTGAAGCTCATGGGGAAACGTCCGACAAAACAACGAGACGCGGTTTATACCCGCGCCTCTGATTAGCGTCAATTATTCAGTCCTGGGCAACCCGCACCACCAGTTTGCCGAAGTTGCGGCCTTCCAGCAGACCGATGAAGGCCTCAGGCGCATTCTCAAGGCCATCGACCACGTCTTCGCGGAACTTGACCTTGCCGTCACGCACCCACGGCGCCATGGCACTGACGAACTCCGGCTGACGATCACCGTAGTCGTCGAACACGATAAAGCCATGAATGCGCACGCGCTTGGTCAGCAAGGTGCGTTGCAATTGCGGCAGGCGATCCGGGCCGGTCGGCGCTTCGTGGGCGTTGTAGGAAGCGATGAGGCCGCACAGTGGAATCCGCGCCTTGGCATTGAGCAACGGCACCACCGCGTCGAACACCTTGCCACCGACGTTCTCGTAGTAAATATCGATGCCCTCGGGGCACGCCTGGGCCAGTTCATCGGCGAAGTTCGGGCTCTTGTGGTCAACGCAAGCGTCGAACCCCAATTCCTCCACCACGTAGCGGCATTTTTCCGCACCGCCCGCCACGCCCACGACGCGCAGGCCTTTGATCTTCGCCACTTGGCCGACCACCGACCCCACCGCGCCCGAGGCAGCCGCGACCACCAGGGTTTCGCCGGCCTTGGGCTGACCGATGTCCATCAGGCCCATGTACGCAGTCATGCCCGGCATGCCCAGCACACCCAGGGCCATGGACGGGGACGGCAAACCGCTTGGCACCGGAATGATGTTGCGACCGTCGCTGATGCTGTGGCTCTGCCAACCGGTGGCGCCCACCACCAGATCGCCTTCGTGGAATTTCGGATTCAGCGAGCGCTCGACGCGGCTGACAGCGCCTCCGGTCATGACCTCGCCGATTTCCACCGGTGCGGCGTAGGAAGGCGCGTCACTCATGCGGCCGCGCATGTAGGGGTCCAGCGAGAGGTATTGAGTCTTGAGCAGGACCTGGCCTTCGGCAAGTTCCGGCAGTGCTTCCCGTTCCAGGCGGAAATTCTCCGGTGTCGGCGCGCCTACGGGGCGGGACGCCAGGACGATACGTTGGTTGAGGGTCAATGCGTCTGGCATGTGAGCGTCTCCTGTGATCGATGAATTTCGGCGGTATAGGGAGCAGACCGTTGTGGAGGTGTGGCGTTCGATGTTTCGTCCGTTGGACCGAGGTGACTTCTTCGCGGCACCTAAAAGGTCAGCGATGCTTCTGTAGGAGCGAGGCTTGCCCGCGAAGGCTGCCTCACAGGCACCGCGTTTCCAACGGGCAGAAACAAAAATGCCAGGCGCGATGCCTGGCATTTTTTTGTAGCTCATCCGACGCGCTTTGGCGAATCAGAACGGCAGTTTCATACCCGGTGGCAGTTGCATGCCAGCGGTCATGCTGCCCATTTTGTCCTGGCTGTTGGCTTCGATCTTGCGCACGGCGTCGTTGACGGCGGCGGCGAACACGGCTTCGAGCATCTCTTTGTCGTCTTCGCTCAGGCCTTCAACCAGGCTCGGGTCGATGGTCACGCGCTTGACGTCGTGACGACCGGTCATCACCACGGTGACCATATCGCCGCCGGCTTTACCGGTGACTTCAGCGTTGGCCAGTTCTTCCTGCATCTTGGCCATTTTTTCCTGCATCTGCTGTGCCTGCTTCATCAGGCCGGCCATGCCACCTTTCATCATGGGAATCACCTCAAAAGTACTTGGATTTAAACAGCGCCCGGCCCTTGGGGCCAAACGCCTTCAGTTATTAGCCCTGACTGACCAGGGCTTCGACAGGTTCAATAGTATCGTTGCGAACCACCGCACCGAACTGCTGCATCATTTGCTGGATGAACGGATCACCGTGAATCGACTCCTCGGCCTCGCGCTGACGGTTCGCACGACGACGGGAAGCGGCCTGGGCCGGGGTTTCCTGCTCCGGCTTGATCAGCTCCATGCTCAGGGTCAGGGTGCGCCCGTGAAACTGGTTCAACGCATCGTTGAGACGCCGTTGCTGGGTCGCGTTGAACAAGGCGCTGTGGGCCGGGTCCAGGTGCATCAGCCAGTGGTCACCATCGACGGCGATCAGCGTGCAGTTGGCGGCGATGCTGCCGGTCATACCAGAGATCGGCAGTTTCGGGAACAGCTCCAGCCATTGCAGGGCCAGGCCGGTGGCGGGCATGGCGGCCGGCTCAGGCTCGGGTTCCGGTGCTGGCTCGGCAGCATGTTCACTGGCCAGTTCATCGAGGTAGCTGTAGGCCGAATCCATGTCCGGCTCGATGTAGTCTTCGTCCAGCGGCGGCTCGTCATCCAGGTCCACGCCCGGGGTGGCGGCATCGACGTCGGCCACCGACGGTTCCGGGATCGGCGCTGCGGCCCACTCCGGCGCGTCCGGCACCACGCTGTCCGGCGTCGGCAACGGCATGGGCGGCAGATCAGGTTGTTCGCTGGCGGTTTCCAGGACCGGCTCGACGGCGGGTTGCTGGACGGGTTCCGGCTCGACCGGGTCATTCCACGGCAAGTCGACCGCCGCCTCGACCGCGACCGGCTCAACCACAGGCTCGGCCACCACAACGGGCGCCACCGGTTCAGGCGCTGGGGCAGGAATCGCCGCCGCGACGGGCTCAGGCGCCGGCGCAACGGGTGCAACTGCCGCAGCGACTACCGGTGCCACCACCGGCGCGGCAGCCACTGAATTTGCGGAATCAACTGTGGCCTGGCTGATCCCCACTGGCTTTAGCGGTTGCCTCGGGGCGTCCGCGGTGTCCGCCGGTCGGAACGCGAGCATTCGCAGCAGGACCATTTCGAAGCCACCACGAGGGTCCGGCGCCAGCGGCAAGTCGCGGCGGCCGATCAGACCCATCTGGTAATAGAACTGCACGTCTTCGGCCGGCAAGGCCTGGGCCAGTGCCAGAACCCGATCGCGGTCGCCATGACCGTTGTCGACGCCTTCAGGCAACGCCTGGGCGATGGCGACACGGTGCAGAACGTTGAGAATTTCCGAGAGCACGCCATTCCAGTCCGGGCCTTGTTCCGCCAGATGGCGGACACCTTCGAGCAAGGCCTTGGCGTCGCCTTCGATCAGCGCATGCAGAACGTCGTAGACCTGACCATGATCGAGCGTGCCCAGCATCGCCCGCACGTCGGCAGCCATGACCTTGCCTTCACCGAAGGCGATAGCCTGGTCGGTCAGACTCATGGCGTCACGCATCGAGCCGTCGGCGGCGCGGCCCAGCAGCCACAGTGCGTCGTCTTCGAACGGCACGTTCTCGACGCCCAGGACGTGGGTCAAATGCTCGACCACACGCTCCGGGGTCATGTTCTTGAGAGAGAACTGCAGGCACCGCGACAGAATGGTTGCAGGAAGTTTCTGCGGGTCGGTCGTCGCCAGGATGAACTTGACGTAGGGTGGCGGCTCTTCAAGGGTTTTCAACAGCGCATTGAAGGAATGGCTGGAGAGCATGTGCACTTCGTCGATCAGGTAGACCTTGAAGCGGCCACGGCTCGGCGCGTATTGCACGTTATCGAGCAACTCGCGGGTGTCCTCGACCTTGGTCCGGCTCGCGGCGTCGATCTCGATCAGGTCGACAAAGCGGCCCTCATCGATTTCGCGGCACACCGAACACTCGCCGCACGGCGTCGAAGTGATACCTGTTTCACAGTTCAGGCATTTGGCGATGATCCGTGCGATGGTGGTCTTGCCGACCCCGCGCGTACCGGTGAACAGGTAGGCGTGGTGCAGCCGCTGGCTGTCCAAGGCATTGATCAGAGCCTTGAGCACATGGGTCTGGCCGACCATTTCGCGGAACGAGCGCGGACGCCATTTACGTGCAAGAACCTGATAACTCATCGAAAACCGTCGCAACGAAGGAACAGAAGCGGCTAATGCTAGCGGAGCAAGGCCAAAATTGCATCCGGTGCGCTCGTCTAATCTGGCTAAGATGCACTTTGGGGGGCTTTTATCGGCTCAGGTTTGCGACGTACCGGAGCGTTTATGCGTTTTGCCTTGGGGGCACTGCTGTGGATAAGTGTGAGCGTCGCCGCCGCCGAAGCGCCGCTGCGTTTTGTGGTGCCCGACAGTTGGGCGATGCCGATGGTGCAACTGGAACGCGGGCAAGTGACCCAGGGCATCCTGTATGACGTGATGCTCAGCCTGGCGACCCAGGTCGGTTTGCCGGCCGAATTTCATGTGTTGCCCCGGGCGCGGGTGCAAAGCGCCATGGAACACGGCGAGGTCGATATCCGCTGCTATGCCGCGCAGTCCTGGCTGCCGAATCAGTCCGGCGACTACCTCTGGAGCATTCCCCTCTGGTTTCAGCGCGACATGCTGATCAGCCGGCAGGATCCGCTGCCTTTGGTGGTGCCTGCGAACTTGTCGCGGCAAGCCATCGGTACCGTGCTCGGCTACTCCTACCCCACCTTGCAACCGCTGTTCAATGCCGACCGTTTGCGCCGCGAAGACGCGCGCAACCAGGAACAAGTGCTGGAAAAACTCCACGCCGGGCGCTATCGCTATGCCGTGAGCAATCAATGGACACTGGACTGGTTCAATCAGCGCCTGTTACCCGACAAGCAACTCAAAGGCGTGGCGGTGCTGGAGGAACAGAGCGTCGGCTGCTACGTGCGCAACGACCCCAAGGTGCCGGTGCAACGCATACTGCGCACGTTGCTGCGGATGAAAATGTCGGGGGAGATTGATGACATTATCCGACTTTATATCGGTTCGGGGCCTGGCACACTTTAAGCAAATCCTCTGATCAACACGAAACCTGTGGGAGCGAGCCTGCTCGCGATAGCGGTTTGCCATTCAACACTGATGGCGACTGCCAGATTGCTATCGCGAGCAGGCTCGCTCCTACAGGGGATAAGTGTCGATTACAGAACTTCAGCCAACCTGATCCAGCGCTTGCCATTGCGGCGGCGCGACGAACCCCGCGACCCAACCCGGCACGTCGGCGGGGGGCATTGGCTGGGCGATGAAATAGCCTTGGGCCACTTCACACCCCAGTCGCAACAGCAACTCACCGTGCTCGATACTTTGCAGTCCTTCAGCAATCACCTGCCGGCCAAACGCCCGGGCCAGACCGATCACCGCCGTGGCCAGCGCCAGATCATCGCGATCGTCCAGAATGTCACGCACAAACGACTTATCGATCTTGATGGTTTGGGTGCGCAATCGCTTGAGGTAGCTCAGCGACGAATAGCCAGTGCCGAAGTCGCCCAGTGAAAACTGCACCCCCAGCGCCTGACAGGCCTGCAAACAGTCGCTCACGTGCTGGATATTCTCGACCGCCACCGACTCGACGATTTCCAGGTCGAGCATCTGCGGCGCAATGTCAGCATGCCGGGCGAGGACGTGCCTGAGCCGGTCGACGAAATCCGCGCGCTGAAAATGCCGTGCCGCGATATTAATGCTGATCGGCCAGCCCTGCCCCGCCTGCTGCCAGTGGTGCAACTGCGTCAGCACCTGATCCATCACCCATTCACCGATGTCGACGATCAGGTCCGTCTCTTCCACAAACGGCAAAAACTCCCTGGCCGGCACCATGCCGTTTTGCGGGTGTTCCCAGCGCAATAGCGCCTCGAAGCCGACCACCACGCCAAGGCGCATGTTGACCTTGGGCTGGAAATGCAGACGCAACTCATCGGCGGCCAGCGCCTGGCGCACGCGTTCGACCGTCTGGTGAGTGGCCTTGACCTCCTGATCCCTGGACACGTCGAACAGATGGAATCGGTTGCGCCCGCGCTGCTTGGCCACGTACATGGCTTGATCGGCGTGACGCAGCAGGGTTTCAGCATCTTCATGGTCGAGTGGGAACAGCGTAACGCCGATGCTGGCGAACACATTGATGTCCTTGCCGTGCAAGGTATACGGCGCCGAAATCGCCCCCAGCACCCGGTTCAGCGCCGCGCGCAACTCCGGCAGATCCCGCACGTAACGCAACACCAGCACGAACTCGTCGCCGGCCAGCCGCGCCACGACATCTTCGCCACGCACGATGTGGCGCAAACGCTTGGCCACTTCAACCAATAATTGATCGCCACTGGCGTGACCGTAGCCGTCGTTGACCGCCTTGAACCCGTCAAGGTCGAGCATGCACACGGCGAGCGGGATGTTTTCCTTTCGGGAGAACTCCAGCGCCTGATCCAGCAGATCCGAGAGGAACGCGCGATTGGGCAGCCCGGTCAGCACGTCGTGCCCGACCCGCCATTGCAGGGAATGCAACAACTGGCGTTTTTCGCTGATATCAAAACGAATCGACAGGTATCGGTCGACCCGTCCGGTGTCGTCATTGAGCACGGGCACCATGGTGCTTTCGACCCAGTACAGACTGCCATCCTTGGCGCGATTGCAGATTTCGCCCTTCCAGACGTTGCCCAGCGCGATGGTGCGCCACATACCGGCGAAGAAATCAGCGGTGTGCACGCCGGAGTTGAGGAGACGGTGGTTCTGCCCGAGCAACTCGTCGCGGCTATAACCGGACACGGCGCAGAACTGATCATTGACGTGGGTGATCCGGCCGCTCAGGTCCGTCTCGGAAAAAATGGCGGCGGCATCCACGGCCCTGCGGTATTTCTCATCCATGAATCAGGCTCGCTGTCGCTAGCGGTGGGACTGCGCAAACACGTGTTCACTCCATGACCCGCATTTGATGACCGCGCAGAACCGAAGATCGGCTAGTCTCAAAAACCTCGTGCAAGGCCGGCAAAGGAGCGCAATGCTGGCGGTTTGGCGTTGCCCATTTTCTGGAAACAGATCACCAATCACCCCTTATTGGCGGCGATTCTACGAAACGCATCACATTTTGCAAAGCAAGGTGATGGATCATGCGGTTGTCTAATGCGAAAATCTATCGTTAAGTTCTTGATTCTAAATGGGAATTGAGCGATGCAAATTTCAAGTTTGGGTCCGGCCATCCGACGCTACCGCAAGGTCGCGGGGCTTACTCAGGCTGAACTCGGCGAAAAAACCGGTTTTGACCCCAAAACCATCAGCCGCTTTGAAACCGGAACCTATACCCCCAGCGTCGAAGCCTTGTTCTTGCTTGCCGACGTGCTGGACGTAAAGCTGAAAGCCTTTTTCGCCGATATGGGTGATGAAGATGAACAGCGGGCGTATCTGTTCGGTGTCATCCATAAAGCCACCCCGAAGGATCTGGGAAAGCTGATCGCAGCGGTTGACCAGGCCTTGTCCAAGCCTTAGTGGCGGAAATGAAAAAGGAGGCCGACGTGTCTGATACGACACATCGGCCTCCTTTTTTATATTCATTCTAAAAATCAGGAACGACAAAAAACCGCCTGGATCAAGGGCCATGGCAGCAACACACACTAAGTATTTTCAGACAGAAAACGCGAGAGAGGGCTCGCGGTGCGTTATGGAGGCAACCCCACCAGCCACACCCCGGCACACAATGTTCCCGCTGTGGCTGCTTCCTTCCGGATCTGACCAGGTTCACGGGTAATCGTTGCGGGGGGACCGATGGGGTCACCATAACGACGCTCACCTGACGGCGAGCCGCGCCATTGTACCTATCTGGGACGAAGTTACAACCGTTCGGGGGGATTAAAAAATATGTGCTGGTTCAAGGACATGCAAAGTCTGCAGAACACCGTAGTCATGTAGCAGCTGTCGAGCTTGCGAGGCTGCTGCAAGTGAATGCAGGCGGCTACAGGTCTTGCAACACCTCATCCGCCCTGCCGCCCTCCTGCTGGATCACCAGATGGATGAAGTGCAGTTTGGCGATAACCGCGGGTGGCAGGACGAACGGATAGAAATCCGGCTGCCCCATGCTCCGCGACAGCTCGTTGAGCATGCCGGCCAGTTCGATCCATGCGTTGACGAACGACAGGAACGCCGCGCCGCCGGGATGCTGTGGATCGTAGAGCGTGTCGAGCGGGAATGGCTGGTAGTCGAAATCCATCTCGCGCGCGCTCATGCCAAACCCCAGCGCCGTGTCCACCGCGTCCATCATGTGCAGGTAATGCGCCCAGGTTTCCGCCCAGTCTTCCCATGGATGCATGGTGGCGTAGGCACTGACACAGTGCTGCTGCCAGTCGAGCGGTGCGCCTTGCTGGTAATGGCGTTCGAGGGCGTCGGCGTAGCTGAGACGCTCGTCGCCGAACAGGTTGCGGAACGGTTCCAGCCAATGACTGTTGGCGATCAGCCGGTCCCAGTAGTAATGCCCGACTTCATGACGAAAATGCCCGAGCAGCGTGCGATAAGGCTCGTGCATTTGCACCCGGACCTTTTCGCGGTGGGCGTCGTCAGCCTCTTTGATATCCAGGGTGATCAGGCCATTGGCGTGCCCCGTGGTCGGCGGTTTGCCTTCCAGGTCGACACCGATGAAATCGAAGGCGAGACCGGTCTGTTCGTCGACAGTTTTGGGAATCACCTGCAATCCCAGGCTGATCAACTGCGCGACCAGACGCCGCTTGGCGGTTTCGACCTGACGCCAGCGTTCGTGGTTTTCGGCAATTGAGAGGTCAGGGATGGTGCGATTCAGGCTACAGGCGATGCACAGCGCATCATGGTCATTGGCGGCCAGCAGCCAATTACACGCCGCCGGGGAATCGAGGTTGGCGCAGCGCCGGAACAGGCCGGCTTCGGGGTCGGCGTCAAGCAACCAGGTATCCGCCAGCACACCCGGCTGCAGCGAGGACAGGCGACTCTGCTCCGGCTGATAGCCCAAGGCTGCCGAACAGGCCAGGCACTGGCTGTTGCGAAAGAAAAGCGACTGCCCGCAGCGGCACTGCCAGACCTTGCTGTTGCGCGAACTTCCACCCATGAAGGGCGCGGCGATGCGTGAGCTGAGCTGTTCGAAGAAGCGGTACATGGCGATCTCTCCCTGGGGCTTGCCAAGACTAGATCATTCCCCAGCGAGGATCGTTCCGTTTTCTGTGGCGAGGGAGCTTGCTCCCGCTCGGCTGCGAAGCGGTCCCCGAAGTCTTGGCGACTGCTGCGCAGTCGAACGGGAGCAAGCTCCCTCGCCACAGGATGAGTGTCAGATCGGTATACCGTGTTTTTTCAGGAAATCGACAAACGCCTCTTCATCGAGCACTTTCAGTCCCAATTCATTGGCCTTGGCCAACTTCGAACCGGCACCCGGCCCGGCCACCACGCAATGGGTCTTGGCCGACACTGAACCGGCCACCTTGGCCCCGAGGCTTTCGAGTTTGTCCTTGGCAATATCACGGCTCATCAATTCCAGCGAACCGGTCAGCACCCAGGTCTGCCCAGCCAGCGGCAGGCCTTCGACGACTTTTTTCTCGCTCTTCCAATGCATGCCGAAATCACGCAACTGCTGTTCAGCCGCCTCAGCTATCTGACGGTTTTCAGCAACCGCGAAAAACGCTCGAACCGAATTCGCCTGCTTCTCCGGCAAGGCCTGGCGCATGTCCAGCCAATCGGCGTTCATGACCGATTCCAGCGAACCAAACTTGTCCGCCAGCTTCTGCGCCCCGCCCGGCCCGACCGACGGAATGTTCAGCTTGTCGAGGAAACCGCCCAGCGTCGTGCTGGCGGCAAATTCGGCCCCCAGCTCGCCCTGATCCTGAATCTGCAGGCCGTGCTCGAGCAACTTCGCAATAACCTGCTGGTTATGCGCATCTTCAAAGAAGCTGTGAATCTCGTGAGCCACTTCCAGGCCGACATCCGGCAAGTACGTGAGCACTTGCGGCAACGCCTGCTGAACCCGCTCCAGCGAGCCGAGAGAGCGCGCCAGGACCTTGGCCGTCTCTTCGCCGACGTCAGGAATCCCGAGGGCATAGATGAACCGTGCCAGGCTCGGTGTCTTGCTGTCCTTGATCGCGGCGAGCAGTTTATTGCTCGACAGCTCGGCAAAGCCTTCGAGATCGACAATGTCCTCGAACTTCAAGGCATACAGATCGGCGGGAGAACTCACCAGCCCCTCATCGACCAATTGCTCGACGCTCTTGTCGCCCAGGCCTTCAATGTCCATCGCACGACGGGAGACGAAGTGAATGATCGCCTGCTTGAGTTGCGCACCGCAGGCCAGACGACCGACACAGCGGTAAACCGCCCCTTCGCTGACGGTCTCGCGACCCTTGCTGCGCTTGACCAGTTGCGTGCGCTCGACATGCGAGCCGCACACCGGGCACTGCTGCGGAATCTGTACCGGACGCGCGTCGTCCGGGCGGCGATCCATGATCACTTGCACCACTTGCGGAATCACGTCGCCCGCGCGGCGGATGATCACGGTGTCGCCGATCATCAGGCCCAGGCGAGCCACTTCGTCCATGTTGTGCAACGTCGCATTGGCCACGGTGACACCGGCGACCTTGACCGGCCTCAAGCGCGCCACGGGCGTCACGGCACCGGTGCGGCCGACCTGGAATTCGACGTCGAGCAGTTCGGTGAGCTCTTCCATGGCCGGGAATTTGTGGGCAATTGCCCAACGCGGTTCGCGCGCGCGAAAACCGAGCTCACGCTGGGACGCGATGCTGTTGACCTTGAACACCACGCCATCGATTTCATAGGCCAGGCCGTTGCGACGCTCACCGATGTCGCGGTAGTAATCCAGGCATTCATCAATGCCGTGCGCCAGTTTCAGCTCGCGACTGATCGGCAGGCCCCAGGTCTGCAGCTGCTTGAGATTACCGATGTGCGTATCGGCGATGTCCGCCGAAATCTGGCCGATACCGTAGCAGCAGAACTCCAGCGGACGGTTGGCGGTGATCTTCGAATCCAGCTGCCGCAAGCTGCCCGCCGCCGCGTTGCGCGGGTTGGCGAAGGTCTTGCCGCCGACCTCCAGCTGCGTGGCGTTCAGGCGCTCGAAACCGGCCTTGGACATGAACACTTCGCCGCGCACTTCCAGGGTCGCCGGCCAGCCGGTTCCCTGCAGCTTCAGCGGGATGTTGCGCACGGTGCGCACGTTGACGCTGATGTCTTCGCCGGTGGTACCGTCGCCGCGCGTCGCACCGCGCACCAACATACCATCCTGATAAAGCAGGCTGACCGCCAGGCCATCGAGCTTGGGTTCGCAGCTGTATTCCACCGCCGCGCCGCCGCCAAACAGGTCGCCGGCCGGCAAGTCGAGACCTTCCGTAACCCGGCGATCGAACTCGCGCATGTCGCTTTCTTCGAAGGCGTTGCCGAGGCTGAGCATCGGCACTTCGTGGCGTACCTGGGTGAACGCCGACAGCGCCGCGCTGCCGACGCGCTGGGTCGGCGAGTCGCTGGTGACCAGCTCGGGATGGGCGGCTTCAAGGGCCTTGAGTTCATGGAACAAACGATCGTATTCGACGTCCGGAACGCTTGGCTCGTCTAGTACGTGGTAACGGTAGTTGTGCTGATCCAGCTCAGCGCGCAGCTCGAGAATGCGGGTTTTGGCGGCGGTCATGGGTGTTCTCTCATAAAGCAAAAGAACAGCCGAGGCTGCTCAATCTATTTTGCTGATCGTCCCGCGCACGGCGCGGGGACAACCTTTTGAATCAACGCTTCTGAGTCAGGGCGCGACGTTCGAATTCGACGATGCGCTGACGGTAATGCTCGATCGTCTGGGCGGTCAGCACGCTGCGCTGGTCGTCTTTCAGTTCGCCGTTCAGCTCCTGGGACAATTTGCGCGCCGCGGCCACCATCACGTCGAAGGCTTGCTTCGGATGACGCGGGCCTGGCAGGCCGAGGAAGAAGCTCACCGCCGGCGTGCTGAAGTGGTCGATGTCGTCCAGATCGAAGACGCCCGGCTTGACCGCATTGGCCATGGAGAACAACACCTCGCCGTTGCCGGCCATGCTCTCGTGACGGTGGAAAATATCCATTTCGCCGAAACGCAGACCGCTCTCCAGAATGTTCTGCAACAACGCCGGGCCCTTGAAGCCGGCAGCGTCACGGCAGATCACGCTGATCACCAGCACTTCTTCGGCTTGCGGTTGTTCCTTGTCGCTGACCGACGGCGAGGACTTGGTGTCATCCGGGAAGTCGTCGTCACGGCTGCTGAAGCTCGGGCCGCCGTCCAGGTCCAGGCTGAGGTTCATGTCGCCCTGGGAAGGCTCGCCATGGCCACGCTTGCCGCGCTTGGAACCCGATTCACGCGGTTCACGGGCAGGCATGCTCACCGACGGCAGATCATGCTCGTCCAGTTGCGGTTCCTTATGCGTGTCCAGCACGCGGGGCGGGCCCAACAGCTCGGCGCTGGTGTCCTCGTCCGGCAGGTTGGACAAACTTCGGTCAAGACGGAATTTCAGTTTTCCCTTGCCGCCGCGCATGCGACGCCAGCCATCGAAAAGAATACCGGCAATGACAATAATGCCGATGACGATCAGCCACTCGCGCAGACCGATTTCCATGTAATCCCGTGCCTCTATAAAAAATGCTGAAAAATAAGGGGTTTACAACTCGTAAACCGCTTTAAAACGTGGCGCCAACTCTATGTTCTGACAGGCGTTTTGCCCACGCATACGAAAAATTGACATTAAACTAGCACGACCAAAGGCAACTTTACACCGTCTGTCACAATGGCTCGCGCGAATATGTCGATTGGCCAGCAAGTCAAGACAGGTAAAAAAGTCCTACAGACCAAAAATACTTGCCCTACAAGCACCGGCTCAGGCCTCCACCATCGCCATCGCCTCCTCGACATCCACTGCCACCAGACGCGAACAACCCGGTTCGTGCATCGTTACACCCATCAGTTGATCGGCCATTTCCATGGCGATCTTGTTGTGGGTGATGTAGATGAACTGAACCGTCTGCGACATCTCTTTGACCAACCGTGCGTAGCGTCCAACGTTCGCGTCGTCCAGCGGCGCGTCAACTTCATCGAGCATGCAGAACGGTGCCGGATTCAACTTGAAGATCGCAAAAACCAGGGCCAATGCGGTCAGGGCTTTTTCGCCACCGGAGAGCAAATGGATGGTGCTGTTCTTCTTTCCTGGCGGCTGCGCCATGATCGTTACCCCTGTATCGAGTAGATCTTCGCCCGTCAGTTCCAAATACGCGCGCCCTCCACCGAAAACTTTTGGGAAAAGGGCCTGTAATCCGCCATTGATCTGATCAAAGGTATCTTTGAAGCGGTTTCGGGTTTCCTTGTCGATCTTGCGAATCACGTTTTCCAGAGTGTCCAGCGCTTCCACCAGATCGTCGTTCTGCGCATCCAGATAACGTTTACGCTCGGATTGTTGCTGGTATTCGTCGATGGCCGCCAGGTTGATCGCACCGAGGCGCTGAATGCGCGCGGCAATGCGTTCGAGTTCTTCTTCAGCGTCTTTCTCGCTGGCCTCGGCGGTCAGCGTGGCGAGCACGCCATGCAGGTCGTAGCCATCCTCAAGCAACTGATCTTCGAGGGTCTTGCGTCGCACAGTCAGGGCTTGCCATTCCATGCGCTGGGTTTCCATCTGACCACGGATCAACTGCGATTGCTGCTCGGCCTGGTTGCGTCGTTTTTCCGCATCACGCAATTCACGGTCAGCGTCTTCCAGAGCGATCTGAGCCGACTTCATTTCTTCGTCGACCGTCATGCGCTTATCGAGCAACTCTTCGAGTTTCAGGCGCAGCTCTTCCAGCGGTGCCTCGCCCTCCTCCAGATTGAGGCTCAGCTGTTCGCGTTTCTCGGTCAGGCGCCCGGACTGCATCTCCAGGCGTTCCAGCGCCTGACGCGTCGAGTCATGTTGCGCCTTGAGCGAGCCGAGGCGTACCGCCAACTGATGGGCGTGATCCTTGTGTTGCCGGGCTTCCTGACGCACGCGATCGAGTCGCTCGCGCAAGCTGTCGCGCTGGGCCAGCAGCAACTCGCGCTGCTCGGTGTCCAGCGCCATGGCGTCGAGGGCTTCCTGCAATTGCAGGCGCGCTTCGCCGATGTTTTCGTGCTCCAGCGCCCGTTGCTCGGCCAGCTCGGTGAGTTCTTCATTGAGGCGGGTTCGACGCAACGTCAGCTGCTCAACCTTGGCCTTGCCGGCCGACAACTGAGCTTTCAATTCGCCTTGCTGACGCGCTTCGTCTTGCAGCAAACGGCGCAAATGTTCGCGACCGTTTTCCTGCTGGCGCTGCTGCGCCCTGAGCGTCTGAAGTTGGGTTTCCAGGGTTTCGACCGTGGCCTCGCGCTCTTCGCGCTCGATGCTCAGACGCTGGATTTCCTGCCCACGGGCGAGCACGCCGCTTTCCGCTTCGCTGGCCCGGCGAACACGTAGAAAGTGTCGGCCAACCCAATAGCCGTCGCGACTGATCAAGCTCTGGCCGACACTTAGCTGACTGCGCAGGGCCAACGCTTGCTCAAGATTCTCAACCGGCTTGACCTGTCCCAGCCAGGGCGACAGATCGATCTGCGCTTCAACCTTGTCAAGCAGGCTGCCCGGTACGCGCACGCCATCACTGGCCGGGCTGAGCAAACGCAAATCGCCTTGGGCAAAACCGGCCAGATCGAAATCGCCGAAGTCGTCCACCAGCACCGCTTGCAGGTCGGCACCGAGCACGGTTTCCACCGCCATCTCCCAACCCGCCTCCACTTTCAGTCCTTCGGCCAGACGCGGGCGGTCCGCCAGGTGCTGTTCGCGCAGCCATTGCGCGGTGCCGGTGCCCGGATCGAGCGCGGCTTGCTGCAAGGCTTCAAGGGACGCAAGGCGACCGTTGAGGCGCTGCAAATCACCCTGAGCCTGCTGCTGATTTTGCAGCGCTAATTGCAATTCCTGACGCAGTTGCTCAAGGCGTTCGACCTGGGCCTCTTCGCTGGCCTGTAAATCTTCAAGCGTCGCTTCGCTCGCGGCCAGTTGCTCACTGAGCTCCATGATCGCCGCATCTTCCGGGTCCGCCGAGAGCAACGCGCGCTCTTCGCCAAGTCGCTTCTGGCGATCGGCCAGACGCTCCATGCTGGTTTCGAGTTGCTGAATGCGTGACTGCTGGACCTCGGACTGGCGACGCGGCTCGGCGGCCGTGAGGTTGAAGGTGTCCCACTGCTCCTGCCAGCCGTGCATGGTGGTTTCGGATTCTTCCAGCGCAGCGGCGGCTTCTTCGGCGGCGGCGCTGGTGACTTCCTGCTCCGGCGTGAGCATGTCCAGCTCTTCACCGAGGGTCAGCAGCAAGGTGCGGTCGTGGCCGAGGTGAGATTCGGTTTCCAGTCGCGCACGCTCGGCTTCTTTAAGATCATCCTGCAACTGCCGCAAACGCTGCTGACCGTGCTGGATGCTCTGCTCGACCCGGGCGATGTCGCCGCCGACCGAATAGAAGCGTCCCTGCACCAGATTGAAGCGCTCGGACAGATCATGGTGCCCGTCACGCAAGCGCTCGATGGCCGCATCGGCGTTGCGCTGTTCAGCGACCAACGCTTCGAACGTGACTTCCTGATTGCCAATGACTGCTTCGCGCTGCCCGACCTGTTCGTTCAAAGCCTGCCAGCGCAGGGCCGACAGCTGGGCCTTGAGCTGACGCTCCTCGCCTTTGTATTCCTGATACTTCTTGGCGGCCTCGGCCTGGCGATGCAAACGCTCAAGCTGACGCTCGAGTTCTTCACGCAAATCGGTCAGGCGGGCCAGGTTTTCATGGGTGCGACGGATACGGTTTTCGGTCTCGCGCCGACGCTCCTTGTACTTGGAGATGCCCGCCGCTTCTTCGATGAAGTTGCGCAGGTCTTCGGGCTTGGACTCGATCAGCTTGGAGATCATCCCCTGCTCGATGATCGAATAGCTGCGCGGGCCCAGGCCTGTGCCCAGAAAGATGTCGGTGATATCGCGACGACGGCATTTGGTGCCGTTGAGGTAGTAGGTGGTCTGGCTGTCGCGGGTCACTTTGCGGCGAATGGAAATTTCCGCATAGGCGGCGTATTCGCCAAGCAGCGTGCCGTCGGAGTTATCGAACACCAGCTCGATACTCGCCTGACTCACGGGCTTACGGCTGGTCGAACCGTTGAAGATGACGTCGGTCATCGACTCGCCACGGAGGTTCTTCGCCGAACTTTCGCCCATCACCCAGCGAACGGCGTCGATGATGTTCGACTTGCCGCAGCCATTGGGCCCTACCACGGCCGCCATGTTGCTGGGGAAGTTCACGGTGGTCGGGTCGACGAAGGATTTGAACCCGGCCAGTTTTATGCACTTGAGCCGCACGCTTAAGCGTCCGTCAGGGCAGAAACCACCAGATCGCAACTGCGCTGGGCATAGGCCGTCAGCACTTCGCGGATCAGCGGAAAGTCACGGGCCAGCACGGCGGCCAGCAAACGTTCGAACAACTCCAGGAACTCGCTCATCGACGCCTTGCGCTGCTCCAGGGCGAGGAAATATGCACGGCTCATCGCCGGTTGCAGGTTCTCGACGGTTTCCTGCAAGTACGGATTGTTGGCAAACGGGTACGCGGCGCGCATCACATTGAAGCTGTCGTCGACGAAGGTGCGGATGTCCTGACGCTCATAGCTGGCGGCCAGGCGCTGCTGGATCTGCACGAACGGCGCCATGTCAGACTGGACCTGCCAGCCTTTGGCGACGGCGTTGCCGAGCAAGATGTACAGCTCGCTCATCAGTGTGCACAGGCTCTGCACCTTGTGTGCGGTGAGTTCGGTAACGTGGGCACCGCGGCGCGGCAGGATCGCGATCAGGTGGCGGCGCTCGAGGATCAGCAAGGCTTCGCGGACCGAACCGCGGCTGACATTGAGGGCCAGCGTGACCTTCTGTTCCTGGATGCGCTCCCCGGGCTTCATTTCGCCACGAATGATGCGTTCGGCGAGGTGGTGAGCAATTTGCTCGGCGAGGCTGTCCGGCGCCTTGAACGTCATGGTTGTCCTTCAAACTCTTCGATCTGCACAAGCGGCGCAGTGTAGCGCACATGAAGGGTCATGGCGGAGTGCCCACTCAGCGGTTTTTGGCACGAATCAAGCAAAAAGCAGGCTAACCCGCGAGGGTCAATAATGAAGGAACGAGTCGTTGATCGACAAAATGGCGTTTCCTGACCTTTAAGTCAGAAAATCATTGACCGCAAAGTCAGACCTGATAAATTCGGTCCAAGTCGGTTAACAACAATAATGAGTCTGCGAGGCCTTCCGTGATCCAGTTTTTACTTAACCAGGAACTCCGTAGCGAGCACGCCCTGGACCCAAACCTGACCGTGCTCAATTATCTGCGCGACCATGTGGGCAAACCCGGCACCAAAGAAGGCTGCGCCAGCGGTGACTGCGGCGCCTGTACCGTGGTGGTCGGCGAGCTGCAAACGGATGACGATGGCCGCGAATACATTCGCTATCGCAGCCTCAACTCGTGCCTGACGTTCGTGTCGTCATTGCACGGTAAACAACTGATCAGCGTCGAAGACCTCAAGCACCAGGGCGAGCTGCACAGCGTGCAGAAAGCCATGGTCGAGTGCCATGGCTCGCAATGCGGCTTCTGCACCCCGGGCTTCGTGATGTCGCTGTTCGCGCTGCAAAAGAACAGCGATCAGCCCGACGCCCACAAGGCCCACGAAGCGCTGGCCGGCAACCTCTGCCGCTGCACCGGCTATCGGCCGATTCTGGCCGCCGCCGAACAATCCTGCTGCGGCAAGCAAGCGGATCAGTTCGATGCGCGCGAAGCCGATACCATCGCCCGCCTTAAAGCCATCGCCCCTACCGACATCGGCGAACTCAATAGTGGCGACAAGCGCTGCCTGGTGCCGCTGACCGTGGCCGATCTGGCCGACCTCTACGATGCTTATCCACAGGCCCGGCTGCTGGCCGGCGGTACGGATCTGGCATTGGAAGTCACCCAATTCCATCGCACGTTGCCAGTGATGATCTACGTCGGCAACGTCGCCGAAATGAAGCGCATCGAGCGCTTCGATGATCGTCTGGAAATCGGCGCCGCCACCGCCCTCTCCGATTGCTACGAAGCCTTGAAAGCCGAATACCCGGACTTCGGCGAATTGCTGCAACGCTTCGCCTCCTTACAGATCCGCAACCAGGGCACCCTCGGCGGCAACATCGGCAACGCCTCGCCGATTGGAGACTCGCCACCGCTGCTGATTGCCTTGGGCGCGCAGATCGTTTTGTGCAAAGGCGAAACCCGTCGCACCCTGGCGCTGGAAGATTACTTCATCGATTACCGCGTCACCGCGCGCCAGGAAAGCGAGTTCATCGAGAAGATCATCGTGCCGCGTGCCAGCGCCGAACAATTGTTCCGCGCCTACAAAGTGTCGAAACGTCTGGACGATGATATTTCCGCTGTTTGCGCCGCGTTCAACCTGCGCATCGACAACGGCGTGATCGCCGACGCCCGCGTGGCGTTCGGCGGCATGGCCGCGATTCCGAAACGTGCGAATAACTGCGAAACCGTGTTGCTCGGCGCGCCGTTCAATCACGCCACCGTCGAACGCGCCTGCGCCGCACTGGCCGAAGATTTCACGCCGCTCTCGGACTTCCGCGCCAGCAAGGAATATCGCCTGCTCAGCGCGCAGAACCTGCTGCGCAAATACTTCATCGAACTGCAAACACCGCACATCGAGACTCGGGTGACCGCTTATGTCTAACCATCACGCCGTAGAGAAGACCCAGGCCGAACTGGCTGAACTGTTCGCCAAGGACCTGACCACCGGTGTCGGCCGCAGCGTCAAGCACGACAGCGCCGCCAAACATGTGTCCGGGGAAGCGCAGTACATCGACGACCGTCTGGAATTTCCGAACCAGCTGCACGTTTACGCACGCCTCTCGGACCGCGCCCACGCGAAAATCATCAGCATCGACACCACGCCCTGCTACGCCTTCGAAGGCGTGCGCATCGCCATCACCCACAAAGACGTGCCAGGCCTGAAAGACATCGGCCCATTGCTGCCGGGCGATCCATTGCTGGCCATCGACGATGTGCAATTCGTCGGTCAACCCGTACTGGCCGTTGCCGCAAAAGACCTGGAAACCGCACGCAAAGCCGCCATGGCGGCGATCATCGAATACGAAGATCTCGAGCCGGTGCTGGACGTGGTCGAAGCCCTGCGCAAACGCCACTTTGTGCTCGACAGCCACACCCATCAGCGCGGCGATTCGGCCGGCGCATTGGCGACTGCCGAACACCGCATTCAAGGCACGCTGCACATAGGCGGCCAGGAACACTTCTACCTCGAAACCCAGATCTCGTCGGTGATGCCGACCGAAGACGGCGGGATGATCGTCTACTGCTCGACCCAGAACCCCACCGAAGTGCAGAAACTGGTGGCTGAAGTGCTGGACGTGTCGATGAACAAAATCGTCGTCGACATGCGCCGCATGGGCGGTGGTTTCGGCGGCAAGGAAACCCAGGCTGCGAGCCCGGCGTGCCTGTGCGCAGTCATCGCCCACCTCACCGGCCAGCCGACCAAGATGCGCCTGCCGCGGGTCGAAGACATGTTGATGACCGGCAAGCGTCACCCGTTCTACGTCGAGTACGACGTCGGCTTCGACAGCACCGGTCGCCTGCACGGCATCGCCCTGGAACTGGCCGGCAACTGCGGTTGCTCGCCGGACCTCTCGGCGTCGATTGTCGACCGCGCGATGTTCCATGCCGACAACTCGTACTACCTGGGCGATGCGACCATCAACGGTCACCGCTGCAAGACCAACACCGCGTCGAACACCGCATACCGTGGCTTCGGTGGCCCGCAAGGCATGGTCGCCATCGAAGAAGTGATGGACGCGATTGCCCGCCATCTGGGCCTCGATCCGCTGGCGGTGCGCAAGGCCAACTACTACGGCAAGACTGAGCGCAACGTCACCCATTACTACCAGACCGTCGAGCACAACATGCTCGAGGAAATGACCGCCGAACTGGAAGAAAGCAGCCAGTACGCCGAACGCCGCGAAGCGATTCGTCGCTACAACGCCAACAGCCCGATCCTGAAAAAAGGCCTGGCGCTGACCCCGGTGAAATTCGGCATTTCCTTCACCGCCAGCTTCCTCAACCAGGCCGGTGCGCTGATCCACGTCTACACCGATGGCAGCATCCACCTGAACCATGGCGGCACGGAAATGGGCCAGGGTTTGAACACCAAGGTGGCGCAAGTCGTAGCCGAAGTGTTCCAGGTGGAAATGGACCGCGTGCAGATCACCGCGACCAACACCGACAAGGTGCCGAACACCTCGCCGACCGCTGCCTCCAGCGGTGCCGACCTCAACGGTAAAGCCGCACAGAACGCCGCGGAAATCATCAAGAAACGCCTGATCGAATTTGCCGCCCGGCAGTACAAGGTCAGCGAAGAAGACGTGGAGTTCCATAACGGTCACGTACGGATTCGCGATCACATCCTGACCTTCGAAGCGCTGATCCAGCAGGCGTATTTCGCCCAGGTGTCGCTGTCGAGCACCGGCTTCTACAAGACCCCGAAAATCTTCTACGACCGCAGTCAGGCCCGTGGTCGACCGTTCTATTACTACGCCTTCGGTGCAGCCTGTTGCGAGGTGATCATCGACACCCTGACCGGCGAGTACAAAATGCTGCGCACCGACATCCTCCACGACGTCGGCGACTCGCTGAACCCGGCCATCGACATCGGCCAGGTCGAGGGCGGTTTCATCCAGGGCATGGGCTGGCTGACCATGGAAGAACTGGTGTGGAACAACAAAGGCAAACTGATGACCAACGGCCCGGCCAGCTACAAGATCCCGGCCGTGGCGGACATGCCGCTGGACCTTCGGGTGAAGCTGGTGGAAAACCGCAAGAACCCGGAAGACACGGTGTTCCATTCCAAGGCTGTGGGTGAGCCGCCGTTCATGTTGGGTATCGCATCGTGGTGTGCGATCAAGGACGCCGTGGCCAGTCTGGGCGACTACAAGCATCAACCGAAAATCGACGCACCGGCGACTCCGGAGCGGGTGTTGTGGGGCTGTGAACAGATGCGGCAGTTGATGGCGGCGAAGGCCGTCGAGGCAGAGCCGGAGTTGGCTTCGCTCTAGACCGAGGCGCGCCCTTCGCGAGCAGGCTCGCTCCCACAGTTGATCGCATTCCCCTGTGGGAGCGGGCTTGCCCGCGAAGAGTCCCGAACAGACAACAAAGATGTCGAGGTGAAACATGTACAACTGGATCGACGCCCTCGCCGACCTGCAATCCCAGGGTGAACCCTGCGTGCTGGTGACCATCATCGAAGAGCTCGGCTCGACGCCGCGCAATGCCGGATCGAAAATGGTGATCAGCGCCACCCAGGCCTACGACACCATCGGTGGCGGGCACTTGGAATACAAGGCCATGCAGATCGGCCGCGAGATGCTGGCCAGCGGCAAGCAGGACACGCACCTGGAGCGCTTCAGCCTCGGCGCCAGCCTCGGCCAGTGCTGCGGCGGCGTGACCGTGCTGCTGTTCGAACCGATGGGCCAGGTCCAGGCGCAAATCGCTGTGTTCGGCGCCGGCCATGTCGGCCGGGCGCTGGTGCCGCTGCTCGCCAGCCTGCCCTGCCGGGTGCGCTGGATCGATTCGCGGGAAGCGGAATTCCCCGAGCAGATCCCCCACGGCGTGCGCAAAATCGTCGCCGAAGAACCGGTGGATGAAATCGACAATCTGCCCGCCGGCAGCTACTGCATCGTCATGACCCACAACCACCAGCTCGATCTCGAACTCACCGCCGCAATCCTCAAGCGCAACGACTTCGCCTACTTCGGCCTGATCGGTTCGAAGACCAAACGGGTGAAGTTCGAACACCGCCTGCGGGACCGTGGTTTCGACAGCGCCGTGCTGCAACGCATGCGCTGCCCGATGGGCATCGGCGAAGTCAAAGGCAAGTTGCCTGTGGAAATCGCCATCTCCATCGCCGGCGAAATCATCGCCACCTATAACGCCAGTTTCGGCCAGCAAACTGCCCGCGCCGGATCATCGATCGCCAAACTGCTGCCTGCATCACGCCGCAGCCAAGCCTCCCACTGAGAAAGCTCATGCCTCTGACTCGCAAAGCCTACCGCGCCGCCATCCTGCACAGCATCGCCGACCCCGCCGAAGTGGGCATCGAAGCCTCGTATGAGTATTTCGAAGACGGCCTGCTGGTGGTCGATAACGGCCAGATAAGTGCCCTTGGTCACGCCAGCGACTTGCTGCCGACCCTGCCCGCCGATATCGAGATCACTCATTACCAGGACGCGCTGATCACCCCGGGTTTCATCGACACTCACATTCATTTACCGCAAACCGGCATGGTCGGCGCTTACGGCGAGCAGCTGCTGGACTGGCTCAACACTTACACCTTCCCGTGTGAAAGCCAGTTCGCTGACAAGACTCACGCTGATGAAGTCGCGGACATTTTCATCAAGGAACTGCTGCGTAACGGCACCACCACGGCGCTGGTGTTCGGTAGCGTCCACCCGCAATCGGTGAACTCGTTTTTTGAAGCCGCCGAGCAGCTGGACCTGCGGATGATCGCCGGCAAGGTGATGATGGACCGCAACGCCCCGGACTACCTGACCGATACCGCCGAATCCAGCTACGTGGAAAGCAAGGCGCTGATTGAGCGCTGGCACGGCAAGGGCCGCCTGCATTACGCGGTGACCCCGCGCTTCGCCCCCACCAGCACCCCGGAACAACTGACCCTCGCCGGCCAGTTGCTCAGCGAGTACCCCGACCTGTACATGCAGACCCACATCAGCGAAAACCTCAAGGAAATCGAGTGGGTCAAGGAACTGTTCCCCGAGCGCAAGGGCTACCTCGACGTTTACGACCACTACCAATTGCTCGGCGAGCGCTCGGTATTCGCCCACGGCGTGCACCTGTGCGATGACGAGTGCGCGCGGCTGGCGCAGACGGGTTCGGCGATTGCTTTCTGCCCGACCTCGAACTTCTTCCTCGGCAGCGGCCTGTTCAATTTGCCGATGGCCGAGAAGCACAAACTCAATGTCGGCCTGGGCACCGACGTGGGCGGCGGTACCAGTTTCTCGCTGCTGCAAACGTTGAACGAAGCCTACAAGGTCATGCAGCTGCAAGGTGCGCGCCTGAGTCCGTTCAAATCGCTGTACCTGGCGACCCTGGGCGGTGCGCGTGCGCTGCGCCTGGAAGACAAGATCGGCACGCTGAATCCGGGCACCGACGCGGACTTCCTGGTGCTGGACTACAACGCCACGCCGCTGCTGAGCTATCGCTTGAAGCAGGCCAATAACATTGCCGAGACGTTGTTTGTATTGATGACGCTGGGGGATGACCGGACTGTGCTGCAGACCTATGCGGCGGGGAATCAGGTGCATCAGCGCTAAGCTATTCCGGGCATAAAAAATCCCCCGCAATCGATGGTTGCGAGGGATTTTTTTTGCTTTTGAAGCCGCCTTCGCGGGCAAGCCTCGCTCCTACAAGGGCTTCGCGTTAAACCTGTAGGAGCGAGGCTTGCCCGCGAAGGCCGCACCTCGATCTTTCAAAGCTTGACCGCTGGCCGCCCTGGCTTTTTGGTCTGCAATAAATGCGAGAACACCGCATGCAAATCATCCGACGCGCTTTCCTCGTCGAGGTTGAGTTTGCTGTCGATGTGATCCATGTGATGCATCATCAGGTTCACCGCCAACTCACCGTTGCGCGCTTCGATGGCGTCGATCAGTTGGGTGTGCTCGTCGTAGGAACAGTGGGAGCGGTTGCCGCTTTCGTACTGGGCGATGATCAACGACGTCTGGGACACCAGGCTGCGCTGAAAGCTGATCAGCGGCGCATTCTTCGCCGCTTCCGCCAGCTTCAGGTGGAATTCGCCCGACAGGCGGATGCCGGCACCGCGATCGCCACGGGAGAAGCTGTCGCGCTCATCGTTGACCATTTGCCGCAACTCGGCAATCTGCTCGGCAGTCGCGTGTTGAACCGCCAGTTCAGTGATCGCCCGCTCCACCAGACGCCGCGCCAGGAACACCTGACGGGCCTCTTCAACACTGGGGCTGGCAACCACGGCGCCACGGTTCGGACGCAGCAGCACGACGCCTTCATGAGCCAGGCGCGACAGTGCACGGCGAATGATGGTGCGACTGACCCCGAAAATTTCCCCCAGCGCTTCTTCGCTCAACTTGGTGCCGGGCGCCAGACGCTGTTCGAGGATGGCCTCGAAGATATGCGCGTAGACAATATCGTCCTGGGTACCGCTGCGGCCGGCTTTGCCTGCTCGCGGTTGTTTCTTTAGGGGCTGCAACTGTTCGTTCATGGGCACTCGAGTCGGGAGAACTGCGGCGAATTGACCGTGACTGTAATACGGCACAGTGGGTCGCTGGCAAGTATCGCGTAATAAACAGCGCGATTGTACACAATGGATGGTGGCAACACGACTGTACGGCTGTTTGTCGCTTCTGCTGTATCGCAACGGTTGGTTACTTTTGAGTTTAGGCTTGATCCCGGAATTCGCCGCTTCCACATAATCCCTTGTAGGAGCGAGGCTTGCCCGCGAAGGCGTCCTATCATTCAACTTTGATGTCGACCGGTACGACGCCTTCGCGGGCAAGCCTCGCTCCTGCACGGGGGTCGGCGGCGCTTCGCGCATTTTTACCAGAACAAGGAACACCGCTGTCATGAACGACGCCACGCACACGCAGCTTCGCCCCTTGGCCGATACGTCACCGTCGGCGATTGTCGCCGGCTTCATCGCGATGATGACCGGCTACACCAGCTCCCTGGTCCTGATGTTTCAAGCCGGACAAGCGGCGGGCCTGACCAGCGGGCAGATTTCGTCGTGGATCTGGGCGATCTCGATTGGCATGGCGGTGTGCTCGATCGGCCTGTCCCTGCGTTATCGCACGCCGATCACCATCGCCTGGTCGACCCCCGGCGCGGCGTTGCTGATCACCAGCCTGGGCGGCGTGAGTTACGGCGAAGCCATCGGTGCCTACATCACTTGCGCGGTGCTGGTGACGATTTGCGGCCTGACCGGCAGCTTCGAACGGCTGGTGAGAAAGATTCCGGCATCATTGGCCGCCGCCCTGCTGGCGGGGATTCTGTTCAAGATTGGCAGTGAAATCTTCGTCGCCGCGCAGCATCGCACCGGGCTGGTGCTGGGAATGTTCTTCACTTATCTGCTGGTCAAGCGCCTGTCGCCTCGCTACGCGGTGCTCGCAGCGTTGCTGATCGGCACGGCGCTGTCCGGGTTCATGGGGCTGCTGGACTTCAGCGGTTTCCATCTGGAAGTGGCAACGCCGGTCTGGACCACGCCGCACTTCTCCTTGGCCGCGACCATCAGCATCGGTATTCCGTTGTTTGTGGTGGCGATGACTTCGCAAAACATGCCCGGCATCGCGGTATTGCGCGCCGACGGCTACACCGTGCCCGCCTCGCCATTGATCACCACCACCGGCATCGCCTCGCTGCTGCTGGCGCCGTTCGGCTCCCACGGGATCAACCTGGCAGCCATCAGCGCGGCGATCTGCACCGGGCCGCATGCCCATGAGGATCGCAACAAGCGCTACACGGCGGCGGTCTGGTGCGGGATTTTCTACGGGATTGCCGGGGTGTTCGGCGCAACGCTGGCAGCGTTGTTCGCGGCGCTGCCTAAAGAGCTGGTGCTGTCGATTGCGGCGCTGGCACTGTTCGGCTCGATCATCAATGGCCTGAGCATTGCCATGACCGAAGTGAAAGAGCGGGAGGCGGCGTTGATTACCTTTATGGTCACGGCGTCGGGGCTGACGCTGTTTTCCATTGGGTCGGCGTTCTGGGGGATTGTCGCGGGGGTGCTGACGCTGGTAATTCTGAATTGGCGCAAGGGCTGAGGGACCCGACATCGACATCGCAGGCCAAGCCATGCACCTGCAAAAAGCAGGCATAAAAAAACGGCGACCCTTGGGTCGCCGTTTTTCATGACATCAAGCTACCGGATTGATCGGCTTTTCCGGGTACCAGACGTCGATCAGCGGGCTGACGGTTGCTTCGGTCAGTTCGCTGCGGCCCTTGAGCCAGGCTTCAACAGCAGCGCGCTGCTCTTCGGACACCGAGCCACGCTTCTGCAGGCAAACCAGACCGAAGTCGTCGCCGCCAACATAACCCAGACCGTTGGCTTCCATGGCTTCTTTCAGGAACGCGTCGAGGAAAGCATCAATGGCTTCATCAGCCAAATCTTCTTTGAAATCCAGGTTCAGTTCGAAACCCAGCTCTTGAAATTCATCGACGCACAGTTTTTTGCGCAGACGCTGGGAACGGTTAGTCGCCATTGGAACAATCCTCATAAGTAATAACGGGCGGCACTTTAGCAGTTTAAGCCGCTAATTGCCCGACTCTCTGGGGCGCGTCGCTGACCGTCGGTAAAAAAATTGCGGATTAGAAGGCCACGGCAAGGCACAAGCCATTGCACCTTGGGGCATAATGCCGACACTTTCATGACCACTGAGGGAATTTATCTTCATGCCCTCGCCTTTTTTCCCCTCGAATGCAGGGTTCAATTTCACATGATCAAATCTTTGCGTCCCTTGTTACTGGCCGGCTTCCTTCTTCCTCTGGCCTTCTCCGTTTCCGCCGCCACCATCAACACCGGTCTGTCACCCAACGTAGAAAAGGCCCTGAAGGCCAGCAAGCTTCCGGACAACGCCCTGTCGCTGGTGATGATCCCGCTGAACGGCCCGGGTACACCGACCATTTACAACGCTGACGTTTCGGTCAACCCGGCCTCGACCATGAAGCTGGTAACCACCTATGCGGCGCTGGAAATGCTCGGTCCGAACCATCAGTGGAAAACCGAGTTCTACACCGACGGCACCCTCAGCGGCGGCATCCTCAACGGCAACCTCTACCTCAAGGGTGGCGGCGATCCGAAACTGAACATGGAAAAGCTCTGGCTGCTGATGCGTGATTTGCGCGCCAACGGCGTGACGCAAATCACCGGCGACCTGGTGTTGGATCGTGGCTTCTTCGTGCAACCGCAACTGCCGGAGTTCAACGACGATGGCAATGACGACAACAAGCCGTTCCTGGTCAAGCCTGATTCGCTGATGGTCAACCTCAAGGCCTTGCGCTTCGTGGCACGCAACGACAATGGCCGGGTCCTGGTGTCGGTGGAACCGCCGATTGCCAGCATCAAAGTTGAAAACCAGGTCAAAGCAGTCAATTCCAAGCAATGTACCGGTGGCGTGCGTTACAACCCGGTGACCCAGGCCGATGGCAGCGTGACTGTGACGGTCGGCGGTCAGTTGGGCGAAGGCTGCAGCTCGCAGACTTATCTGTCGCTGCTTGACCACGCCACCTATACCGCGGGTGCCGTGCGGGCGATCTGGAAAGAACTGGGTGGCAGCATCCAGGGCAGGGATCGTCTGGCGCCAACGCCGAGCAACGCCAAGGTGCTGGCCCGGGCCTACTCGCCGGATCTGGCGGAAATCATTCGCGACATCAACAAATACAGCAACAACACCATGGCTCAGCAGTTGTTCCTGAGCCTGGGCCAGAAATTCCGCACCGACGCCGACGGTGACGACGCCAGGGCTGCCCAGCGTGTGGTGCGTCAGTGGCTGGCGAAGAAAGGCATCACCGCGCCGCACCTGGTGATGGAGAACGGCTCCGGCCTGTCTCGCGCCGAACGCGTGAGCGCTCGTGAAATGGCGGCGATGCTGCAAGCTGCGTGGCGCAGTCCCTACTCCGCCGAGTTCATCAGCTCGATGCCGATTGCTGGCACCGACGGCACCATGCGTAAACGCCTGAAAACCACGGCGATGCGCGGCGAAGCTCACGTCAAGACCGGCACCCTGAACACCGTGCGCGCGATCTCCGGTTACAGCCGTGACGTCAACGGCAACACCTGGGCGGTGGTGGCGATCCTCAACGACAAGGCCCCGTTTGGCGCATCGTCGGTGCTGGATCAGGTGCTGCTGGACCTGTATCGCCAGCCGAAAGTGCCGGAAACGGCTTCGGTGCTCTGACCCGATCTACGCGACACCACAGATCCAATGCAGGAACGAGCCTGCTCGCGATGACGGCGGCACATCCAGCAATGATGTGACTGACAGACCGCCATCGCGAGCAGGCTCACGCCCACAGGGGTCAGCATGAAGGCTTAGTTCATCTCTGCTTCAACGCGATCCCGTCCCGCCTGCTTCGCCGCATAAACCCCAGAATCCGCCCGCAGCAACAGCGCATCCGCGCCCTCCCCGACTCGCCAACTGGCGATCCCGAAACTCGCGGTCACGACCCCGACGCCTTCGATCGGTGAACTGCGCAAGGCTTGCCACAGTTGCAAGGCCAGCACGTGAGCCTGTTCGCCGCCGATGTCCGGGCACAGCACCATAAATTCTTCGCCACCCAGGCGGCAGAACACGTCGGTACGTCGCAGACGATGGCCGATGCGCTCGCACACGGCCTGCAACACCCGATCACCCACGGCGTGGCCATGCTGGTCATTGATGCGCTTGAAGTGGTCGATGTCGAGCATGATCACCGACAACTCGCCACCCCCGCGCTCGACCCGAGCCATTTCGGTGGTCAGGCGCTCTTGAAAGTAACGGCGGTTGTGAATTCCGGTCAGGGAGTCGGTGATCGACAGCGCCCGCAGTTCTTCTTCCACCCGTTTCAGGTCGGAAATGTCCGAGATATAGCCATGCCAGAGCACGCCGCCGCCCGGCAGTTCCTCCGGGGTCGCCTCGCCGCGAACCCAGCGCAGACCGCGCTGCGGCAGTTGTACCCGGTACTCCTCGCGCCACGGGCTGAGCGTATTCGCCGATGCGCGTATCGAGTCGCGAACGCGGGTTGTGTCCTGGGGATGAATCCGCGTGAAAATCGCTTCGGCGTTGAGCAGCAAAACGTCCGGCTCGAGTTCATAGATCTCGCGAATCCCGTCGCTGGCGTAGATCACACTGAATCGGCCGTCGAACTCCATCTTGAATTGATAAATGCCACCGGGCACATGGGCGCTGAGCTTTTTCAGCAACAGGTCTCGGGCGGCCAGGGCCTCGTGGACACGCTTGCGTTCGGTGATGTCGATGCAGATCGCCAGATGCCCGACCCACAGGCCTTGCTCGTCGAGCACCGGGGTCGCGAGCATGTTCACGGTCAAATGGCTGCCGTCCTGACGGACCAGCGTCCACTCCCGCGCTTCATGACCGCCCTCTTCTCCACCTTCGACCAACATCGCCTGGCAGGTCGGAATTGGCTTGCCATAGCGCGCACTCAATTCCGCCGAGCGTGCGACCAGCTCTCGGGGAAAGTGAAGGTTTTCCAGGGTCATGCGCCCCACCACTTCAGCGCTGGAGTAACCCAGCATTTGCTCGGCCCCGGCGTTGAAGGTGTTGATGACACCTCGCAGGTCGGTGGCGATGATCGCCACTTGCGTCGCAGCATCCAGCACGCCGCGCAACTGGCCGTGAGTGCCGCGCAATTCCTGCTCGCGGGCGTGCAGCTCCTGGGTGCGCTGCTCGACCATTTTCAGTGCGCGCTGGCGTTGGCTGACCAGCACGTAGAGCAACGCACTGAGCAGCACACTGAGCAAGCCACCGAGCACCACCAGGCTGGTCACCGAGGAATGGTTGGCTTTCAGAAAGGCTTCGCTGGGCAGGATATCGACTTGATAATCGTGGTCGGCCATACGCAACAGGCGTGTCGCGGACAATTCACTGGGTGCAGGCGGGTTAGAGGACTCGTAAAGCACTTCATGCTGATCGTCGGTGGACAGATCGAGGATGCGTACCGAGAGATAGTCATAACTGGCCTCCGGCAACCCGTCCGCCAGCAACTGGCGCATGCTGATCACGGCCATGACATATCCGTAGGGTTTCATGTCCGCCGTCGCCGCATCACGCTGACGCTTCACCGGCGCCACCAGCAGCACGCCACGCGCATACGCCGGCTCGATGCCGACCAGATGCATCGGCTGCGAGACGGCCATGCTGCCCAGTTTGTCCGCCCGATCAAGGGTGGCGCGGCGTAACGGCTGGGCAAACAAGTCGTACCCCAGCGGCGAGCCGAGTCGGCTTCGGGTCTGGCTGTAGAGCACCGCTACGTATTCATCCCGCTCGGCAGCCAATTGCAGCTGGCCCTCGGCATTGAGCTCACGCAGAGTGAAGTTGCTCAAACCTTCTTCTTCACGCACCTTGCGCTCGAACGCCGCCCGCTCGGCACGGGTGACCCGCGCCGCGAATGAATACGCCTGCGTGCGGTGCAGCAGCGGTTGGGTGTAACCGTCGAACTCCGCGCGGGAGACTGACTCGGAATTGGCGAAGAACCGGCGCAGGCCGTCGAGGCGCTGCTCCTGATCTTCGAAACGTTCTTCGATGCGGCTGTAACGTTCGCTGGCGAGCAGCTGGAAACGTTGCCGTAATTGATGGTGATACAGATTCAGCGTCGACCAGGCCAGCAATCCAGTGAGAACCCCACCGACGAGCAATACCAGCAGCGCGACCAACCAGGCCGAGACATCTTCACTGATAAAACCCAGGATCTTGGGGCGCACGGCGTGCAACGACATAAACGCAACTCAAAACGCCAGGTGCGGGAAAGCCCATTGGCCATGCGTTGAGTTATAGCTATTAGCCATCAATTTGACCAGCACAGAAAGAAGCCAAGAGCCTTTAAAATCAAGGCTCTGTGGATCCAATCCCTGCAAGTGTCAACGAGCCGTGATTTTCCAGGCACGGTGGATCTTGCCATTACGGGCGAAATCCGGATCGATGGTCTGGGCGGTGATTTCTTCAACGGCATAACGCGCGCTGAGGTTTTCCTCGAGCGTGAACTTGCGGAAGTTGTTGGAGAAGTACAACACGCCGCCCGGCGCCAGGCGCGCCATGGCCAGGTCGATCAACTGCACCTGGTCGCGCTGCACGTCGAAGATCCCTTCCATGCGCTTGGAGTTGGAGAACGTTGGCGGGTCGATGAAGATCAGGTCGTACTCGTCTCGGCAGGCATCGAGCCACGCCATCACGTCACCCTGCTCCAGACGGTTCTTGTCGGAGAAACCGTTCAGTGACAGGTTGCGACGCGCCCAGTCCAGGTAGGTTTTCGACAGGTCGACACTGGTAGTGCTGCGCGCGCCGCCCTTGGCCGCGTGAACGCTGGCGGTCGCGGTGTAGCAATACAGGTTGAGGAAGCGCTTGCCGGCCGCCTCTTTCTGGATGCGCATACGCATTGGGCGGTGGTCGAGGAACAGTCCGGTGTCGAGGTAGTCGGTGAGGTTGACCAGCAGCTTCACGCCGCCTTCGTTAACCTCGACAAACTTGCCCTGGGCCGCTTGGCGTTCGTATTGCTTGGTGCCGCTCTGACGCTCGCGGCGCTTGACCACCACGCGGCTCTTGTCGATGTTCAAGGCCTGCGGAATCGCCGCCAGGGCATCGAACATGCGCGCCGAGGCTTTTTCCGGGTCGATGGACTTCGGCGCGGCGTATTCCTGGACGTGGACCCAATCGTGATACAGGTCGATGGCCATGGAATATTCCGGCATGTCGGCATCGTAGACGCGGTAGCAATCAATGCCCTCGCGCTTGACCCACTTGCCCAACGCCTTGAGGTTCTTTTGCAGGCGGTTGGCGAACATCTGCCCGCCTTCGCTCAAGCGCGGTTGCTCGATCACTACCGGGGCCGGTTTGATCGGGTTGCCGTTCTTGTTGTACTTCTCGTATTTGCCCGGTGCTACGTCGTTGTCGGCGACTTCGACTTCGGCTTGAACTTGTTCGCGCTCGACCTGACGCTGTTCCGGGGTGCGACGCTCGCCGGTAACGAACTGGTCCGGCGTGACTTTGATCAGCAGCAATTTGCACGGCAAGGCGCCGTTCCAGAACGAATACTGTTTGTGGCTGCGGATGCCCATGCGCTTGCCCAGGTCCGGCGCGCCGGTGAACACCGCCGCTTCCCAGTTCAGGCAGGCCTGACGCAGACGCTCGCCAAGGTTCTGGTAGAGGTAGAGCAGGCTCGCCTCGTCGCCCAGACGCTCGCCATATGGTGGGTTGCAGATCACCAGACCTTTCTGGTTCTGGTCCGGACGTGGCTCGAACGTGCCGACTTCGCCCTGGTAGATCTTGATCCACTCGCTCAGGCCCGCACGTTCGACGTTGTTGCGGCCCGGTTGAATCAGGCGCGGATCGGCTTCGTAACCGCGAATCCACAGCGGTGGTTTGGCCAGGCCGGCGGCGGCGCGTTCGGTGGCTTCTTCGTGGAGCTTTTTCCACAGCGCCGGCACGTGGCCGAGCCAGGCGGTGAAGCCCCACTGTTCGCGACGCAGGTTCGGCGCCATGTCGGCGGCGATCATCGCCGCTTCGACGAGGAACGTACCGACACCGCACATCGGGTCAGCCAGTGCGCCGCCTTCGGCCGCAATGCGTGGCCAGCCGGAACGGATCAGGATCGCGGCCGCGAGGTTTTCCTTCAACGGCGCCGCGCCCTGCTGCAAACGATAACCGCGCTGGTGCAGGCTGTGACCGGAGAGGTCGAGGGAGAGAATCGCTTCGCCACGGTCCAGGCGCAGGTGAATGCGCAGGTCCGGGTTGAGCTTGTCGATGGACGGACGATCGCCCTGCGGAGTGCGCAGTTTGTCGACGATGGCGTCTTTGACTTTCAGGGCGCCGAAGTGCGTATTGTCGATGCCCGAGCCGTGGCCGCTGAACTCGACGGCCAGGGTGCCGTCATTGAGCATGTGGTCTTGCCACTCGATGTCGAGTACGCCGTGGTACAGGTCTTCGGCGTCCTTCATCGGGAAACGCTTGAGCACCAGCAGCACCCGGTTCGCCAGACGCGACCACAGGCACAGGCGATAAGCGGTTTCCATGGTGGCCATGCCGCGCACAGCAGAGGTGTGCTCACGTGCTTCTTCAAGGCCAAGCCCGACGGCTTCCTCGATCAGCAGGCCTTCAAGGCCTTTGGGACAAGTGAGGAAGATTTCGAATTGATCGGACATTGGAATCTCAGAGCCTTTAGCTAAGTGAACCGGCAACGCATTGCCGGCCCGGTTTTCAATCAGGCGCTTTTCTAAAAGAGCGCCCGCGTGGCACGAAGGTGTGCCGTCCCACCTGTGCTGCTCAGGTTAGAAGAGCTTAGATGCACAGGCAGATAAAAAAGTTGATGCAACAAAATGTCATAAGTCGACCCTTCGTCGAATAATCGTCCTGCTTAACAGGAGCCATTCTCACAAAGGATTAACTCCATCATTCTGTGGGGGGCCGATCATACAGGGCTTTAACCAAGAAACACGGGACAAACATCGAGTTACTTATGGCCTTAGCATCTTTATGGTTACGTTCTTATGACAAAACGATCATTCCCTCGATGTGACGCATTGGTTAGAACTCAACACAGGTTGACGCCGCAACGACGTCAACACCTTGGCTCGCGACGCCGGCAGCGAGCCCCAACGGCAGGAGTTTTTTTCTGCCAGACCTCAATTGAGGTCGACGCGATAAATACAGTCAACAAGTGAGGGCAACACCCTATGAGAAGACTTAAGCGTGATCCGTTGGAAAGAGCATTTTTGCGCGGATATCAATATGGCGTTGGTGGCAAATCCCGTGAGCTTTGCCCATTTACTCTACCGTCGGTACGCCAAGCCTGGATTAACGGCTGGCGAGAAGGACGCGGCGACAACTGGGACGGTATGACCGGCACTGCGGGAATCCACAGACTCAACGAACTTCACGCCGTCGGCTAACACAGGGCACAACACTCCGACACGACAATCTGATTACGTAACGACTTACCACGCACGCCCCATCCGGGCGGCGGGCTCCGGCCCAGGGGCTCCTTCGAGGAGCCCTTTTTTATGCCCGCCAATTACTGGAATCTGAACACTGCTTTTGTGGCGAGGGAGCTTGCTCCCGCTGGGCTGCGAAGCGGCCCCAGAACCAGTCACAACTCGGAGTGTCAGGTAAAACGCGGTTGCGGGGTTTACGACTGCTTCGCAGCCGAGCGGGAGCAAGCTCCCTCGCCACAGAAAACCTCAGCGCCAGGACCTGCTCAGCCCTTCAGCGCAGCGCCGCGATGGCGTCGACGGACTCGCGAATCAGCGCCGGGCCTTTGTAGATGAAGCCGGAATAGAGCTGCACCAGGCTAGCACCCGCAGTGATTTTCTCAGCCGCATGCTTGCCTTCGGTGATGCCGCCCACGGCGATGATTGGCAAGCGACCCGCCAGTTCCGCCGCCAGCACCTTCACGGTATGGGTGCTCTTGTCGCGAACCGGTGCGCCGGACAGACCGCCCGCCTCATCACCATGCTCCATGCCTTCAACGCCCACACGGCTCAGGGTGGTGTTGGTGGCAATCACTGCGTCCATCCCGGTTTCGATCAGCGCTTGCGCGACCTGAGCGGTTTCTTCATCGGTCATGTCCGGCGCGATCTTGATCGCCAGCGGTACATGTTTGCCGTGGCGCAGGGCCAGTTCCGCGCGACGGGTCGCCAGATCAGCCAGCAATTGCTTGAGCGAATCGCCGAATTGCAGGCTGCGCAGGCCCGGGGTGTTCGGCGAGCTGACGTTGACCGTCACGTAGCTGGCGTGGGCATAGACCTTGTCCAGGCAGATCAGGTAATCGTCGACCGCGCGCTCAACCGGCGTATCGAAGTTCTTGCCGATGTTGATGCCCAGCACGCCCTTGTACTTGGCCGCCGCCACGCGTGCCAACAGATGATCGACGCCGAGGTTGTTGAACCCCATGCGGTTGATGATCGCCTCGGCCTCCGGCAGACGGAAAATCCGTGGCTTGGGGTTACCCGGCTGCGGACGCGGGGTGATGGTGCCGATTTCGACAAATCCGAAACCCAGCTGGGCAAACCCGTCGATGGCCGCACCGTTCTTGTCCAGACCGGCCGCCAAACCTACGGGGTTCGGAAACTCCAGGCCCATGACGTTCACCGGCATTTTCGCCGGCGCCTTGCACAGCAGACTGTTGAGGCCCAAACGCCCGCCCGCGCCGATCAGGTCCAGGGACAGATCGTGGGAGGTTTCCGGGGAAAGTTTGAACAACAGCTGACGGGCCAGGGTGTACATGGGCGGTTTTGACTCGAATGGCGGCGAAATGAGGCGGCGATTATAGCCGGGCATCGGTGCCGCAAGCGAGGCGCGCAACAAAATCAGCGGACGATGGCATATGCCTTGCACCCTCACTGACATCAGCACTCATGCCAACGGCGGGATGAGTCGAAAGACAAAGGCGTCGTCACTTGGCCTTGCCCTGGCAAGCAGCCCGGTACGACGCTTTTTTTTGGAAGGTGTTTAACCATGAATGAAACCACAGCGGGCCCACTGGCCTGGGTCAATGGCAGCGATGCCCCGGAAAAGACTGAGATCAACCTCGGCTTCATGGCCCTGAGTGACTGCGCCTCGGTGGTGGTCGCGGCCACGCAGGGTTTCGCGCAGCCTTACGGCCTGACCCTGAACCTCAAGCGCCAGTCGTCCTGGGCCAACCTGCGGGACAAACTGGTCAGCGGCGAACTCGACGCCGCCCACAGCCTGTACGGCCTGATCTACGCCGTGCACCTGGGCATCGGCGGCGTGGCGCCGACCGACATGGCGGTGCTCATGGGCCTGAACCAGAACGGCCAGAGCATCAACCTTTCTCATGGCTTGCAGGCCTTGGGGGTGACCAGTCCTGAAGCACTGGACCGGCACGTGCACCAAAGTCGCCCAAAACTGACCTTCGCCCAGACATTTCCGACAGGCACCCACGCCATGTGGCTGTATTACTGGCTCGCGAGTCAGGGCATTCATCCGTTGCAGGACGTCGACAGCGTGGTGGTGCCACCGCCACAGATGGTCGCGCACCTGCAAGCCGGACGCATCGACGGCTTCTGCGTCGGCGAACCGTGGTCCGCCAGCGCGGTGAAGCAGAATCTGGGGTTCACCATGGCAACGACCCAGACCATCTGGCCCGATCACCCGGAAAAAGTCCTCGGCTGCACTCGCGCCTTTGTCGAGCAGTACCCCAACACCGCCCGGGCGTTGGTGATGGCGATCCTCGAAGCCAGCCGTTTCATCGAAGACGGCAGCGAAAACCGCCGCAGCACCGCGAAGCTGTTGAGCGCGCCCGAATACCTTGATGCACCGCTCGATTGCATCGAACCGCGCTTGCTTGGCGACTACGCCGATGGCCTCGGCAATCGCTGGCAGGACCCGCACGCGCTGCGTTTCCATGCGGGCGGTGAGGTCAACGTGCCGTACTTGTCCGATGGCATGTGGTTCATGACCCAGTTCCGCCGCTGGGGCTTGTTGCGCGACGACCCGGATTACCTCGGCGTGGCCCGTGAGGTCCAGCAACTAGACTTGTATCGTGAGGCCGCCAGCGCAGTCGGTGTTGCCGCCGAGGGTGAGGACATGCGCAGCAGCCAATTGATCGACGGCAAAGTCTGGGATGGCTCCGACCCGACCGGCTATGCCCGCAGTTTCAAGCTGCACGCCATGAGCGAAAGCTCGCACCGAATCGCCAGCCGCTGACAGGAGACTGCGAATATGTTGCGTATCCTGCTGATCAACGACACCGCGAAGAAAGTCGGTCGCCTGAAAGCAGCCCTGACCGAAGCCGGGTTCGAGGTGATCGACGAATCCGGCCTGACCATCGACCTGCCCGCGCGCGTCGAAACGGTGCGTCCGGATGTGATTTTGATCGATACCGAGTCACCCAGCCGCGATGTGATGGAGCAAGTGGTGCTCGTGAGCCGCGACCAACCGCGACCGATTGTGATGTTTACCGATGAACATGACCCCGATGTGATGCGTCAGGCAATCAAGTCCGGGGTCAGTGCCTACATCGTCGAAGGCATTCACGCACAACGCTTGCAGCCGATTCTCGACGTGGCCATGGCGCGCTTTGAAAGCGACCAGGCCCTGCGCGCCCAGCTCAACGCCCGCGACCAGCAACTGGCCGAGCGCAAGCGCATCGAGCTGGCCAAGGGGCTGTTGATGAAGATGAAGGACTGCAACGAGGAAGAGGCTTACACCCTCATGCGCCGCCAGGCCATGAGCCGGCAGCAGAAACTGATTCAGGTGGCGGAGCAGATTATTGCCATGAGTGAATTGCTCGGCTGAAGCCTTGCGAAGTCTGTGAAGACGCCTTCGCGGGCAAGCCTCGCTCCTACAGGTTGCCCACGACATCTGAACTCATCACAAAACCTGTAGGAGCGAGGCTTGCCCGTGAATGGCCGCAACGCGTCATCAAGGTGTTGGCACAGATCTGGCTAAGTAATCCATACAGGTAACCAACGGCGGTTGCCCCACCTACGACAAAGACGTCGCTCACCTCATTTGCCCACGGCGAATCGGGTGGCGGCGTTTTTTCGTTTTGGCCCCAGAGATCGGGGCCGGTGGTGCGGCCGAGGCGGCGCCCCACCTGCAAGCTTCTGACTCCTTCTCGAGACTCCCTACAGCTGAGGTGCGCGATGAATTCAAGCTTCTGGAAATCTGGCCATACCCCGACATTGTTCGCGGCGTTCCTCTATTTCGACCTGAGTTTCATGGTCTGGTACCTGCTCGGCCCACTGGCGGTGCAGATCGCCACCGACCTGCAACTGACCACCCAGCAACGCGGGCTGGTGGTGGCCACGCCGATTCTGGCCGGGGCCATACTGCGCTTTTTGATGGGCTTGCTGGCTGATCGCCTGTCGCCCAAGACCGCTGGCCTGATCGGCCAGGTGATCGTCATCTGCGCCCTGTTCGTCGCCTGGAAACACGGCATCCACAGTTACGAACAAGCGCTGCTATTGGGCTTGTTTCTCGGTGTGGCCGGCGCATCCTTCGCCGTCGCCTTGCCGCTGGCCTCGCAATGGTATCCGCCGCAACACCAAGGCAAGGCCATGGGCATCGCCGGGGCCGGCAACTCGGGCACCGTGCTTGCCGCATTGATCGCCCCGGTGCTGGCGGCCGCCTTCGGCTGGAGCAACGTGTTCGGCTTCGCCCTGATCCCGCTGATCCTGACCATCATCGTGTTCGCCTGGCTGGCCAAAAACGCCCCTGAACGGCCGAAAGCCAAGTCCATGTCCGACTACTTCAAGGCCTTGGGCGACCGCGACAGTTGGTGGTTCATGTTTTTCTACAGCGTGACCTTCGGTGGCTTCATCGGCCTGGCCAGCGCCCTGCCCGGCTATTTCAACGACCAATACGGCCTGAGCCCGGTCACTGCCGGCTACTACACCGCAGCCTGCGTGTTCGGTGGCAGCCTGATGCGCCCATTAGGCGGCGCGCTGGCCGACCGATTCGGCGGGATTCGCACGTTGCTGGGGATGTACACAGTCGCAGCGATCTGCATCGCGGCGGTGGGTTTCAACCTGCCGAGTTCCTATGCAGCGCTGGCACTTTTCGTCTGCACCATGCTCGGTTTGGGTGCGGGTAACGGCGCGGTCTTCCAATTGGTCCCGCAACGTTTTCGTCGGGAAATCGGTGTAATGACCGGCTTGATCGGCATGGCCGGCGGCATCGGCGGTTTCGCACTGGCAGCGGGCATGGGCGCGATCAAGCAAAGCACTGGCAGTTATCAAATGGCCCTGTGGTTGTTCGCCAGCCTTGGCGTGCTCGCCTGGTTCGGCCTGCACGGGGTGAAACGTCGCTGGAGAACCACCTGGGGTTCGGCCGCTGTGACCGCTGCCCGGGTCTGAGACCGCAATGAGCCTGCAATTGAGTTTTGCCGAAGCGAGCGCCATCGGCCCTCGCGAGGAAAACCAGGACGCCCTGCGCCTGGTCACTCCGGCCCCGGCGCTGGCGGCAAGCAAGGGTTACCTGTTCGCCATCGCCGACGGGGTCAGCCAGTGCGCCGACGGCGGTCTCGCCGCCCGTTCGACCTTGCAGGCCCTGGCGCTGGACTATTACGCCACCCCGGAAACCTGGGGTGTCGCGCAAGCGCTGGATCGCCTGCTGCTGGCGCAAAATCGCTGGTTGCAGGCCAATGGCGGTGGGCAACCATTGCTCACGACTGTCAGTGCTTTGGTCATGCGCGGCAGGCGTTTTACCTTGGCCCATGTCGGCGATTGCCGGGTGTATCGCTGGCACGCCGACACCTTGCAACGGGTCAGCGAAGATCACGTCTGGGACCAGCCGGGCATGCAGCATGTGCTCAAGCGAGCGCTGGGGCTCGATCAGCATCTGGTCCTGGATTTTCTTGACGGTGAACTTCGCCTCGATGAGAGCTTTGTGCTGCTCAGCGACGGCATCTGGGCGGTGCTGGGCGACACCGCCATTGCGGCGATTCTGCGCGACCAACCGGACCTGCACAGCGCGGCGCAAACCCTGGTCAGCGCAGCGCACCTGGCGGGCAGTCAGGACAATGCCAGCGCCCTGTTGGTGCGGGTCGATGCCCTCGGTGAGACGAGCATTGGCGATGCGCTGATTCATCTGCAGCAATGGCCACTGCCACCCGCACTGAAACCGGGCCAGATGTTCGAGGGCTGGCAGGTCGAAGGGATGCTCGGCCAGAGCCAGCAGTCGCTGCTTTATCGGGTTCGCGACAGCCAACAACACCCCTGGCTGCTGAAAACCTTGCCCGCCGCACTGCGCGACGATCACCTCGCCGGTCAGGCTTTGCTGTCGGAGGAATGGTTTCTCAAGCGCGTGGCCGGACGGCATTTCCCTGAAGTTCATGCCGCCAGTCAGCGTCAGCATTTGTATTACGTGATGCGCGAGTATTCCGGTTCCACTCTGGCGCAGTTGCACGAACGGGTTGCCGCGCTGCCGCTGGCGCAATGGCAGGATCTGGCCGAGCGTCTGCTCAAGGCCGTCGGCATGCTGCATCGCCGGCAGATTCTTCATCGCGACATCAAACCGGAGAACCTGTTGCTGGGCGACGACGGTGAATTGCGCTTGCTGGATTTCGGCCTCGCCTACTGCCCCGGCCTGTCAGAAGATCAACCCACGACCCTGCCCGGCACGCCGAGCTATATCGCGCCGGAAGCCTTTGCCGGTGAGGCACCGACACCGCAACAGGATCTGTACGCAGTCGGTGTCACCCTGTATTTCCTGCTGACCGGGCATTATCCCTACGGCGAAATCGAAGCCTTCCAGCGTCCACGCTTTGGCGTGCCCGTCAGCCCCAGCCGTTACCGCCCCGACCTGCCGGACTGGATCGCGCAAAGCCTGGAGCGCGCGGTCGCGGCGGATCCGGGTCAACGGTTTGAAACGGCGGAAGAATGGTTGCTGTTGCTGGAGCAGGGAGAGCGACGCAGTTTGAGTGTGCGGCCCAGACCGCTGCTGGAGCGCGAGCCGTTGAAGGTCTGGCGGACACTGGCGCTGGTGATGTTGGTGGTGAATCTGGTGCTGCTGGTTTTGCTGTTTCATGGCTGATTCCGCGTCGCGCCCATCGCGAGCAGGCTCGCTCCCACAGGGGATCTCCAGTGTCCGGGAGACCATTGTGGGAGCGAGCCTGCTCGCGATGGCGGACTGACAGCCCCGCCTGCCCCATCAGCAACTCGCTCCATTAATGGGCAACGCGCTTTGATTCGGTGCAATAAATCGGACGCTTTGACTCAAAACTGTTATTTCCCGCTCTAAACCCGGGTTCTGACGACTTGGCACAACCACTGCATTACCTCTCCCAACAGACATAAAGCCCAGCCTTCAACGATGAAGGGTGTGCTTCCCGAGAGAACGGGACCAGGACAAAGGCGTCCTCGCTAGGCAACTAGCGGGACGCCTTTTTTTGTTTGCGCAAAATATGTCGAGCAAGACCTGACAGCCCTGATGAGGCGGGTCCGAGCTCCCCGGAGAACCTGATGAAAAAACTAAAACTGGTGATGATCGGCAACGGCATGGCCGGGGTTCGTACCCTGGAAGAACTGCTCAAGTTGAGCAACGAGCTGTACGACATCACGGTCTTCGGCGCCGAACCCCATACCAACTACAACCGCATCCTGCTGTCCCCGGTACTGGCCGGTGAACAGACCTTCGACGAGATCGTACTGAACGATCTCGACTGGTACCTGGACAACAACATCAAGTTGCTGCTCAACCGCAAAGTAGTGGAGATCGACCGGATCAAACGCCGCGTGATCGCCGACGACGGCACCGAAGCGGAATACGATCGCCTGCTGATCGCGACCGGCTCTACCCCGTTCATCCTGCCGATCCCCGGCAACGCTTTGCAGGGTGTGATTGGCTATCGCGACATCGCCGACACCCAGGCCATGATCAACACCGCGAAAACCCACAAGCACGCCGTGGTGATCGGTGGCGGCCTGCTCGGCCTGGAAGCTGCAAACGGTCTGATGCTGCGCGGCATGCACGTCACCGTGGTGCACATCGGCGAGTGGCTGCTGGAGCGGCAGCTGGACAAAACCAGTGGCCAACTCCTGCAAACCGCCCTGGAAGCCCGCGGCCTGCATTTCCGTCTGAGCGAACAGACCCAGGCCCTGCACGATGCCGGCAACGGCCGGGTCGGCTCGGTTGAATTCAAGAATGGCGACATCATCCCCGCCGACCTGGTGGTCATGGCTGCCGGCATCCGCCCAAGCACCGAACTGGCGGAAAAATCCGGCATCCCCTGCCATCGCGGGATTCTGGTCAATGACACCCTGCAAACCTATGACCCACGGATCTACGCCATCGGCGAATGCGCCAGCCACCGCGGAACCGCCTACGGCCTGGTCGCGCCGCTGTTCGAGCAAGCCAAGGTCTGCGCCAACCACCTCGCGCAACTGGGCTTCGCCACCTACAAAGGCTCGGTAACCTCGACCAAATTGAAAGTCACAGGCATCGACCTGTTCTCCGCCGGCGACTTCATGGGCGGCGAAGGTACCGAAACCATCACCCTCTCCGACCCGATCAGTGGGGTCTACAAAAAACTGGTGATCAAGGATGACGTGCTGGTCGGCGCCTGTCTGTACGGCGACACGGCCGATGGCGGGTGGTATTTCCGACAGATTCGTGAAAATCACGACATCGACGAGATCCGCGATCACCTGATGTTCGGCGACGCTTCGTTCATGGAGCAGGCCATCGGCGACGCAGGACACTCAGGCAGGGAAGCAAGCTGATGAACCAGATTACCGCTTCCACCTGTTGCTACTGTGGGGTCGGCTGCGGCGTGCTGATCGAGCATGACGGCGAGCGCATTCTCGGCGTCAGCGGCGATCCGAGCCACCCGGCGAACTTCGGCAAGCTGTGCAGCAAGGGTTCGACCTTGCACCTGACGGGCGACTTGACCGCGCGAGCGTTGTACCCCGAACTGCGCCTGGGCAAAGGCCTGGCCCGCAGCCGCACCGACTGGGACACCGCCCTCGACCACGCGGCCAATGTCTTTGCCCGAACCATCGCCGAACACGGCCCGGACAGCGTGGCGTTCTACATTTCCGGGCAGTTGCTGACCGAGGACTATTACGCCTTCAACAAACTGGCGCGAGCGCTGGTGGGCACCAACAACATCGACAGCAATTCGCGGCTGTGCATGTCATCCGCAGTGGTCGGCTATAAGCGCAGCCTCGGGGCCGATGCGCCGCCATGCAGCTACGAAGACCTGGAACTGAGCGACTGCGTGATGATCGTCGGCAGCAACATGGCCTACGCCCACCCGGTACTGTTTCGTCGCCTGGAAGAAGCCCGGTCCCGCCGCCCGCAGATGAAAGTCATCGTCATTGACCCCCGTCGTACCGACACCTGCGATTTGGCCGACCTGCACCTGGCGATTCTTCCCGGGACCGATGTCGCCTTGTTCCATGGGATTTTGCACCTGCTGCTGTGCGAAGACTGGGTCGATCGCGATTTCATCCAGGCTCATACCGAAGGTTTGGCCGAACTGACCAATCTTGTACGCGATTACACGCCGTCAATGGTGTCGCAGCTGTGTGGGATCGAGGTCGAGCAATTACAGGAATGCGCCAGATGGGTCGGCACCTCCACGAGTTTTCTGTCGCTGTGGTGCATGGGATTGAACCAGTCCACCGCCGGTAGCGCCAAAAACAGCGCGCTGATCAATCTGCACCTGGCCACCGGGCAAATCGGCCGTCCCGGCGCAGGACCGTTCTCCCTGACCGGTCAGCCAAATGCCATGGGTGGACGGGAAACCGGCAGCCTGTCGAACCTGCTGCCGGGCCATCGCGAAGCGGCCAATGCCGAGCATCGCGCGGAAGTGGCGGCCTATTGGGGCGTTGATCAACTTCCGGAAAATGCCGGGCTTACCGCGATCGAGTTGTTTGAACAGGTTCGCAGCGGAAAAATCAAAGCCCTGTGGATCGCCTGCACCAACCCGGCCCAATCGTTGCCGGACCAGACCGCCGTGCGCGCTGCCCTGGAAGCCTGCCCGTTCGTGGTGTTGCAGGAAGCCTTTCGCACCACCGAAACCGCCGCGTTCGCCGACCTGCTGTTGCCTGCCGCCAGTTGGGGCGAAAAGGACGGTACGGTGACCAACTCCGAACGGCGCATTTCCCACGTTCGCCGGGCCATCGTCGCACCGGGTGAAGCGCGTTCCGACTGGGCGATCACGGTGGATTTCGCACAACGCCTGGAAAAACAGCTGCGCCCCGGGCAAAACAGCCTGTTTGCCTTTGAAACGCCGGCGCAGGTTTTCGACGAATACAAACACCTGACCCGCGGGCGTGATCTGGACCTGTCCGGCATCAGTCATGCGCTGATCGACCGCCTCGGCCCACAGCAATGGCCCTTCCCCACTGGCGCCAGCGAAGGCACTGCACGCCTGTATCTCGACGGTATTTTCCCGACCGCCAGCGGACGTGCTCAGTTTGTGGCCGATCCGTATCGCGCGGCCAGGGAACAACGCGACGCACACTTCCCGCTGACGCTGATCACCGGTCGCTTGCGCGATCAATGGCACGGCATGAGCCGCACCGGCACCGCCGCGCAGCTGTTCGGGCATGTCAGCGAGGCCGTGTTGAGCCTGCATCCGGATGAAATGCGTCGGCATCGTCTGCAACCCGGCGATCTGATCAGCCTGAAAAGTCGGCGCGGCGCGGTAATCGTGCCGGTCGCCAGCGACGACAGCGTGCAGCCTGGCCAGGCCTTTCTGCCCATGCATTTTGGTGACCGTTTCCTCAAGGGCGGCGTGAACTCCCTCACCCTGCCCGCTTTTGATCCGCTGTCAAAACAACCGGAACTCAAACACAGCGGCGTGCGACTTGAGCCGGTGCAGTTGCCGTGGCAGCTGTTCGCCCTGGTCGAAGGCAATGTTCAACAACATTTTGAGACGCTACGACCGCTCTGTGAGGCGTTTTCCTACGCCAGCCTCAGCCTGGTCGGCCGTGAACGCCCTGCGCTGCTGATACGCGCTGCCAGCGCCACCGCGCCTGATCCGCAACTGCTGCGTGACATCGATCAGTGCCTGGCGCTCAACGACGGTCCCGTACTGGCCTACGACGACCCACGACGCTCCATCGGCAAACGCGTGCGGATCGAGAACGGTCGGATTACCGCGATTCGCTTGGCCGGCGAAACACTCGCCCAACACTGGCTGCAAAACCTCTGGCTTGAGGGACGCGTCGACGAACAACTGCGGCGCTGGCTGCTGGCACCGCTGAGCGCGCAGCCGGGTAACGCGGGCACGGCGGCAGCGGGCACCAAAACCCTTTGCAACTGCAAGAACGTCAGTCAACGCGCGGTCTGCGCCGGCATCAGCCGTGGCCTGGACTTGCAGGGCCTGAAACAAGAATTGGGCTGCGGCACGCAATGCGGCTCCTGTGTACCTGAAATCAAGCGTCTGCTGGCTGCCACTGCGCAGCCGATCGCCGTTATCGCGTGAGGAAAATACGATGAGCGCAAAAGTCTGGCTGGTGGGTGCAGGTCCCGGCGACCCTGAATTGCTGACCCTCAAGGCTGTTCGGGCGTTGAGAGAAGCAGATGTGGTGCTGATCGACGATCTGGTCAATGACGCGGTGCTGGAGCATTGCCCCGGCGCGCGGATCATTTCTGTGGGCAAACGCGGCGGCTGTCGTTCCACGCCTCAAGCCTTCATTCATCGCCTGATGCTGCGTTATGCCCGCCACGGCAAATGCGTGGTACGGCTCAAGGGCGGCGATCCGTGCATCTTCGGTCGCGGCGGTGAAGAGGCACAGTGGTTGCGCGAGCACGGCGTTGAAGTCGAACTGGTCAACGGCATCACTGCCGGGCTGGCGGGTGCGACGCAATGCGATATTCCGCTGACCCTCAGAGGCGTTGCCCGCGGTGTGACGCTGGTCACCGCCCACACTCAGGACGGCAGCAGTTTGAACTGGCAGGCCCTGGCCCAGGGCGGCACGACGCTGGTGATTTATATGGGCGTGGCGAAGCTGAGCGAGATCCGCGAGCAGCTGCTGGCCGGGGGGATGGCGGCGGATATGCCGGTAGCGATGATTGAAAACGCGTCCCTGGCGCACCAACGGGAATGTCGGAGCAATTTGACGGCCATGGAACAGGATGCCTCAGCATTCGAATTGAAAAGCCCGGCGATCCTGGTCATTGGCGCGGTAGCAGCCCGCTCTGCGCTTTACTGTGGGAACGAGTCTGCTAGCGAAGCGGACTTGTCCGTCGACATCAATGCTGGATATCAACGCGCCTGACGGCTCGCCCCTCACCAAATCGCAGACAAAGAAAAGCCCGGCCTAAGCCGGGCTTTTCTCAGAGCTGCGGGCTAATTACTTAGCTTGAGCTTCAACCTGCGCTTCTACGCGACGGTTTACAGCGCGGCCAGCTTCAGTTTTGTTGTCAGCAACTGGGCGGGATTCGCCGTAGCCAACAGACTGAACGCGGGACGATTCAACACCGTACTGGTTGGTCAGAACTTGCTTAACGGCGTTTGCACGACGCTCGGACAGTTTCTGGTTGTAAGCGTCAGGACCGACGGAGTCAGTGTGACCTTCAACAGTGGTGCTGGTGGATGGGTACTGTTTCATGAAATCAGCGAGGTTTTTGATGTCGCCGTAGCTGTTAGGCTTGACTACCGACTTGTCGAAGTCGAATTTCACGTCCAGTTCAACACGAACAACTTCAGCAACTGCTGGGCAGCCATCAGCGTCAACAGTTACGTTGGCTGGGGTGTCCGGGCACTTGTCAACGTTGTCGCACACGCCATCGTTGTCGCTGTCGGAGCAGACTTCAGCTGGTGCTGGAACTGGAGCAGCAGCAGGCTTGGAGCCGCCACCGAAGTTCACACCGATACCGACGCTTGGAGCCCACTCGGTGTCGCCTTGGTCGATGTTGTACTGAGCTTCAACGCCAGCACGGGCATAGAAGTTGTCAGTGAAGTACAGCTTGGCACCGCCGCCAACGTTGGCGAAGGTGGAACGGTTGCGGCCGTTGCTGCCATTCTGGTCGATGCTCTGGTCCGAGAAACCGGCAGAGACGTAAGGACGCAGCATGTCACCTGGGTTGTTGAAGTGGTACAGAGCGTCCAGAGCGGTGTTAGCGCCCTTGATGTTCTTGCCGTCGTCGGAACGAACGTTGTGCACTTCGTCGTAGCCCAGACGCAGTTCAACGTCGTCGGTCAAGAAGTAACCGATCGAGCCGCCGAACAGGTTGCCGTTGTTCTTGAAGTTACGAGCGCTGTCGAATTGTTCTTTCTTAGCGAAGCCTTCGATTTCAACTGCGCCTTGGCCTTGTGCCAGAGCGCCGAACGAAGTGGCGGCAATCAAAGAACCAATGGCCAAGCCCAAGGTGTTTTTCAGTTTCATCCGTTAAATCCCCATCTGGTGATTGTGAAGCAGTCCCGCAAACCGGGGGACAACTCGGCGGCAAGTCTATCAGAACTTGCCTACACGTAAGAGATATTTGCGCCGAACTAAGTTTCAGCAATACCTGCAAATTTCTCACGCAATTTGTCTAGAGCGCGTTTGTACCGCATTTTTGTTGCACTCAAACCCATGTGCATGATGTCTGCGATCTCCTGAAACTCCAGCTCTGCGACAAAACGTAGCACCAGAATTTCACGGTCAATCGGGTTCACATACACCAGCCAGCGATCAAGTCCACCCTTATCCTCGGGTTTCGGCGTCTTTTCTTCAGACGCTTCCTCGAGGGGGTCCAGACTCAAAGCGTCCATCAAGCGACGCTTTCGCCGTTCCTTCCGATACTGTGTGATGCATTCGTTGTACGTGATGCTGTAGAGCCACGTTTTGAACTTCGATTTTCCCTCGAAGTTCTTCAGGCCATACAACACCTTCAACATCACTTCCTGACAGACATCGTCCGCGTCGCGATCGTTCCCCAGATATCGTGCACAGACGTTAAATAATGTTCGTTGGTAACGCCGCATCAGTTCTTCATAGGCGCGTGTTACGTGAAACAGCTCGGTATGCGAGCGCGCGACCAACTCCTCATCAGAGAGCTCGCGGGGGTCGTAGCGCGTGGAGAGCGATTGAGCTTTATTCAAAACAAGTCGGGCCGACAGTCAGGTCAATGTCCGCCGCAGCCCTTACAGGGCACTTTGCGGCGGCATACATTAGCAGGGTTTGCCGGGTTAGCGGCTACTCACATGCTGCTCCAGGAGGATCCGATTGGAGAGAGAGACCAGCTCACCCTCATCGGTCAGCAATGTGGTTTTAACCGTGCCGATCTCTTCGATCTGACCTTCGACCTCGCCAACACGCACTTGTTGCCCAACCTGATACAACTCACGCACATAGATTCCCGCAAGAATCTGACCGGCAATTTCCCGGCTTCCCAACCCCATGGCCAGCGCAACCGCCAGACCAACGGTAATCAAAACGATCACAATCACGTGGTTGAGCAGGTCAGTCTTGACCTCCAACTGGCTGATCGCGACCGAAATACTGATGATAATTACCAGCCCCTGGGCAATTCGCCCCAGGCCCGCAGCGTAATCCAGCCCTACGCCCTCTGCGGCACCACGCACCAGCCCATTGGCCAGTTGCGCCAGCAACACACCCACCAGCAGCACCAGCGCGGCGCCAAATACTTTCGGCAAATACAGCGCAAGCATGTCAAGCGTAGCCGAAACTCGCTCAAGTCCAAGGGACTCTGCGGCAGAAACCAGAAAAATCAGCAGAACGAACCAATAGACAATCTTTCCGATCAGGGTCGAGATCGGCACTTGCAAGCCGGCCCGGGACAGCAATTTAGTCAGACCGGTGCCGCCCATCAGGCGATCAAGGCCCAGCTTGGCGAGCAACTTTGACAGCAAAGTATCCAAAAGTTTCGCAACGACGAAACCCAACAGCAGCACAACCAGCGCGCCGAACAGGTTCGGGATGAAATTGGCCACCTTGGTCCATAACGCAGTCATTGCAGTGACGAGGCTCTGTGTCCAGAGATCAAGTTCCATATTCAATCAGCCTTATCAGCGGTGCGAACGGTAGGTTTACGGTGGCGGGATACCGGCGAGACGTGGGCCGAGCCGTTATTGAGGGCAATCATCAGCGCGGGCAACCAGCGGCCCAGCAGGCTGAACAGATCGCCAGCGCCGACCTGGCGGTTGGCGGTTTTCAGGACACGCCCAAGGCACGCATCGTCGTCACGGGTGGACGGCGAGGCGTTCAGCATGTCGCGCAAAGACTGTTCAAACGGATCGTGCATACGCACCTCTCGTGATGTCTGTGAAAGACGCGGTCAAATTTGCCCGGGTCACATGGCTCATCGTCACACCCAGCGCAAACGTCTAAATAACCACCACTGTCCGAGCGCTACCGAAACCATCATCAGGCACGCGATCAGGAACCCATAAGGGCTGGCGGAGAATGGAATTCCACCGACGTTGATGCCCAGAAGACCGGTCAGAAAACTCATCGGCAAAAAGATCCCGGTGATGATCCCGAAGCGGTACATCGTGCGATTCATGCGCACGCTCAAACGTCGGTCTTCAGCCTCGAGGACCAGCCCCACCCGCTCCCGGGTCAATTCCAACTCCTCAAGATATCGGGTCAGGCTGTTGTTCAATTCGTTCCAGTAATCGCCATCGTCTTCGACGAACCAGGGCAGTTTTATCCGCGTCAGCTGTCCGAAAATTTCCCGCTGCGGAGCAAGGAAACGTTTCAGTGCAGCAGCCCGTCGACGGATCTGCAAAATGGCGCCGTGCTCGGGTGTATACCGTTCGTCGGCATCCAGTTTTTCTTCTTCCTCATCGACCACTTCCGAGAGGCAACTGACCAGATCCTGCACCTTATGGGTGAGGTACTGAGCCATATAAAGGATGAGTTCGGAGGCGGTTTTCGGACCTTTGCCTTCGGCCAGCGTCACCAGCAACTCATCAGTGGCGCGCAATGGACGCAGGCGAAGGGAAATCACACGCTGGGCTGAGGCGAAGATACGCACCGAGACCATGTCTTCCGGTTCTGCGCCCGGGTTCAGATTGACCCCGCGCAGAAACAGCAGGAGTTCGGAGTCCGGCAGCGGCAGAAGGCGCGGACGGGTGTTCTCTTCGAGCAGCAGGTCACAGCTGAATTCACTCAGACCGCTGGATTTGCGCAGCCAGGTCTGGGTTTGCGGGTGACTGCGATCCCAGTGCAGCCACAGGCTTTCATGGGCCTGTAGCTGCAAATCATCGAGTTCAGTCCGGGCTATCGAACGCGCACCGCCTTTACCATCCAGCACCAGGGCATGCACCAGCCCCCACTGCGCGTTTTCTTCCTCGAACATCCGCACCCCTTTGTTGGTCTTGCGCTTTATTCAGGCATCTTCAGCGGGCTTGGCGAGATGATCACGCCGTTGTTGTCCGCGTAGATGTAATGGCCTGGATGGAAGGTCACGCCCGCAAAGGTCACCGCCACATTGAGATCGCCGATACCACGCTTGTCGGTCTTCATGGGATGGCTCGCCAGTGCCTGAACCCCCAGGTCGGTTTGCGCAATGACGTCGACGTCACGGATGCAACCATAGATCACCAGCCCTTCCCAGCCGTTGTTCGCGGCTTTCTCGGCAATCATGTCGCCCAGCAGGGCACGACGCAGGGAACCGCCACCGTCGACCACCAGCACCTTGCCATTGCCCTTGAGCTCGGCTTGTTCCTTGACCAGCGAGTTGTCTTCGAAGCACTTGATGGTCACGATTTCGCCGCCGAAAGAATCACGGCCGCCGAAATTGCTGAACATCGGTTCCAGCACCTGCACCAGCTCCGGGTAGGCGTCGCACAGGTCAGGCGTGAGGTAATGGTTCATCGAGAAACTCCTGTAGAGAGGAAGACAATCGAGTGTGTCGCAAAGTGACCGGAACAGCTCAATGCGTCATATCTTAGCCTCAAGCCGAACAGAGCGAAATGCCCTTGTTAGAGCATCAGGCTCAGATTGCCGTGGCCAAATCCGGCTTTTCTCCCAGTAAAGGCGCTTGCTGATCGGCCAGCCAGCGCGCCACCAACGGCCAGACTTCGGTTTGGGCGGCTTTGCTGACGAGCATTTCCACGTGACCGAAATTATCGCCAAAGCCCTGCTCGCGGCCGAGGTTGATGAATTGCTTGTGTTCGGAACCCATTTGATCGAACAACTTGCGGCACGCCCATGCCGGATCCTGGTGATCGCCAGCGGCACTCACGGCCAGCACCGGTATTTGAACGTCGGCCAATCCCGCCCACCAGTCCTTCTGCGCATCGCCGAAGCGCCCGAACAGGCCATACCAGCGCATGCTTTCCAGGGCCAGGCCAATCGGCTCGTCCTCCGGGCCACGCTTGAGCCGCGAACCGGACAGTTGGGCGAAACGCTTGAGAATGAAGCGCCCGCTCCACTCCACCGGTGGAATTTTCAACGGCCAGTAGGTGCGACTGACCTGCGTGCCGAAGAACGCCGCCGACGCCACGACAGGTTCGCCAATGTATTCCCCACCCAGTGCCGCCGCCAATGTGATGCCGCCCAGCGAGTGACCGATCCAGTGCGGGACCTGACCGCTCTGCTCGCGCACGAACGCGCCAATGGCCGGCAGATCGTAACGGGCGTAGTCGGCAACACGGTTCTTGCGGTAGTTCTGATTACGCTGGGACAGGCCGTGACCGCGCATTTCGGGAATCCAGACATCGAATCCCAGGCGCGTCAGGTAGGCGCCCAGCCCAAGTCCTTTCGGCGAGAACCAGAACCGGCGATTGGAAAAGCTGCCGTGCAACAAAATCACCGGCACGCCACGCACGGACGATTCATCAGCCATGCCAAGACGCGTCACAGCCAGTTCGACGGTGCCGTCAGGGCTGTTGCCAGGTTTCAAACGATAGACATCTTCGCTCAGATCGCCGCGACGCTCGGCGCTGATCAGGGCGACAGGAAATAGGTTGCTGCTGCTTTGCATAATGCTCTTGCACAAAAAAGGGCGGCTTCCAGAGGAGCCCGCCCTACTTGAATCTTAAAGCCCCAGCCACTAAAGCGGCCGGGGCTTCACTCACACCATCAAGCCGAAGCCTGACCTTCAGCCAGGAAGAACCAGGTTTCCAGTACGGAATCGGGGTTCAGCGAAACGCTTTCGATGCCCTGCTCCATCAGCCACTTGGCCAGATCAGGGTGGTCCGAAGGGCCCTGACCGCAAATGCCGATGTACTTGCCAGCTTTGTTGCAGGCCTGAATCGCGTTGGCCAGCAGCTTCTTGACCGCCGGATTACGCTCGTCGAACAGGTGCGCGATGATCCCGGAGTCACGGTCCAGGCCCAGGGTCAGCTGGGTCAGGTCGTTGGAGCCGATGGAGAAGCCATCGAAGAACTCGAGGAACTCTTCAGCGAGGATGGCGTTGGACGGCAGCTCGCACATCATGATGATGCGCAGACCATTTTCGCCACGCTTCAGACCGTTCTCCGCCAACAGATCGATAACCTGGCTGGCTTCGCCGAGGGTACGGACGAAGGGCACCATGATTTCGACGTTGGTCAGGCCCATCTCGTTGCGCACGCGCTTGAGGGCACGGCATTCGAGTTCGAAGCAGTCGCGGAACGATTCGCTTATGTAACGCGAGGCGCCACGGAAACCCAGCATCGGGTTTTCTTCTTCCGGCTCGTAGAGCTTGCCGCCGATCAGGTTGGCGTATTCGTTGGACTTGAAGTCCGACAGACGCACGATGACCTTTTTCGGCGTGAACGCAGCGGCCAGGGTGCTGATGCCTTCAACCAGCTTCTCGACATAGAAACCGACCGGATCGTCGTAGCCGGCAATGCGCTTGTCGACGCTGTCCTTGATCTCCTGCGGCAGCCCGGCGTAGTTCAGCAGCGCCTTGGGGTGCACGCCGATCATGCGGTTGATGATGAATTCCAGACGGGCCAGACCCACACCGGCGTTCGGCAGTTGCGCGAAGTCGAATGCACGGTCCGGGTTACCGACGTTCATCATGATCTTGAACGGCAGATCAGGCATGGCATCGACGGAGTTTTTCTTGATGTCGAAGCCCAGTTCGCCTTCGAAGATGTAACCGGTGTCGCCTTCAGCGCAGGAAACAGTCACGCCCTGGCCGTCTTGCAACAGCTGGGTGGCGTTGCCGCAACCGACCACGGCCGGGATGCCCAGCTCGCGAGCGATGATCGCCGCGTGGCAAGTACGGCCGCCACGATTGGTGACGATGGCGCTGGCGCGCTTCATGACCGGTTCCCAGTCCGGGTCGGTCATGTCGGACACCAGAACGTCGCCTGGCTGGACCTTGTCCATCTCGGACACGTCCTTGATGATGCGGACCTTGCCGGCGCCGATGCGCTGGCCGATGGCGCGACCTTCAACCAGCACGGTGCCGGTTTCTTTCAACAGGTAACGCTCCATGACGTTGGCCTGGGTGCGGCTCTTCACGGTTTCAGGACGGGCCTGAACGATGTAGAGCTTGCCGTCGTCGCCGTCTTTGGCCCATTCGATGTCCATCGGGCACTTGTAGTGCTTCTCGATGATCATGGCTTGCTTGGCCAGTTCGCTGACTTCAGCGTCGGTCAGGCAGAAACGGGCGCGATCGGCCTTGTCCACGTCGATGGTCTTGACCGACTTGCCGGCCGTGGCGACTTCGCCGTAGATCATCTTGATGGCCTTGCTGCCCAGATTGCGACGCAGGATGGCCGGACGACCGGCGGCCAGCGTGCCTTTGTGGACATAGAACTCATCCGGGTTCACCGCGCCTTGTACGACGGTTTCACCCAGGCCGTAGGCGCCGGTGATGAACACCACGTCACGGAAGCCCGATTCGGTATCGAGGGTGAACATCACGCCGGCGGTGCCGGTTTCGGAGCGGACCATGCGCTGCACGCCAGCCGACAGGGCAACCAGCTTGTGGTCGAAGCCCTGGTGGACGCGGTAGGAAATCGCGCGGTCGTTGAACAGGGAGGCGAACACCTCTTTGGCGGCGCGAATAACGTTTTCGACACCACGGATGTTCAGGAAGGTTTCCTGCTGACCGGCGAAGGAAGCGTCCGGCAGGTCTTCGGCGGTAGCGGAAGAACGCACGGCCACAGCCATGTCAGGGTTGCCGGCCGACAGCGTGGCGAACGCAGTGCGGATCTCGGCGTTGAGTTTCTCGGGGAATTCGGCTTCCATGATCCATTGACGGATCTGGGCGCCAGTCTTGGCCAGGGCGTTGACATCGTCGACGTCCAGGGCGTCGAGGGCGGCGTGGATCTGATCGTTCAGGCCGCTCAGTTCCAGAAAATCACGATAAGCCTGAGCTGTCGTGGCGAAGCCACCGGGCACCGATACACCGGCACCTGCGAGGTTACTGATCATCTCGCCCAGGGATGCGTTCTTGCCCCCTACGTGCTCTACATCATGGACGCCGAGCTTATCGAGGGAAACTACGTACTCTACCAAGGTGATCTCTCCACTAACTGTGTTGGAAAAGCTCAGAAGCCGGGCGCTCGGGGGAGCGTTTGCCAGCTGTATGGCCTGGACCTGGAAAATAAGTGAGAATGCGGGCCACTGGCGGCCGGCAAATCGCGCCTATCATATCCAAGATTCGTCACTAGCTTAAGGCCCAAGGTGCAAATGAAACGATCTGCTTTCTTTATTTCCGACGGCACCGGCATCACAGCCGAAACCCTCGGCCAAAGCCTCCTGGCGCAGTTCGAAAACATTACCTTCAGCAAATTCACGCGTCCGTACATCGACAACGTGGATAAAGCGCGGGCCATGGTACAACAAATCAACAAAGCCGCCGAAACCGACGGTTTTCGGCCGATTATCTTTGACACCATCGTCAATCAGGACATCCGTGAGATCCTCGCCACGTCCAATGGTTTCATGATCGACATTTTCTCGACCTTCCTGGCGCCGCTTGAACAGGAACTGACCGAGCATTCTTCCTACACCGTCGGCAAATCCCACTCCATCGGCACCAACTCCAATTACATGGAGCGGATCGAGGCGGTGAACTTCGCCCTCGACAATGACGACGGCGCGCGCACGCATTATTACGACAAGGCCGACCTCATCCTAGTGGGCGTGTCGCGTTGTGGTAAGACACCGACGTGCCTGTACATGGCGATGCAATTCGGCATCCGCGCGGCCAACTACCCGCTGACCGAAGACGACATGGAACGCCTGCAACTGCCCACCGCCCTGCGCGCCCACCAGCACAAGCTGTTCGGCCTGACCATCGACCCGGATCGTCTCACCGCGATCCGCAACGAGCGCAAGCCCAACAGCCGTTATTCGAGCTACGCACAGTGCGAGTTTGAAGTGCGCGAGGTGGAGAACCTGTTCCGCCGGGAGAACATTCCGAACATCAACTCCACGCATTTTTCGGTGGAAGAGATTTCGGCGAAAATCCTGGTGGAGAAAGGGGTGGAGCGGCGGTTCAAATAGTTCTGCGGCGCCCGTTATAGCGCTTTCGCGAGCAGGCTCGCTCCCACAGTTGATCTCCAGTTGACACAAAGTTTGTGTACGACAGAGATCCACTGTGGGAGCGAGCCTGCTCGCGAAGGACGATTACACGGTCTCCGCCAATGCCCTAGCCAATGCTTCAAACCCCTGCAGCAACAATCGATCATCCCCCGCCGAATGACACACACTCGCCCGAATGAATTGCGGCACTGCGGCATGCCCGACCGCAAACGCTTCCGCGGTGGCCACCAGGTAATTGTTCTGCTTGAGCTCCGCCGCAATCTGCGATGCTCGCCACGGCTCGGGCACTTCGATCCAGAAGTGTGGGCTGTGGGGATGAGTCTTGTACCCGACCTCTTCTAACATGGGGCTGACCAAACGCTTGCGGCGACTGATTTCAGCAATCTGCTGCCCCAGCAACTGCTCGGCGATACCGTTTTCGATCCACGCCGTCGCCAGCTCCATCGACAGCGGACTCGCCATCCAGCACGTCCCGCGCACCGCCGCGCTCAAACGTCCGATCAACGGTTGCGGCGCATGCAGATAACCCGCCCGTAAACCCGCCGAAACCGCTTTGCTCAGACTGCCGATCAACACCGAACGCTCCGGGGCAAAGTGGCTTAAGGGCAACGGACGCTGCTGCGCGAGCACGGCGTGGGCTTCGTCCTCGATGATCAGCAGATTATGTTGGCAACAGACCTCGGCAATCGCCTCACGTCGTGGGACGGACATCACCGCCGCCGTAGGATTCTGGAGAGTCGGCGTGCAGTACACCGCCGATACCCGATGATGCTGGCAAACCTCCGACAAAGACTCGGGCAACAATCCTTCGTCATCCATCCCGACACCGATCAGCTTGATGCCGAGCATGCGGGCGACACTGATCAGCCCGGGGTAAGTCAACTGCTCGGTGACCAGAGTGTCGCCGGTCTTGAGCAGCGCCATCAGCACACAGAGCAAGCCGTGCTGGCCGCCATTGACGCAAATAACCTGCTCGGCGCTCGGTACGAAGGCCTGATGCCGCAGCCAATGGGCACCTGCCGCACGATGGCGCGGTAACCCGGCATCGGCCGTATAACCGCTAAGCAGTTGCAAGGTGTATGGATCGCTGGCCAAGGCCTGCAGGCTTTGACTCAGAAAAGCGCCTTCCTGCCCCGGAATCGGCTGATTCCGACTCATATCGAAGTAAGGCTGTGGGTCGTCGCTGACATTGCGAAAGCCGCCATCCCGCACCCGCTCCATCCCGCGCTGACGCACATAGGTGCCATCTCCTACACGAGCCACGACCAACCCTACCCGTTCCAGTTCGCCATAGGCACGGCTGATGGTGCCGATGGTCACTCCCAGGCTGTCTGCTAACAGACGATGGGGTGGCAGCTTGCTGCCGGGTTCGATCAAACCTTCGCCGATACTCTTTTCCAGGGCTTCGGCGAGGCGCTTGTACTTCACGCCGCGCCCCTGAGCCAGGCCTTCGCGCAAGATTGACACCGTGGCAATACTTACTTTGACAGTCATTTCCATCCCGAATAGCGTGCTGAAAACAGGTTCAATCAGGGATAGACCTATTTGGTAACGGGGTCAATTTCGACGACGAAGGAGCACGATCATGTCCACGGCCCTCAGCGCCTTTTCCAGTATCCGAAAACCGTGGCTAGCCGGAGGGGTCACCAGCGTGCTGTTCCTGATCGTTTGCCTGAGTTGGGGCACGACGTGGCTGGGCATCAAGATTGCCGTCGAAAGTGTGCCCCCGCTGACCGCCGCCGGGCTGCGTTTTCTGATTGCCTTTCCGCTGTTTTTGAGCTTCGCCCTGCTGCGTCGCGAGCCGCTGCTGTTTCCCCGGCAAAGCCGCTGGTTTTTCGTGTTCGTCACCCTGTCGTATTTCAGCCTGCCGTATTACTTGCTCAACTACGGCGAGATGCACGTGTCGTCCGGCCTGACCGCGCTGCTGTTCAGCTGCATGCCGGTGTTCATCCTGCTGTTTTCCGCCGTGTTTCTGCGGCAGAAAATCTACCCTTCGCAAGTGATTGGCATCGCCATCGGTTTTGGCAGTCTGTTCATGATTATCCGCAGCCAGGGGCTGCACCTGGACCATGCCGAATTGTTCGGGGTACTGGCGATTCTGGCGGCGGCGGTCATGCATGCGCTGTGTTACGTCATCACCAAGAAGCAAGGCAGTGCGATCAGTGTGATTACTTACAACACGCTGCCCATCGGCCTGGCCGGTTTGATGCTGTTTGTGGCGGGACTGAGCGTTGAGGCTCCGGTGTTCGAAGACATCACTGCGCGCTCGTGGGGCGCCTTGCTGTATCTGGGACTTGTGGCCTCGGTGGGCGGGTTTATCGTTTACTTTTTGCTGCTCAAACGCTTGAGCCCGATCATTCTGTCGTTCGTGTTTATTATTTTTCCGGTGTTCGCGGTGGTGATTGGCGCGTGGTATGAAGGGCACAGTCTGACCCGGGAGTTGATGGGGTATTCGGCGGTGCTGCTGACCGGGTTTGCCATCACCAAATTACCCGTCGAAAAATGGCTCAAGGGTTGACGCCGGCCGCCCCTGCAGGAGCCAGGCTGCCGGCGAAGGCGTCTGCAAATACGCCGTCGCCGGCAAGTCGGATCGCCGCCCCCCTGTCTTTTGCAGGAATTCGTGTCAGATCACGAACTGGTCGACGAAGCGATTGACCGGGGTTGCCTCCAGCACAGCCTGATCCTTGCACAACGCAAAAATCTCCGCACTGCGCTGGGCGGTGAAGCGCGTCGCCAGGTTGGCCTTGAACTTGTCCTCCAGCAACGGAATGCCATCGGTGCGGCGACGGCGATGCCCGATCGGATATTCCACCACGACCTTCTCGGTGCTGGAGCCGTCCTTGAAAAACACCTGGATCGCGTTGGCGATGGAACGCTTGTCCGCCTCCAGGTACTCGCGGGTGTACTGCGGGTCTTCGACGATGACCATTTTCTCGCGCAATACATCAATGATCGGGTGCGCCGCGTGGAAGCTGTCTTCGTACTGCTCGGCGACCAGATTGCCGAATGCCAGCGGCACCGCCGTCATGTACTGAATGCAGTGGTCGCGGTCGGCAGCGTTGGCCAGCGGGCCCACCTTGGAAATGATCCGGATCGCCGACTCGTGGGTGGTGATGACGATTTTGTCGATCTCATGCAGACGATTTCTAACCTGTGGATGAAGCGTCACTGCCGCTTCGCAGGCGGTTTGTGCGTGGAATTCAGCGGGGAAACTGATTTTGAACAGCACGTTTTCCATCACGTAGGTGCCGTATGGGCGGGAGAAGCTGAAGGCGCGTTTGTCTTCGGGCTTGAGCGCCAGATCGTTGTTGGTGTGGCTGAACAATACATCGTAAAAGCCCCACTGCTTCGCCGTCAGCACGCCGGGAATGCCCATCTCGCCACGCATCGCCATGTCCGCCAGGCGCACACCGCGACTGGACGCATCGCCCGCCGCCCAGGACTTGCGCGACCCGGCGTTCGGCGCATGCCGATACGTGCGCAACGCCTGGCCGTCGGCGAAGGCGTGGGACAACGCTGACAGCAACTGCTCGCGATTGGCGCCCATGAGTTTGGCGGTGACGGCGGTCGAGGCGACTTTCACCAGGATGACGTGATCGAGTCCTACCCGATTGAAGGAGTTTTCCAGTGCGATCACGCCTTGAATCTCGTGGGCCATGATCATGGCTTCGAGCACTGCGCGAACGGTCAGCGGCGCATCGCCATTGGCCAGGCGCTTTTGCGACAGGTGATCGGCCACTGCAAGAATACCGCCGAGGTTATCGGACGGATGGCCCCATTCAGCGGCGAGCCAGGTGTCGTTGTAGTCGAGCCAGCGCACGATGCAGCCGATGTCCCAGGCCGCCTTGACGGGATCGAGCCGGAATGGGGTGCCTGGCACGCGTGCACCGAACGGGACGATGGTGCCTTCCACGATAGGGCCCAGGTGTTTGGTGCATTCGGGGAAGCGCAGGGCCAGCAGGCCGCAGCCGAGGGTGTCGATCAGGCAGTTGCGGGCAGTGTCGAGCGCTTCGGCGGACTCGATCTTGAAGTTGAGGACGTAATCGGCAATGTCCTGCAGGACGGTGTCGTAGTCGGGGCGGTTGTTCAGGTCGACGTTGGCGCTCATGTTCGATTCACTCTTGAAGTGGTTCGTTGATGGGACCTCGGTTCAGGGATCAATCTCGATGGGTTACAACATTCTTATTGTTGAAATCGGACCTGTAGGAGCCAGGCTTGCCGGCGAAGGCGATCTTGAGGGCGCCTTCGCCGGCAAGCCTGGCTCCTACAGGCGTTAGGTGTTGTTAGAAGGAATCACCCGGCACGCGGACGTAACCTTCCATCAACACCCGCGCACTGCGGCTCATGATGGCCTTGTTCACTTTCCATTCACCGTTCACCAGGCTAGCTTCAGCGCCCACACGCAAGGTGCCGGACGGATGCCCGAAGCGCACGGCATTGCGTTCGATTCCACCCGCCGCGAGGTTGACCAAGGTGCCGGTAATCGCCGCCGCCGTGCCGATGGCAACGGCCGCCGTGCCCATCATCGCGTGGTGCAATTTACCCATCGACAACGCACGTACCAGCAGGTCGACATCCCCTGCCGCAATGGCTTTGCCGCTGGACGACACGTAGTCCGCCGGCTTTGCCACAAAGGCCACCTTAGGTGTGTGCTGACGCTTGGCCGCTTCGTCCAGGTCCTTGATCAAGCCCATGCGCAACGCGCCATAAGCACGGATCGTCTCGAACATCAGCAGCGCTTTCGGATCGCCATTGATCGCCCCCTGCAACTCGGTGCCGGTGTAGCCAATGTCTTCGGCATTGACGAAAATCGTCGGGATGCCGGCATTGATCATGGTTGCCTTGAAGGTCCCGACGCCGGGCACTTCCAGGTCATCCACCAGATTGCCGGTGGGGAACATTGAACCGCCGCCACCCTCTTCTTCCGCGGCAGGGTCCATGAATTCGACCTGCACTTCAGCGGCGGGAAAGGTCACGCCGTCGAGTTCGAAATCGCCGGTTTCCTGCACTTCACCGTTAGTGATCGGCACGTGGGCGATGATGGTCTTGCCGATGTTGGCCTGCCATACACGCACCACGGCGATGCCGTTCTGCGGAATGCGGCTGGCGTCCACCAAACCATTGCTGATGGCGAACGAACCGACCGCTGCCGACAGGTTGCCGCAATTACCGCTCCAGTCGACGAAAGGCTTGTCGATCGAGACCTGACCGAACAGGTAATCGACGTCGTGATCAGCCTTGGTGCTTTTCGACAGGATCACGGTTTTGCTGGTGCTGGACGTCGCGCCGCCCATACCGTCGATTTGCTTGTCGTAGGGGTCGGGGCTGCCGATCACGCGCAGCAACAAGGCATCGCGCGCCGGGCCGGGAATCTGTGCCGCTTCGGGCAGGTCTTTGAGGCTGAAAAACACGCCTTTGCTGGTGCCGCCGCGCATGTAGGTGGCGGGGATTTTGATCTGAGGTGCGTGAGCCATGATGGTCCTTTTAGGATCGAGCGGGACCGCAGGGGCCCGCCCGAACTCATCGTGTTAAACGGCAACCGCCGATTCTTCGAGGAAGTCCTGAGCGAAACGCTGCAACACGCCGCCGGCCTCGTAGATCGACACTTCTTCAGCGGTGTCGAGGCGGCAGGTCACCGGCACTTCGACGCGTTCGCCGTTCTTGCGGTTGATCACCAGCGTCAGTTCGGCACGCGGCGTGCGCTCACCGATCACGTCGTAGGTTTCGCTACCGTCGATGGCCAGGGTATGACGGTCGGTGCCCGGTTTGAACTCCAGCGGCAACACGCCCATGCCCACCAGGTTGGTGCGGTGGATGCGCTCGAAACCTTCAGCGGCAATCGCCTCGACACCCGCCAGACGCACGCCCTTGGCCGCCCAGTCGCGGGACGAACCCTGACCGTAATCGGCACCGGCAATGATGATCAGCGGCTGCTTGCGCTCCATGTAGGTTTCGATGGCTTCCCACATGCGCATCACTTTGCCTTCCGGCTCGACGCGAGCGAGAGAACCCTGCTTGACCTTGCCGTTTTCCTGAACCATTTCATTGAACAGTTTCGGGTTGGCGAAGGTGGCGCGTTGCGCGGTCAGGTGGTCGCCACGGTGAGTCGCGTAAGAGTTGAAGTCCTCTTCCGGCAAGCCCATTTTCGCCAGGTATTCACCCGCCGCGCTGTCCAGCATGATCGCGTTCGACGGCGACAGGTGATCGGTGGTGATGTTATCCGGCAGCACCGCCAATGGGCGCATGCCCTTGAGCGGACGTGCGCCGGCCAGCGCGCCTTCCCAGTACGGCGGACGGCGGATGTAAGTGCTCATCTCGCGCCAGTCGTACAGCGGCGTGACTTTCGGGCCGGTGTCTTCATGGATGGCGAACATTGGAATGTAGACCTGACGGAACTGCTCCGGCTTGACCGACGCCTTGACCACGGCGTCGATTTCTTCGTCGCTCGGCCAGATGTCTTTCAGGCGGATTTCCTTGCCTTCGGCGTCCAGGCCCAGCACATCTTTTTCGATGTCGAAACGGATGGTGCCGGCGATGGCGTAAGCGACCACCAACGGCGGCGAAGCAAGGAACGCGTTCTTGGCGTACGGGTGAATCCGGCCGTCGAAGTTGCGGTTACCGGAGAGCACGGCGGTGGCGTACAGGTCGCGGTCGATGATCTCTTGCTGGATCACCGGATCCAGCGCACCGGACATGCCGTTACACGTGGTGCAAGCGAACGCCACCACGCCGAAACCAAGTTGCTCCAGCTCAGTCGTCAGGCCGGCTTCGTCCAGGTACAGCGCCACGGTTTTGGAACCCGGCGCCAGGGACGATTTGACCCACGGCTTGCGGGTCAGGCCGAGCTTGTTGGCGTTGCGCGCCAGCAGGCCGGCGGCAATCACGTTGCGCGGGTTACTGGTGTTGGTGCAGCTGGTGATGGCGGCAATGATCACCGCGCCATCCGGCATCTGGCCAGGAACGTCGTCCCACTGACCGGAGATGCCTTGGGCGGCGAGATCCGAGGTGGCGACGCGGGCGTGCGGGTTGCTCGGGCCGGCCATGTTACGCACGACGGTGGTCAAGTCGAACGTCAGGCCGCGCTCGTATTGCGCGCCTTTCAGGCTGTCAGCCCACAGGCCGGTTTGCTTGGCGTAGTTCTCAACCAACTGCACCTGCTCGTCTTCACGGCCGGTGAGTTTGAGGTAGTCGATGGTTTGCTGGTCGATGTAGAACATCGCCGCCGTGGCGCCGTATTCCGGGGCCATGTTGGAGATGGTTGCGCGGTCGCCGAGGGTCAGCGCGGCGGCGCCTTCACCGAAGAATTCCAGCCATGCGCCGACCACTTTTTGCTTGCGCAGGAACTCGGTCAACGCCAGCACCATGTCGGTGGCGGTGATGCCCGGTTGCAGCTTGCCGGTCAGTTCAACGCCGACGCTTTCCGGCAGACGCATCCACGACGCACGGCCGAGCATCACGCTCTCGGCTTCCAGACCACCGACACCAATGGCGATCACACCCAGTGCATCGACGTGCGGGGTGTGGCTGTCGGTGCCGACGCAAGTGTCGGGGAACGCCACGCCGTCACGTACCTGGATCACCGGAGACATTTTCTCCAGGTTGATCTGGTGCATGATGCCGTTGCCCGGTGGAATCACATCAACGTTCTTGAAGGCCTTTTTGGTCCAGTTGATGAAGTGGAAACGGTCTTCGTTGCGACGGTCTTCGATGGCGCGGTTCTTCTCGAACGCCTCCGGGTCGAAGCCTCCGCGCTCGACGGCCAGGGAGTGGTCGACGATCAACTGCGTCGGCACCACCGGGTTCACTTGCGCCGGGTCACCACCTTGCAGGGCGATGGCGTCACGCAGGCCGGCGAGGTCGACCAGCGCGGTCTGGCCGAGGATGTCGTGGCACACCACGCGAGCCGGGAACCACGGGAAGTCGAGGTCGCGTTTGCGCTCGATGAATTGCTTCAGGGATTCGGTGAGCGTGGCCGGGTCGCAGCGACGTACCAGGTTTTCCGCCAGCACGCGTGAGGTGTACGGCAGAGTGTCGTAGGCGCCAGGCTGGATGGCCTCGACAGCCGCGCGGACGTCGAAGTAATCCAGATGGCTGCCGGGCAGCGGTTTACGGAATTCAGTGTTCATCGTCAGGACTCGGTCACGGTAGTTTCAAAAGGTGCGGCCTGGCACAGCACCTGAAATGCACACAATCCACTGTGGGAGCGAGCCTGCTCGCGATAGCGGTCAATCAGTCGACATCGATGTTGAATGTCAGTCCGTCATCGCGAGCAGGCTCGCTCCTACAGGGATCTGCGTAGAGTTCAGATCCCGGTGCAGGCCTTCACCATTCAGCGTTGTTCGATTGGCACGAACTTGCGCTGTTCGACGCCGACATACTCGGCGCTCGGGCGGATGATGCGGTTGTTGGCACGCTGTTCGAACACGTGCGCCGCCCAGCCGGTCAGGCGCGAGCAGACGAAGATCGGTGTGAACAACTTGGTCGGGATGCCCATGAAGTGGTACGTCGACGCATGGTAGAAGTCGGCGTTCGGGAACAGTTTCTTCTGTTCCCACATGGTCGCGTCGATGGCTTCGGAAACTTGGAACAGCACGGTGTCGCCCACTTCTTCAGCGAGTTTTTTCGACCAGCCCTTGATCACTTCGTTACGCGGATCGTTGTCTTTATAGATCGCGTGGCCGAAGCCCATGATCTTGTCCTTGCGCGCCAGCATGCCGAGGGTGCCCTCGACGGCCTCTTCAGGCGACGAGAAGCGTTCGATCATTTCCATCGCCGCTTCGTTGGCGCCGCCGTGCAGAGGGCCGCGCAACGAACCGATGGCCGCGGTGACGCAGGAATACATGTCCGACAGCGTCGAGGCGCACACCCGTGCGGTGAACGTCGAGGCGTTGAACTCGTGTTCCGCGTAGAGGATCAGCGAAACGTTCATCACTTTGACGTGCAAATCGCTCGGTTTCTTGCCGTGCAGCAAGTGCAGGAAGTGGCCGCCGATGGATTGTTCGTCGCTCACGCAGCTGATGCGCTTGCCGTCATGGCTGAAGCGATACCAGTAGCACATGATCGCCGGGAACGCGGCGAGCAGGCGGTCGGTCACGTCGTGTTGCTCGGAGAAGTCTTTCTCCGGCTCGATGTTGCCCAGGAACGAGCAACCGGTGCGCATCACGTCCATCGGGTGAGCGTCGGCAGGAATGCGTTCCAGCACTTCTTTGAGCGCTTGCGGCAGGTCGCGCAGCTTGCCCAGTTTGCTGATGTAAGCGGCGAGTTGTGCCTTGGTCGGCAATTCACCGTAAAGCAGCAGATAAGCCACTTCTTCGAATTGCGCGTCGGCCGCCAGTTCGCGAACGTCGTAGCCGCGATAGGTCAGGCCGGCGCCCGACTGGCCCACGGTGGACAGAGCGGTTTGCCCGGCAACCTGGCCACGGAGCCCGGCGCCACTGAGTACTTTTGCTTCGGCCATTGCTGTCTCCAGTTTTTCTTGAATTTGTCAGGGAAACTTGTAGGAACGATGCTTGCTCGCGAAAGCGCTGTATCAGACGACATTAATGTGAATGTCAGTGCGTCTTCGTCGGATCGCCGCCCAGAGCAAGCTTCGCTCCTACAGGGCTTTCGTTACTTCTTCGCGGCAAACAACGCATCAAGCTTCTGCTCGAAGGTGTGGTAGTCGATGCGATCGTAAAGCTCCATGCGGGTCTGCATGGTGTCGATCACGTTCTGTTGCGTGCCGTCGCGACGGATTGCGGTGTAGACGTTTTCCGCCGCTTTGTTCATCGCGCGGAAAGCGGACAGCGGGTACAGCACCAGCGACACATCGGCAGCGGCAAGTTGCTCGGTGGTGTACAGCGGCGTCGCGCCGAATTCGGTGATATTGGCCAGGATCGGCGCTTTCACGCGGTTGGCGAACAGCTTGTACATGTCCAGTTCGGTGATGGCTTCCGGGAAGATCATGTCGGCGCCGGCTTCGATGCAGGCGGCGGCGCGATCCAGCGCGGATTCCAGACCTTCCACTGCCAGGGCGTCGGTGCGAGCCATGATCACGAAGCTGTCATCGGTGCGCGCATCGACGGCGGCCTTGATCCGGTCGACCATTTCCTGCAGCGACACGATCTCTTTATTCGGACGGTGACCGCAGCGCTTGGCGCCGACCTGGTCTTCAATATGGATCGCCGCCGCGCCGAACTTGATCATCGACTTGACGGTGCGCGCGACGTTGAACGCCGAGGAACCGAAACCGGTGTCCACGTCCACCAGCAGCGGCAGGTCGCACACGTCGGTAATGCGACGCACGTCGGTCAGCACGTCATCCAGGCCGGTGATGCCCAGGTCCGGCACGCCGAGGGAGCCGGCAGCCACCCCGCCACCCGACAGGTAAATGGCCTTGAAACCGGCGCGCTTGGCCAGCAGCGCGTGGTTGGCGTTGATCGCGCCGACCACTTGCAGCGGATGTTCGCTGGCGACCGCATCGCGGAAACGCTGGCCTGGAGTGCTCTTGTTGGAACTCATGACTCACCTCGTTCAGTGGCTGTCTGGTTAGCGCCGTCCTGGTAGTGACGGGCGATATTGCGTTTGGAGGCGCCGATGTGACGGCGCATCAACAACTCGGCGAGCTCACCGTCACGGTCGGCGATGGCGTCGAGAATTCGGTGGTGCTCGGCAAAGGCCTGGTGCGGGCGATTGGGCGTGGTGGAAAACTGGATGCGGTACATGCGCACCAGTTGGTAGAGCTCGCCGCACAGCATCTGCGTCAGGGTGCGGTTGCCGCTGCCCTGGATGATCCGGTAGTGGAAATCGAAGTCGCCTTCCTGCTGGTAATAGCCAACGCCGGCCTGAAACGCCTCATCGCGCTCGTGGGTTTCGAGGACCCGGCGCAGTTCGTCGATTTCTTCGACGGTCATGCGTTCGGCCGCCAGCCGACAGGCCATGCCTTCGAGGGATTCGCGAATCTCGTAGAGCTCCAGCAGCTCGGCATGGCTCAGCGAAACCACCCGCGCCCCGACGTGCGGTACGCGGACCAGCAGGCGCTGGCCTTCCAGTCGATGGATCGCCTCGCGCAACGGCCCGCGGCTGATGCCGTAGGTGCGCGCCAGCTCCGGCTCGGAGATCTTGCTGCCCGGGGCGATCTCGCCTTTGACGATGGCCGCCTGAATGCGGCGGAAGACGTTTTCGGAAAGCGTCTCCGACTCGTCTTGCGTAACCACCGGGGGATCGAGTTGATCCAGCATATTGTCGACACCTTGAAAGCCAATGCCGCAAAAACTAGCGAAAACAGCCGCAACAGTCAAAGGATAAATAGGTATTGTCGACAATCGTCTAATAACCGACTGCACCACAACAAAGCAGCCCTTCTGTTTATAGCCCCCCGCCAGCGCTGGCGCCATAAACCCACCGTGCTAGAATGCCGCCCGCATTTGTCTGTGACATCTGCACGGCTTGTCATAAATAGTTGATAGGCATACGAGGGAGCTTGCGCAGCGATGCCAGGGCCTTGAATTGAAGTACGGACCGCTGCGCACCAGGATTTATGAGACTCAAGCCCCTCCCGACATTCCTTTATCTTCTTTGCCTGCCCGGTTTCGCCGTGGCGGGGGAAAAGACCGTGTACGGCCTCAACGAGTATGCTTCCCTGGACGGCATCAACCTGGAAGTCGCCGCCAAACTCGACACCGGGGCGAAAACAGCGTCCCTGAGTGCCCGCGACATCAAACGTTTCAAACGCAATGGCGAGTCCTGGGTGCGCTTCTATCTGGCCATCGACGCAGCGCATTCGCACCCCATCGAACGGCCACTGGCCCGCGTCAGCAAGATCAAGCGTCGTGCCGGCGACTACGACCCGGAAGAGGGCAAGAAGTACACCGCCCGTCCGGTGATCGAACTGGATATCTGCATGGGTTCGGCTTTACGCAGTATCGAAGTGAACCTAACCGACCGTAGCGCCTTCCAATACCCGCTCTTGATCGGCTCCGAAGCGCTGAAACGCTTCGATGCGCTGGTCGACCCCAGTCTTAAATACGCTGCTGGCAAACCCGCCTGCGCCACCGACGCACATACCGCAGAGTAATTCCAATGCGCGCTCTTACCCTCCATCTGAAACTGCTGATCGCCATCCTGGTGGTGCTGGGCATTTCAGTTACGGCCTATCAGATTTTCGTGCTCGGCATTCCCGTGACCGAGGACGCCACCGACGACTTGTGGAACATCGACGCCAAGGTCGAGTTCGTCGCCAGTGCCAAAGACCCGGTCAAGATCCAGATGTTCGTGCCGCCGCTGAGCCGCGACTACGTCAGCCTCAATGAGAGTTTCATTTCCAATAACTACGGCGTGGCCGTAAACCGTGTCGACGGCAACCGCAAGGTGACCTGGTCGGCGCGCCGGGCCAAGGGCAACCAGACCCTTTATTACCGCCTGGTGCTGACCAAGCGCTACACCGGCGAAAAATCCAAGGTCAAGGGCCCGACCTTCCGCGACAGCATCGCCGTCGAAGGTGCGGAAAAAATCGCCGCCGAAGCCCTGCTCGCGCCGATCCGCCAACACTCGGCCGACGTCGAAACCTTCATCGGCGAAGCCATCAAGCGTGTCAACAATCTCAACGATGACAACGTGAAGCTGTTGCTGGGCGGCGATACGTCCCCCGGGCACAAGGCGAAAATCGTCGAGCTGGTCCTGTCCATCGCCCACGTGCCGGTGGAAAAGGTCCACACCATCCGTCTAGTGGCCGATCAGCCGCAAACGCCGGAACTCTGGCTGCGCAGCTTCAACGGCACCGACTGGCTGTACTTCAACCCGGAAACCGGCGAACAAGGCCTGCCGTCCGACCGCCTGCAGTGGTGGACCGGCGACGAAAACCTGATCACCGTCGATGGCGGCAAGAAAGCCAACGTGACGTTCAGCCTGAACAACAGCGAAATGAACGCGATTCGACTGGCCAAGCTGACCGACGAAAACACCGACGCCAACTTCCTCGAATACTCGCTGTACGGTTTGCCCCTGCAAACCCAGCAGACCTTCATGATCATGGTGATGATCCCGATCGGCGTGCTGGTGATCCTGATCCTGCGCAACCTGATCGGCCTGCAGACCCTCGGCACCTTTACCCCGGTGCTGATCGCCCTCGCCTTCCGCGAAACCCAGCTTGGCTTCGGCATCGTTCTGTTTACGGTCATCACGGCGCTCGGGCTGTCACTGCGCTCCTACCTTGAACACTTGAAGTTGCAGATGCTGCCGAGGCTGTCGGTGGTGCTGACCTTCGTGGTGGTGCTGATCGCGGCGATCAGCCTGTTCAGCCATAAACTCGGCCTGGAACGCGGGCTGTCGGTGGCGCTGTTCCCGATGGTGATTCTGACCATGACCATCGAACGCCTGTCGATTACCTGGGAAGAACGCGGTTCCGGGCATGCGATGAAAGTGGCGATCGGTACGCTGTTTGCCGCCTCCCTGGCGCACCTGATCATGAGCGTGCCGGAGCTGGTGTACTTCGTGTTCACCTTCCCGGCGATCCTGCTGATCCTGGTGGGTTTCATGCTGGCGATGGGGCGTTATCGCGGTTACCGCCTGACTGAACTGGTGCGCTTCAAGGCTTTCCTCAAGAAGGCTGACTCTTGATGTTCGGCTTCTGGAAGACCTGGAAGGCCCTGGAAGCCCGGGGCATCATGGGGATCAATCGGCGTAACGCGGACTACGTGCTCAAGTACAACAAGCGCAGCCTGTACCCGATTGTCGATGACAAGATCATCACCAAGGAACGCGCGATCGCCGCCGGTATTCATGTGCCGGAACTGTACGGCGTGATCTCCACTGAGAAGGAAATCGATAACCTCGACAAGATCATCGGCGGGCGCACCGACTTCGTGATCAAACCGGCCCAGGGCGCGGGCGGCGACGGCATCATTGTGGTTGCCGACCGTTTCGAGGGCCGCTATCGCACGGTGTCCGGCAAGATCATCAGTCATGAGGAGATCGAGCACCATGTCTCCAGCATCCTCACCGGCCTGTATTCCCTGGGCGGTCACCGTGACCGCGCACTGATCGAATACCGCGTGATCCCGGACCAGATCTTCAAAAGCATCAGCTACGAAGGCGTCCCGGACATTCGCATCATCGTGTTGATGGGCTATCCGGTGATGGCGATGTTGCGCCTGCCGACGCGCCAGTCCGGCGGCAAGGCCAACCTGCACCAGGGCGCTATCGGCGTCGGCGTCGACCTCGCAACCGGGCAGACGCTGCGCGGCACCTGGCTGAACAACATCATCACCAAACATCCGGACACCACCAACGCGGTGGACGGCGTGCAACTGCCCTACTGGGACGGTTTCATGAAACTCGCTGCCGGCTGTTATGAGCTGTGCGGGCTGGGCTACATCGGTGTCGACATGGTGCTCGACCAGGAAAAAGGCCCGCTGATTCTTGAGCTCAATGCCCGGCCCGGGCTGAACATCCAGATTGCCAACGATTGCGGCCTGACGCTGCGCACCCATGCGGTTGAAGCGCGGCTGGAAGAGCTGAAAGCGCGCGGGGTTGTTGAGTCGGTTCAGGAGCGGGTCGAGTTTGTTCAGGGGATGTTTGGGCATATTCCTGCCGTCGAAGGCTGATCCGAAACCGAGTCGCTGCCTTCGCGGGCAAGCCTCGCTCCTACAGATCTAGCGTCGTTCACATTCTCGGCGAACGGCACAAACCCGTAGGAGCGAGGCTTGCCCGCGAAGACTGACTAACAGTCACCAAACCTCGCAATCCTGTCCCCAATCTGCCAATCCCCGACATCCCCTCTAGGAGCAAATCCTGCAGAGGACTACAATCGCACCCCCGCCTCGATGGCTGATCTGCCCCGCCCATGTTGACCTGTTCCGTACACCCGCTGCCCTATCGCGCCAACCCCGCCGAGTACTTCGCGGCGATTCGCCATGCCCCCGGTGCCGTGCTGCTCGACAGCGGCCGGCCCACCGCTGATCGCGGGCGTTATGACCTGCTCAGCGCCTGGCCGCTGCAGCAAATAGCAGTATTGCCTGACGAAAGTGGCAGCGATTTCCTGCAACGCCTTCGCGACCATCTGGCACGACTGGGTGAAGCGGCAGTCTCCGATGAACTGCCATTCGCCGGCGGGCTGATCGGTTATCTGAGTTATGACTTCGGACGGCATCTTGAACACCTGCCGAGCCAGGCGCAGGACGACCTGCAATTGCCGGACGCGCGTTTCGGGCTGTACGACTGGGCATTGATCAGCGATCACCAGTTGGCTACCAGTCAACTGGTGTTCCACCCGACACTGATCGACAGCGAGCGCCAGCGCTTGATCGCCTTGTTCAGTCAGCCTGCGGTTGAGCCGATCGAGCCGTTCAGTTTGAAAGCCCCGATGAAGGCCGACCTGAGCGCTGACGAGTATCGCCACGCACTTGAGCGCATTCAGCAGTACATCCAGGCGGGCGATTGTTATCAGGTGAACTTCGCCCAGCGCTTTCGTGCGCAATGTGCGGGTGATCCGTGGGCCGCGTATGTCGCGCTGCGGGCCGCGTGCCCGACACCGTTTTCCGGTTTCCAGAGCCTGCCCGACGGCGGCGCGGTGTTGAGTCTGTCGCCTGAGCGCTTCGTCAAAGTCAGTGAACGTCATGTGGAAACCCGCCCGATCAAAGGCACCCGTCCGCGTGGCCTGACGGCTGCCGAAGACGCCGCGAACGCTGCCGAACTGCTGGCCAGTCCCAAGGACCGTGCCGAGAACCTGATGATCGTCGACCTGCTGCGCAACGACCTCGGTCGCACTTGCCGCATCGGCTCGGTGCGGGTGCCGGAGTTGTTCAGCCTGGAAAGCTATCCGAATGTGCATCACCTGGTGAGCAGCGTGACCGGCGAACTGGCGGATGACCGGGATGCGCTGGATCTGATCGCTGGCAGTTTTCCGGGCGGATCGATAACCGGTGCGCCGAAGATTCGTGCCATGCAGATCATCGACGAGCTGGAGCCAACCCGACGTGGGTTGTACTGCGGCTCGTTGCTGTACCTGGACGTGCGCGGCGAGATGGACAGCTCCATCGCCATTCGCAGCTTGCTGGTCAAGGATGGACAGGTGTGCTGCTGGGGCGGTGGCGGGATTGTCGCGGACTCGGAATGGCAGGCGGAGTATCAGGAATCAATTACCAAGGTGAAGGTTCTGCTCGACACCCTGCAAAACCTTTGATTCCGGGCTTTTGTGGCGAAGGAGCTTGCTCCCTCGCCACAGGTTGTGTTTACAGACTTAGGGCCCGATTCGAAGCCTTGATGAACTCCTGCTTCAAGTCCTCAAAGGTATGCACCGCCGGGAACTGCGGAAACTCGCGAATCACATTATCCGGCGCATGAAACAGAATCCCCGCATCCGCCTCACCCAGCATGGTGGTGTCGTTGTAGGAATCCCCTGCCGCAATGACCCGATAGTAAAGACTCTTGAACGACAGAACCGACTGCCGCTTCGGATCTTTCTGACGCAACTGATAGCTCGTCACCCGTCCCGAATCGTCGGTGATCAAGCGATGGCACAGCAAGGTCGGGAAGCCCAGTTGACGCATCAGCGGCTGGGAAAACTCGTAGAACGTGTCCGACAGAATCACCACCTGGAACCGCTCACGCAGCCAGTTGACGAACTCGATGGCGCCGTCCAGCGGCTTCAGCGTGGCGATCACTTCCTGGATGTCAGTGAGCTTCAAGCCGTGCTCGTCGAGAATCCGCAGGCGCTGCTTCATCAGCACGTCGTAGTCGGGAATGTCCCGGGTGGTCGCCCTCAGGGACTCAATACCGGTTTTTTCAGCGAACGCGATCCAGATTTCCGGGACCAGCACACCTTCGAGATCCAGACAGGCAATTTCCACAAGACACTCCCATTTGTATTGATTATTGAGTCGAGCGAGTAAAAGACTGCCGAACTCTAGCGACTCAGGCTGCCCCGCGCAACGCACAGGGCGCGCCCGCCGCCGCAGGATTTTGTTACCATCAGCCCCATATAGAGCGCCCAGCGCCACCGACCTGTAGGAAGCCGCCCTGATGAGCCCATCGTTCGATGTTGTGGAACTCGCCACGACCTATGCCAACAAATCCGCCCAGGACATCCTGAAACTCGCGTTTGCCGAGTTTGGCGATGACCTGTGGATATCTTTCAGCGGCGCCGAAGACGTGGTGCTCGTGGACATGGCCTGGAAGCTGAACAAGAACGTCAAAGTGTTCAGCCTCGACACCGGCCGCTTGCACCCGGAGACCTACCGCTTCATCGATCAGGTGCGCGAGCACTACAAGATCGACATTGAGCTGGTGTCCCCGGACTACACGAAACTGGAGCCGTTCGTGAAGGAAAAAGGCCTGTTCAGTTTCTACAAGGACGGCCATGGCGAGTGCTGCGGCATCCGCAAGATCGAACCGCTGCGTCGCAAACTGTCGGGCGTGAGCGCCTGGGCCACCGGCCAGCGTCGGGACCAGAGCCCGGGTACCCGCAGCGCCGTCGCGGTGATGGAAATCGACACCGCGTTTTCCACCCCGGATCGCACCCTCTACAAATTCAACCCGCTGGCGCAGATGACCAGCGAAGAGATCTGGGGTTACATCCGCATGCTCGAACTGCCGTACAACAGCCTGCACGAACGCGGCTTCATCAGCATTGGCTGCGAACCCTGCACCCGCCCGGTGCTGCCGAACCAGCATGAACGTGAAGGCCGTTGGTGGTGGGAAGAAGCGACGCAGAAAGAATGCGGGCTGCATGCGGGGAATATCATCAGCAAGTCCAAGGCCTGAGCCCGAGCCGGGTGAATTCCCCTGTGGGAGCGAGCCTGCTCGGGATAGCGGTGTAACAGTCAACAATACTGTTGAATGCCCCGGCAAGCCGGTCTCACTCCCACAGGCTTAGTATTCTGTTTTATAAATGTGTACACACGAATGTCACCATAGGTGCCATTTATGTGTGCACTTTTGTTTTCTGCGCCCCAAAAAGTTACACCCTCTTTTCCTGACTTCCCCAGTCGAGTTTTCCCACCTCCTCCGACGAAAAATAAATACCTGTTCAACCGGTCAATTTATATCGCCTTTTTTTCAGTTACTTATCGTGATTCATCAACAAAACGAAATGAGAACCTATTTTTATAGATCGGTAGCTGGCATGGATCTGGCTTAAGTGCATACATGTTTTGTATACAATCAATACAAAACATACACACACTTAGATCCGCAAGCCTGAAGCCCCCTATCCCGTACAGGCTGCAGATGCCCCGTAACCAATGATGCTTATTGCCCGCGACGAAGATTTGTCGAGCTCACGCTCATGCACAGTCATCGCGACGCCAAGCTCGGAGCCTGCCGGAATGCGTACTAGCCTCTCCAATAACAACATCGCACTGGATCTGCCCTCCTTTCCACCCACCGCTCAAGATCAAACTGTTCAAGAACCCGTGGTGCTCAGCCCGCGCCTGCACAACAAGGACCTGGCGCCGACCAAGGCCGAAGGCCGACGCTGGGGCCGCTACAGCATCTTCGCCCTGTGGACCAACGACGTTCACAACATCGCCAACTATTCCTTCGCCATTGGCCTGTATGCGCTGGGTCTGGGTGGCTGGCAGATTCTGTTGTCCCTGGGGATCGGCGCGGCGCTGGTGTATGGCTTCATGAACCTTTCCGGCTACATGGGACAAAAGACCGGCGTGCCGTTTCCTGTCATCAGCCGGATCAGTTTCGGTATCCACGGGGCGCAAATTCCTGCGTTGATCCGCGCCATTATCGCCATCGCCTGGTTCGGCATTCAGACGTACCTGGCGTCCGTAGTGTTTCGCGTGCTGCTGACGGCGGTGCATCCCGGCTTCGCCGACTACGACCACAACTCGATCCTTGGTCTGTCGAGCCTGGGCTGGGTATGTTTCGTGGCGATCTGGCTGGTGCAACTGGGCATCCTCGCCTACGGCATGGAAATGGTACGGCGCTATGAAGCGTTCGCCGGGCCGGTGATTCTGCTGACCGTCGCCGCGCTCGCCGCCTGGATGTACACCCAAGCCGACGCAACCATCGCCTGGTCGATCCGCGAGCCGCTGACCGGTGGCGAGATGTGGCGCAATATTTTTGCCGGCGGCGCATTGTGGCTGGCGATCTACGGGACGTTGATCCTCAACTTCTGCGACTTCGCCCGTTCATCGCCGTGCCGCAAAACCATCAAGGTCGGAAATTTCTGGGGCTTGCCGGTGAATATTCTGGTGTTCGCGGCCATCACCGTCCTGCTTTGTGGTGCGCAATTTCAGATCAATGGCCGGATCATCGAAAGCCCGACTGAAATCATCGCCTCGATCCCCAACACCTTCTTCCTGGTGCTCGGCTGCCTGGCGTTCCTGATCGTCACCGTAGCGGTGAACATCATGGCCAACTTCGTCGCCCCGGCGTTCGTGCTCAGTAACCTGGCGCCTAAATACCTGACCTTCCGCCGCGCCGGGCTGATCAGCGCAACCATCGCGGTGCTGATCCTGCCGTGGAACCTCTACAACAGCCCACTGGTGATCGTGTATTTCCTGTCCGGCCTCGGCGCCCTGCTAGGCCCGTTGTACGGCGTGATCATGGTCGACTACTGGCTTGTACGAAAAGGCCAGGTCAACGTGCCGCAGTTGTACAGCGAAGACCCCAATGGCGCTTATTACTACAGCCGTGGAGTCAATTTACGCGCCGTAGCGGCGTTCATTCCTGCCGCATTGATTGCCATCGTCCTGGCGCTGGTGCCGGGCTTCCACCTCGTTTCACCGTTCTCGTGGCTGATCGGCGCCGGGATTGGCGCAATGCTCTACCTGATCATCGCCAAGCGACAGCCCCATTACGCCGACGTCAGCGGTGAAAGCATCGCAGTCGACAACGTCTGCCACTAATCCACTCGCGGCCCGCCAGCGCCGGGCCGCAGAACCGCCCTGCAATAAGGACTACTCATGCGAATTCTCGTGGTCAACGTCAACACCACCGAATCCATCACCCAGGCCATCGCCCGATCCGCCCAGGCGGTGGCCGCGCCGGGAACGGAAATCGTCGGCCTGACGCCCTACTTCGGCGCCGACTCCATCGAAGGCAATTTCGAAAGTTACCTGGCCGCCATCGCCGTAATGGACCGGGTCATGGCCTACGACCAGCCCTTCGATGCTGTGGTCCAGGCCGGCTACGGCGAACACGGTCGCGAAGGCTTACAGGAATTGCTCAACGTGCCGGTGGTGGACATCACCGATGCAGCGGCCAGTACGGCGATGTTCCTCGGCCATGCCTATTCGGTGGTCACCACCCTGGACCGCACCGTGCCCCTGATCGAGGACCGGCTAAAACTGTCGGGGCTGTGGGACCGCTGCGCGTCGGTGCGGGCCAGTGGTCTGGCGGTGCTGGAACTGGAATCCGATCCGCAACGGGCGCTGGAGGCGATTGTCCGTCAGGCGGAACTGGCGGTGCAGGAAGACAAGGCCGAAGTGATTTGCCTGGGATGCGGCGGCATGGCCGGGCTGGATGAACAGATTCGCCAGCGCACCGGGGTTCCGGTGGTGGATGGCGTGACGGCGGCGGTGACCATTGCCGAATCGCTGGTGCGATTAGGGTTGTCCACTTCCAAGGTCCGGACGTATGCGACGCCACGGCCGAAGAACATTATTGGTTGGCCGGGGCGGTTCGGGCGGTAGACCGCGTTATCGTTCATCGCGAGCAGGCTCGCATTGGATCTGTGTCATTCACAAATCCCCTGCTCGCGAAAGCAGCGACTCGGTCTCAAGCCAGGCTCAAACCGCACTGAACCGCTGCACCCACCCCCGCTCCGCAAACTGCTCAATAATGAAATCCACAAACGCCCGGGTCTTGCCCGGCAGCAGTTTGTGTTCCGCGTAATAGATAGAAATGTTGCCGTCGTCGACATACCAGTCCGGCAACACCCGTTGTAACGTCCCGGCTTCCAGATACCCCACAGCAAACGGCATGCTCACCAACGCAATGCCCAACCCCTGCGCCGCCGTCGCACACGCCGCTTCCGAATCGCTCATGGTCATGCGCGCCTTCAGCGCCAGCGGGTTGTGTTGCTGAGTACGACTGGTCAATTGCCAGGAACGCACCCGGCCGGTCTGTGGGGAGCGGATCAGGATGCCGTCGTGGTCCTTGAGTTGATCGGGCTCGACGATCACAGGCCGCGCCGCCAGATACTCCGCCGACGCCACCAGCACCCGATGCGCCGGCGTCAGCTTGCGCGCCACCACGCCTTGAGGCAGCTCAAATCCCCCACCAATCGCCGCATCGAAGCCCTGAGCGATCAGATCGACCTGACGGTTGTCGAAATGCCAATCCGGGTTGATCGCCGGAAATCGCCGCAGAAACTCGCCCAGTAAGGGCACCACATATAAACGCCCGAACACCGTGCCCATGCTGACTTTCAATGTTCCCGCTGGCCGACCCTCAGCGCTGGCGAGGTTGGCCACCGCATTCTGGATCGTGTGAAGGCTGGAACTGACTTCGCCGAGAAACAGGTGACCTGCCTCGGTCAGCGTCAGGCTTCGCGTGCTGCGCTGGAACAGCCGCACACCCAGCCGGGCCTCAAGCTTGGCAACACTTTTGCCCACCGCCGCCGGAGTCAGGCTCAAGCGTCGCGCGGCTTCGGCGAAGCTGCCAACCTCGGCGCTGCGCACGAAGCATTCGATACTGCTGAAGGTTTCCATAGGCGCCACTATAAACTTCTGGTTTACACAGACTATCGCAATTGCCGTCTACACAGCGTGTAATCCGCAATCAATACTAGGCTCCATCAACCGAGGCATCTCGCCTCGGGACTTCGGAGATCGTTATGACTACTCAGAACCTCAGCGGCAAAGTGGCTTTGATTCAAGGCGGGTCCCGCGGCATCGGCGCCGCCATTGTCAAACGCCTGGCCGCTGAAGGCGCAACCGTTGCCTTCACCTATGTCAGCTCCACGGCCAAAGCCGAAGCCTTGCAAGACAGCATCACCGGCAATGGCGGCAAAGCCCTCGCCATCAAGGCCGACAGCGCTGACGCCGAGGCCATTCGCCGCGCCGTGACCACCACCGTAGACACCTTTGGCCGCCTCGACATCCTCGTCAACAACGCCGGAGTGCTGGCCGTTGCGCCACTGGAGGATTTCAAACTCGAAGATTTCGACCAGACCCTGGCCATCAACGTGCGCAGCGTGTTCATCGCCACCCAGGCCGCCGCCAAACACATGACTGAAGGCGGTCGCATCATCAACATCGGCAGCACCAACGCCGACCGCATGCCCTTCGCCGGTGGCGGCCCTTACGCCATGAGCAAATCAGCGCTGGTAGGTCTGACCAAAGGCCTGGCCCGCGACCTCGGCCCACGTGGCATCACCATCAACAACGTGCAACCGGGCCCGGTCGACACCGACATGAACCCGGCCGACGGTGACTTCGCTGACAGCCTGATCCCGCTGATGGCGGTGGGCCGTTACGGCACTTCCGAGGAAATCGCCAGCTTTGTGGCCTATCTGGTCGGGCCGGAAGCCGGTTACATCACAGGGGCGAGCCTGACCATCGACGGTGGTTTTGGCGCCTGATGCGCTAGACGCAATCACAATGTGGGGGCGAGCCTGCTCGCGAAGACGGTGCGTCAGGCGACATTGATGTCGTCTGACCTTCCGCTTTCGCGAGCAGGCTCGCTCCCAAACTTTTTACTTCAAGCCCATTCGAGGGCTGGCAAACCACAAGCACTCGGCTTGAACGCCTTCAACGAACGAAGAATGCCATCGGCATGCGCATACTTTTCGTCAGCCATCGCCGCGTCGGGAATCGCAATCGCCGTCATCCCGGCCGCTTTCGCCGCCGTGACACCGAACGGCGAGTCTTCGAACACCAGGCAGTCTTCGGGCGCAACGCCCAGGCGCCGCGCCGCCGTGAGGAAGATGTCCGGCGCCGGTTTGGCCGCGCCCACTTCAGGGTCATCGGCCGTCACGACAAAGTCGAACAACGCAAACCAATCGCGGTGCAAGGTGGTTTTCTGGCCGAACGACTGACGCGAAGAACTGGTGCCGACCGCGATCGGAATGTTGTTGGCTTTCAAGTGCCTGACCAGTTCCTCGGCGCCAGGCATCGCCAGCGCTTGCGGAAAACGCTCGCGCATCAGCGGTTCGCGGATCACCAGAAACTCTTCGGCGGTGATCGGCAGGTCGAGAGCCTCGACCACGTACCGCGCCAGATCACCCGCGCCACGGCCGATGATGTTCTGTTTGATGCTCCAGTCGAAGACCCGACCGTAGCGCTCGGCAATCATGGACGTGACCTCGGTATAAATGCCCTCGGTGTCCAGCAGCAAGCCGTCCATATCAAAAATCACGGCCTTGATCGGGCCGTATTCATTCAGCGGTGCATTCATCGCATCTGATCCGTTTTCTAATGACATCCCAGAGGCGGCTCAGGTGCGGCCGGGTCCGTGATCGATTAAAGGATTCAGCAGCATAGCGAGCGCGGCGGCCATCGAGCAACGGGCAATCCCTGACAGATACAAAAAGTGCTCGTCGTCATTTAGCGATTTTCCCTACATAAAACGCCTCCTTTCCCGACTTCTTTACCCGTTGATCCCAAGCAAAGTCCCGCGCTCAAACTTGATCTGCGCGAGGGACTGCGAATGTTCGTACCTGACAAGGTACTGGCCTTGAATAACGCCATCGGCCTGCTGGTGGTTGCCGCCATGGACCCCGAGCGGCCGGATGTCGAAGCGCTGTTCGCTGACTTCCGGCTTTGCCTCAATGACTACGACGCCTGGGCCGAAAGTTTCTGGACCGGCAAGGCGCTGGATATCGAGCAGGTGTTCAAGGTGGGGCGCGACGTTCGCCTGGTCGCGCCGAAAAACTCCACCACCCCTGTCAGCTCGACCGTCGCCGCATGCTCGGCAGCGGGTCCCCTGACCCTCGTGCACATGTTCGACGCTGCGCGGTTCGTGCCGATCGGCAACACCCCGGTGATGCTTGAGCCTTTGAACGCTGACGGTACGTTCGGCAAACCGGTTTATGACGAGATCGGCCCTAGCGGCATCCTCGAAATCCGCGAGTGCGAACGCAGCCTGCGTTATCGCATCACCTTCTTCCCGAATGTTTCCGCTGAGCATGTCAAAGCGCTTTATGCCTCCTATCAAGGCGTCATCAGCGGTCTGGAAGGCTGGCTGCGTAACGAGTGGACGACCGAATTCGAACCCTCATGGGCCGAGTTCGCCGAGGCCGGTTTCATCAAGCGTTACGGCCAGCTGCAACAGGCCGACTGGCGCGGTTTCGAGAATTCGCTGAACGGGTTGTGGGATGACGTGAAGCAGATCTACGCGCTGATCGCGGACCTGCGAGCCAACAGTGAAAAACTCCTTGAATACCTGACCGAAACCGAACTTGAAACGCTGCTGGAGGCTTCAGCGGAATCCATCGCCAACCTGCTGCTGGTGTTGAGTGATGAGCCGCTGATGTTCATTCATCTGGCGGCGATCACCAGTTGGCTGAGGATGTTGCCGCCGCAGTTCATCGCCGAAGTCGTGGCGCAGATTCGCACAGGCATATTGATCGGCTTCCTGCTGGCGCGCTTCACAGGCCCTGCCGGGTTGAAGCTCGGCATCAGCGCCAAGGTGCTGGACAAGGTCAAATCCGAGCGCGCGCGCAAATGGCTGGCTGCCGCGAGCCTGAGGTTGGCCGAGCTCGGCACCCAGTCCGACCTGACGACCCACGCGGGCGTACTCAAACCCCTTGCGGTCAATGTCCGAAATGCTCCGCTAAACCCCGCACCCGCCGTGCCGTTGCAGATCAACCTGAGCACTGCGCCGGTTTTGACAGTGCAGAATCCAGTCGCCATCGCTCGCGACAAATCCGCAGCCATGACCCGATTGGGTCGGCAGGAGCACCGTGACGACGTTCCCGATCAAGCGAAAAATCCCAACGGCGATAGTGCCGATTGCGGGCCGCTGACCTGCACCAACGGTTGCCCGGTGTCGATGGTCACCGGCGAAGAATTGCTGACACTGGACGATGGATCGCTTAACGGTTTGCTGCCTTTCGCGTTTACCCGGTTGTACCGAACCAGCGCCGTGGAAATGGATTGCGGGCTGGGTTGGGGTTGGAGTCATTCGCTGGCGCATCGCCTGGAGCTGGACGCAGAACAGGTCGTCTGGACCGACCATGAAAACCGTCGCACGACGTTTCCACTGCCCGGTCTTTCGCGTCCGGCGATTCATAACAGCCTGTCCCGCTCGGCCATTTATCTCGGAAACAAACCCGAGGAGCTGATTGTTGCGCTGGCGGGTGAGTCTCCACGGTTCTATCACTTTGAAAATGGTCGCCTGACGTCCATCAGTGATGCCTACAACAACCGGCTGCATATCACCCGCGACCGTCAGGATCGCATTCAACGCGTCGATAACGGCGCGGGACGTTCACTGCTGTTGCGTTACGAGCGCCGGCACATCGTTACGGTCGAGTATCAGTCGTTTCACCCCGCCGACGGGTTGGTGGACGCCTGGCGTACAGAGCAAACGCTGATTGCCTACCGCTACGACGCCCGTCACCGCCTGATCGAAGTGACCAATGCTGCCGGCGAAAGCGAGCGGTACGACTACGACGACCAACATGTGATTCTCCAGCGGCAACTGGCCGGTGGGGCCAGTTTCTTCTGGGAGTGGGAAAGGTCTGGCAAGGCGGCCAGATGTGTCAGGCATTGGGCGACTTTTTCGCAGATGGATACGCGATATGCCTGGGATGACGACGGCGCAGTGCTGGTTAAAAACGCCGATGGCAGCGAAGAAGTTTACGTCCATGACGATAAGGCGCGATTGGTGCGCCGGGTTGAGCCGGATGGCGCAGAGCATCTCAACACCTACGACGACCACGGCCGATTGACAACCGAGCGCAGTCCGTCAGGGGCGATCACCCAGTATCGCTACGACGAGATCGGGCGGCTGATCGCGCTGATTCCACCGGAAGACGAGCCAACGTCCTACGAATATCGCTACGGTTTCCTGCATGCGCGATATCGCGGTAAAGCGGTGTGGAAATACCGGCGCAATGCTCAGGGGGATGTCACCGAGGCCATCGATCCCGACGGCCACATCACTCACTACCACTACGATGCTCAAGGCCGGCTGCTGTCTATCCGTTACCCGGACACCAGCCGTCATGTGTTCGTGTGGGATGCCATCGGGCAACTGGTCGAAGAGACGTTGCCAGACGGCAGTCAGCGGCGATTTTCCTACGATGTATCGGGTCGTCAGATTGCCCGTCAGGACGAACATGGTGCCGTCACTCAATACCAATGGGACGCCGTTGGCCGACTGATCCAGACGGTTCTTCCCACAGGCGCCAGCCGCGCCTTCAGTTACAACGCCTACGGCAAAATCACCGCCGAACGCGATGAACTGGGGCGCGTCACCCGTTTTGAATACGACGATGACCTGCATCTGGTCAGCCGCCGAATCAATCCCGACGGCACGCAGCTGCGTTATCGCTACGACAACGCCCGGCTGCTACTGACGGAAATCGAAAACGAATCCGGCGAACGCTATCGACTGGACTACACACCTGGCGGGCTGATCCGACAGGAAACCGGCTTTGACGGCCGTCGCACAGCGTATGCCTACGACCTCAACGGCCATCTGCTGGAAAAAACCGAATTCGGTGATGACGGCTCGCAGCTGTTTACGAGTTACCAACGGGATACGGCCGGACGCCTGCTGGTCAAAAACCTGCCCGATGGCGTCAACGTCGAATATCGCTATGACAGCCTCGGTCGATTGGTCAGCGTCGATAACGGCCACGACCATCCGCTGGAGTTCGCGTACGACAAGCAAAACCGCCTGATCACCGAACATCAAGGTTGGGGCACGCTGCGCTACGGCTACGACGCTTGCGGCAAGCTCAACCATCTGCGTCTGCCGGACAACAGCCAACTCGACTATCACCACGCCAAGGGCGGTGCGCTGACAGCCATCGACCTTAACGGCACTCGACTTACAAGCCACACGTATAAAGCCGACCGCGAACTGCAACGTCAGCAAGGCATGTTGTCGAGCCGGTACGACTACGATGAACAGGGTCGCCTGAAAGCTCACGCTATCAGCCAACCCCAGCATCCGATGTATCGGCGCGACTATACCTACAGCGTCAACGGCAATCTCGAACACATCGCCGACACCCGTCATGGCCAACGCAGCTATCAATACGATCCGCTTGACCGCCTGATCCGCGTCCGCCACTCCCGCGACCAGCAGCCCGAAAGTTTCGCCCATGACCCCGCCGGCAACCTGTTGATGCAGGACCGGCCAGGCCCAGCCACCCTCAAAGGCAATCGCCTGCTGATGCAGGGCGATCGCCATTTCGACTACGACGCCTTCGGCAACCTGATCCGCGAGCGCCGCGGCGCCGCCCAAAAACTCGTCACCGAGTACCGCTACGACTGCCAGCATCGATTAATCGGCGTCACCCTGCCGAACGGCAACACCGCCAGCTACCGCTACGATGCCTTCGGCCGCCGCATCTGTAAAACCGTCGACAACCACATCACCGAGTACTTCTGGCAGGGCGACAACCTCGTTGCCGAAAGTGGCCGCGAACATTACCGCAGCTATGTCTACGAACCCGGCACCTTCCGCCCGCTGGCCATGCTCGACGGCAAAGGCCCGCACCAGGCCTGCCCGTTCTACTACCAACTCGACCACCTCGGCACACCACAAGAACTCACCGACTACAGCGGCGACATTATCTGGGCCGCCCAATACACAGCCTATGGCCGCCTGACTCGCCTGAATCGCGATACCCATCAGGTTCTGGATCAACCATTGAGGTTCCAAGGGCAGTATTACGATGCGGAGACGGGACTGCATTACAACCGGCACCGGTACTACAACCCGGATCTGGGACGGTATCTGACGCCGGATCCGAGTAAGTTGGCGGGTGGGTTAAACGGATATCAGTACACTCGAAACCCGACGGGGTGGGTTGATCCGTTGGGGTTGAATGATTGTCCTGGAGGGGACGGGTGCAAGAGGCCTTCGTTTGGGGATGAGGATCCGGCGGGGAAGGTGAAGGTTGAAGAGGGGGAGGCTACTCTTCCGACTCCGAAAGCAGAAATCGATTATCTTTACCGTGGTGATCTTCGTCGTCCCGATGAAATCTTTGACACTGGTTTTTTAAGCTTAGGCAAAAGTACCGATCTATTGCTCCATATATGGGACAACCGAAATCCACCAAGCAATTTCGTAAGTACATCGACTGATCGGGAAGTAGGCATCGATTTCGGCACAAGATACAGAACTACCAAGGGTTACTTGTACACCCTGAAAAAAATCTATGGCCACGACGTGAACAAAGAATTACATCCTGATGACATCCCCTATAGTTATGAGTCTGAAATTGCAATACCTAACGGAATAGAAAGCAAAAATATTCTCGGTGCCACGCCCCTGAAAAAAGATGGTAGCTATGTTGGGTATTCCATTCCGAATCCATCAAGGAATCTGAAAAATGACAATTAAGAAAATACCTATAGTGGTGGGTGGAAAACCCGAAACTGCGACCTTGGATTATGACGAGCGGATACCTGTGATCCGTTTGACACTTGAAAATGGTTGGAGCGAAGAATTCAAAGGCTTAGACATCTATGAGTGCCTGGGAAAAATAATTAAATCACTCCCTGAAATTAAATTTCTTTGTAAAGGAGCGAAGATAAACGTTAGACCATCTAGCATGTCGTCGCAGATGACATCCGGAATAATGGCATACGAGCACAAAATAGGCGTCCGCGCCACAAGAAAAGATATCGTCAACATCTTCGATTATGATGACAAAGAAATAATCAACGAACCAAGACTACAGACCGAATTCTTTCATCGCTGGTTAGAATCCATAAAAAAAGTTAAAGACTAGGGCGCATACAGAACAGCGATTTTTTAAAACCCAGCCACCCCTAACATCTCTGTTATTTAAAAAAGCACCTGAACAGCCCAGTTTGTACTGGGCTCATCTTCTGGAATACTCGGATTAACCATCCGAACCGCCACCTCCTCCCGCACTCCCCAAACTCCCACCGCGACTCATCCCTGAACCACCAGAACTACCGGATCCTCCATTCCCACTCCCAGCCCCATTCCCGATCGGTTTAAGGGGACGGGCTCAGGGGACAGATTTATTTAGGGCGGATGGCAGCTGCAAGGGCTACTCAACTCCCAACCCACGCAGGAAGTGTTCGTGAACAAAACAATAGAAATATCCATAAACTCCTGCGGAGTCACCGAGAAAGTTTCAATCGAATGCGACCGAAAAAATCTGACATTGGTTTTCACAACAAAAAACGGCTTGAGAAAAACCTACACGGCTTGTGATCTTTACGAATGCTTTGGGCTGTTGCGAGCCGATTTTCAGGAAATGAATTTTCTATGCAAAGGCGCAAAACTCAACGTATATCCCTCGCGTATGGCCTCGCAAATGGCCGGAGGCATAGTGGCGTATGAGCTCCATATGGGACGCGCAACTGAAACTGAAGACGTGGTTAATATCTTCGATTTTGAAGACAAAGACATCACAACTGATATTCAACAACAAAGGGACTTCTATAACCGTTGGCTGCAACAGTTCATGCACTAACCACGAATGTTAACAATCATATTTAGACAAAGCACTTTATAAGCAAAAAAGCCCAGTTCGGACTGGGCTTATCCTCCAAGAAGAACCTGGATTAACCGCCGGAACCACTCGTCCCCCCACCAGCACCACCCGTCCCTCCTCCCGCACTTCCCGAACTCCCACCACTCCCACCACCGCTCATCCCGGAACCACCAGAGCTACCGGATCCTCCAGACCCACTCCCAGAACCACTCCCCATCGAACTTCCACCACTCATCGACCCGCTTCCCGATCCCGGGCTGGTGCTACTCCCGCTCGCATCACCCGCATTCCCACCACCAATGGAGCCAGGCGGCAACGCCTTCCCGTCTCCAGAACCCGCGTTCATTTCAGTAGACGGCGGCATCCCGCCCTTATCGACCGGAGCATCGTTGCCGGAAGACTGAGCAAACGCCGCCATTGAACTGATCGACAACACGCTGCTCACCGTCAGGACCATCAATGTTGACCTGATCATGGTGCATCTCCTCTAAAAAGGTGCGTACCTGATTTCTGGCAGCGTTGGCTTTTTAAAGGTGCCGCTCAATCGACGAATGGCTTTTCAGCTGGGCTCACCGGAGCCATCGTTACCGGCAATGTCCGGGTCTTCGGGGGTGGCCTCAACATCGCCACGTTTCACATCATCAGTCGGCACCTGCTCAACCGCAGTGTCGTCGTCAGGCGGACGTTGATCGCGACTCAGGGAATCGGTGGGCGAAGGCAGCGGGTATTCAGGGGTGTCGTCGTCATCGTCGACTTTCGGATCAGCATTCATAAAGCACCTCTCGAAGGGCCTGAAAAGCAGGCCCTGAAATTTCGAGGGCTGGGCAATGCTTGCGTTCGATCAGTGAGACGATCGGTCGATAGCACATCAACGCCGGTCAATCGTCGTCTTCTTCCTCTTCTTCGTACTCGGCGTTTCCCACATCCCCAGCGTCATCGGAGTCGTTGAGCGGGACCGTTGCGTCATCCATCAAAGAACCCGGATCTTCGTTGCCGGGGTCATTGATGAACGGAAGCCCACTTGGGCCTTTTTCTTCCTTGCCTTCGGTTTCAGGAGTCATGGCAGTCCTCGCGACGTTGGGGGTGTATGACGTTCGAGGCGGCTTGCGACCAAACGTTCCGGGGACTACCAGGCAGATACGAAAAAACCCGGCCTGGGCCGGGTTTCTGATATCACTCGATGTCGAATCAGTGATGTTTATTCTTGTGCTTGTTTTTGTGCTTATTCTTATGACCGCCTCCGGAATGGGAGCCGCCGTTGTCGTTGCCAAGGTTGTTGCCGACCGCACCACCCGCTGCGCCACCCAGGCCTGCGCCAATGGTCGAACCGGTAGAACCGCCGAGGCTATTGCCGATCACGGAGCCGCCTGCCGAGCCTAATCCACCACCAATTGCGGCCTCTGTGCGACTGCCCTTGTTCGCGCCAACAGCGCTGCCCGCAGCACCGCCAACACCGGCGCCAATCGCTGCGCCTGTGCTGCCGCCCATTTGCTGACCCACTACGTTACCCAGTGCGCCGCCAAGACCGCCACCAACTGCAGCAGTGCCATCACCGGCAGCCATTGCACCTTGAGCGACCAAAAGTCCCAGAAACAACGTGGACAATGTCAAACGCATGATATGAACCTCAAATTCCGCATCGGGGGTAAGAGTACGCATTGCGGATGGGCGTGAGTCTAACACCTGCACTCACTGAATCCGGCCAGCGATGAAGGTTGGACATCCGCAAATTCAAAGTCTGTGAAAAACGAAACATCCAGATACGAAAAGCCCGGCATTTAGCCGGGCTTTTCGAGGTTATCGCTCAGGATCAGTGACGCTTGTGACCTTTGGCCAGATTGCTGCCCACGCCGCCGCCCAATGCGCCGCCCAAGCCTGCACCAATGGTCGAACCAGTCTTGCCGCCCAGGCTGTTGCCGATCACCGAACCACCGGCCGCACCGACGCCGCCACCAATGGCCGCTTTGGTGCGGCTGCCTTTACGTGCTGCCACGGCACTGCCGGCTGCGCCCGCAACACCCGCGCCGATTGCCGCGCCGGTGCTGCCGCCCATGCTCTGGCCGACCACGTTACCCAACGCACCACCCAGACCACCACCGATCGCAGCAGTGCCATCACCGGCAGCCATCGCACCTTGAGTCACCAGAAGTCCCAGAACCAGAGCAGGCAGTGTTAAACGCATGACGAAAAACCTCAAAAATAGGGAATACCGAAAAGCCGGGGATTGAATGCTTTCGAGGAGTAAACGTCCACACAAAAGCCGCCGCTCCTCGCAATTGGCGACGTTTGGACAGCTTTTATGGAAAAGGTTTTATGACAGGCAAAAAAAAGCCCGCTGGGGAACGGGCTAGGGTACTGCTTTCTAACGGATGAGCTGAGACTACATACTTGGGTGTGAAAACTTTGTGAAAAAACATCAACAGAAAATTCTCGCTTGTCGGTCGACCATTTTTTGGGGTGTCGAGCCCCTGTAAAAATAAAAAACCCCACTCATTGGCGGGGTTTGTCCGGTTGACCATTACTTCCTGGATGTCACTCTTTTTGGCAAAAACTTCGACCTGAGCACCTTGGTTGCTGCGGATCTGACTTTGCTGGTCTCGACCTGATCTTCACCGAAGCTCGCCACATACTCCGTCTGGCCACACTGCACGCAATTGTTGATTGGAAATTCTGCCCCGTCGTCTTCGATATACGGATCAGTCATAGCGCTTCCCCTCTCAAAGCGGGATCGATACCGGCAAGCCCTATTGCCTGAAAAATATCGACCACCAAGGCTTTTGAGACTAGCCGGTCATTACCGGACTTGTAGTTCAGATCTCCGCATGCCCGACGAATGGACCCCGCCGTTTCCTACAAAATCAGCTGGCGATCAAACAGATTCATTCCGTCACTCACCTCAGCTTGACCGCCGTCCCGGTCACAAACACCACGACCATCCCACCCTTGCCGGCCGGCATGCTGATCTCAAAATCGAGCCCCACCACTGCATCCGCCTGAAGCGCCCGCGCCCGCTCCCTGATCTCCTCGGTCGCCTGAATCCGTGCCTCCTTCAACGCCCGCTCCAGCGTCTGGGAACGCCCACCGAAGAAATCCCGCATGCCGGCGAACACGTCGCGAATAACGTTGACGCCCTGCACCGATTCGGCGCTGACGATGTCCAGATAGGCGGTGATTTGGCGGCCTTCGATGGCGTGGGTTGTGGTGGTGATCATGGGGATTCCTTCTTCATAGAGGCGCGCATTATTCCTCTGCGGCCAATCGTTGAAAACAAAAAGCCCAGCAACGGCTGGGCTTCGATAATCAGGTATCACAGTTCTTCAGGCATATTTACAGAGTCAAAGAAGCTTGCCGTCGGAAGCCCCCATCCGCTTGGCGCTCCTGCGTTACTTCCCACACGCCTTTCACTATTCCTACACCATTTTCAGAAGCGACTTCGCTTATTCGCTTGAGCCAACAACGGTGCCATGATTCAAATACTAACGCCAGAAACCACAAAACCCCTGATTTCTCTCGAAATCAGGGGTTCTGGTTACATCGAATTTGGCGGTGAAGGAGAGATTCGAACTCTCGATACAATTTCTTGTATACACACTTTCCAGGCGTGCTCCTTAAGCCACTCGGACACTTCACCGTATCTCTTCAAACATGTTCTGTCTGTCGAGGCGCGCTAATGTAGTCGAAAGCTTTTCTGATGGCAAACTTTTTTTGCAGAATTTTCATGCGCTTAGCGTTTCAGTCGTTCCTGTCGGTTCCGGGCGATGGCAAACCTGCCAATCTCCGGCTTCGCGCCCTCTTCTATAAGCAGAGGAATGCGCGGCGGGAGTGGCGAGCTACGCTTGCCCGGCGGGGAAAGGGTGACTGGCGGGTCAGTCACGGCGCTTTACCTGGCCTGCGGCGGTGGGTAACGTCTGCCCAACTTTCATACAAGGAATAGCGTCATGAGTGAGTTGATTTCCTACCATCTCGAAGACGGTATCGCGACCCTGACTTTGAGCAATGGCAAGGTCAATGCCATTTCCCCGGACGTGATTGCTGCGTTTAATGCTGCGCTGGATCAGGCGGTGACTGATCGTGCAGTGGTGATCATTACCGGTACGCCGGGGATTCTGTCCGGCGGTTATGACTTGAAGGTAATGACGTCCGGCCCGAAAGAAGCGGTCGCGCTGGTGACGGCCGGCTCGACGCTGGCCCGTCGTCTGTTATCGCATCCATTCCCGGTGATTGTGGCGTGCCCTGGGCATGCGGTGGCCAAGGGCGCGTTCCTGCTGTTGTCGGCGGACTACCGCATTGGTGTCGACGGCCCGTTCAGCATTGGCCTGAACGAAGTGCAGATCGGCATGACCATGCACCATGCCGGTATCGAGATCGCGCGTGATCGTCTGCGCAAATCGGCGTTCCACCGCTCCGTCATCAACGGTGAGATGTTTAATCCACAGAGCGCCGTGGATGCCGGCTTCCTCGACCTGGTGGTGTCGGCCGAAGAGCTGCAAAGTGCTGCGCTGGCGGCGGCGCGTCAGTTGAAGAAGATCAACATGACCGCGCACAAAAACACCAAGCTGAAAGTGCGCAAGGCGCTGCTGGATACACTGGACAACGCGATCATCCTGGATCAGGAACACATGGGTTAAGCCCGGACAGGCTGCACAGAAAAGCCCGACCGTCGTGTCGGGCTTTTTCATACACGCGCTGTTGAAAAATCCACAACCGCTCTAGCACGCATCTGACCCACAAGTCGGAAACATGCGCACAAACATCGCCTATCTCCTTCCTCTATAGCGGCAATTGCCGAAAACAGTGCACATCCGTACACTGCGCCACCTTTTGTCCCGGTGGGGCCTGTAAATGCTGTTTGCGTTTCGTATGTTATTGATGGGCCTGCACTTTATTCTGGCCGGTGTGCTTGGGGTGATTCTGGGCCTGTGCCGCCCGTTCAACCCGGACAACAGCCGGTTGTGCGCGCGCCTGTATGCGTGGCCGGCGATGTGTATTTTGCGTTTGCGGGTGAAGGCCGATGTCGGGCCGTTGATGGATAAGCCCGACAGCTGCGTGATCATCGCCAACCACCAGTCCAACTACGATCTGTTTGTGTTCGGCAACGTGGTGCCCCGCCGCACCGTATGCATCGGCAAAAAGAGCCTGAAGTGGGTGCCGCTGTTCGGGCAGTTGTTCTGGCTGGCCGGCAATGTGTTGATCGACCGCGGCAATGCGCACAAGGCGCGCCAGTCGATGTTGACCACCACGCACACCTTGCAGCATCAAGACACATCGATCTGGGTTTTCCCCGAAGGTACGCGCAACCTCGGGGAAGAGTTGTTGCCGTTCAAGAAAGGCGCGTTCCAGATGGCGATCGCCGCGGGCGTGCCGATCGTGCCGGTGTGTGTCAGCAGTTACGTCAAACACATGCGATTGAACCGCTGGCGCAGTGGGAAAATTCTGATCCGCTCGCTGCCAGCAATTCCTACGGCGGGATTGAGCCTGGATGACATGCCCCGGCTGATGGCACAGTGCGGCGAGCAGATGCGCGAATGCATCGAGTCGATGGACCGGCAACTCCAAGCCGTTTGACAATAAAACCCGCCTAGTGCGGGTTTTTTTCGCCTGTGAACTTCTGCCGGCGAACTCGGCAGATTTCATTGACTCTCAAGCAGCAGACAAGGCTAAGCTGAGCACGGCTCGCCACTGGGTCTTTGTTAATCAAAAGCGCTAATAAGAAGTGAACCAAAATCATGGGTAGAGTTGTTGCTGCTGCGGTTTATAGCGCCGGTAAAAAAGTCACCAATATCACCCTCGACGAAGGCGCGGCCTGGGCAGCAAAGCCTGGCCACTTTGTCTGGATCGGCCTTGAAGAGCCGAACGCGCAGGAACTGACCAACCTGCAACGCCAGTTCAACCTGCACGAGCTGGCCATCGAAGACGCCTTGGAAAAACACAGCCGACCGAAACTCGAAACCTTCGGCGATGCCTTGTTTATCGTCACGTATTCACCGGTCCGGCATGAAGGCAAACTGGAGTTCATCGAGACTCATATCTTTGCCGGCAACGGTTACATCATTACCGCGCGCAACGGTCATTCGGCGTCCTACGCCCTTGTCCGCCAGCGTTGTGAGGCGCGTCCGCTGTTGTTGGAGCACGGGGAAGATTTCGTCCTCTATGCCATCCTCGATTTCGTGATTGAAAACTACCAGCCGGTGGGCGAAGCGATCCATGCCGAGATCGATGAGCTGGAGCGCAATGTGTTGTGCAGCGCGCTGAATGAACATGACATCCAGAAGCTGCACGGCCTGCGCCGGGACGTCTTGCGCTTGCGGCGTTATGCGGCGCCGATGGTGGAGATCGGTGAGGAACTGCAGAAGCTGAGCTTTCCGTTTATCGACAAGAACATGCGCCCGTACTTTCGCGATGTGCAGATTCACGTCACACGGCAGATGGAAGACCTGACGACCCTGGCGGACATTGCCAGCCAGACCATCGAGGTCGGGGTGTTGCTGGAGGCTTCACGGCAGAGCGTTGTGCAGCGCAAGTTTGCGGCGTGGGCGGCGATCCTGGCGTTTCCGACGGCAGTGGCGGGGATTTACGGGATGAACTTCCAGAACATGCCGGAGTTGACCTGGCATTACGGGTATTTCGCGGTGCTGGGGTTTATTGCGGTGGGATGTGTGAGTTTGTGGGCGAGTTTCAAAAAGTCCGGGTGGCTTTGAAACGCTTGTGTGGCGAGGGCGCCTGCTCCCTCGCCGCACATTCGCTGCAATGTTTTAAACCGCTTTAGCTTCTGGCTTATGCGCCACAAACCGCATCATCCACTCCGCAACGGTCGTGCCGTGATGCTCTTGCTCAAGGCTCGCCACACCTTTCGTATAAACCTGCTGACCCAGTGCCTCCTGTCGAATCTCCAACAGCGCACGGGAATAATCGTGAATGAACTCCGGGTGCCCCTGGAAGCACAGCACCTGATCGTTGATGTGGTACGCGGCGAAAGGACAGAAATCGCTCGAGGCGATAACCGTGGCGTTTTCCGGTAGCGACGTCACCTGGTCCTGGTGGCTGATCAACAAGGTCAGTTCTTCACGCACCGGACTCATCCATGGCGCCTTGGCAGCGAGTTTGTATTTGTGAGTGCCGACGCCCCAACCTTGGGTCGCTCGTTCGCTCTTGCCGCCCAGCAGCAGCGCCAACAACTGATGGCCGAAGCACACGCCCAGCAACTTGTCGCCGCGTTCATAACGCTTCAGCAAGTAGGCCCGCAGGGTTTCGATCCACGGATCGGTGCCGAAGGAATCGGCCTTGCTGCCGGTAACGAGGTAGGCATCGAAGGTCAGATCGTCACTGGGGTACTCGCCCTGCATCACGTTGTACACGGTGAACTCGGCAGCGATGGGTTGCTGCGAAAACAGATTCTGGAACATCTGCCCGTAACCCTGATATTGATCGACCAGTTCCGGACGCAGGATGTCGGTTTCCAGAATGCAGATGCGTAACGACATAAAAAATACCTGACACGTGATGGGAATAATGCACACCCCAGAGCCTGCCTCGAAACACGGTGACAAGGCAAGCCCCGGAAGGCGTCATACGTCCCTTAGAACGCCTCCCCTTTGGCCGCTTTCTCCAGCAATAACGCAGGCGGCGCGAAACGCTCGCCATACTGCTGAGCCAGGTACTGGGCGCGGGCGACGAAGTCTTTCACCCCGTACTGGTTGATGAACTGCAGCGCGCCGCCGGTCCAGGCCGCGAAGCCGATACCGAAGATCGAGCCGACGTTGGCGTCCGCCGTCGAGGTCAGCACACCCTCCTCCACACAACGCACGGTTTCGATGGCTTGCACGAACAGCAGGCGATCGCGCACATCCTTTGGCGAAATCTGCCCGTCGGCTTTCTCGAAACGGCTTTTCAGCTCAGGCCACAGATGTTTCTGGCCACCGACCGGGTACTCGTAGAACCCGCCCCCTGCGGCTTTACCGGGCCGCTTGTATTCGTTGAGCAGCAAGTCAATCACGGCGAACGCGGGGTGCTCAATCAGCGGTTTCCCTTCTGCTTGCAGGTCTTTGGCGGTTTGCTGGCGGATATGACTCATGAGGCTGAGGGAAACTTCGTCGGAGATCGCCAGAGGCCCGACAGGCATACCGGCCTTGCGCGCTTCCGTCTCGATCATCGGTGCACTCACGCCTTCGCCGAGCATGGCGATGCCTTCGTTGGTGAAGGTGCCAAACACCCGGGAAGTGAAGAAACCACGGCTGTCGTTGACCACAATCGGCGTCTTCTTGATTTGCAGGACGAAATCGAACCCGCGCGCCAGGGTTTCGTCGCTGGTGTTGGCGCCCTTGATGATTTCCACCAGCGGCATTTTCTCCACCGGGCTGAAGAAATGCAGACCGATGAACTTCGTTTGATCCGGCACGGCGGTGGCCAGGCCGCTGATCGGCAAGGTCGAGGTGTTGGAGGCGATCACTGCGGCCGGGCCGACGACCTTTTGTGCCGCCGAGGAGACTTTGGCTTTCAGCTCGCGATCTTCGAATACCGCTTCAATGATCAGGTCGCAACCGGCCAGGTCGGCATCGTTTTCGGTGGTGTGGATCCGCGCCAGGATTGCCTCTCGCTGTTGCGGGAGCATCTGGGCGCGTGCGACTTTCTTGTCCAGCAGCGCCGCCGAGTGGGCCTTGCCCTTCTCCGCTGCTGCGAGGTTGATGTCCTTGAGCACCACTTCAATGCCGGCCGAAGCGCTGACAAAGGCGATGCCCGCGCCCATCATCCCGGCGCCCAGCACGCCGACTTTTTGCGTGACACAAGGTGCAAACCCCTTGGGCCGCGAGCCGCCGGCGTTGATCTCGTTGAGCTGGAACCAGAAGGTGCCGATCAGGTTTTTCGAAATTTGCCCGGTGGTCAGTTCCGTGAAATAGCGGGTTTCGATCAGGTGCGCGGTGTCGAAATCCACTTGAGCGCCTTCGACAGCGGCACAGAGAATCTTCTCCGGCGCGGGCATGCAGCCCTGGGTTTTGCTGCGCAGGATCGACGGTGCGATGGCGAGCATTTGCGCGACTTTAGGGTTCGACGGCGTGCCGCCGGGTATCTGATAACCCTTCACGTCCCACCGCTGTGCGGCGGCCGGATTGGCAATAATCCAGGCGCGCGCCTTGCTCAGCAATTCATCGCGATCTGCGGCCAGTTCATCGATCAAACCCGCTTGCAAGGCCTGTTGCGGCCGGACTTTCTTGCCTTCGAGCAGGTACGGCAAGGCTTTTTCAATGCCCAGCATGCGCACCATACGGACTACCCCGCCACCGCCCGGCAGCAAGCCAAGGGTGACTTCCGGCAGGCCGAGTTGCACGGATGGATTGTCCAGCGCGACGCGGTGATGGCAGGCGAGGCAGATTTCCCAGCCACCGCCCAACGCAGCGCCATTGATCGCGGCCACCACCGGTTTGCCGAGGGTTTCCAGGGTACGCAACTGGCCTTTGAGCGTCAGGACCATGTCGTAAAAGGCCTTGGCCTCGGGTTTGCCGACCTTGATCAGTTCATTGAGGTCGCCGCCAGCAAAGAAGGTTTTCTTGCCCGAGGTGATGATGACCCCGGCAATGCTGTCCTTTTCGGCCACCAGGCGGGCGACGCAGGCGGCCATGGCCTCGCGATAGACCGCGTTCATGGTGTTGGCGCTCTGGCCCGGCATGTCGATGGTCAGGACGACGATCTGGTCCTGACCTTTTTCGTAACGAATGGCTTCAGTCATGTCACTTGTTCCTTAAGGTCGGGGCTCAGAGGCGTTCGATGATGGTGGCAATGCCCATGCCGCCGCCGACACACAGGGTCGCGAGGCCATAGCGCAGACGCCGGGTTTCCAGTTCATCGAGCAGCGTGCCGAGAATGGCGCAGCCAGTGGCGCCCAGCGGATGGCCCATGGCGATGGAACCGCCGTTGACGTTGACCTTGTCCGGGTCGATGGCCATGTCATTGATGAATTTCAGTACCACCGAGGCGAAGGCTTCGTTGACCTCGAACAGATCGATGTCTTCAACCCGCAGCCCGGCCTTGGCCAGTGCTTTGCGGGTGGCCGGCGCCGGGCCGGTGAGCATGATGGTCGGGTCGGTGCTGGTGACTGCGGTGGCGACAATCCGCGCCCGAGGCTGCAGACCCAGCGCACGGCCCTTGGCTTCGGAGCCAATCAGCATCAGGGCGGCGCCATCGACGATCCCGGAGCTGTTGCCCGGTGTGTGAACGTGGTTGATCCGCTCCACCTGGCTGTAAACGCGCAGCGCGGTGGCGTCAAAGCCCATCAGCCCCATCATCTCGAAGCTGGGCTTGAGTTTGCCCAGTCCTTCCAGGGTGGATTCGGCGCGGATGAACTCATCGTGATCGAGCAGGATGATGCCGTTCTGATCCTGCACCGGCACCAGTGATTTGTTGAACGAACCGTTGGCCCGCGCCCGCGCTGCCTTTTGCTGGGAATGCAGCGCGTAGGCATCGACGTCCTGGCGGCTGAAACCTTCAATCGTGGCGATCAGGTCGGCACCGACGCCTTGCGGGGTGAAATGGCTGTGCAGATTGGTTTCCGGGTCCAGCGCCCAAGCGCCGCCGTCGCTGCCCATGGGCACACGGGACATGGATTCGACGCCGCCGACCACCACCAGGTCTTCGAAACCGGAACGGACCTTCATCGCACCCAGGTTCACGGCTTCAAGCCCCGAGGCGCAGAAGCGATTGATCTGCACGCCAGACACGCTGACGTCCCAATCGGCGACTTGTGCCGCCGTCTTGGCGATATCGGAGCCCTGATCGCCAATTGGCGTGACGCAACCGAGCACCACATCATCGACCTGACGGGTGTCCAGCGACGTGCGCTGCTGCAACGCCGTGAGCAACCCGGCCACCAGATTTACTGGTTTGACGCTGTGCAAGGCGCCATCGGCCTTGCCTTTGCCACGGGGCGTGCGTAACGCGTCGAAAATCAAAGCTTGGGTCATGACGTCCTCGAACCTGGGCGGTGAGTAAATACTGAGCTTCCACCTTAGGCCGAGCCGCCATGGATTCAATGACCGCAATGCTCACTGGCGTTGACGGACACGCTCAGACGGACGGTCACTCGGATGCGGATTAACCGATTAACGTCACCAAGCTGTCTAGCAAACGGGCGCCCAAGTAGCTGGCAATAGGCCTCATGCCTTTTTAAAAGCTTTAAGCAAGCAAACCATACGAAATGGATCTAAACCAAGCGTGACGCGGGCTCTAAGGTGAACATGTACGAAGTTGTCGTCGGGTTTTGCCGAGGCACTCGTCTTACAGGAAGTTCAGCGCTCTGCCGTCATGGAGATATGCAGGCAGGCATCAGGAAATAACAAAAAGGGCGGTCAAGCCATGTTCAAGCATTCGAAAGTACGTCAAGCCGGGCTCATTCTTTTCGCCACTACGCTGTTGTTGATTTTGCCGAACTTGACCAAGGTGATCGGTTAAGCGGTCTTCAAATAATACGGCGCCAGGTTTTTACATCGCCCTCTTAAAAATGTGACTGGCTCGCTACCCGGGCCAGCGTGGGTGTGCCAACCTTTGCGGCACTTGCACGACATGGACGGCGATCATTTGAAAACGCTCATTCTCTTTGGGGCCTTGATGCTCAGCACGCCCTCGTATGCCGCACAGCTAAGCCTTGAGCTGGGCGCGAGCAGTCGCACCTGGCAGACCGAGGAATTGCTCAAGCATCCTCAGGTCCAGACCATCACTATCAGCGACGACGTTTCCTACAAGCGGGACATGAGTTATCGCGCAGTTCCGTTGGCGGCGTTGTTGACCGGCATCAAGCCTGAAGACCATCTGCAAGCCGTGGCGCTGGACGGATTTGCCGCTGAACTGTCGGCGGCGCCGTTGCTGAACGCCAAGGGCGCGCGCGCGTGGCTGGCGATTGAAGACCCGGCGCAACCGTGGCCGGCGTTATCTGAAGGGAAACCGGGTGCCGGGCCGTTTTATCTGGTGTGGGTCGATCCGCAAGCCGGCAACATCAGCCCGGAGCAATGGCCGTTTCAAGTGGCGAGTATCAAGCGCATGGCGCCCGTGGCCGAGCGCTTTCCTGCGCTGCTGCCGGATCCGGCCTTGAAGGCGGATGATCCGGTGAACAAAGGCTTTGCGCTGTTTCAGAAGAATTGCCTGGCGTGTCATCGATTGAACGGTGCAGGGGATGCGCAGTTCGGGCCGGATCTGAATATTCCGTTTAGCCCGACCGAGTACTTCGGGGCGGATTTTCTGAAGCGCTACATTCGAGATCCGCAGAGTTTGCGCCAGTGGCCTCAGGCGAAGATGCCGGGTTTTGCGCCGACGGTGTTGCCGGAGGGGGATCTGGAAATGCTGGTGGGGTATTTGAAGCATATGGCTGGGCGCAAAGCTAAGCCCTGATCCATTCCCTGTAGGAGCGAGGCTTGCCCGCGAAGGCGTAGTGTCAGTCGACATCAATGTGAATGACAGTACGCCTTCGCGGGCAAGCCTCGCTCCTGCAAGGGGGCCGTGGTGTTCCTGTTATTGCTGCTGAACGGAGATAATCGGCGCTGGCATCGGCGTCGGCGAAACAAACACCTTCGCGTGCATTTGCTCACACCCACCGCCCCGGCGCATCCTGCGTACAGGGCAGGCATCCAGGTAATCCAGGCCCACCGCCAGTTTCAAATGCCGTTCCGGCCGGGCCAATTCATTGGTCACATCGAAGCTGTACCAAGCGTCATCGAGCCAGGCTTCGGCCCAGGCGTGACTGGCCAGGTGTTCGCTATTCTCGCTGTACAAATACCCCGACACATAACGTGACGGAATGCCCAGGCTGCGGGCGCACGCGAGAAACGCGTGCGTGTGGTCCTGACAGACACCGGAACGCCCGGCGAAGGCCTGGGCGGCGCTGGTATCCACTTCGGTGGAGCCCGGCGTGTAGGTCATGTGCGAATTGAGGCCATGCATCAAGTCGATCAACGCCGTGCGATCCCGGCGTTTTTTACATTCCTTTTCCGCGAACGCACGCAGGGCTTCGTCGGCTTCGGTCAGGCGCGTGAAGCGCAGGAACGGCAGTGCCGACTGGCTTTCATGTTCGGCTTCGCGCAGCTCGTCGATGTCCACCTGGCCACGGGCGCCGATGATGATCGCCTCGTGGGGCTCGTCCATGGTCAGCACATGCAGGATGTTGCCGAACGGATCGAGTTGCGCGCGTACCGGGCGCGGCAGGTCGAGTTGCCAGCTGAGCACATGCTGACGCTCGCTGTCGTGGGGTGTCAGTCGCAAGTACTGGATGCTCGCCCGCACCTGATCTTCGTAGTGATAGGTGGTTTCGTGGCTAATGGAAAGTCTCATGCAGCCTCCAGGTAGGAACTGTGAATGGCGTTACCCAACTGGCGCACCAGCGGGATGAATTCGGTCAGCCAGGCGTGCAGGCCTTCGTCGAGAATTTCGTTGATGCCGGTGTAGCGCAGACGCGCGTCCATCTCCGCCGCCAGACGTTGCGCGGGACGGCCATTGGCCCCCGGCAACTGGGCAAGGATCTGGTCGATTTCTTCGGTGCAGGCACGCAGGGAACGTGGCACATCGGCGCGCAGCAACAGCAACTCGGCCACATGCCGGGCACCGGGTGCATCGCGATAGATCTCGGTGTAGGCCTCGAACGACGACAACGCCCGCAACAACGCGCTCCACTGGTAATACGCGTGAGCAGTGCCGTCGCTGACCGCTTCGGCCTGATCGCCGGCCATTTCGTAGCGGGCGTCGAGCAGGCGCAACGTGTTGTCGGCCCGTTCGATAAACGTCCCCAGGCGAATGAAGCGGAACGCATCGTTACGCATGATCGTGCCGTAGGACGCGCCACGGAACAGGTGGGAACGTTCCTTGATCCACTCGCAAAAACGGCTCATGCCGTAGCGACTCAGGCCTTGCTCGGCGATCCCGCGAATTTCCAGCCAGGTGGCGTTGATGTTTTCCCACATGTCGGCGGTGATTCGCCCACGCACCGCATGGGCACTGGCCCGCGCCGCGCCCAGGCAGCTGTAGATGCTCGCCGGGTTGGCCGCGTCCAGTGCGAAGAAATGCAGCAGCCGCTCGGCGTGCAAATCACCGTGGCGCTCCAGGTAATCGTCCAGGGTGCCGGTAATCAGCAGCGGCATGGCCAGTTCGTGCAGACCGTCACCGCGACCGTCCTGCGGCATCAGCGACAGCGAATAACTGATGTCGAGCATCCGTGCGAGGTTTTCCGCCCGCTCCAGGTAACGCGACATCCAATACAAATCCGAGGCAGTTCTACTTAACATGGCAGGCTTCCTTCAATCCTCGACCACCCAGGTGTCCTTGGTTCCGCCGCCCTGGGAAGAATTCACCACCAGAGAGCCTTCACGCAGGGCGACACGGGTCAAACCGCCGGGCACAACCCGGGTTTCGCGGCCAGACAATACAAACGGACGCAGGTCGATATGGCGTGGTGCAATGCCGTTTTCGACAAAGGTCGGACAGGTCGATAGGGACAACGTCGGTTGCGCGATATACGCATGAGGCTTGGCTTTGATCCGCGCGCGGAACGACTCGATTTCCGCTGCGGTCGCCGCCGGCCCCACCAGCATTCCGTAACCGCCGGAGCCCTGGGTTTCCTTGACCACCAGGTCTGGAAGATTGGCCAGCACGTGGGACAGTTCAGAGGGATTGCGACACTGGAACGTCGGCACGTTCTTCAGGATCGGCTCTTCGTCCAGGTAGAAACGGATCATGTCCGTGACAAACGGATACACCGATTTGTCGTCCGCGACCCCGGTGCCGATGGCATTCGCCAGCACCACGTTGCCGGTTCGGTAGGACGACAGCAGCCCTGGAACGCCGAGCATCGAATCCGGGTTGAACGCCAGCGGGTCGAGGAATGCATCGTCGAGGCGACGGTAAATCACGTCGACCGCCTTCGGCCCGTCCGTGGTGCGCATGAACACCTTGTCGTCGCGCACAAACAGGTCCGCGCCTTCCACCAGCTCCACGCCCATCTCTCGCGCCAAAAAGGCGTGCTCGAAAAACGCGCTGTTGAAGCGACCCGGCGTCAGCACCACCACGCTCGGATTATCGATCGGGCTGGAGCTTTTCAGAGTGTCGAGCAGCAGGTTCGGATAGTGGTCGATCGGCGCGATGCGCTGGGCCGAGAACAACTCGGGAAACAGTCGCATCATCATCTTGCGGTCTTCGAGCATGTAGCTCACGCCGCTGGGTGTACGCAGGTTGTCTTCGAGCACGTAGTACGTGCCGTCGCCATCGCGTACCAGATCGACACCGGAAATGTGCGAATAGATATCGCGGTGCAGATCGAGCCCTTGCATCGCCAGCTGGTATTGCTCGTTGGCCAGCACCTGCTCGGCCGGAATGATGCCGGCCTTGATGATGCGCTGCTCGTGGTAGAGGTCGGCGAGGAACATGTTCAACGCCTTGACCCGCTGGATACAGCCGCGCTCGACGATCCGCCATTCACTGGCGGGGATGCTGCGCGGGATGGTATCGAAGGGAATCAGGCGCTCTGTCCCCTGCTCATCACCGTAGAGCGTGAAGGTAATCCCGGCGCGATGAAATAACAGATCGGCCTCGCGTCGCCGTTGTGCCAAGAGCTCGTCAGGCGTCTCGGCCAGCCAACGGGCAAACTCCCGATAATGCGGGCGGACCTGGCCGCCGGCATCGTACATCTCATCAAAATAGGTGCGGATCATGCCGTACTCCTTGTCACCCGGACATCTAGGCATCGCAAGGCCCGTGCCATCGGCAGAAACGCTTTGTTATCAATCAGTTGGAGAATCACGCCGTTTGCACCGCACCAATCCTGTGCAGCAAACGCCCCACGCTGATCGCCCCCGCTTCATTGCAAGGCGACGTTGTCACCTATCACCAGCATAGTCAGAGTTGATTTCACTGCCCGGCCGGCGGTGCGGATAATCCGCGCATCCGCTGCAAAACCTGACCGAACTTCCCTTTAGCCGCCTGCTCAGGCGGTTTTTTTTGCCTCGGGATTCTTGTTTCAGGGTTTTGCCAAGGGGCGGATGCCACAAACGAAAACGGCCAACCCGAAGGTCAGCCGTTGCTGAGCGTTGTCACTGTTCATAACGTTATGCGAGACGCCCTCGTATTTCCTGCTTGACGCCCCACCCTTCGAGGATGCCGCCCAGAGGCTCAACCACCGCCTCGAAACCCTGTTCGAAATCGCCGATATCATCGTAGGTGGCGTACATGACTTTGCTCAGTTCGAGCGCCCATGCGCCGTCATCGCGCACACTGATTTGCGCGTTCAAGGATTCACCTTTGTATTGCCCTGCCGCCCTGCGTGCCCGCTCCTCGTCCGGGAAAATGGCGTAGAACTCGATGGGATGGAACCGTGAAAAATCGAAACCGCCTTCTTTCATGCGGCGCAACACGCTGCTGCTGATGTCTTCTTGATAGGCTGTGCTCATGAAACGTCCCCCTCAATCATGATGGATAGACTTTCCGTATTCCCGGCACGCGCAACCGATTGGTGCGAGCGATGCGGCAACCAGGTCGCCGGTGGGAAGCAAGCATGTAGCTGACAAGTCCAGACCTTAGCGATCCGTTCGCTGATCTCGATTGCAGAGTAGCCCCAAGACGGAGGCGCTGCCAAGGCCTGGATAAGAATGAGACAGGTGTTGTTCAGATTGGCGTGATAACGAGGATTTGAATGCTGTTCTGCGCTTTGAGACTTTTTACGCCGGCATCAGCGGTGCGCCCTTCCAGATCATTCAGATCCAGCTCAGCGGCGACAGGAAGGAGCCGGCCTTTGATGAGTTTCGCGGCTTGCTCATTATCCGGGCACTTGTCGCACTCAAAGACTTCATCGACTCTTTCACCGTGATCATCCACGAAAGTGATTTTCCACTTTTGCATCAGTGCCTCCTCGAACAAACCCGCAAATGGGCTTACAAGCATCTGGACGTTTGGCCTGAGTGATCGTTCAAACGGATTACCGCATGCAGGTATGAAAAACATACAGGAACCTGCAGGAGCGAAGCTTTCGCGAGCAAGCTTCGCTCCTGCAAGGGGGCTATGCGTACATCTTCAGTTTAGTCGTTGCTTGGCTTGTTGATCGCTTGCAGCACGTATTGCGGCAAAGCGAAGGCGCCGATGTGGATTTCCGGGTTGTAGTAGCGGGTGATGATGCCGCTGCCGGCGAAACGCTGTTGCAGGGTTTCGCGGGACAACTTGCGATAAGCGGTGTTGGTCGCCCCCCAGGCAAAGGTCATCGAGCCGCCGATGTAGGTCGGCACCGCGGCCTGATAGAAGTGCCAGTCCGGGAACAGACTGCGCAGGCGACCCGCGGTGGTTTTGACTTCTTCGATCTGCATGAACGGCGTGCCGTTCTGCGTGACCAGGATGCCGCCCTCGTTCAGGCAGCGACGGCAGGCCTGGTAGAAGTTTTCGGAGAACAGCACTTCACCCGGACCGATCGGGTCAGTGGAATCGGAAATGATCACGTCGAATTTTTCGGTGGTGGTGGCGACGAAACGCATGCCGTCATCGATTACCAGATTCAGGCGGGGATCATCGAACGCACCCTTGGAGTGGTTCGGCAGGAATTCCTTGCACATGTCGACCACGGTGCCGTCGATCTCGACCATGGTGATGTGCTCGATGCTGCGGTGCTTGGCCACTTCACGCAGCATGCCGCCGTCGCCACCACCGATGATCAGTACACGTCTGGCGGCGCCATGCGCCAGGATCGGCACGTGGGTGAGCATCTCGTGGTAGATGAATTCGTCGGCCTCGGTGGTCTGGATCACGCCGTCCAGCGCCATGACCCGGCCCATGCGCGGGTTCTCGAAAATCACCAGGTGCTGGTGTTCGGTGCGCACTTCGTGCAGCAGTTTTTCCATGCGAAAACGCTGGCCGTAGCCTTCGTAGAGGGTTTCCAGGTATTCGCTGGTGGTGATGTTGCTCATGGGAAGTGCTCCGATGAATGCGGTGGCAACGGACGGTTACCCGCCCATGATGGCCAATCGATCGGCTCGATTAACCGGGAAAGGCGCGCATTCTACGTTGCGGAAGATGACAGGTCGAACCTTCTGACACCCACATACCTGTAGGAGCGAGGCTTGCCCGCGAAGAACGATAACTCGGTCTCTCTGTTAAACCGTTTAATCGTTTTTCGCGGGCAAGCCTCGCTGCTACAGGGGGGCGGTGTTGGGGTCAGATCCGCACATTGCCCCGGGGCCCGGCGATAGCCCAGATGATCAGGCCCAGGACAGGCAGCAGCAGAATCAGCAGCACCCAGATGATTTTCATCCCTGTGTCAGCGCCACTTTTGAGCACGTTGATGATTGCCCAAATGTCCAGGACAAGAATAATCAGGCCGATCAGGCCATTGAACGTGGAACCCATGGTGTCGCTCCCTAAGAGTGGTGTGCACTCTTAGGATAGCCGGGCCTTGCGAGGGTTCCGTATTTTAAACGTGGACCGCTATTTTCAGGGCTTCGAGCGATGGCGCGGCGGTGATACCCACTTGCGCGCACAACTCGAGCACGCGCGGTACGTCGTTGCCGTAGACCAACACCACTTGCAGTTCGTCGTCGAGCAACTGGCTGAAGTTCATCAGCGTGTAACCGCCGTTTTCCTTGTTCATGCTGCCCATCTGCACCTGAATGCGGTTGAGCGCTATCAGGGCTTCGGTCTTGGCCAGTTGCTTGGGTTTGATGTTGAAATCAACGCCGGGGCCGAACGAGGCGACGATCTGGGCGAACAGGTCGACGTAGGTGTCGGCCTGGAACAGCACGGTTTCCGGCAGACTGCCCACTACAACCCACTCGCCCAGTGGAATCGGGAAGGAGTCGTCGTAGTTGATATCCGGATTGGCCGTCAGAAAAGCCTCGGGATCGGCGTAGGCCTGAGCCGCTTCGTCAGCGACTTTCAGGATTTCGTCATCGCTCATGCACCCGGAGCTGATTTTAGTGATGAGTTCGACGAGTGCGGCTTTCATGGGGCGGATCCTGTAGCGAGTGAATTTTGAGGGCACGAAGGATAGCGCATTCGGAGAGAGTTACCGAGCAGACCAAAACTGCGTGGCGAGGGCGCTTGCTCCCGCTCGGCGGCAAAGCAGTCGTCAATCAGGTGAAAGCGGTCGACCTGATCTACTGCGGTGAATGGTTTTTCCGCTTCGCAGCCCCGCGGGAGCAAGCTCCCTCTCCACAAAAGCCTCGACACCACAGGGGAGCGTGCGTACTCACGCCAGCAGTTTTTGCAACTGCGCGGTGGTATCGACCGCGCCCATGGTTTTCGCGGCGTCCAGCGCGGTGACGCCATTGGCATCCTTGGCTTTCGGATCGGCGCCTTTGCTGATCAGGTAATCGACGATTTCAACGCGGTTGAACATCGCCGCCATCATCAGCGCGGTGCGGCCGTCGAAGGATGAGCCTTCCACTTGTGCGCCACCCTCGACCAACGCCTTGACCACCGCCAGGTCGCCCTTGAACGCGGCGCCGGCAATCGGGCTCTGGCCATTGTCGTTGCGGATTTCCGGGTCGGCCTTGTGTTCCAGCAGCACTTTCACCGTCTCCACGTGGCCGTGGTAGGCGGCGAGCATCAGCAAGGTGTCGCCCTTGTGGTTGCGCAGGTTCGGCGGCAGGCCTTTGGTCAGCAACGCAGCCATCATGGCCGCATCGCCCTCGCGTGCCTTGTTGAATACCTGTTCGGCAAATTCAGCGGCTTCTTCGGGGGTCATCTGGCGGCTTTGGTCTGACATCGGGGACTCCACTGTCTGTCATTCGGAAAGCCGACAGTTTCCCGAGCAGCCCCAAGGCTGTCACTTCTTTTTTCTCAAGAGCCGCCATAGCCACATTCAATAGCGGTACTTGCCGCCGCGAATATCCGCCAGGATCTGGTCGGTGACTTGCACGTAAGTCTGGGTGCCGGGCAGCCAGGCGTAGATCGGGTCATCGCCGGTTTTGCCGGGGTCGAAGGCTTCGTCCTTGAGCCGGGTTTTCTGGTATTTGAAGGTCCCGGTGGTTTCCATTTTCACTTTCACCCGCAGGAAAAGCGGCACCGCATACGCGGGCATTTGCTCGCGGGCAAACGCCAGTAACTCGCTGAAATCCAGGGTTGCCAAGGATTCGGCTGGCGTGATCGCGGCCATGCCGGCACGTCCGTTGGTGTTCAGGATTTCCACGCCATACGCCACGGCTTCTGAAATATTCGGGTGTTGCAGCAAGATGTTCTCGACCTCGGTCGTCGAGACGTTCTCACCCTTCCAGCGATAGGTGTCCCCCAACCGATCAACAAACTGCGCATGGCCAAAACCGATATTGCGCAGCAGATCGCCCGTATTGAAGTAACGGTCGCCCCGGGTGAACACGTCGTGGAGCACGACTTTTTCAGTCTTCTGCGGATCGGTGTAACCGTCCAGCGGCGCCTTGTCGTCGATTCTCGCCAACAACAGACCCTGCTCGCCTTTGGCAACTTTGCGCATGAAGCCCTTGGCGTCACGAATCGGCAGGCCGCTGTCGTGGTCGTAGGCCACCAGCTCCCAGGCCATCAGGGAAAAACCGATGGTGTTGTCGAAGTTGAGGATGTTGGTGAAGCCGATATTGCCGTCGCTGGCGGCGTATAGCTCACAAATGTGCTCAACCGCAAAGCGCGTCTTGAACTCGCGCCAGGCGCCGGGCCGCAGGCCATTGCCGATCATCTTGCTCACGCGGTGTTTGCTGTCCTCGGCCGTGGGTGGTTGATCCACCAGGTAGCGGCATAATTCGCCGACGTAACCAAGGGTGGTCGCCTGGTATTTGCGCACGTCGTTCCAGAACTGGCTGGCGCTGAATTTGCGGCGGATGGCAAATCCTGCGGCGCCGCTGATCGCCGCCCCCCAACACACGCAGAGCCCGGTGGCGTGATACAGCGGCAAGGTGCAATAGACGACATCCTCAGGCTGCATATTCAGGGCGATCTGGCCGAAGCTCGCCGAGCTGCGCATCCAGCGACCGTGTTTGAACACGCCCGCCTTGGGCAACCCGGTGGTGCCTGAGGTGTAGATATAGAAACAAGGATCGTCGAAGAAAACCTGCTGGCTGCTGGCCGGATTTTCACTGGACGCCTGGGCGCTGGCGCTCATCAGGTTGATGAAACCGTCGGGGGCATGGCCGGGATGTCGATAGGTGTCTTGATCGGCGACGAACCAGGTGCGCGTCGGCTCGATCGACACCCGCTCGCGGACGGCACTGAAAGCCGGGACCAGTTCTTCGCCCACAATGATCGCCGCAGGCGCCACGAGGTTCAGGCTGTGGGCCAGGGTGTCGCGGGTTTGCGAGGTATTGAGCAAGGCACTGATCGCGCCGACCTTGGCCACTGCCAGAATCGTCACCAGCAGTTCTGGACGGTTCTCGAGAAAAACCGCCACCACATCACCCTTGCGGATGCCTTGGGTAATCAAGTGATGGGCGATGCGATTGGCCCACTGATTGACCTGTGCATAACTCAGCGTCACGTCGCCTTGCAGCAACGCGGGCCCATCGGGATTGCGCAAGGTCGCTTGCTCGAACGTCCAGCCGAGGCCACACGCTTGGGTCGGATCCTTGACGTTGGCAACCTTCATGCCCTTCACCACCCGAGGAATGGCTTTGGCAATGGAAGGCAGTTTGCGGAGCATCATGCTCCAGGTAATCGTGTCGCTCATGCTTGCTCCCGTTCGATCTTTTTATTGTCGGGCGGCGGTCTATGAGTCCGAAAATACGTCAGCGGTTCTTGAGCTGTACACGCGGTTTTTGAAATGTTTTGTATCCGCGCCCCGAGCGTTCGAGATCGCGAACCTCAGCGCGGGTGATTGGTTCCATCCAATCGAGGCCGACCCCGCAAAATGCAGGATGCACGATGGCCATTCATGCAGATTGCACGAAACCGAAAATCCACCAAAAATATAAATCATTGATTTATAACGATTTTAAAAATATCAGGTGCTGGCACAATCACTGCAACTACCTCTCCATGCTTGCCAATCAAGTGCTAACGGAGCTGATAGACATGAGCCTGATCCAAGAAAAATTTACCTCCCTGTTCTCCAACTTCGAAGTGAACACCCAACCACGTCCGGATGGTGGCATTCTGCTGACCCTGCGCAGCACCGAAGGCAAAGTGTTCAAGCGTTCGATTTCGTACCAGCAATTGCATGCCGGCGATCAGTTGTCGTGGGTGATCAGTGCAATTCGCCGTGATCTGGCCGAACAGGCCAGCGAACTGCCGCAGATCTCCATGCTGCAAAGCCAGCAGCGGTTTGCCCTGCCGACCTATCACTCGGCGTGAACCTTGCGGTTGTGTAGATAAACGCGCTGTAAAAAAACAGGCCGTGAGAGCTTTCGCTCCACGGCCTGTTTTGTTTTTGAAGCTGCACTGAGCCTTTGTAGGAGCGAAGCTTGCTCGCGAAGGCGATGGAGCAGATGTCAATAATGTTGACGGACACGCCGCCTTCGCGAGCAAGCTTCGCTCCTACAGGTAAGTCGTTTCGACGTTAAAAGGCGGAAAGATCAATCCGGGCAAAACTGTCGACGGTGACATGCCCTGCCAGCGCCCCGCCTTCCCGGGCCAGTCCGCAAGTGGCCATGCCAGCGGCGCGCGCCGCGTCCAGTTCCTCGACGATATCGGACAGAAACACAATCTGCGCAGCCTCCAGCCCGATCGCCTGGGTGATGCGCTCGTAAGAGTGTGCTTCACGCTTGGGCCCCGACGTGGTGTCGAAATAGCCGCTGAACAAGGGCGACAAGTCCCCCGCCTCCGAGCAACCGAAGATCAGCTTTTGTGCCTGGATCGAGCCCGAGGAATACACAAACAGTTTAAAACCGTCCTGATGCCAGCGCTTGAGCGCTTCAACGGCGTCCGGGTAAACGTGACCTTTCAACTGTCCGGCCTGATAGCCCTGCTCCCAGACCATGCCTTGCAATGCTTTCAGCGGCGTGGCCTTGCGGTCTTCGGCAATCCAGCCCAGCAGGATTTCGATCACCCGCTCAACGTCGGCGTCCGGTTCGTTGCTGTCACGGCGCACGGCGGCCAGTTGCTCGGCCACATCTGCGCGCCCGGCGTGTTGGCGAACAAATTCCGGCAGGTGTTTGGCGGCATACGGAAACAGCACGTCGAACACAAAACTCACCGCGCTGGTGGTGCCTTCGATGTCGGTGAGAATCGCTTTGATCGGCATCGGCTCAGTCCTCAAGACGCGGGAAGCGGCTGGCGATGTCTTCGCCGGTGAAGTTGGCAACCCAGCCTTCAGGGTTGTTGAACAGTCGGATCGCGACGAAGTGCGGATGCTCGCCCATGTCGAACCAGTGCGGCGTGCCGGCCGGTACGGAGATCAGGTCGTTCTTCTCGCAGAGCACCGCGTAAACGTAATCGTCGATGTGCAGGGTGAACAGCCCACGGCCGGCGACGAAAAATCGGACTTCGTCTTCGCCATGGCGGTGTTCGTCGAGGAACTTGGCGCGCAGTTCGGCTTTTTGCGGGTGATCGCTGTTCAGGCTGATCACGTCGACGGTGACGTAACCGCGCTCGGTCATCAGTTTGTCGATCTGTTCCTGGTACGCCGCGATCACTTCTTCCTGACTGGCGCCCGGCTGGATTTTCGCGGTAGCTTGCCAGCGGTCGAAACGCACGCCCTGCTCGGCCAGGGTCGAGGCGATGTCTTCGAAATGGGTCAGCACCTTGTTCGGAAGATCAGGGTTTGAGACGTGGTAAACGGACAGGCTGCTCATCAGGGCAACTCCTTAACGGTTCATGCGTTGCGGTTCATGCTTGACGGTTCAAAACCGCGCGCATCTTCAACTCGCATTCGAACAAAAATTCAAACGCTTCGATCTGCCGCAGGGCGTCGCTCATGCGCGCGCCCCAGGTGTAGAGGCCGTGGCCGCGAATCAGGTAGCCGACGCAATCGGGATGGGCTTCTAGCCAAGGCTGCACCTTGGCGGCGAGGCGCGCAATGTCCTGGTCGTTGTCGAAAATCGGCACGCGCACCCGGGACTCGTGGGTCGAGACGCCGCTGAAAGCTTTTTGCAGTTCGTAATCTTCGAACTCGATGAAGTCTTCTGGCGTCAGGCGCGACAGCACCGTGGCGTTCACCGAATGGGTGTGCAGCACCGCGCCGATCTCCGGGCGCCAGCTGTAGAGCTGGGTGTGCAGCAGGGTTTCGGCGGACGGTTTTTTGCCCGGTTCCAGGCTGTTGCCCGACAGGTCGGTGACCAGCACATCATCCACACCCAGCTGGCCTTTGTGCTTGCCGGACACGGTCAGCAGCGCTTCGGTCGGCGACAGGCGGGTCGAGTAGTTGCTGCTGGTGGCCGGCGACCAGCCGCGACCGTACAGAAAACGCCCGGCGTCGATGATTTCCTGGGCGAGGTGTTCACGGGTAAGGCTCATGGCCTGTCCTCTTGCATGCGTGTGGCAATGATAACGGCAGCGGCGAAGGCTGCGAGACTGGCAATACTAAAGGTGAACGTGGCCCCGAGGGCGTTCCAGCTGTAGCCGGAATACAACGCGCCCAATGCGCCGCCAGTGCCGGCGAGCGCGGCGTAAAGCGCCTGGCCCTGACCTTGCTGACGCGCACCGAAGCTACGTTGCACGAACTGGATGGCAGCGGCGTGAAAGCTGCCGAATGTTGCAGCGTGCAGCACTTGGGCAAACAGCAGCACCCAAAGGAATTCGGCCAGCGAGCCCAGCAGCAACCAGCGCACGGCCGCCAGCAGGAAACTCACCAGCAGCACCCGACGCACCGAGAAGCGCGCGAGGATTTTGCTCATGGCCAGAAACATCAGGACTTCGGCAACCACGCCGACCGCCCAGAGCATGCCGATCACGCCTCGACTGTAACCGAGCCGTTCGAGGTGCAGCGTCAAAAAGGTGTAATAAGGCCCGTGGCTCACCTGCATCAGCGCCACGCAAGCGTAAAACGCCAACACGCCGGGATTGCGCAATTGCCTGAGAAAACCGTCTCCGGCAATGCGTTCGCCCTGAACCGGTTGAGCGTTGGGCACCCACAGGCTGCTGACGACGATGCCGGCCATGATCAGCACCAGCGCCACCGGGTAAATGTCGAGGCTCAGCCATTCGAACATCCGGCCGAGCGCGACCACGGTGATGATGAAACCGATGGACCCCCAGAGGCGGATCTGACTGTAGCGCGACGTCTGCCCTTTCAAGTGCGCCAGGGTGATGACTTCGAACTGCGGCAACACTGCGTGCCAGAAGAACGCATGCAACGCCATGACCATCGCCAGCCAGGCGTAGGTCTGGCTGACGAAAATCAGCGAAAACGTCAGCAGGGTGCAGACGGCGCCAAAGCGCACGATGGCCAGGCGCCGGCCGGTGTAGTCACCCAGCCAACCCCAGATGTTCGGTGCCACGCAACGCATCAGCATCGGGATCGCCACCAGTTCGCCGATGCGCGCGCTGGAAAAGCCCAGGTGATCGAAGTACAGCGCCAGAAACGGCGCTGTCGAACCGAGCAAGGCGAAATAGAACAGATAGAAACTGGAGAGCCGCCAGTATGGGAGCGCCGCCACGTCGTCAGACCGCAGCGGCGTTGAGGTCAGCCATTAAAGCTGACCCAGCACCGGCGTGCTCACGCGCACGTCGGCATTCTGCCCGCGATGACGCAACAGGTGATCCATCAGCACGATAGCCATCATCGCTTCGGCGATCGGCGTGGCGCGGATGCCGACGCAGGGGTCATGACGGCCCTTGGTGATGACGTCCACCGGGTTGCCATGAACGTCGATCGAGCGGCCCGGCGTGGTGATGCTCGAGGTCGGCTTGAGGGCCAGGTGCGCAACGATCGGCTGACCGGAGGAGATCCCGCCCAAAATGCCGCCCGCGTTGTTGCTGAGGAAGCCTTCCGGAGTCATTTCGTCGCGGTGTTCAGTACCGCGCTGGGCGACGCTGGCGAAACCGGCACCGATTTCCACGCCTTTCACGGCGTTGATGCTCATCAGCGCATGGGCCAGTTCGGCGTCGAGGCGGTCGAAGATCGGCTCGCCGAGGCCTGGCATCACGCCTTCGGCGACGACGGTGATCTTGGCGCCGACCGAATCCTGATCGCGGCGCAGCTGGTCCATGTAGGCTTCCAGCTCCGGCACCTTGTCCGGGTCCGGGCTGAAGAACGCGTTCTCTTCCACCGAATCCCAGGTCTTGAACGGGATCTCGATCGGGCCGAGCTGGCTCATGTAGCCGCGAATGACGATGCCCTGGCTGGCCAGGTATTTCTTGGCAATCGCACCAGCGGCTACACGCATGGCGGTTTCGCGGGCGGAACTGCGTCCGCCACCGCGGTAATCGCGCTCGCCGTATTTGTGGTGATAGGTGTAGTCGGCGTGGGCCGGGCGGAACAGATCCTTGATCGCCGAGTAGTCCTTGGACTTCTGGTCGGTATTGCGGATCAACAGGCCGATGGCGCAACCGGTGGTGCGACCTTCGAACACGCCGGAGAGGATTTCGACTTCGTCGGCTTCCTGGCGCTGCGTGGTGTGGCGGCTGGTGCCGGGTTTGCGGCGATCCAGATCGCGCTGCAGATCCTCAACGGAAATCTCCAGCCCCGGCGGGCAGCCGTCGACAATGGCGACCAACGCCGGACCATGGCTTTCGCCCGCGGTGGTGACAGTGAACAGCTTGCCGTAGGTATTGCCGGACATGCAGGACGCTCCGTGAAATGAACCTGAATACGTAATGCGCGCCAGTATACGCAGGCTACCCAAGTAGTTCATCCTCGAACCTTATGGGTGCCCGCGAGTCCAACCGGCACCTTTGTGAATGATGGCGTGATGATGCTGCGAGTTCTAGCCTTGAGCCTTACCCTGTTTACCGGCTTTGCCCAGGCCACTGTCCTGCAACGCCCGATCACTTTGGATACCGGCACCGGGGAGCTTTTCGGCTCGCTGTTGCTGCCTAAATCCGACACCCCCGTGCCCGTTGTCCTGATCATTTCCGGCTCCGGTCCTACGGATCGTGACGGAAACAACCCCGACGGCGGCCGTAACGACAGCCTCAAGCGGCTGGCCTGGGTGCTGGCCAAACACAACATCGCCAGCGTGCGTTACGACAAGCGCGGCGTGGCGGCGAGCCTCGCAGCGACGCCGGACGAGCGCAATCTGTCGGTGGAAGCTTATGTCGCCGACGCCGAGGCCTGGGGCCGCAAGCTCAAAACCGACCCGCGCTTTGGCCAGCTGATTCTGCTGGGCCACAGCGAAGGCGCCTTGATCGCCAGCCTTGCGGCGCCCAGCGTCGATACCGCCGCGGTCATCTCCATGTCGGGCAGCGCCCGGCCGATCGACCAGGTGTTGCGTCAGCAATTGAGCAATCGCCTGCCACCGCCGTTGATGCTGCGCAGCAATGAACTGCTCGACAGCCTCAAGGCCGGCAAAACCGACGACAACGTGCCGCCGCAGTTACAGGTGATTTTCCGCCCGAGCGTGCAGCCGTATCTGATTTCGCTGTTCCGTCAGGACCCGGAGGCAGCGTTCGCCAAATTGAAAATGCCGGCGTTGATCATCCAGGGCAGCAACGACATTCAGGTCGGCGTCGGTGACGCCAGGATGCTCAAGGCGGCCAAACCGGACGCCGAACTGGCGCTGATCGAAGGCATGAACCACGTCATGCGCATCGTGCCCAACGACGTGAAACGACAAATGGCCTCTTACAAGGACCCGCAATTGCCGTTGGCCGCCGAACTCGGCGCGCGAATCCTCGAGTTTATTGACGGACTTCGCACCAGTTAGCCACTACTCACCCTCCAGTCCTGAAAAAAACGGCCGATAAGCCTTTGTCGCCAGCGCTATGACTGACGACAAGCAGAGCTTGGACAGGATCTCGCCGTTATGACTGATACCCAGACTTCACCCGACACGACCGCTGAAAAAGACACACCGCCAGCGGTCGAGCTGCCGTGGGCGGACGTTCACGTCGAGCACCACAAGATGCTCCGCCTGGCGCCGCTGCAAACCGACCGCAATACCGGTGGGCGGCCATTGCGCTTTGTCGAATTCGGTTACGCCGACCGCCACAGCAAGGACCACAGCCTGATGCGCATGAGCATCAAGCTGCCCGGCCAGCGCGTGCGCAAAGAGCAGAACCATCTGGACGTGTGGGTCGATCACACCGCCAAGCGTGTGCATTTCGAGCCTGAAAGCGGTTTGCAGATTGAACCGATGAACCGTGGCATCGGCCGGTTCATGGCCGCCCAGGGCATCACTTGGGCGAAGAAACGTTGGCCTGGCTACACCGTCGACGGCACGGATTTGAACAATAAAGATGCGTTGAACGAAGACACGCGCCTGCGCCGCGATCACTTTCTCAAGGCCCATGGTTTTGAAGTGGTCTACGCCGACGCCCAGCATTTGAAAGGCAGCGTCAAAGAAGTAAAGGTCGAAGACCTGCTGGGTGACTGGAACAGCGAAAAGCTGCAAGTGGTGGAAATACTCGAAGCCGCGCAGATGCTTCAACAGGCCGAGCAGAATCTGGCCGAGCAGGAAGTGAAGCTGAAGAAACACGAAGAGAAGGTCAGCAAGTACAAGCGTGAAGACGCCGGTCTGCGCTTTACCATTACGTGCCTGGTGGCGTTTGCGGTGTTTCAGGCGGGGTTACTGATCTGGATTGCTACGCACCGGTAACGATCCGAGACCGCGGCGCGGTCTTCGCGGGCAAGCCACGTTCCCACCGATTTTGCGTCGTGCCCAAATGATGCGGCACACACAAGACCTGTAGGAACGAGGCCTGCCTGCGAAAGCGCCCTATAGTCAGACGCGGGAAGCGAACAGGGCCTGATGATCGCGGCACTGCTCCGCACTCAACATGAACACACCATGCCCACCGCGCTCGAAATCGAGCCAGGCGAAGTCGACTTCCGGGTACAGCGCCTCAACGTGAATCTGGCTGTTGCCCACTTCAACTATCAGCAAGCCCTTCTCGGTCAAATGATCCGCTGCTTCAGCGAGCATCCGTCGCACCAGGTTCAAACCATCATCACCGCAGGCCAGGCCCAGTTCAGGTTCATGCTGATATTCGTCCGGCATGTCGGCGAAATCTTCCGCGTCAACGTAAGGCGGGTTCGACACGATCAGGTCGAAACGCTGACCCGGCAAGCCGTCAAACCCATCACCCTGAACGGTGTACACCCGCTCATCAACGCCATGGCGCTCGATGTTCTGGTTGGCCACTTCCAGCGCTTCGAACGACAGATCAGCCAGCACGACTTCGGCGTTCTGGAATTCGTAGGCGCAGGCGATACCGATGCAACCGGAACCGGTGCACAGGTCGAGAATCCGCGCCGGCTCGGCCCCCAGCCACGGCTCGAAACGCTTTTCGATCAGCTCGCCAATCGGCGAGCGCGGGATCAGCACACGTTCGTCGACAATGAACGACATCCCGCAAAACCACGCTTCGCCCAGCAGGTAGGCGGTCGGAATGCGGTCTTCGATGCGGCGTTTGAGCAAGCGTTGCAGATTGACCAGTTCGTCATCTTCCAAGGCGCAGTCGAGGTAGCTGTCGGCGATTTCCCACGGCAAGTGCAAGGCACCCAACACCAGTTGACGGGCTTCGTCCCAGGCGTTGTCGGTCCCATGGCCGAAAAACAGATCCTCCCCATGGAAGCGGCTGACGGCCCAACGGATATGGTCACGCAGGGTACGAAGGCGGGAAGTGATCACGGGGGTAAACTCCAGAAAAAACGACTGGCGATTCTAACAGCCAAAACGCGCCACGACGACGCGGGAAAACAGCAGATCAGATGTAGGACATGTCCATTTTCACTGTTGGCTATTGAACAAAACCTGCATCTTGACAAGGCTGCACGCCAGCAACGACGGCGCCTGCGATAGTAGCGATTCACAGAACCGCTCAGCCAGAGGACAATGTCGCAAAAGCCCCACTCCAAGGAGCCCCAGAATGTCCGTTCCAAAAACGATGTTTCAACTCAGCGGCCGCGGTTACGCAGCAGCCAATCTGGGTCATGCGACCCTTGTCATCATCGATGCCCAGAAAGAATACCTCAGCGGCCCGCTGGCCCTGACCGGCATGGATGCTGCCGTCGCGAACATCAAGCAACTGGTGGCCGCTGCCCGTGCCGCCGGTCGTCCGATCGTGCATGTGCGCCATCTCGGCACCGTGGGCGGGCTGTTCGATCCACAGGGCGAGCGCGGTGAGTTTATCCCGGGCCTGGAGCCGCTGGCGGACGAAACCATTATCGGCAAACTGCTGCCGAGTGCGTTTCACGGCACCCCATTGTACGATCGACTGCAAGAACTCGGCTCTCTGGACCTGATCGTGTGCGGCTTCATGAGTCACTCCAGCGTCAGCACCACCGTGCGTGCGGCAAAGAACCTGGGCTTTCGCTGCACCCTGGTTGAAGACGCCTGCGCGACTCGCGATCTGCCCTACAAAGGTGGCGTACTCACAGCCGAGCATGTTCAGCACACCGAAATGGCGATCATGGCGGACAACTTCGCCACCCTCGCGCTTACTCATGAACTGATCTGATCGGCCTCGAAGAGCGGTCAATACCGCCGCTCATCCGCAAAAGCCTCTCATTTGCTGCAATTGACTTAGCCTCAGGAACAACCCGGACAACTCCCGGTCGAAGGGCCGATACCCATTGAGGAAGGTCGGAATGAAGTTATCCGATGGTTTTGACGCACGCCGCTTGCGGCCCAAGGGCCAACGCAACTGGCGTTTTCGATTCGGCGCAGCCTTTGCTGCCTTGCTGGCGACGTGCGGTGTGTTGCTGGCAATGGCCGGCGCCGCCAGCCTGCTCGGCCGCCCTCCGGCCCTGGGCGAATTGAATGCCAGCCCGCTGGGCTCGGCGATCATTCTGGCGGTTGGCCTGTTTGTGCTTTATATCGGTGTGTGGCTGTGGCGTCGTTGCCGGCGTCGTTCGCGCCAATCGCGAGAGCTGAACATGTCCCCGCACCTGATGAAAAAACACGATTGAATCGAAGGCCCGGCTTTTAGGCGGGCCTCAATTGTTATGGATAGTGCCTCGACTTGGGTAAACTGGCCGCCCTTCGCGGAGGCTGACATGCAAGACGACGATTTTTCCCTGTTCAAAAGTGCGATCCAAGGCGTCAAGCCGATCAAGCACGATCGCGCCGAAACCGGCAAACCCAAGGCCGACCGCGCGCAAATCGCCAAGTTGCGTCAGGCCGCGACCGTTCGCACCGATGCCACCACCGTTGATGGTCTGTCCGATCAGTTCGTGATCGACGTCGGCCCGGAAGACGAGTTGATGTGGGCCCGTGACGGCGTTCAGGAAAGCCAGATACGCAAGCTCAAGATCGGACAGATTCCGTTCGAAGGCAGCCTCGACCTGCATGGCATGACGGTGGAAAAGGCCCGGGAAACCCTCTGGGCGTTCCTGGCTGAAGCAACCAAATTCGAAATCCGCTGTGTGCGTGTCACCCACGGCAAAGCCGTGCGTCTGGACGGCAAGCGGCCGATGATCAAAAGCCACGTCAACACGTGGTTGCGTCAGCATTCCCAAGTACTCGGCTTCACCTCTTGCCAACCGAAACATGGCGGTGCCGGCGCGGTGTATGTGATGCTCAAACGGACCATGATGGAAGGTCGCGACGAATAAAGCCCTGGGGGCTGCTCAACGACACCGGGGATACTTTGGAATATTCGGCTCACTGCACGGGCCGCTGGCAGCTGCGGTACCAATTAGATCGCCGCACAGCTGACAATACAAAGATTAAAAAATGACGAGAGCGAAATGACTTTACCTTTTTACACACAGATGTGCGTGTTCTACTTGTTTAGTTTCGCAGCTGTTTATGCGATTTTGCGCTTCATACCTGCAGCCCCAGTCATCGCGGAGCAATGGGGGAAGAAACTGCTGATCAAGGCATTCCCGCCTGTATCCGACAACGAACATTACAAATTTTCAATTTTGCGGGCGCTGTTTGGACTGATCCTGCTACTCAGAGCAACTAACATACAATTACTGCTGCTGCCTGAAGAACGCTTAGGCTTGATTGGCCTGTTTAGTGCACTAGACATCATTGCCTCTTTCATGTTGATGGTTGGACTGTTCACCCAGGTTGCGTTGGCATTTTCCATATTTGTAATGTGGCAAGTCGGAGAAAGCGTCCTCGGCACCAGCACACTGGGCAATGATATTGCTGCAATCCTGAGTGTTCTTTTATTACTAACCAGCGCCGGCAAGTATCTCTCAGTGGATGCACTGATTATAAAACGCTGGAATGTGAGCCCAGCGGTGCTGCTTTACACCAAGGCACCACCAGACAAGATTACCATTGCACTGGCAAAATTCGCCGCCTTATTCTCCTACTGGCTGGTGTGTGTGTATTCGCTTTCCATGCACATTAACGAACCCGCTTGGACGACCGGAATCGCCGGTCCGTTGTTGTTGAGCAATAATTTCATGTCTCAATGGCATGCCGGGTTCGAAGCAATTTTCGTGTCCCATAACTTAGCGACCTTGATCGCCAAATATACACTTTGGCTCATGATGGCCTGGTATGCCACCATCCTGCCGTTTACGCTACTGGGCGGCCTGTGGCGTAAGTATGTAATTGTCTGGGCATTGATGTTCTTTTCCCTGTCGATGTTCGTCCTGAACCTTGGATCGCTAGGAGAAATCGAATTTGTATTGTGGGCAGCCATTTTCTGGCCATCGCTTGGCGTTAGTTCAAAACCAAAACTTTTGCTGTTCTATGATGACAAGTGCAACATGTGCGACAAAACGGTTCAAGTCCTCACTTATCTGGACGTCTTCAACCGTATACGTCTTATGCCCGTATCAAAGAGTGCCGACCAGCTTCTAAAATACAATATAAGCAATGAAGAAGCCTTGACGGATCTTTATGGAGTCAATGAAGAAACCGGGAAAACGTTCGGCGGTTATGATCTTTACTGCAAACTAGCCATTCACCTGGTTCTGCTGTGGCCTGTCAGCCCGCTGCTTTGGCTCGGCCGGTTATTCGGCACCGGTGCAGGTATCTACCGAATCATTGCAGTAAGACGGCGAGAGCTATTTGGTGTTTGCACGCTGGCAAGGCCCAAAGTCAATCACGACACCCAGTCTACTCCTGTCAATCGACCGTCTCGCCTCTCAATTGCTGTCGTTGCACATGTAATGCTGCTAGGCACCATTTATTTTTTCTCTATACCAGCACCCTATATTGGAATCACTGGATCAAGTAGTGCTGGCACAAGTGCTGCTCATTTTTATGGCATAGCCCCCATAAATGTTTTCAATAAAACCGACCTTCGAATGTCCGAAAACTGGTTCACTCTGACTGACGTCGAGTCAAATACACTCCTTCCTTATTTCAATGAGAACGGCGAGCGTCTCCCCTATCATAAATCCGACAGGGTCTATTTCGGGTACACCTTAAGGTTCAGGCGCGGAGAGATCGACAGTACGGACTGTGCTTTCGACCGCCAACAAGTATCCATTGACTACCTGACTCGTACTTGGCTGATTCGATCATCTACCCATCATCAGCCCCGTCAATTTACCTACACCCAATATTATCAGCCGATAGCCGACAATGGATCCTTGCTCGAAAACCTCTACACGCCGGGCAAGCGGGTCGTTCGCTGCACGCAAACTTATGAGGTATCCATTCAATAACGCAGGCCAACGGCACCGCCGATCACTTCGATGCAGCACGGGTCGAATTTGAGATCAGGGCCGGGTGGCAATACAACTGCCGGCATACCTACGCTACTATGTGCCCAGTGGCAGGCATGAACCTCGGGTTCATTGCGCATCAGTTCGGAGATAGCGTGCAAATGCTATTGTCGACCTCCGCTCGGTGCATCCCCCAGTGAAGACTGGCGCGAACCCGGGAAGCTGGAACAAAGCCTGACTGGTACAAAATTGGTACAGACAGAAACCGTACCCCTCTAGAACCCATACGGAATAAAGCTCTGTGACATTGGAACAGAATTACACCGCGATTCTCGGCCAACTGGGCGAGGACGTCTCCCGCGAGGGCCTGCTCGACACGCCAAAGCGTGCCGCCAAAGCCATGCAGTACCTTTGCCGCGGCTATGAACAGACACTGGAAGAAGTCACCAACGGTGCCTTGTTCAGCTCCGACAACAGCGAAATGGTGCTGGTCAAGGACATCGAGCTTTACTCGTTGTGCGAACACCACCTGTTGCCGTTCATCGGCAAGGCTCACGTCGCCTACATCCCCAGCGGCAAAGTATTGGGCCTGTCGAAAGTCGCGCGGATCGTCGATATGTACGCTCGCCGCCTGCAGATCCAGGAAAACCTCAGCCGCCAGATCGCCGATGCGGTCCAGCAAGTCACCGGTGCCCTGGGCGTTGCGGTGGTGATCGAGGCCAAGCACATGTGCATGATGATGCGCGGTGTGGAAAAGCAGAATTCGTCGATGATCACGTCGGTGATGCTGGGTGAGTTCCGCGAAAACGCCGCGACACGCAGCGAGTTTCTCAGCCTGATCAAGTAATTCGTTACACGAAGAAAACCGGCATTCATCGCCGGTTTTTTTTCGTCTGTGAAAAATCAGGTAAGCTGCGCGCCTTCCGTTCGCCCTGTGAGGCTTATTCCGTGTTCGTAAAAGCGCTTCGTGTCGGCCTTGGCCAACTGATCATCTTCATCGACTTCATTACTCGCCCAGGCAAGAAGCAGCGCCCCGCCGCCGCTCAGGCTCAGGTCGAAACAGCGGCCAAGGACCTGACGCTGTATCAGTTCCACGCCTGCCCGTTCTGTGTGAAAACCCGTCGCACCCTGCGTCGTCTGAATGTGCCGGTAACGTTGCGCGATGCGAAGAACAACGAACAGGATCGCCAGACCCTGCTGGAGCAAGGCGGCAAGATCAAGGTGCCGTGCCTGCGCATTGAAGAAAATGGGCAGACCACCTGGATGTATGAGTCCAAGGTGATTATTGATTATCTGGATAAGCGGTTCGCAGCTGCCTGACACGGCGGATCTCGAACAAAAATAAACCGGCCCATTGGCCGGTTTATTCGTTTCTACCCTCCCCCCAGTCGTTTCCCCGCTTGCTTGTGATGCGAGCCGGGCTCGGTCAGCGGTACGACGAAGGCCTCCCTCCCGGCGATATATCCCTATTGCCAAACTTTTCGTCTACAAAATCAAAAACATTATTTGCTTTATTTGTATACAAAAGCATAATCCACTTCGTGCGAGTTTCTGACCAGCCGGTCAACAAATTCGCAAGTGCCTCAAAGGGCCGCTGCCACCCTCATGGGTCCGGCCCTGGAAATAACAATAAAACTCTTGAGGAGTATTCGCTGTGGAAAGCCGCAAATCCGAAGCCCCGACGCTGGAACTCTCGCCGCCGTTACGCAATGGCTTGCTTGAGCGCATTTTCAAACTCAGCTTGCACGGCACCACGGTGAAGACCGAGCTGATTGCCGGTCTGACAACCTTCATCACCATGGCCTACATCATCTTCGTCAACCCCAACATCATGGCCGACGCCGGGATCGATCACGGTGCCGCGTTCGTCGCGACCTGTATCGCTGCTGCGCTCGGTTGCCTGTTAATGGGCCTGTATGCCAACTGGCCGGTCGGCCTGGCACCGGGCATGGGGCTGAACGCCTTCTTCACTTACACCGTGGTCGGCACCATGGGCTACAACTGGGAAACCGCCCTTGGAGCGGTGTTTGTTTCCGGTGTGTTGTTCATGTTCCTGACCTTTTCGCGGATTCGCGAATGGTTGCTCAACAGCATTCCTGTGAGTCTGCGCTACGCCATGGGCGCCGGCGTGGGGCTGTTTCTTGGGTTGATCGGCCTGAAAACCGCCGGCATTGTCGTTGATAGCCCGGCCACCCTGATTAAGCTCGGCTCCCTGCGCGAGCCCGGCCCGTTGCTGGCCGCCATCTGCTTCCTGATGATCGCCGTGCTCAGCTACCACAAAGTGTTCGGTGCGATCCTCATCAGCATCATCACCGTGACTCTCGCGGGCTGGGGCCTGGGCCTCGTCCACTACGAAGGCATCATGTCTGCCCCGCCAAGCCTGGCGCCCACCTGGATGGCCATGAATGTTGCCGGCGTGTTCAACGTCAGCATGATCAGCGTGGTGCTGGCCTTCCTCTTCGTGCACATGTTCGACACTGCCGGCACCCTGATGGGCGTCGCCCAGCGCGCCAACCTGGTTAACGCGGACGGCCGGATTGAAAACCTTTCTCGCGCCATGAAAGCTGACAGTGCTTCCAGCGTGTTTGGCGCTGTAGTCGGCGTCCCACCCGTCACAAGCTATGTGGAAAGTGCCGCTGGCGTAGCGGCGGGTGGTCGGACTGGTCTTACCGCTGTGACCGTGGGTGTGTTATTTATTGCAGCCATGTTCTTCGCTCCACTGGCGGGCATGATCCCTGCTTATGCAACAGCGGGTGCGCTGATTTATGTGGCGATGCTGATGATGGGCGGCATGGCGCACATCGAATGGGACGAAGCGACCGACAGCATTCCCGCGATCGTCACTGCGATCATGATGCCGCTGACGTTCTCGGTTGCCGATGGCATCGCGCTGGGCTTTATCACCTACGTGGTCCTGAAAGCCTTCACCGGCAAGCACAAGGAAATTTCTGTCAGTCTGTGGGTGTTGTGCGCGATCTTTATCGCCAAGTTTATTTTCTTGTAAACGTTACGGCGTCAGTGTTTCAAATCAGCCTCACCCCGTCGGGTGGGGCTTTTGCACAAATGGAGGAAAGTGATGAGTCTGGAAACCTGGCTGCTGTTCAGCGGCGCTGCGCTGGTGGTGATCCTGATCCCGGGGCCCCTGTCTTTGCTGATGATCAGCAACAGTCTGAATTACGGTTTGCGCCGCTCTTACCCGGCGTTCCTGGGGGGCGTTATTGCCTCGATCTGCCTGCTCAGTGCCTCGGCGCTGGGCCTGGGCGCCCTGTTGCTGGCATCGGAACAGTTGTTCAGCGCGCTGAAAATCGTTGGTGCGCTGTACCTGTTCTACCTCGCCTGGCAGAGCTGGCAGCAATCGCGTCAGCCATCGGTTGGCGCTGAAGTGCCCCAGGCTGCACCGGTGCCACGTTTTCGTGCGCTCTTCGGACGCGCATTCGTGTTGGGCGCGAGCAATCCGAAGGATATTTTGTTCTTTGCTGCTTTCCTGCCGCAGTTTCTGAGCGCCGAACAACCGTTCCTGCCGCAGTTGCTGATGATGATTGCGACCTGGACTGTGCTGGATCTGCTGTGCAAATTAGCTTATGGGCTGGGCGCTCATGGTGCGGCCAGGTATTTACGCAGTGGCAAAGGACAAAGTTGGTTTAACCGGGTGAGCGCAGGACTCTTCAGTGGAGCGGGCGCAGCCTCCTTACTAAGCAATCACTGATCGTATTGCCCTATTACTTGAACTCTTGATTTCATTAGACGTTATCAACGTCAACGCACTAAGAAGTGTTTGCCAAGGATGGCAACACTTCACACCCGCCCCGCAACAAACCGCAACACGCGATATAAATATATATAGTTGTCTTTTCAGAACTCCCCCTACCATGGCGCTGCGATTTTGCACACGACGCCAGGAAAAGGAAGTTCCTATGGCAATGGTTTTCCAAACGCCCGATCCCGATCACTACAATGCCGTCGAAGTGACGGATATTGAACTGCAAGCCAATGAGTACTCCCCAACCACTATTGATTTCGATAAAGAAAGCATCGCCTCCGCCCCGCAACAAACAAATGCCAATAAAAGCCAGCTACGCGTTATTGATGAGCTGTTCGGCCCTATAAAAATAGGCACCCACTCGATTACCCGGTGTGCACTGGATGCACTGGGCGCGACATCAAATGGTCAGGGATTGAACGCTCAAAACACGTTCTTTCGACACCCCAAGCGGTCTTTTATCAACGCCTTGCAATTTGACCCTTTATTTATTGAAGCGCGTATGCGATTCACCGGCACCCGGGATGATTACGCACTGCCTTCCTTGCTGTTTGAAATGGCGTCGCAACGCCCACTAACGGCTCCGCCCCTGCTAAGAGAATTACCTGATCCCGCTGCCGATCCTGAACAGTACCGCCACAAACTGGACAAATTGCTGAACGCGGCGCAGAGGCTTGATATACGCCACGCGCACTTGTCCAAAACCACACCTCCCTGGGTGAATCGGGTCAAAAGTAGCAGCATGGTCAGCATGGGGACCGGGCTTCAGGCCTTCGGTATTTACAGCGGGCTGCGCGGCCTGCAAGACGCCATTGCAAGAAAAGATCACGGCGAAGTTGTATTCAACAGCCTCAGCACTTCAGCGGAAGTCACTTCATTAGCCGTCGAAGTGGCGGTCACCAAGCAAGCAAAATACATGATCGAAGCCGGGCAAAAAGCCTACAGGGATTTTGCCAAAACCAGCTTCGGCGTTCGACTGGGGCGTGGCGCGGGGCTGATCGCGAGCGCACTGACGTTGCCCTTCGATGTCATGTCCGCCGTCAAATCCTTTAATAGCGCAGCGGCAACCACAGGCAAAGAAGCCACGGATCACTATGTCGCTGCTGGCTTGAGTGTGACCAGCGCGGCCATGACATTGATTCTGGGTGCCGCCGCACTGGCAGGTTTCTCCTTTATCGGCCCGGTGGGGCTGACGGCCGGACTTCTGCTGGTGGCAGGTTCTCAGGTCTATGCGGCGGTACGCGTTGTCGACGATATCGATGATTACATCGAACTCACTACCCATGAGCGCCTGCGCACGGGCTGGTTCGCCTTTTGGGGAATCCTCCCCGACGACGACATACAAACCCGCCACGCGATTGCCAAATCAACGGTTGAACATTCGAGATTGTTACAAGCGACCGCCCGAAAATTACTGGAAGGAAAATTAAAAGACAGTACAGAAGTCATTGTAAACGGCAAGTTCAAGGTCGAGCTAAAGCCGACACAGGTGCCTAGCTTCGATTGGGAGGCGCAACAGTACCTATATAAAACCATACAAAAACCGCACGTCATTGATAGTAACGACACGATTGATGCTCGGAACGGTGTGACTGACGACATGCCCGGCGCGGAGTTCGGAACGCCAGGAGAGAACAAAGGTGCGGTGTGGTTTATGGGTGGCGGCGACGACACCATCGTGGGTGTTGAAAAAAAGCCAAACAGATTCTATTACGGCGCAGGTATCAAGCATCTGACCGGGGGAGAGAAAGACGATGAATTCATCTTCGAAGGCGCCGCCGAACTTCTCAAAAACGGTCCAAAAGACCCTCTACCCACTCTTCTGAAAGGTGGTTTGGGCAGCGATACGCTAGTGGTTACCGGGAGCTATCCTGAGGGCAACCGCCAAAGATTCGGGTATTTCATCGATCTGAACGAAGGACGACTGTCCATCATCACCCGTGACCAGACCAATGAGGGCCGTTTCAACTATCGGCACACGCTTCTGGAGAGCATTGAGAACGTCGAAACCCTGGCCGGTGCGCAAAACAAGGTCATCGGTACGGGCGGCCCGAATGTCATCAAGTCGCGCGGTCGCGACACCATTGAGGCGGGCGCCGGGGATGACAAAATCTATCTCCTGAACAATGAAGGTACAGCCGCCGGAGGTCCCGGAAAGGATCACTACGCGGTGGCCCATAAACCCGGCAACGTATTCATTACTGAAGATGGCGTGGAGGAGAGCGTCATTGCACTTGACTGGAGAATGGAGCTGATAAAGAGCTGGAAAATCGACAATCACGAACTGGTCATCACCTCAGGCTTTGATCTCGACGATCTTAAAGAGCGGGATGTCTACATCAAGGGCGTCTATAAAACAGCCAACGATCGACGGCAACTGCAGAACAGGAAACTGACTTTCGTTACAAAGGACGGGTTTCATTTGATGCCTGAACTTCCTGAAACCATAGAGGCTGCCGGCTCCCTCGAGATTAAAACAGTCATTACTGAACAGGGAAAAACCCAAAACCCGGTCATCCTTTACAACCGTGAATACACGATCGCACACGACAAAAACACGAGTTATTTTGTTTCGCGACTCAATAAACATACGATCCTTACAGTAAAACAACGAAGCACAAACACGCTGGCAACCCTTTATCTGGAATATGCCAGCCATGAACTGACGCGGGTCGAGGCTTACTTCAAGGTAGACCTGATGCGCCAACGTGACTTTGATCGCATCATGTATAAAGAATGTGGTCTGACCTTTCACTTTGACAGTCAGCGATTGACTATCAACAACCTGGCCAGCTCTATCTGGGGCGGCGACCAGAGAATCACAAGCCGGCTGACGCGCCCCACCAACGTGTTGAACCAAGCTGTTCTTCTGATCATGAATGACGGTGTTTCTTATAGAGTCGATCCACCCTCCTTGCCCGATTCAGCTTTTTCCAACGATCAGTTCGAAATAAACGGTCCAATGGAGCGCACCCGCCAAGTGCCTCTGCCACTCGTGGCCAGAGATGGAGCGCCTGTTTTTTGTCAGCCCTTGGACAACGAGGCCCATCACCTGGGCAACCGGGAGAAGTGCGTCCAACTGGTCGCTTACCCTGAACAAACAACCATCGAACATCTGGAGGGTGACGGCTCGACGTACCTTGTCCACCTCAGCTCCGAAATGACGCTAGGCATTTCAACGCCAGGCGCTCGAGCGAACGCCCTACTCAAATCGCCATCGGCGTCTACCTGGGAATTCGATGCAACGAGCCTCGCCTACACCAGAATCAAACGGGTGGACGACTGTCTGCTGATCGGACATACCGTCATTCACCTTCCGCACTACGACGACCCACAAGATTTGATCGATCAGATACGGGTCATCACGCCAGACGGCGTTGTCTATAAAGTCGATCTGGATTTCGACGAAGTCTATATCGACTCACTGGATGGCCGGTATTTCAAAGGCGATGTTCTGAACGAGGGCGCCCTATTGGCAGAACTGAGAGCCTTGGAAATGGAGGACCTCGCCGTTCGAAACATAGCCCTGAGAGACGGTACTGTCGGCAGTCTGTCTTACAACCTGTCGGACCGTCGTTGGATACTTGATACAGACACGTCCCGCACGGTCCTTTACGCCGACCTGGTGCCTTTACACCGGTGCGCCCACCAACTCGAACACTGTTATGAGTTGATGGCGTTTGGCACTCGTTCCACCCCTCCGGTAAGCGCCGCCGATCTGCGGATACTTTTAGACACCTGCAAACTTCTATAGCGCCTACGCAAGACTTCAAACCTCAGGATAGGCAGACGTCTTTTGTAGCAAATACCGCCACACCCTATACATATCTATCGCCTCTCGACGGCTGATCCAATCAAAACTAACCACCGTGTTTTCCAGGGCCGTGCTTCTTCACGAGCCCTGCTTTTCACCCAACTAATTTTTCGTCTGTATCAGCGGCCAGTCCTGATTCAGACCTTCACCAGATTATTATCGGATCTACGGCCATGGCTAAACCACCCAAGAAAATTCCAAACCCTAATACGCCTGGCACTTCATCATCCTCCACCAGACTCTCTTCTGAGGATGACGTGCCCAGGGTCGGCCCGTCCGGCCGTAATGACACGCCCGTGCAGGGAGAACTCACTCCCCCTGTTCCTGCCTCAAATACGTTGCCAGGCGACACTTCCCAGCACCAGCCCGTGGTTGTCACCCACATGCCTGCTCGCACTCCTCACCCCTTTTTGCAACCGGAGAATAGGGTGTCCTGGCCTCTTGAGCAGGTTGATCAACTGATACGCATCGGTGACACCGGGCTCTTCATGAGCAAAGAGCAAAGGTTATATGCCCACATTGAATACGCAGGCATTGGCAGAGTGGAACCGAACGCCAACGGAGACTACCAAGTCTATTTCCCTTTCGCCCCTGACCATGCCGGACCGGTGCTGAAGAAGGTTGAAGGCAAGCCGCTGTGGTCCATTTTTCCGTCAACTCCAGGCGAACAAAAAGTGGGTTCGCGCGTGACCGCTTCGACCTTCGCGGCCCCCGTCCATCTGATCAACAATCCACTGGTGATCAGAAAACTACCCGCCGCTGACGGGCTTGGAATTCGTTGGCACAACCTGCGAAGTTATGTCGAGTTGCTCGACGAAGGCATTGTTCAAGTCGTCAGAAACGCGAATGGCGATTATCAGGCGACCTTCGGCCAGGAATGGACACCGTCCGGCCCCGTACTCGAGAGGGTTGGACTGACACGATTCTGGCGCCGTAAAGCTCCGACGCAAACCACTGATCAACTGACGGCTCGTCAACCGTCCTCCACCGTCGAAGAAGCCGGTCCGAGCAAGCGCCAGCGCCTTGAGGAACATGAACAGCAGCCAGGCCCCCGTGGACCCGAGCAACAGGTTATTCCTCTCTACCCCGCCCACCCGACCAATGAAAACCCCTACCTGTGGGCATCCTGGGGAAAGGTCAACAAGCCGTATTCAACGGAATCCATACAGATCGGTGAACTGCATTATGAAACGGTACCCAAGGTCAAAAACGTACCAAAAGTCTTGAATTACCTCCAGCATCCCCAATTCCAGCCTTCTCGTTTCGACTTGTTTGAACAGATGTTGCACGCGAAACCCTGGTTGCAGCCCGTACCGGTAGTCCTGAACAGCGATGGCAAGTGGATTGTGAATAGCACCCGCCGATTGTTTGAAAAACCGATGACAGAGTCTGTTTCAACTACCTTCCCGGACTTTTCACCGGTCACCTCGCGCGCTGTCGCAAAGCGACTATTCGAATATTCGGGGGGATCCGAGGTAATCGCCCGCGACGGCTTGTACACCACCATATTGACGCTGGATCACTGGAAGGAACGGGCGGGCATCTTTGATGCAAAGTTCGAAAATCCGATTGATTTATTGCCTGTCGCTTCACGCATGGATGATGAGGGGACAATCATTTCCATGGTGCCTCCGGAATTTGGCGAACCCTTGCGCAGGCTGGACTTCCTCCCCAGGCATTTCCAGATGGAATGGGACAGCTTTGTCGCGGATCGCTCTGACTACAACCTCAAACGGTTAGTCAGCACCGCATTGATCCGCAACGGGTATGACGTGTTTCCTTTATTGAATGAACATCGCAATCCCAAGTTGATATTCAAACGCGAGGGTCATGACAAGGTTTACTTCCTGAAACTCGGTATCGTCGAGAAAAATGCGATTGGACTAAAACCGTCTCTTGCGCCCGAACTTGCCTACCAGGCGTTAGCTTCACAGGTGGGGAATGAAGCCCGGCAAGCTCTCATTACCGCCGACCAACAAAACAACATTGTCTGGTTATTAGGCGGCGCTCAAACAACGCCGTCTGGATGGCAGTCTGTTTTTATTATCAGAGAGCGCTGATACCGCCTTTCTTCAGTGATAGCCGCACATCATTAAACGCCCCTTATCGGGCCTCAGAAACTTATTGTTTAAATATTACCCACTTATATAAACATCCAGGAATACGACCGATGGCCAAACCACCAAAAAGAGTTTCAACTTCCAATACACCTGATACCTCGACAACACTTCCAAGGTCTTCGTCAGAAGACAGCCGGGTACGAGGCGGCCATCAGGCCGCAACGGTTGGCACATCGCGGGGAGACGCCAATCCCGTTTCAGACGCCAATGTGCCAGGTTCATCGCAAAGTACCTTGCCTCGTCAGCCTGTCGTCGTTAGCGACATGTCGGCTAACCCTACAAGCGATGCCGAGATGGCTACCCGCATGATTTCCTGGCCTCGGAACAAGGTCGACGAACTATTCAGCATCGCCGACACCGGGCTTTTCATGAGCCGCCAGCAGCAGCTTTACGCCGATATTGGAGAGGAAGGCATTTTTCTGATCAGGGCAAACGCGAGAGGCGACTACCAGGTGCCTCTTCCGTTTGCCCCGGGCCAACCCGGGCCGATCCTCACGAAGGTGCCTGGCCAGGCGCAGTGGAAAATCACTCGCGAGGGCATGGTCCTTCCCATCGCAAGCGTTCCCGTGAGGCAGGAAACGCTGGAGATCATTCCTCGGCACTTGGCCGACAAACTGACGTCACCCGATGCCAACGGTCTTCGTTACGACAAGCTGAAGAGAACCTATGTCGACGTGACGGAAGAAGGCACGGTCATGGTCCGCAAAAATACGGACGGCCACTATCAGGCCTCCTCGACGAGCGAATTGATCCCTTCGGGCCCGTTACTCGAAAACATTGAAGGGATGACACTTTGGCAACGCAAGGCAACCAACACACCGGCCTCAGACGCTGAAGATTCAGGACCCACCCCAGGCAAGCGCCCTCGTCTGGACGAACAGGTCGAGGCGGCCAACCCCGTGGCCGATAACAACCCTCCTGCTGCCACCCTGAATGACAACCCGTATTTATGGGCCTCCTGGGGGAAAATAACCAAGCCTGATTCGGTGGAGTCCATCATGATCGGCCAACTCCATTATCCGATCGTGCCAAAGGGGCCAATGGCCGATCAGCTCCCCCTCGTGTTCATTCAACACCCGGAATTTGCGCCCTCACGCTTCGAGGCTTTCGAGCGCATGTTGCAAGAGGCACCTTCGTTGCAACCCGTCGCCACCAGCCACCACGCCGCAACAAATACCCGGAAAGTCGACGGCGCTGCTCGGCTCTTTGAGAAAACACTGACGCAACAGGTCGCGGATGTTTACAAGGGTTTCACCGAGCCGACATCCCGCGCCGTCGCCAAGCGACTATTTGAGCTATCCAACGAGTCGGCGGAGTTCAACGGCAGCGGTTTGGCCCGAATGAAGCAAACCTTTCGCTACTGGGAGGGCAAATCGAACCTGGGCGTGCCACGGCTCGGCGACCCATTGGACATGTTGCCTGTTGCGTCCAGTAATGATGGCGCCAGACGAATCGTCGAATTACACGCTCCGGATTCCGTGACGCCCTTGCAGCAGTTGAACTTCAACCCCGAGAGCACTCATGCCTGGCAGTTCTACGCCGAGTTGCCCAACGCGCCGGGACGACTTTCGTTGTTGCTCGCGTCGATACTGGGCCACAGCGGTTACAAGGTCTTCCTTCCCGCAAACGTAGAGAATGTTCAGCTCACGCCTCCAACGCTGGTATTTAAAAGGCCTAATCACGACAAGGTGTACTTTTTGAAAGTGGGACGTGTGGAGACCGATGCGATTGAAATTCTGCCGCCGTCCATGGCAGAGCTTGACGACCCTCATCTGAAGACGCGAATCGGCGACGAAGCGCACCAGTCACTGGTTGCCGCCGATGCGAAGGGTGATGTGGTATGGCTGATGGGCGGCGTCCAGCACCCGCTCGCTGGAAGCCCTTCGGTGTTCATCATCAAGGAACGCTAATAGCGAAACGTGCGCACCTCGCCATCCATCAGCGGGGTGCAATCCAAGGTATCCGTGCCAAACACAAGACAAAAAAAAGCCCGCAGTGTGAGCGGGCGAAAGACCAAAGAAGCTATATGCGCAGTCGCTTCCAGGTTCAGGCAGCTGCTTGGGGGATCAGCTGCCGCGGTACGTGGAATAGCTGTAAGGCGAAATCAGCAATGGCACATGGTAGTGATCCTGTTCCGCAGAGATGCCGAACCGCAGCACCACCACGTCCAGGAACGCCGGTTCCGGCAACTGAACACCACGGGCGCGGTAGTAATCGCCCGCATGAAACTGAACCTGATAGACCCCGGAACGGTAGTCATCGCCTTGCAGCAACGGTGCGTCGACACGGCCGTCGCTGTTGGTGATCGCGCTGGCGACCAATTCCAGCTGCGAGCCTTCAACGCGGTACAACTCGACCTTGATCGAGCTGCCCGGGCAACCGTGTGCAGCGTCCAAAACGTGTGTAGTCAAACGTCCCATTGATTCTGCGCGCCTGCCTGCATGGAGCAGTCAGACCTCGCGCCTCCCGAAGTCAGTTGAAAGGAGACCGCACCGGTTCGGAGCACGAAACGCTGCGGCGAGCGACTGATTAAGACACTTTTCAAAAAAATTGTACACAATAAAAACGACATTTTTCCAACCAGTGCCGCCATCCAGGATTTCATAACAAATCTGACGCCAAACCATGCGCTAAAAGGTCCTTCCATCCATTAGCTGACCATTCGGGCAGGTTTCTTGCAATAACATGCAAAGATGACAGCTCATCAAAAATGCAAAAAATCAGGCTTACAAAGTGAACATAAAGTTGTATACAATCAGCCCATCACTGTGACGCCAGCCTGTCATCTCACCGCCAGGCCGCCACACAACCTGTCAACGAACAAGAAGGAAGACTGCAGTGAGCGCTGACTACCCACGCGACCTGATCGGTTACGGCAGTAACCCTCCTCACCCACACTGGCCCGGCAATGCCCGCATCGCCCTGTCGTTCGTGCTCAATTACGAGGAAGGTGGCGAGCGCAATATCCTGCACGGCGATAAAGAATCCGAAGCCTTCCTCTCGGAAATGGTCTCGGCGCAGCCGCTGCAAGGCGCGCGCAACATGAGCATGGAATCCCTTTACGAGTATGGCAGCCGCGCCGGCGTCTGGCGGATTCTGAAACTGTTCAAGGAATTCGACATTCCGCTGACCATCTTCGCCGTGGCCATGGCCGCCCAGCGTCACCCGGACGTGATTCGCGCGATGGTCGATGCCGGCCACGAGATCTGCAGCCACGGCTACCGCTGGATCGACTATCAGTACATGGATGAGGCGCAGGAACGCGAGCACATGCTCGAAGCGATCCGCGTCCTCACCGAAATCACTGGCGAACGCCCGCTGGGCTGGTACACCGGCCGCACCGGCCCGAACACCCGTCGCCTGGTGATGGAAGAAGGCGGTTTCCTCTACGACTGCGACACCTACGACGACGACCTGCCCTACTGGGAACCGAACAACCCGACCGGCAAGCCGCACCTGGTGATTCCGTACACCCTGGACACCAACGACATGCGTTTCACCCAGGTCCAGGGTTTCAACAAGGGCGACGATTTCTTTGAATACCTCAAAGACGCGTTCGACGTGCTGTATGCCGAAGGCGCCGAAGCACCGAAGATGCTGTCGATCGGCCTGCACTGCCGCCTGATCGGCCGCCCGGCGCGCCTGGCCTCGCTCAAGCGCTTTATCGAATACGCTAAAAGTCATGAACAGGTGTGGTTCAGCCGTCGCGTCGACATCGCTCGCCACTGGCACGAAACCCACCCGTACCAAGGGGCTGCCCAATGAGCACCTTCCAGACCGTCAAACCTTCGAGCCTGAGCCGCGACGCGTTTGTCGCCGCGTTCGCCGATATCTACGAACATTCGCCATGGGTGGCCGAGAAGGCCTTTGACCTGGGGCAGGACGCCTCGATCGATGAGATCGAAACCCTGCACCAGCGCATGAGCGACATCCTGTTGAGCGCCGATCATCAAAGCCAACTGGCCCTGATCAACGCTCACCCGGACCTGGCCGGCAAAGCCGCTGTCCAGGGCCAGCTTACCGCGGCCAGTACTGAAGAACAGTCGGGCGCGGGGATTCACCAATGCACGGCCGAAGAGTTTCAACGCTTCACCGAGCTGAACGACGCCTACAAGGCCAAGTTCAAGTTTCCCTTCATCATGGCGGTAAAAGGCAGCAACCGGCATCAGATCCTCGCGGCGTTCGAAACGCGCATTCACAATTCGGCGGATACCGAATTCAAATGCGCGCTGGCGGAGATTAACAAGATCGCCCTGTTCCGTTTACTGACTCTCTAGCAAGCTTGGCCCGAGAGACCTCTAGAACGCTTGCGTTTCCCAGGGCCCTGCAAGCATCCCAAGCCAACTTATTAAAGGCAGACAAGAAGAATGAAAGCTTACGCCGTACCTTTCGAGAAGTTCGTCAACCTGGCCGACGCCCGCCTGGGCACCAAAATCATCTCGGTCACCGATGACTGGTTCGCAGACGCCAACCGTCTGTTCCAACCGACCCCGGCCGTATGGAAGGAGGGCGTGTTCGATGACAACGGCAAGTGGATGGACGGCTGGGAGTCGCGCCGCAAGCGCTTCGAAGGCTACGACAGCGCCGTCATCCGCCTGGGCGTTCCGGGATCGATTAAAGGCGTGGACATCGACACTTCATTCTTCACCGGCAACTTCCCGCCGTCGGCCTCCCTGGAAGCCTGCTTCCTGGCCTCGGGCGAACCGGACGACAACACCCAGTGGACTGAAGTGCTGTCCGCCGTCGAGCTGCAAGGCAACAGCCACCATTACCACGAAATCAGCAATGACCAGGCCTTCAGCCACTTGCGTTTCAACATCTACCCGGATGGTGGCGTGGCCCGTCTGCGTGTCTACGGTATTCCGTTCCGCGACTGGTCCGCTGTCGGCGACAACGAACAGGTTGACCTGGCAGCAGCCCTCAACGGTGGCCGCGCCCTCGCCTGCTCCGACGAACACTTCGGCCGCATGAGCAACATCCTCAACCCGGGCCGTGGCATCAACATGGGCGACGGCTGGGAAACTGCACGTCGTCGCACGCCGGGTAACGACTGGGTCATCGTCGCGCTGGGTCATGCCGGCGAGATCGAAAAAGTCATCGTCGACACCCTGCACTTCAAGGGCAACTACCCGGACACGTGCTCGATCCAGGGCGCGTTCGTGAAGGGCGGCACCGACAGCCAGATCGAAACCCAATCGCTGTTCTGGCGTGAACTGCTGCCGGCGCAGAAACTGGAAATGCACGCCGAACACACCTTCGCCGAACAGATCAAGGCCCTGGGCCCGATCACCCACATCCGCCTGAACGTGTTCCCGGATGGGGGCGTGAGCCGCCTGCGGGTATTGGGCAAGGTCGCTAAATAAGCGGCGCGCCCTTCGCGGGCAAGCCTCGCGCCTACGGGCATCACCGACCGTAGGAGCGAGGCTTGCCCGCGAAGACGCCAGAACAAACAACATTGAATTCGGAAAAGAAGACCAGCATGCGCACATTGACGATTGAACCGCTGACCAAAGAAGCCTTCGCCCCTTTCGGTGACGTGATCGAAACCGACGGCAGCGATCACTTCATGATCAACAACGGTTCGACCATGCGCTTTCACAAACTGGCGACGGTGCAAACCGCCACGCCAGAGGACAACGCGATCATCAGCATTTTCCGCGCCGACGCGCAGGACATGCCGCTGACCGTCAGCATGCTGGAGCGTCACCCGCTGGGCAGTCAGGCGTTCATTCCGCTGCTCGGCAACCCCTTTCTGATCGTGGTCGCGCCACTTGGCGATGAACCTGTATCAGGCTTGGTCCGCGCCTTCGTCACCAACGGCAGGCAGGGCATTAATTACCATCGCGGCGTTTGGCACCATCCGGTGCTGACGATCGAAAAGCGGGATGACTTCCTGGTGGTTGATCGCAGTGGCACAGGCAATAACTGCGATGAGCATTTTTTCAAAGAGGATGAGCGTTTGATCCTTGCCCCCCACCAATAAGAGAAGGTCTGATCACTCGACAACAGAGTGACAGGCGAGAGGTAAAGACTGTGGAAGCACATCTGTTGGAATGGCTGAACCTGAGCGTGCGCTGGGTTCACATGATTACTGGCGTGGCCTGGATCGGTGCGTCGTTCTATTTCGTCTGGCTGGAAAACAACCTCAATCGGGTCAACCCGAAAAGTGGTCTGGCGGGCGATCTGTGGGCGATCCACGGCGGCGGTATCTACCACCTGGAAAAATACAAATTGGCCCCGCCGACCATGCCGGACAACCTGCACTGGTTCAAATGGGAAGCCTACTTCACCTGGTTGTCGGGGATCGCGCTGCTGTGCGTGGTGTTCTACTCCAACCCGACGCTGTACCTGCTGGCACCGGGCAGCAGCCTGACCGGCCCTGAAGGGGTCGCACTGGGCATCGCCTCGTTGTTCGTCGGCTGGTTCATCTACTCCTTCCTCTGCGACTCGGCCCTGGGCAAACGCCCTGCCCTGCTAGGCTTCATCCTGTTCGTGCTGATCATTGGCGCCGCTTACGGCTTCAGCAAAGTGTTCAGCGGTCGTGGTGCGTACCTGCACGTCGGCGCGATCATCGGCACCATCATGGTCGGCAACGTGTTCCGCATCATCATGCCGGCGCAACGAGCATTGGTGGCGGCGATTGCCGAAAACCGCACGCCGGACCCGGCACTGCCGGCCAAAGGCTTGCTGCGTTCGCGTCACAACAACTACTTCACCTTGCCGGTGCTGTTCATCATGATCAGCAACCACTTCCCGAGCACCTACGGCAGCCAATACAACTGGCTGATCCTGGCCGGGATCGCAGTGCTGGCGGTGTTGGTGCGTCACTACTTCAACACCCGTCATGACAGCCACAAGTTTGCCTGGACTCTGCCTGTCGCGGCTGTTGGCATGATCTGCCTGGCTTACGTTACCGGCCCGGCGCAAATGCCGAGCGCACCTGAAGTGGCCAAGGCGCCTGGCACCATCGAGTACCAGCCGCTGCCGGAAACCGCCATCGGTGGTGGTGCCAAACCTGCCGCTGCGAAGCCTGCTGAAGCACCGGTCCAGGCGTCCAACGCCGGCCCGAGTTTCGACAAGGTGCACAGCGTGATCCAGGAACGTTGCTCGGTGTGCCATTCGGCCAAACCGACCAGCCCATTGTTCAGCGCGGCTCCGGCCGGTGTGATGTTCGACACCCCCGAGCAGATCCGCCAGAACGCAGCGCGCATCCAGGCTCAGGCCGTTACCAGCCAGATCATGCCACTGGGCAACATCACCCAGATGACCCAGCAGGAACGTGACCTGATCGGGGCGTGGATTGTTCAGGGCGCTCCGACCAACTAACCGTTGAAAAGCTTCGCGGGCAAGTCGGATCGCCACACCGCTCGCTCCTACGGATATGCAGTGTCCCTGTAGGAGCGAGCGGTGCGGCGATCCGACTTGCCCGCGAATGGCCGCGCCGCGGTCAATCCTGATGCACAAAATCACAAGAATAAAAAAGATCCGAGGTGTTGCATGTCCGAGCTATCCGAAGCACGCATCCCCGACGCACCCGCAATTCAGCGTTTGCCCCTTTTGCAACTGATCCTGGTCGGCCTGCAACACGTTCTGCTGATGTACGGCGGCGCCATCGCGGTGCCGCTGATCATCGGGCAGGCCGCCGGCCTGAGTCGTGAAGAAATCGCCTTCCTGATCAACGCCGACCTGCTGGTGGCCGGGATCGCGACCATCGTGCAATCGCTGGGCATCGGCCCGATGGGCATCCGTATGCCGGTGATGATGGGCGCCAGTTTCGCCGCCGTCGGCAGCATGGTCGCCATGGCCGGCATGCCCGGGATCGGCCTGCAAGGAATCTTCGGTGCAACCATCGCCGCCGGTTTCTTCGGCATGATCATCGCGCCGTTCATGTCCAAGGTCGTGCGCTTCTTCCCGCCGCTGGTGACCGGCACGGTCATCACCTCGATCGGTTTGTCGCTGTTCCCCGTGGCCGTCAATTGGGCGGGCGGCGGTGCCGGCGCCACTCAATTCGGCTCACCGATTTACCTGGCCATTGCCGCGCTGGTGCTGGCCACCATTCTGCTGGTCCACCGCTTCATGCGCGGGTTCTGGGTCAACATTTCCGTGTTGATCGGCATGTGCCTGGGCTACGTAATCTGCGGGCTGATCGGCATGGTCGACCTCAGCGGCATGGCGGATGCGCCCTGGGTGCAGATTGTCACCCCGCTGCACTTCGGCATGCCCACGTTTGAACTCGCACCCATCCTGTCCATGTGCCTGGTGGTGGTGATCATCTTCGTCGAGTCCACCGGGATGTTCCTCGCGCTGGGCAAAATCACCGGCCAGGAAGTCTGCCCACGGATGCTGCGCCGCGGCTTGCTGTGTGATGCCGGCGCCTCGTTCTTCGCCGGTTTCTTCAACACCTTCACCCACTCTTCGTTCGCGCAAAACATCGGCCTGGTGCAGATGACCGGCGTGCGTTGCCGCTCGGTGACCATCGTTGCCGGCGGTTTGCTGGTGGTGTTGAGCCTGTTGCCGAAAGCGGCGTTTCTGGTGGCCTCGATTCCACCGGCGGTACTGGGCGGCGCAGCGATTGCGATGTTCGGCATGGTGGCCGCCACCGGGATCAAGATTCTTCAGGAAGCCGACATCGGTGACCGTCGCAACCAGTTGCTGGTGGCGGTGAGCATCGGCATGGGACTGATTCCCGTGGTGCGTCCGGAGTTCTTCGCGCACTTGCCGTTGTGGATGAGTCCGATCACCCACAGCGGCATTGCGATGGCGACGTTGAGTGCGCTGTCGCTGAACCTGCTGTTCAACATTCTTGGCGGCAAAGAACGCGCCGCGATCAACGACTGTCACGCCCACTCGCATTAAGTCAGCAACGCACGAACCCTGTAGGAGCCGGTTTGCTGGCGAAGGCGGCGTGTCAGACGACATCAAAATTGGATGTTCTGACCTCATCGCCAGCAAGCCAACTCCCACAAGGTCGGGGACTGCCTGCGCCTTGCAAAAATAAAAACAAGAGGGAGCAACAGATGATTCGGACACAGAAAAAACTGCTGTTGGGCGGTGGCCTTCTGGCCGCAAGCCAGGCCATGGCTGGCGATTTACTGCTGTGGCAGACCAACAGTCTGAGCTATTTGTACGGCAAGGATTTTGCGGTCAACCCGTCGATCCAGCAGACGATAACCTTTGAGCATGCCGACCGCTGGAAGTACGGCGACAACTTTCTGTTCGTCGACAGCACTTACTACAACGGCGAGAAAGACCGGAACAAAGGCGTTCACGCCTATTACGGCGAGTTCAGCCCGCGCCTCTCCTTCGGCAAAATCCTCGACCGCCGTTTCGAGTTCGGCCCGATCAAGGACGTGTTGCTGGCCATGACCTACGAGAATGGCGAAGACGATACCGAGGCCTACCTGATCGGCCCCGGTTTCGACCTCGCGATTCCCGGCTTCAACTTTTTCACCTTGAACTTCTACTATCGCCAGACCGAAGGCTCGCGTCCCGGCGACGATGTCTGGCAGATCACGCCGGCCTGGTCTTACACCCTGCCATTGGGCAACTCGAACCTGTTGATCGACGGCTACATCGACTGGGTGGTGGATAACGACCAGAACTCACAGGGCACCTACCACGCCAACTTGCACGTCAACCCGCAGATCAAGTACGACCTTGGCAAAGCGTTTGGCTGGCGGGAGAAACAGGTGTACGTCGGCGTCGAGTACAGCTATTGGAAAGACAAGTACGGCATCGAAAACAACGGCAACTTCGACACCAATGAAAACACCACCAGCCTGCTGGTGAAGGTGCACTTTTAAGATGGCCCGCAACAGTGCTCCAAACCTGTCGTCGGTGCGCTGTTGCGGGGCACTTGAGACCTGGCCAAGGAGTCAGTATTCTCCGCGGCCGCCTGAATCCGCTTTAAAAAAAAGCCCGGATTTAATTCCTGACCAGAAAGCCAACTTATCCCGGCTCTGCACGGTTCCAAGGCACTCCAAAACCCCTCTCAATCGACTGCTCTTGAGCAGCCGAGCGGGAGTTTTTTGGCTTTTCGAACGCCTTGGCTCAGCTCTTGCTATCAGCACTGAAGCTGACCGACTGGATGATTTTTTACCGCTACAGAAAAAGGCGCCACACCAGAGCGTCGACCTTAGAAAAATAACGTGGAACCACCTACTTTTTGGGAGCAACCGAATGAAACGTACGTGCACCAGCCTGATGCTCGCGGGATCGTTACTGGCCGGGGGCCAGGCAATGGCCGGCGACTTGCTGCAATGGCAGGACAACAGCCTGACTTATCTGTATGGCAAGGACTTCCAGGTCAACCCGCGCATTCAGCAGACGGTGACCTTCGAACACGCCGACGGCTGGAAATATGGCGACAACTTCTTCTTCATCGACAAGATCTTCTACAACGGCAAGGAAGACGCCTTCGCCGGTGAGAACACCTACTACGGCGAATTCAGCCCGCGTCTGTCGTTCAATAAGATCTTCGACCAGAAGCTCACGTTTGGCCCGGTCAAAGACGTGCTGCTGGCCATGACTTACGAGTTCGGGGAAAACGATACCGAGTCCTACCTGATCGGTCCCGGTTTCGACCTGGCGATCCCTGGGTTCGACTACTTCCAGCTGAACTTCTACAACCGCCATACCGAAGGCGACCGTCCGGGTGACAACATCTGGCAGGTCACCCCGGTCTGGTCCTACACCATTCCGGTCGGCGACTCGAACATCCTGATCGATGGCTTCATGGACTGGGTGGTCGACAACGACGTCAACAAAAAAGGCGAATATCACGCCAACCTGCACTTCAATCCGCAGGTCAAATACGACCTGGGCAAGGCACTGAACCTGGGCGAAAAGCAGTTGTACGTCGGCGTCGAGTATGACTACTGGAAAAACAAGTACGGCATCGAAGACAGCCAGGGTTTCAAGACTGATCAGAGCGTGACCAGCTTCCTGGTCAAGGTTCACTTCTGATCCGGCGGCGTCTCTAAGGACGCCATCGCTAGCAGGCTAGCTCCCACAGTTGATCTTCGTCGCGCTGAAGATCCCCTGTGGGAGCTAGCCTGCTAGCGATAGCAACACCGCCGATCTCAGGCCGTAACCACAGGCTCCGCCAACCCGAGAAACCGGCACAACTCCCCGCGCTTGGCCAACGCATCCCGTCGCCCCAGATCAATCAGCTCGCTGCAATACCCCGCCTCGAACAGCAGATAACTCAACACCCCCGCCCCGCTCGTCTTGGTCGCCCCCGGCCCGCGCAGAAACAGGCGCAACGCCGCCGGCAATTCCTGTCGATGCCGCGCGGCAATTTCATCGATCGGCTGACTCGGCGAAATCACCAACACGTCCACTGGCGCCACGCCCAACGCGCGCATCGGCGTGCCGTCGGGCAGCAAGTGACTGAACTGATTCAGACGCTGCAGCAACTCGATGTCACTTTCCAGACTGTCAATGAACGTGCTGTTGAGCATGTGCCCGCCGATCTGCGCGAGGGTCGGCTGCTGACCGGTGTAGGCGCGTTGCAGCGGTTGCTCCGGGTCGACCCCGCGCGGGTTGCCGCTGACGCCCACCACCAGCACGCGGCTGGCGCCCAGGTGCAGGGCCGGGCTGATCGGTGCCGATTGGCGCACCGCGCCATCGCCGAAATACTCTTCGCCGATTTTTACCGGTGCGAACAACAAGGGAATCGCTGAACTGGCCAGCAAGTGATCGACGGTCAATTGCGTGGGCACGCCGATCCGCCGATGGCGCAACCATGCATCGATGGTGCCGCCCCCCTGATAGAACGTGACGGCCTGCCCGGACTCGTAACCGAATGCCGTGACCGCCACCGCCTGCAACTGCTTCTGGGCGATGGCCTCGGCGATGCCGTTCATGTGCAATTTGTCGTTGAGCAACCCGCGCAGCGGCGAACTGTTGAGCAAGGCCACCGGAACCTGAGCGCCGATGCCGAGCAAACTGTGGCTGACGAAGCGGCTGGCCTGATGGATCACGCCCGGCCAGTCGCTGCGCAGCACCAAGTGACTGCGAAAACCCTGCCAGAACGCAGTCAGGCGCTCGATCGCGCCACGAAAGTCCATCGCCCCGCTGGCCAGGCTCACTGCATTGATCGCCCCGGCCGAGGTACCGACAATCACCGGAAACGGATTCGCCGCGCCCACTGGCAGCAACTCCGCAATCGCCGCCAGCACGCCCACCTGATACGCCGCCCGAGCCCCGCCGCCGGAAAGAATCAACCCTGTAACCGGTTCAGCAGGACTCATCGCAACACTCCATGGTGCAAAAAAGGGATCAGCCGCGTTTCTTGTACAGCTTCGGCTCGCCCGGTGGACGGCTCTTGAAGCGCCGATGGGCCCAGAGGTATTGCTCGGGGCACTCACGCAGAGCGCCTTCGACCCACTGATTGATGCGCAGGCAATCGGCCTCTTCGGTCTCGCCAGGGAAACCTTCGAGCGGTGGGTGGATCATCAACCGATAGCCGCTGCCGTCCGCCAGACGCTCCTGAGTGAACGGAACCACCAGCGCCTTGCCAAGCCGGGCGAATTTGCTGGTGGCCGTGACCGTCGCGGCCTGAATCCCGAACAGCGGCACAAAGATGCTCTGCTTGGCGCCGTAGTCCTGATCCGGTGCGTACCAGATCGCCCGACCGGCCCGCAGCAATTTGAGCATGCCGCGCACGTCGTCGCGCTCCACGGCCAGCGAATCGAGATTGTGCCGCTCGCGGCCCCGGCGCTGGATGTAGTCGAACAAAGGATTCTTGTGTTCGCGGTACATGCCGTCGATGGTGTGCTGCTGCCCCAACAGCGCCGCGCCGATTTCCAGCGTGGTGAAATGCACCGCCATCAGGATCACGCCCTTGCCTTCGCGCTGGGCCTTTTTCAGATGCTCCAGGCCTTCGACATGGGCCAGCTTCGCCAGACGCTGACGCGACCACCACCAGCTCATGGCCATTTCAAAGAAAGCGATGCCGGTGGAGGCGAAGTTTTCCTTGAGCAGGCGCTTGCGCTCGTCGGCGGACTTTTCAGGGAAACACAGTTCCAGATTGCGTTTGGCAATGCGCCGTCGGTCGCCGGCCAGCCGATACATCAAGGCGCCCAACAAGCGACCGATGAACAGCAGCGCCGGATATGGCAACTGAACAATCAGCCACAACAGCCCCAAGCCACACCACAGTGGCCAGAAACGCGGCATAAGAAATGTTTTTCGAAAACGCGGGCGATCCATTAAAGGTTCCGGAAAGACAATGGCCGCGCATTCTACATCGTTCGACCCGGCTTGCGGCTTGCGGGCGTTCTCGTTATAAGTCTCGGCACTTTTAGTGACAAGCCGTTGTATGCCGACCATGAGCCAAACCGAACCGCAAGACCAGGATCCCGTGTTCCAGTTGAAGGGCAGCATGCTCGCCATTACGGTGCTGGAACTGGCCCGCAACGACCTCGAGAACCTTGATCGGCAACTGGCCGCCAAGGTCGCCCAGGCGCCTAATTTCTTCAGCAATGCGCCGCTGGTGCTGGCCCTGGACAAACTCCCGGCCAGCGAAGGCGCGGTCGATCTGCCGGGCCTGATGCGCGTGTGCCGCCAGCATGGCCTGCGCACCCTGGCGATCCGTGCCAGCCGCATCGAAGACATCGCCGCCGCCATCGCGGTGGATTTGCCGGTGCTGCCGCCGTCCGGCGCCCGTGAGCGTCCCCTCGACCCGCTCGAAGGCCAGGTGAAGAAAAAGCCGGAAAAACCGCCCGAGCCGACCATCAAACCGACGAAAATCATCACGTCGCCAGTACGCGGTGGCCAGCAGATTTATGCCCAGGGCTGCGACCTGGTGGTGATCTCCTCGGTCAGCCCGGGTGCGGAACTTCTCGCCGATGGGAACATCCATGTATACGGTCCGATGCGCGGTCGCGTGCTGGCCGGGGTCAAAGGCGACACGAAAGCCAGGATTTTCTGTCAGCAGATGAGCGCTGAACTGGTCTCCATCGCCGGCCACTACAAGGTTTCCGAGGATTTGCGCCGTGACCCTTTGTGGGGCGCGGGCGTGCAAGTCAGCCTGTCAGGCGACGTGTTGAACATCATTCGGCTTTAACGGATACTGCCGCATTTTCCAAGCATCTCTAAAACGTAGCGAAAACGGCTCAAACGAAGTAGGAAAAAGGCCAAAAACAGTGTTTATCGCTGTTCTGGACCGGATTCCAGCCAAGGCTGTCCGACTGCAGTAGTTTTTCAAGAGATGTTTTTCAGGGGCTAAAAGTCCTTTTTCCTTAGGGGTGAAACACCTTGGCCAAGATTCTAGTGGTTACATCCGGCAAGGGTGGTGTGGGTAAGACCACCACCAGCGCCGCTATCGGTACCGGCCTCGCACTGCGCGGCCACAAAACAGTGATCGTCGACTTCGACGTCGGTTTGCGTAACCTCGACCTGATCATGGGTTGCGAGCGCCGTGTGGTGTATGACTTCGTCAACGTTGTGAACGGCGAAGCCAACCTGCAACAAGCCCTGATTAAAGACAAACGCCTGGAAAACCTCTACGTCCTGGCCGCCAGTCAGACCCGCGACAAAGACGCGCTGACCGTGGAAGGCGTGGAAAAAGTCCTGATGGCGTTGAAAGAAGACTTCGAATACGTGGTCTGCGACTCCCCGGCCGGCATCGAGAAAGGCGCCCACCTGGCCATGTACTTCGCTGATGAAGCGATTATCGTGACCAACCCGGAAGTGTCCTCGGTACGTGACTCGGATCGCATGCTGGGCCTGTTGGCCAGCAAATCCCGTCGCGCCGAAAACGGCGAAGACCCGATCAAGGAACACTTGCTGCTGACCCGCTACAACCCGCAGCGCGTCAGTGACGGCGAAATGCTGGGTGTCGAAGACGTCAAGGAAATCCTTGCGGTTGCCCTGCTGGGTGTCATCCCGGAATCCCAAGCGGTACTCAAGGCTTCCAACTCGGGCGTGCCCGTGATTCTCGACGACCAGAGCGACGCCGGTCAGGCGTACAGCGATGCAGTCGATCGTCTGCTGGGCAAGGAAAAGCCGCATCGATTTATCGATATCACGAAGAAGGGCTTCTTCGAGCGCCTGTTTGGAGGTAGATAATGAATCTTTTTGACTTCTTTCGTGCCAGCAAAAAGGTCAGCACCGCGTCGGTAGCGAAAGAGCGTCTACAGATCATCGTGGCGCATGAACGCGGCCAGCGCAGTACGCCGGACTACTTGCCAGCCTTGCAGAAGGAACTGGTGGAAGTGATCCGCAAGTACGTCAATATCGGGTCCGACGACGTGCATGTCGCGCTGGAAAACCAGGGCAGCTGCTCGATCCTGGAACTCAATATCACCCTGCCGGATCGCTAGTCGGTCCAGCGGGAGCCACGGCGACTCAGGCCCTTACGCTTTTGTAGGAGCGGAACTTGCTCGCGAAGCAGGCAACTCGGTGTATCTGATAGACCGAGATGATGTGTTCGCGAGCAGGCTTCGCTCCTACGGATGCGGGGGCCTGAGTCGCCGTTGGCGTTTGTTACGAGGCTGTTTTAATGCCGTTGTCCAACATCCGCATCATCCATCAGGACGCCGCCGTACTGGTGGTGGATAAACCGACCCTGCTGCTCTCTGTCCCTGGCCGGGCCGATGACAACAAGGACTGCCTGATCACCCGCCTGCAAGAAAACGGCTACCCGGAAGCGCGAATCGTCCATCGCCTGGACTGGGAAACGTCCGGCATCATCCTGTTGGCCCGTGACCCGGACACTCATCGCGAGTTGTCTCGGCAATTTCACGACCGCGAAACCGAAAAAGCCTACACCGCCCTGTGCTGGGGACAACCGGAACTGGACAGCGGCAGCATCGACCTGCCCTTGCGCTACGATCCGCCGACCAAGCCTCGCCACGTGGTGGACCACGAGTTCGGCAAACACGCACTGACCTTCTGGCGAGTGCTGGAACGTTGTGGCGACTGGTGCCGCGTCGAACTGACGCCGATCACCGGCCGTTCCCACCAGCTACGCGTACACATGCTTTCCATCGGCCACCCGCTGCTGGGTGACGGGCTCTACGCCCACGAACAGGCCCTGGCCGCCTGGCCACGCCTGTGCCTGCACGCCAGCATGCTCAGCTTCACCCATCCACAGACCGGCGAACGCTTGCGTTTCGAATGCCCGGCACCGTTTTAAGCACTGCCTGACACGCAGTCGCCTGCTTTAGCAAAAGGATCCCCATCCCGATGAGCTTTACCGAATTCCCGGCAACACCCGTCAAGAAAACCCGACACCAACTGCTCTACCTGATCTACGGCAACCAGGACGTTTACCGACGCGAAGCCAAATTCAGTATTTTGACTGCGCTGTCCCACGCGAAAAGCGGCAAGCTCCCGAGCATTCGAGTCCTCACGGATCGTCCTCAGGATTACGCCGGCTGGCCGGTCGAAACGGTCATGCTGACCCAGGAAACCCTGACCCTGTGGCAAGGCGAAAACGGCTATCACCATCGTCGCAAGGCCTGCGCGATTGCCGCCGGCTTGCAACTGGCTGAAAAAACCCTGTTCGTCGACACCGACACGCTGTTCACCAGCGACCCGAACCTGCTCTTCAACCAGATTCAGCCGCAGCACTACTTGATGGATCGCTTCGAGTACGACTGGCAGGACGTGTGTGAACGTCCCGACTATGTGAAGCTCGGCGGTTGCCTGCAGGCTCACGGCGTCAGCGCGGACAATGGTTTCAAGCTGTACAACAGCGGATTGTGCGGCGTGACCGACGGAGATGGCGCCTTGTTCGAAGAGTCGATCACGCTCATCGACGAATGGACCCGGGACGGCTTCGACATCCACACCATCGAGCAGATCGCCCTGTCGTTCGCCATGCGCGACAAACCGGTTCATGAAGCGAAAAAATACATCTATCACTACTTCGCGGAAAAACGCTTTTTCCATGCGATGCAAGCGTATTTCTTTTCTCAGCATGGCGAGCGGTTCAGCCAGGAGCTGGTCGAACTGTGCCAGGACGTGCCGCGGGTCAAACCCTTCCCATCGGCCTGGCAGCGCCTGAAAATCAAATGGAAGCTGCGTAACCAGAGTGGCGCCCTGCGCAAAGTCGGCCGCGATCTGCTTTACGGCAGCGCGGCACCCGATCATCCGTACCACACGGCCTGCCGCCACGAATGGTGGGAATGTGCCTCGCGGGAGATCCTTCGATGGGACAAGGCTCAACAGAAAAAGCTGCTGGAGACTCATCAGAACGCCTGGCCCCCGCAATTGCCCAAGCCAGAAAAGCCCGAAGATGAGCGGATTATCATGAAGTACCTGAAAAAGCGGGTAGAGGCTGCCAGCTGACGTGACCGGTTCACGTCATGCCCAAAGGCCTCGGCCAATACGTTAAACTCCCGCCCACTGCTGTCTGGAGCTTCTTATGCGCGAAGAGTTGAACCAAGGCCTGATCGACTTCCTCAAGGCCTCCCCTACCCCGTTCCATGCCACTGCCAGCCTCGTTCAGCGTCTGGAAGCGGCGGGTTTTGTGCGCCTTGACGAGCGCGAGCCCTGGACCACTGAAGCCAACGGTCGTTACTACGTCACCCGGAATGACTCGTCGATCGTCGCGATCAAGATGGGACGGCATTCGCCGCTGCATGGCGGCATTCGCCTGGTCGGTGCCCACACCGACAGCCCGTGCCTGCGGGTCAAACCCCAGCCGGAATTGCAACGCCAGGGTTTCTGGCAACTGGGCGTCGAAGTCTACGGCGGTGCGCTGCTGGCGCCGTGGTTTGACCGCGACTTGTCCCTGGCCGGCCGCGTGACGTTCCGCCGCGACGGCAAGGTCGAGAGCCAACTGATCGACTTCAAGGCGCCGATCGCCACCATCCCGAACCTGGCAATCCACCTCAACCGTGAAGCCAATATGGGCTGGGCCATCAACGCCCAGACCGAACTGCCCCCGATCCTCGCGCAATTTGCCGGTGACGAGCGCGTGGACTTCCGCGCCGTGCTCACCAATCAGCTGGCGCTGGAACATGGCCTGAATGCCGACGTGGTGCTCGACTACGAGCTGAGCTTCTACGACACTCAGAGCGCCGCCATTATCGGTTTGCATGGCGACTTCATCGCGGGCGCGCGCCTGGACAACTTGCTGTCGTGCTATGCCGGCCTGCAAGCCTTGCTGACCGCGGAAACCGACGAAACCTGCGTGCTGGTGTGCAACGACCACGAAGAAGTCGGTTCCTGCTCGGCGTGCGGGGCCGATGGTCCGATGCTCGAGCAAACCTTGCGTCGCCTGCTGCCTGAAGGTGACGAATTCGTGCGCACCATTCAGAAATCCTTGCTGGTCTCGGCCGACAATGCCCACGGCGTGCATCCCAACTATGCGGAAAAGCACGACGCCAACCACGGCCCGAAACTCAACGCCGGCCCGGTGATCAAGGTCAACAGCAACCAGCGCTACGCCACCAACAGCGAAACCGCCGGGTTCTTCCGCCATCTGTGCATGGCCGAAGAAGTGCCGGTGCAAAGCTTCGTGGTGCGCAGCGACATGGGCTGCGGCTCGACTATCGGCCCGATCACCGCCAGCCACCTGGGCGTGCGCACCGTGGACATCGGCCTGCCGACGTTCGCCATGCACTCGATCCGTGAACTGTGCGGCAGCCACGACCTGGCCCACCTGGTCAAAGTGCTGAGCGCGTTCTACGCCTGCCAGGAATTGCCGTAATTTCGCGCCAATGAATGGCCGGAATGCTATCTGTGGCGAGGGAGCTTGCTCCCGCTCGACTGCGCAGCAGTCGCAACCCCCGGTGAATGCGTGCTGTCTGAAAGATCGCGATAGCTGGGTTTGGGGTTGCTTCGCAACCCAGCGGGAGCAAGCTGCCTCGCCACAATGATCGCGCCGCATTCATGATTGATCTCTGACCACCGGTCGCCCAAAAGCCACCTAGACTTAAGCTATCCCCTTCGACAAGGCAGTCACCCATGATCTCGATGTCTTCATTCCATGCCATGCTGATCCCCATTCTCGCCGGGATGATCTTGCTGGCAATCGGCTTCAACTTCCGCGACAAAAACGCCGGCGTGTTCGCCATGTGGATCGGCATGCTGACGATCCTTGCCACCGTGGTGTTCAAGATCCTCGCCAAACTCAACGAATAAATCCTGCCCCTGGCTCGCATTGATTTTGACGGGCTCGTACACTCGGCCGATCCGTCCCCCCCGAGGTTGACCGCCTAGTGTTCGCTCGTCTTTTCGCCCTGCCGTGTTTCTTCCTTGTCTGCCTGATGACGCTGCTGCCGATGGCGCCTGCCCAGGCGGTCGGTTTGCCGGGCTTGCTCAACAGTTCGGCAAAGGCCCAGCCAGAAGCGCAAGAACCGCTGGGCCAATCACTGGACGAAGTCATCAAGTCGCTGGAGAACGATCAGCAGCGGAGCAAACTGCTGGCGGACCTGAAAAAGCTGCGCGACGTCACCAAAAAAGCTCAGCCGGCCGCCGAAGAAGGCGTGCTCGGCCTGATCGGCGGCACACTGGCCACCTTCGAAAAACAGTTTTCCGGTGCCGACAGCCCGCTCACGCGCTGGTCCGAAGAATTTGACCTGGCCAAAGACGAACTGACCGCGCTGATGCTGCCGGCCAACGAGTGGCTGCCGATCATCTTTGCCTTCGCCATGATTCTGATGGTCTGGAGCCTGCTGGCCGCTGCGCTGATCTGGGTCAGTCACCGGGTGCGCATGCGCTTCGGCCTCACCGAAGAACTGCCGCAACACCCCAAGGCCCTGGACATGTTGCGCTTCGCCCTGCGCAAACTCGGGCCGTGGCTGATTGCCTTGGTCATCACGGTCTACATGAGCTATGCCCTGCCCTCATCCTTGGGCAAAAGCCTGGCCATGGTGCTGGCCTACGCGCTGGTGGTCGGCACCTGTTTTTCGGCGATCTGCGTGATCGCGTTTTCCTTGCTCGACGGCCCGCATCGTCATCGGGCCTTGTACATCCTGCGCCATCAAGCCTTTCGACCGTTGTGGCTGATCGGCAGTTTCGCCGCATTCGGTGAAGCACTGAGCGATCCGCGCCTGGTCGCCAGCCTGGGCAGTCACCTGGCCCACTCCGCCGCCACCGTCGCCAACGTCCTGGCGGCGCTGTCCACCGGGCTGTTCATCCTGCGTTTCCGCCGCCCCATCGCCCACCTGATCCGCAACCAGCCGTTGTCCCGACGTCTGACGCGCCGCGCGCTCAGCGACACCATCGAGATTCTCGGCACCTTCTGGTACGTGCCCGCGCTGGTGCTGGTGGGCATCTCGCTGTTCGCCACCTTCGTCTCGGCCGGCGACACCAGCACCGCATTGCGCCAGGCGCTGATCTGCACCGTGCTGCTGGTGTTGTGCATGGTCATCAACGGCCTGGTTCGTCGTCATTCGCTTAAACCGCAAAAGGGTGTGAAGCGTCATGCGCTGTATTCAGAGCGCCTGAAAAGTTTCTTCTACACCCTCGCCCACCTCGTGGTCTGGCTGGTGTTCATCGAACTGGGCCTGCGGGTCTGGGGCATGTCGCTGATTGCCTTCACCGAAGGCGAAGGCCATGAAGTCAGCGTCAAACTGTTCAGCCTCGCCGGTACGCTGATTTTTGCCTGGCTGATCTGGATCCTCAGCGACACCGCGGTGCACCACGCCCTCACCCGCTCGCGCAAAGGCCTGGCCAACGCCCGCGCGCAGACAATGATGCCGCTGATCCGCAACGTGCTGTTCGTGGCGATTTTCATCATTGCGCTGATCGTCGCGCTGGCGAACATGGGCATGAACGTCACGCCACTGCTGGCCGGTGCCGGCGTGATCGGCCTGGCCATCGGTTTCGGTGCGCAATCGCTGGTCGCGGATTTGATCACCGGCCTGTTCATCATCATCGAAGATTCCCTGGCTATCGATGACTACGTGGATGTCGGCGGCCACCTCGGCACTGTCGAAGGCCTGACCATCCGCACCGTTCGCCTGCGGGACATCGACGGCATCGTCCATACCATTCCGTTCAGCGAAATCAAAAGCATCAAGAACTACTCCCGGGAATTCGGCTACGCGATCTTCCGGGTGGCGGTGCCCGCCAGCATGGACATCGACGAGGCGATCAAACTGATGCGCGAAGTCGGCCAGAAAATGCGCGCCGACCCGCTGCAACGGCGCAATATCTGGTCGCCACTGGAGATCCAGGGTGTCGAAAGTTTCGAGTCGGGCAACGCGATTCTTCGGGCGCGGTTCAAGACTGCACCGATCAAGCAGTGGGAGGTTTCACGGGCGTTCAATCTGTCGCTGAAGCGGCATCTGGATGAGGCCGGGATGGACCTGGCGATGCCGCGAATGAGTGTGCAGGTGCTGACGGCCGGCGGTGGGCCGCAGAAGGATGTATCTGCTACTTGATTGATAGGGTGGCTGTGAGGACGCCATCGCGAGCAGGCTCACTCCCACATTTGAAATGCATTCCAATGTAGGAGTGAGCCTGCTCGCGATGGGAGCGACGCGGTCTCCCTGGCTAAACCACATCCACCCCGACATGAATCGCATCATGGCGCCAAAACTCCAGGTCGCAATCGATCAACCGCTCGTGCTGATCGTAGTTGACCCGAGCAATCCGCAACCCCGGGCTCCCCACCGACACCCGTAACGCTGCCGCCGCATCCACCGACAACGCCGTCGGCACGATCTCGAAACGCACCCGACCATAGTGCAAGTCGTAATGCCTGGCGTACAACTCGGTGATCGACTGATTCAGATCGAAATCCAGAATCCCCGGAAAGTACTGCGGATTCAGGTAGTGCTCCACATAGAGCACCAGCCGCTCATCAATGCGCCGCGCCCGGCAGATCTGAATCACACTGGACAGCGCCGGCAACTGCAACCACGCACACACCGCCGCCGACGCCGGTTGCAACCGCGCCGAAATCACCTCGGTGGACGGCACCCGCCCCTGCGCGCTGACCATCGCGTGAAAGTGACTGCGCTGCATCAAGTTGTAAGCCAGACGCGGTGGCGACACGAACCAGCCACGGCGTTCCTCCCGATAAATCTGCCCTTGGGCTTCCAGTTGCAACAAGGCTTCACGCACGGTGATACGCGTGGTGCCGAACAACTCACTGAGCTTGCGCTCGGCCGGCAGTTTGCTCCCGGGCGCCAACAGGCCATGGTCGAGCTGTTCTTGCAGAACCTGCCCGATGGCTGTCACCGCTTTGGTTGTCTCGATGCGCATCAACGTTACCTATCTGGACTAGACCAGCACTGTTTCGGGGCAGAACCGTGATTCAAATTGGCTCCATCAACTCCCTGCAAGCCTAGGCACTGCTTGTGACTGGCAGATGACAAAGCCGCCGAACGGTTGCGCCAGACACCTGCAAATTCACGGCCAAGTCCTTTTGTATCAGCCCTTTAGCCATGGTCTACGCTTACTCGCAAGCCTGAGCATCACCGCTCGAAAAATGTAGGCCGACCGATCGTCGACATCAAAATGTCATCAGCGGCGCCTAAATTGGCTCAGGTATTGCTGACCTAGACCAACACAACCGCAATCGCAGCGTTGAAAACGCCCAAAGGAGCTTCGGATGAAAAAGCTTTTCCTGGCATCACTGTTAGGCTCGACCATTGCCATGTGCAGCGCCGCCATGGCCGCTGATGATATGAAAACCCTGGAAGCCGCTGCGAAAGCGGAAGGTGCGGTCAATAGCGTCGGCATGCCCGATGACTGGGCCAACTGGAAAGGCACCTGGGCAGACCTGGCCACGAAATACGGCTTGAAACACATCGACACCGACATGAGCTCGGCGCAGGAGATCGCCAAGTTCGCCGCCGAGAAAGACAACGCCAGTGCCGACATCGGCGACGTCGGCGCAGCCTTCGGCCCGATCGCGGTCAAACAAGGCGTGGTGCAACCCTACAAGCCAAGCACCTGGGACCAGATCCCGGACTGGGCCAAGGACAAGGACGGCAACTGGGCACTGGCGTACACCGGCACCATCGCGTTCATCATCAACAAGAAGCTGCTGCACGGTTCCGAAGCTCCGACCAAGTGGGCGGATCTGAAAACCGGTAAATACAAGGTGTCGATCGGTGACGTGAGCACCGCCGCCCAGGCCGCCAACGGTGTACTGGCCGCCGCACTGGCCAACGGTGGCGACGAAAAGAACCTGCAGCCAGCGTTGTTGCTGTTCGCAGATATCGCCAAGCAGGGCCGCCTTTCCATGGCCAACCCGACCATCGCCACGATGGAAAAGGGTGAAATCGAAGTCGGCGTGGTCTGGGATTTCAACGGCCTGAGCTACAAGGCCAAGATGGCGAACCCCGATGACTACGTGGTGCTGATCCCTTCCGACGGTTCGGTGATTTCCGGCTACACCACCATCATCAACAAATACGCGAAGAACCCGAACGCCGCCAAGCTGACCCGCGAATACATCTTCAGCGATGCCGGTCAGATCAACCTGGCGAAAGGTAATGCCCGTCCAATCCGCGCCGAGCACATCAAGCTGCCGGCTGACGTCCAGGCCAAGCTGCTGCCAAACGAGCAGTACAAAAAGGTCACGCCGATCAAAGACGCGGATGCGTGGGAAAAGACTTCCAAGGCTTTGCCGCAGAAGTGGAACGAAGAAGTCCTTGTTGAAATGAAATAACCCTGTAGCCCGACTTCTGTCGGGCTGATGGAGATCCAAATGCAGGAGCGAGCCTGCTCGCGAAAAGCGGACTGACATTCAACACCTGTGTTGACTGACTCGACGCCTTCGCGAGCAGGCTCGCTCCCACAATGGACCGTGGTGAATTCAAGTTTTATGAATGTCTGTTTCGCGGAGTTTTTGCCCCTATGAAGCACAACGTCATCCTTGTCGTGCTCGACGGCCTCAACTATGAAGTCGCGCGCCACGCCTTGGGGCACCTGCAGGCTTACGTCGGCGCAGGACGCGCGGCACTCTATAAACTGGAGTGCGAACTGCCGGCCCTGTCCCGACCGCTTTACGAATGCATCCTCACCGGCGTCCCGCCCATCGAGAGCGGCATCGTCCACAACAACGTCGCGCGCCTGTCCAACCAGCGCAGCATTTATCACTACGCCACGGATGCCGGCCTGACTACCGCCGCCGCGGCCTATCACTGGGTCAGCGAGTTGTATAACCGCTCGCCGTTCGAGGCCGCCCGGGATCGTCACACCGACAACCCCGACCTGCCGATCCAGCACGGTCACTTCTACTGGAACGATCACTACCCGGATTCGCACCTGTTCGCAGACGCTGAAAACCTGCGTCTGCGCCACGCGCCCAACTTTTTGTTGATCCACCCCATGAACATCGACGACGCCGGGCACAAGCACGGCCTCGACACCCCGCAATACCGCAACAGTGCCCGCTCGGTGGACATTATCCTGGCCGACTACCTGCAAACCTGGCTCGACGCCGGCTACCAAGTGCTGGTGACCGCCGACCACGGCATGAACAACGACCGCTCGCACAACGGCCTGCTGGCGGAAGAACGGGAAGTGCCGCTGTTTGTCCTGGGCGATGCCTTCAGCTTCAACGCCAGCGCCGCGCCCAAACAGACTGACATCTGCGGCACGGTCTGCGAACTGCTGGGCGTGGCCCACGACAAACCTGTCTGCCGGGAGCTGCTCAAGTGAATGCCATGACCCGTGGTAAATGGCTGGCAGCGTTGTGCCTGGTGCCTTTCGCTCTGTTTTTTATCGTGTTCGAGATCGCACCGCTGGTCTGGGTAATGATCAACAGCCTGCAATCGGAAGAGTTCGGCTGGGGCCTGGCCAACTTCACCAAGATCTTCAATTCGAAGTTCTATCTGCAAGCGATCCAGTACAGCCTCGAGATCAGTTTCTGGTCCAGCGTATTCGGGATCATCATCGCGGTGCTCGGCGCCTATTCCCTGCGCCGGGTCGACTCGAAACTGCGTAACTTCGTGAATGCTTTCGCCAACATGACCAGCAACTTCGCCGGCGTGCCCCTGGCCTTTGCCTTCATCATTTTGCTGGGGTTCAACGGCAGCTTCACCATCATGCTCAAGCAGGCCGGGATCATTCAGGACTTCAACCTGTATTCGAAAACCGGGCTGATCATTCTCTACACCTACTTCCAGATTCCATTGGGCGTGCTGCTGCTTTATCCGGCGTTCGATGCCTTGCGCGAAGACTGGCGTGAGTCCGCCGAACTGCTTGGCGCCAACGGCTGGCAGTTCTGGCGCCACATCGGTTTGCCGGTGCTGACCCCTGCGCTGCTCGGCACTTTCGTGATTTTGCTGGCCAACGCGCTTGGCGCCTACGCCACGGTTTACGCGCTGACCACCGGCAACTTCAACGTACTGCCGATCCGCATCGCGGCGATGGTGTCCGGCGACATTTCCCTGGATCCGAACCTGGCCAGCGCGCTGGCCGTGGTACTCGTGGCGTTGATGACCCTGGTGACCATCGTGCATCAGCTGCTGTTGAAGAGGAGCTACCATGTCTCGCGCTGAACTGGGCCCCGCCGGTGTCTATCACCGGGTGGTGGTGTACGTGCTGTTTGCCATTCTGTTGTTGCCGCTGGCCGGGACGTTGATCTACTCGATCGCCAGCAGTTGGTCGGCGACCATTCTGCCCAGTGGCTTTACCTTCAAGTGGTACATCCAGCTGTGGAGCGATCCGCGCTTTCTGCATGCCTTCGGGCAGTCGCTGCTGGTGTGCGTCGGCGCGTTGATTCTGTCGGTGGTGCTGATTCTGCCGCTGCTGTTCGTGGTGCATTACCACTTCCCCAAACTCGATGCGCTGATGAACATCCTGATCCTGCTGCCCTTCGCGGTACCGCCAGTAGTGTCCTCGGTAGGGCTGTTGCAGCTCTACGGTTCCGGGCCGTTTGCGATGGTTGGTACGCCGTGGATTCTGATCGGCTGCTACTTCACCATCGCGCTGCCGTTCATGTACCGGGCGATCACCAACAACCTGCAAGCGATCAACCTGCGCGACCTGATGGACGCCGCACAACTGCTCGGTGCCAGCACCTGGCAAGCCGCGTTCCTGGTGGTGCTGCCGAACCTGCGCAAGGGGTTGATGGTGGCATTGCTGCTGTCGTTCTCGTTCCTGTTCGGTGAATTCGTGTTCGCCAACATCCTGGTCGGCACCCGCTACGAAACCTTGCAGGTCTACCTCAACAACATGCGTAACAGCAGCGGCCACTTCACCAGTGCGCTGGTGATTTCCTACTTCTTCTTTGTGCTGGTTCTGACCTGGGCGGCCAATATCTTGAACAAGGACAAAAGCGAATGAGCTATGTCAGCGTCCAACATCTTCAAAAAAATTACGCGGGCACCACCGTCTTCAGCGACATCAACTGCGAAATCCAGAAAGGTGAGTTCGTCACCCTCCTCGGCCCGTCCGGTTGCGGCAAGTCCACGCTGTTGCGTTGCATCGCCGGCCTGACGTCGGTGGATGGCGGCAAGATTCTGCTGGAGGGCGTCGATCTGGTTCCGATGAGCCCACAGAAACGCGGGATTGGTATGGTGTTCCAGAGTTATGCACTGTTCCCCAACATGACCGTGGAGCAGAACATCGCCTTCGGTCTGCGCATGCAAAAGGTCAACGCCGACGACAGCCAGAAGCGTGTCGCCGAAGTGCTGAAACTGGTGGAGCTCAATGACTTCGCCGCGCGCTACCCGCATCAATTGTCGGGCGGCCAGTGCCAGCGCGTGGCCCTCGCCCGCTCACTGGTTACCCGTCCGCGGCTGTTGTTGCTGGACGAACCACTGTCGGCCCTCGATGCGCGGATTCGCAAGCATCTGCGCGAACAGATCCGTCAGATCCAGCGTGAACTCGGTCTGACCACGATCTTCGTCACGCACGATCAGGAAGAAGCCCTGACCATGTCTGACCGGATTTTCCTGATGAATCAGGGAAAGATCGTACAGAGCGGCGACGCCGAAACCCTCTACACCGCACCCGTGGATGTGTTTGCCGCCGGTTTCATCGGCAACTACAACCTGCTGGACGCCGACAGCGCCTCGAAACTGCTGCAACGGCCGATCAACCACCGCATCGCGATTCGCCCGGAAGCCATCGAGCTGAGCCTCAATGGCGAGCTTGATGCGCAAGTACGCAGCCACAGTTTGCTGGGCAACGTGATTCGCTATCGGGTCGAAGCCCGGGGCGTGGAATTGGTGGTGGATGTGCTGAACCGCTCGGCGGCCGATCTGCACCCCGATGGTCAGCGCCTGGCACTTTCCATCGATCCGACTGCCCTGTGTGAAGTAGCTTGAAAACAGCTGCAAGCTGCAAGCTGCGAGCGACAAGTTGTAAACTGCTCACCACCTCAATCACTTCTTGCGGCTTGAAACTTGCCGCTTGAAGCTGTTCTCGGAGAGAACCGCACTAATGGCCTTGGCAATTTTTGATCTGGACGAAACCCTGATCCACGGCGACTGCGCCACCCTCTGGAGCGCGCAAATGGGCCGCCTGGGCTGGGTCGATCCCGAGTCGTTCATGCGTCAGAACAACGAACTGATGGACGCTTACAGCCACGGCAAACTGCGCATGGAGGAGTACATGACCTTCAGCCTGGAGCCGATGATCGGGCGCACACCGGAAGAGGTCGAGCATTTGGTCGGGCCTTGGGTGGAAGACTTCATCGAGCCGATCATCTTCAGTGACGCTACTAAAGCCATCGCCGCCCATCGCAAGGCCGGTGACCGGATTCTGGTGATCTCGGCCTCGGGCACGCACCTGGTCAAGCCGATTGCCGACCGGTTGGGCATCGACGAGATTCTCGCCATCGAACTGGAAGTGACGCATGGCGTTTATAGCGGTCAAACCGTCGGCACCCTGACCTACCGCGAAGGCAAGATCGTCCGGTTGCTGGAGTGGCTGGATGCGGAAGAGGAGAATCTGGAAGGTGCGAGTTTCTATTCCGACTCGCGTAACGATTTACCGCTGCTGTTGAAGGTGGATTTCCCACACGTGGTGAACCCGGATCCGGTGTTGCTTGAGCACGCCGAAAAAGCCGGCTGGCCAATCCATATCTGGAAGTAACCGATACCCCTGTAGGAGCGCCGCCCGCTCGCTCCTACAGGTTAAGTGTGTCCTTCAGGTCAGGCTTGGGTCGATTATCAGGACCAGCTTCCCCGCCACCTTATTACTCGCCAACTCCGCAAACGCCGCTTCGGCGTCCTTGATCGGGTAGGTCTTCGCCAACTGGGGACTCAACCGCCCTTCAGCAAACAACGGCCACACATGCTGGCTCAAATCACTGAACAAATCCGCCTTGAACTGCTCATCACGACTGCGCAACGTCGAGCCCAGCAGTTGCACGCGCTTGGCCAGAACCTGCGCCAGATCCAGGTTCGCATCACGACCGCCCATCAAGCCGATCAGCACCCAGCGACCATCCAGAGCCAGCATTTTCAGGTTCAGCGCGGCGTAGTTGCCGCCGACCGGATCGAGAATCACATCGAACGGTCCCAGGTCGCGCAAGCTGTCCAGGTCGCCCGTGCGCACCACCCCCCCCTGCGCACCCAGCGCTTCGCAATAAGCCAGACGCTCGGCGGAACCGACGCTGACCCAGCACGGGTTGCCAAAGGCCTTGCATAGCTGAATGGCCGCTGAACCGATTCCACTTGCTCCGGCGTGCAGAAGAACTTTCTCACCCGGTTTGAGCGCAGCGAGTTGAAACAAATTCAGCCAGACGGTCGCGTACACCTCCGGCAACGCCGCCGCCTCGGCCAGGGACAAACCTTCGGGGACCGGCAGCACATGCCGTCCGTCGACAACTACCTCTTCGGCCATCCCGCCCCCGGCCAGCAAGGCGCAGACCCGATCGCCGACCTGCCAGGACGAGCCCGGGCCGACTTCGCTGATCACCCCCGAACACTCAAGACCCAGTACCTGACTGGCTCCCGGCGGTGGCGGATAAAGCCCTGCTTTCTGTAACAAATCGGCGCGATTGAGGCCTGCTGCCGCCACTCGAATCCGAACTTGTCCTACATCGCATGTAGGACTGGGCTCTTCAACCCACTCCACTTGACCTTCCACGCCTTGCAATGCTTTCACAGTGCCTCCATAGTGAGTCTGGACTGAGCCCGTAGCTGTAGCGCCGGGCTTTCTTGCATTATGTGACCGGCCCTTTGTGGAACCGGCGACTTCAAAGACGGCCTAATATGCGTGATCAATTGTCTCCGCGTCGAATCAGCATGAAGCATTTTTTCCCCAGCACCGCCCTAGCCCTATTCATTGGTATCGGCCTGTTGCCGATGTCGAGCAATACATTCGCAGCCAATAGCTGGGACAAGCTTCAGCCTGATCGTGACGAAGTGATCGCCAGCCTGAACGTCGTCGAACTGCTCAAGCGCCATCACTACAGCAAGCCGCCGCTCGATGACGCGCGCTCCGTGATCATCTATGACAGCTACCTCAAGCTGCTGGATCCGTCGCGCAGCTACTTCATGGCCAGCGACATTGCCGAATTCGACAAGTGGAAGACCCAGTTCGACGACTTCCTGAAAAGCGGCGATCTCAACGCCGGGTTCACCATCTACAAGCGCTACCTGGACCGCGTCAAAGCGCGTCTGGACTTTGCCCTTGCCGAGCTGAACAAGGGCGTCGACAAAATCGACTTCAATACCAAGGAAACCTTGCTGATCGATCGCAAGGACGCCCCTTGGCTCAAGTCCACCGCAGAACTCGACGACCTGTGGCGCAAACGCGTCAAGGACGAAGTCTTGCGGCAGAAGATCGCGGGCAAGGATTCCAAGCAGATTCAGGAAACCTTGACCAAGCGCTACAAAAACCAGTTGGCGCGCCTGGACCAGACCCGTGCGGAAGATATCTTCCAGGCGTACATCAACACCTTCGCCATGTCCTACGACCCGCACACCAACTATCTGTCGCCGGATAACGCGGAAAACTTCGACATCAACATGAGCCTGTCCCTCGAGGGCATCGGCGCCGTGTTGCAGAGCGATAACGACCAGGTGAAAGTCGTGCGCCTGGTGCCTGCCGGCCCGGCCGACAAGACCAAACAGGTTGCACCGGCCGACAAGATCATCGGCGTTGCCCAAGGCAACAAAGAGATGGTCGACGTGGTCGGCTGGCGCCTGGACGAAGTGGTCAAGCTGATCCGTGGTCCGAAAGGCACCGTGGTGCGCCTGGAAGTGATTCCGGCCAGCAATGCGCCAAACGACCAGACCAGCAAGATCGTGCCGATCACCCGCGAAGCGGTGAAGCTTGAAGACCAGGCAGTGAAGAAGTCAGTGCTCAACCTGAAACAGGATGGCAAGGACTACAAGCTCGGCGTCATCGAGATCCCGGCCTTCTACCTCGACTTCAAGGCGTTCCGTGCTGGCGATCCGGATTACAAGAGCACCACTCGCGACGTCAAGAAACTGCTGACCGAGCTGCAGAAAGAGAAAGTCGACGGCGTGGTCATCGACTTGCGCAACAACGGCGGCGGCTCTCTGCAGGAAGCCACCGAGCTGACCAGTCTGTTCATCGACAAAGGTCCGACCGTGCTGGTGCGTAATGCCGACGGCCGTGTCGATGTGCTGGAAGATGAAAACCCGGGCGCATTCTACAAAGGCCCGATGGCGTTGCTGGTCAACCGCTTGTCCGCCTCGGCTTCGGAGATTTTTGCCGGCGCCATGCAGGACTACCACCGTGCACTGATTATCGGTGGCCAGACCTTCGGTAAAGGCACCGTGCAGACCATTCAGCCGTTGAACCATGGCGAGCTGAAACTGACCCTGGCCAAGTTCTACCGGGTTTCCGGCCAGAGCACCCAGCATCAGGGCGTACTGCCGGACATCGATTACCCGTCGATCATCGACACCAAGGAAATCGGCGAAAGCGCCCTGCCGGAAGCCATGCCGTGGGACACCATCCGCGCGGCCATCAAGCCGGCGGCCGACCCTTTCAAACCGTACATCACGCAGCTCAAATCCGAGCATGACGTGCGCACGGCCAAAGACGCCGAATTCGTGTTCATTCGCGACAAGCTGGCCTTGGCCCAGAAGCTGATGACGGAGAAAACCGTCAGCCTCAATGAAGCCGATCGCCGTGCGCAACACGCCGATATCGAAGCCAAGCAACTGGTGATGGAAAACATCCGTCGCAAGGCCAAGGGCGAAGAGCCGCTCAAAGAGCTGAAGAAAGAAGACGAAGACGCCATCGCGGCCGAGCCGGACAAGACCAAGCCAGAAGACGATGCCTACTTGAGCGAGACCGGGCGGATTCTGTTGGACTACCTGAAACTCAACACCGCGGTCGCCAAGCACTAAAATGATGGCAATTTAATGCTGACGCTCCCCGGAGCGTCATCAAACAGTCATCATTCTGTCGTGAAATAAAGGACTGGGAGCTCATGGCTCCCAGTCCTTTTTTTATCGCCAGAGATCGCCATGACCACCACTGAACAGCTGAGTGCATTGAGTTCCATTCTGGCTCAAAGCGGTTTGCACAGCCTGTTCCAGCCGATCATTTCCGTCTCTGAGCGACGCATTGTCGGCTTCGAAGCCCTCACTCGCGGCCCCTCGAACAGTCCGCTGCACTCCCCCATCGCATTGTTCGCGGTTGCCCGCCAGGCCGGTCGCTTGAGCGAGCTGGAAATCGCCTGCCGTGAAAGTGCCTGCCGACGCTTCAATGAACAACAGCTGCCGGGCAAACTGTTTCTCAACGTCTCTCCGGAATCCCTGTTGGAAGCCGCTCACCAACCGGGTCGCACCCTGCAATTGCTGCAGGACTTCGGCATCCCGCCGAGCCAGGTGGTGATCGAACTCACCGAACAGACCCCGACCGACGACTTCCAGTTGCTGCAAAATGCCCTGCATCACTACCGGGCGATGGGTTTTTCCATTGCGCTCGATGATCTGGGGGCCGGTTATTCGAGTTTGCGGCTCTGGTCCGAGCTGCGGCCGGATTACGTGAAAATCGACCGGCACTTTATCGACGGCATTCACCAGGATGCCCTCAAACGTGAATTCGTCGGCTCGATCCTGCAAATCGCCAAAGCCTCACGGGCACAAGTGATCGCCGAAGGCATCGAATTGCCGGAAGAGCTCGCGGTGTTGACCGAGATGGGCGTCGATCTGGTGCAAGGCTACTTGCTGTGTCGGCCTCAAGAGCATCCACCTCGCGACGCCCGAGTCTTGATGCCAAAACGGGAAAGCACAGCAGTGGCTTTGAATGATGACGCCAGTGACCTCAGCGCCTTGCTCAACGACCAACCGGCCGTGGCCCGGGACACACCGACGGCCACGGTGCTGGAAGCCTTCCGCCGCCAGGCCAACCTGAACTCACTGGCGGTGCTTGACGAGCAAGGCCATCCCTGCGGCATCGTCCATCGGCATTCGCTCTCGGACGCACTGCTCAAGCCCTTTGCTACCGACCTGTTCGCACGCAAGCCCATCAGCCGCTTGATGAACGACGACTTCCTCGCCGTGGAGATGAGCCAGTCACTGCAACAAGTCAGTCGCTTGATCACCAGCCGCGCGCGCCAGCGCATCGAGGAGGACTTCATCATCACCCTCAACGGCGGCTATCTGGGCCTGGGCCGGGTGATCGATGTGCTCAAGCTGATTACCGAACTGAAAATCCAGCAGGCCCGCTACGCCAACCCGCTGACCCTGTTGCCAGGCAACGTGCCCATCCAGCAATGCCTGACGCGGCTGCTGCAACAGGAGCGGGAATCGGTGATCTGTTACGTCGACATCGACAGTTTCAAACCCTTCAACGACATCTATGGCTACGGCCGTGGGGACGAAGTCCTGCTGTGTCTGGCGCAATGCCTGAACGATCGGGTGGACCCGGCCCGCGACTTCGTTGGCCATATCGGCGGGGATGACTTCCTGCTGGTGCTCGGCCCGGAAGACTGGCGCAAACGTCTGAACCAGTTGCTGGACGACTTCCACAGCCAGTGCCGACGCTTCTACCGCAGCGAACACCTGGAAGCCGGCTGCTTTATCGCACCGAATCGCCAGGGCATGCGCCAGGAGTTTCCACTGCTGTCATTGTCGATCGGCGTCGTGCATTTACACCCACAGGCCTGTGGACAACTCGATGCGAGCCAGTTGGCAGAGATGGCTTCGCAGGCCAAGCATCACGCGAAGAATGTGGCGGGGTATAGCGTGTATGTGATTGATAGTTTGGTGGTGCCGGTGCAAAACGAGGATTTGATCATCGGGCAGCGGTGATTGAACGGACGCCTTCGCGGGCAAGCCTCGCTCCTACAGGGTTTTTTGTCGTTCGCAACTATTGTGGACTACCCATCTCCCGTAGGAGCGAGGCTTGCCCGCGAAGAGGCCAGACCACACAACAAAAATCTCTGGATTCAATCCGAACCGCCGCCTAACCACATCACAGCCCTCATGCAACGGAATGGCGCAAAGCAACGCGAAGTCGCTGAGAGTCATCGAGCGCCATGAAGCGGTTTTTTGGATGGGAAATCGGCTTTTCGTAGGGTGGATCAGGATGAAGCGTAGGCATTTGCTTTGCGGACGTGGCGAGAGGTTTCCCTCACGCCACGTCCCATACACCCTCGCTCTTTCAGTCGCGCGGTGATTGCACCAAAAACTCCGCAATCAGCGACGCAACCTGCTCCTGAATCACCTCCCGAGCCCTCCCTCCCTCAGCATCCCCACAAATAATCCCATCTCCCGGCACGTCTTCCTCAAGAAGCGCTACCGCTCCAGGTTTGCACACCGCCATAAAACTAAAGTGGCTAGCGTCTTTAATCTCGACATAGCGCGTCGACGCTTGGGGCAGACGTTTAGCCAAGTCAGCTGACTCCAACTGCGCGGGTAGCTCCTCAGAAGGCACGCCCGCCGCAATCACTAGCGTCGGCACTGGCAGCCCCGCAAGGCTGTCATCAGTCATCCCGCGTGACAGTCCCAGGTCCAGTGAAACAACTGCGGTGACACGTTTATCGCTCAAATCGGCGGCCAGCCGGGCCTTCGATACCGAAGTGCTGGCGGGGTTCATCTGTCGGTAGACGTTGCAACTGGCCAACTTCGTGTGGGTTTTGCAGTCCAGGGCAAAGCGGTCGGGGTCGAAACGGGCGCCGGCGGTTTCCATGACGGTCCAGCCGCCGAGGGAATGGCCCACGGCGGCGATTCGATGCTTGGCGACCGCGCCGAATTGTTGCGGCTGAGCCGTGACCGCGTCGATGGCCCGGCTGAGGTCGGCGGGCCGCCGCCATAACTGCGCCGCAGCTTGAGGGGTGCGGTCTTTGCTGGTGCTGCCGGGGTGGTTGACTGCCGCCACGATGTAACCTTTGTGGGCGAGTGCGCTGGCCAGCCATGTCTGGTTGATCCAATTACCCCCGAAACCGTGGGAGAGCACCACCAATGGATGCTCGCCGGCGGTCGGTGGCGCGTTGGGCACGGCGAGGGCCCCGACAAACGCTGGGTTGTCGCCGAACAATTGAGGGGTGGCGGTGGTTGCGGTGGGGTACCAGACGACCATTTCCAGTGGGCGGTCGTTTTGCGTGTCTGGCAACGTAGAGGCCTGGAAACCGATAGCGTTATCGCCAGCGAATACACTCGTGGTCAGGCAGACCAGAAACAGGGCGCCGAAAGCTGTTTTCAATGTTTTATCTTCCTTGATCAGATTCAACTCTTAACACCTGACATCCGCAGTCAGGCGCATCAATTACTGCGCAGTATCGCCACTCTCCAACCCTTTCAACTTGATCTCCGCCAGCGGATGCCCAGCCTGCACCGCAATCCGCCAGAACCGCGCCGCTTCCACCGGATCCGGCGCCTTGCTCGGCGTCCCCGCCAAACTGATCACTCCCACCTGATACGCCGCTTTGCCATCCCCCGCCAAAGCCGCCAGGCGCAGCAATCGCACACCCTCCTCGCGAGCCCCAAGGCCAACGCCACGAAAGGTCAGGATGTGGCCATAGAAGCTTTGCGCGCCGACATCACCCAGATTGGCCATCCGTGCGAACTGGCCTTCGAGCCAACTCCAGCCGCGGGGCTGTCGCACGAACCACGACCAGTGAAACAACCGGCGGGCCAGCCAGTAACTGGCCCGTGCCTTGAGGCGTAAAAACACTCAGGCCTCCGCCGATTCCGGGTATTCGTATTCGAACACGCGCACCACTTCCGAAGCGTGCCATGAGGCGGCGGCGACACCGTCGGACGGTCCCGAGAAACGCCCCAGACGCTCGACACATTCGAAGAAACCGGTGCGTGGCAGGCGACTGGCGCCCTGGCTGATCACCAGCGAGCTGCGCAGCGGCTGCTCGGCCTTGGCGTCCAGCGCAGCCAGATGCTCCAGCGCAGCGGTGAGGGTTTGCATGGCCGGCGTGGGCAACTGCAAACGTTCAAGCAAGGCTCGATAAGTCAGCAGATGCCGTTGGCGGCGGGCCTGATCCAGCTCACCCAACAACCCGTCCCAATGTTGACGACTGATGCGGACGCTCACGATTCATCCCTCCACCCTGGCACCGTCAGTTCCCAGGCCAGACTGCGGCGAATCGCAGCGTCGGGTAGACGCTCGCCACTTTCGATCAGGGCCAGATAAGACGGGCTGATGCCTACCGTGCGGGCCAGCGCCTCGATGGCGATGCCCTTCCCTTCGCGCAAACTGCGTAGTTGATCCAGACCTGGAAGAATCGGGTCTGATGATGTGGCTTGACGCGCCGGCGTGTCGGGCGCCGGTTGTTGGTTGATGCCTGCTGCTTTCAGTAGAGCCTGGTACTGAGCCCACGGCAAAACCGCGTATTCGGGCTCGCCTTCGCGTGTGATTATCTGAATATCCATGACTTCCCCGTAGGACAACGACACTTAGCGAGTCGGCACTTTTCCCTAGAAGTGTAATCCTAACAGCGGCCACGGTCGCGGGGGGTATGAATATAAGGACCATCCTCAATCGAATCAGGTTTTTTTCGGGCCTTGAAGCTGAAGTTGCTCAGGTGTATCGGGGAGCCGCTCCACCACCGCAAGCTTCTCCGGCAACTGACGTTTGCGCCAGGCACGGAACGCATTGAGTTCATCGTCGAGGACTTTCATCAACCAGGCCAGCACGGCAATGTCATCCAGCATGCCGAATACCGGGATGAAGTCGGGGATCGCATCCACCGGACTGAGGAAGTACATCAGGCCGGCCACCACCGAGATCAGCGCCTTCGGGCTGATGGCGCGGTACTCCCCACGCCAGTAGGCCAGGCACAGTGCCTGCATCAGGCGCAGATCGTCTTTGAGTTTGCCCAATCGGTTGCCCTGACTGGCCCCTTTGCTGGCGACGGCGAACAGCAGGGTCGGCAAACGTCCACGGGCAAGCAGGCGTCCGGCGAGTGGCAGGAAACGAGCGAAATTCCAAGGTGCTTTCATCATTCCTCCCGCTGAAATGTTATCCACACAAATTGTGGATAACCTTGTGAACAGAGCTATATTTCACGGCTGAAAGCCCCGTTTCATAAGGGCTCAACTCAGATCGGGCGTTTTTTACTCACATAAAAAAACCCAAGATTTCATTGACTTGGCGCGCCGGCGCGGCTAGCACGGCGTCCTCAATGGCTATGACTGCACCGTACAGCATCCGTTCGCTTTGTTTACCCTCGCTGAACGCCAGATGCAACAACGCCCCGCATAAAGCGAGGCGTTGTTTTTAAAGCAGACGCTGATTACTTGGCGGCGTCTTCTTTTGCTGGATCCTTGATCGCCAGCAGTTCCAGGTCGAATACCAGCACCGAGTTGGCTGGAATCGCCGGGCTTGGGCTTTGGGCGCCGTAGGCCAGCTCGCTAGGAATGTACAGCTTGTACTTCTCGCCAACGTGCATCAGTTGCAGGCCTTCGACCCAACCCGGAATCACGCCGCTGACCGGCAGATCGATCGGGCTGCCACGGTCGACGGAGCTGTCAAAGGTAGTGCCGTCGGTCAGCTTGCCGGTGTAGTGAACAGTCACTACGTCGGTCGGCTTTGGCTGTGCGCCATCAGCTTTCTTGACCACTTCGTATTGCAGGCCCGAAGCAGTGGTGGTGACACCCGCTTTCTTGGCGTTTTCTTCGAGGAATTTCTTGCCGGCGGCTGCCGACTCTTCGCTCATTTTGGCCATACGCTCTTCAGCACGCTTCTGCAGTGCTGCGAAGGCTTCGACCAGTTCTTCGTCCTTCAGCTTCTGTTCTTTCTTGCCGACGGCGTCTTCGATGCCTTGGGCTACGGCTTTGGAGTCCAGGTCATCCATGCCTTCCTGAGCCAGGCTCTTGCCCATGTTCAGGCCAATCCCGTAGGAAGCTTTTTGCGCCGGGGTTTTCAGCTCTACGCTGGTCTGCGAGTCACAACCCGCAAGTACCAGGCTAACCAGGGCCACCGCCGCCGCCAACCGATGCTGTTTCATGCTATTTCCTTGTTCATGCGCCTAAAGGGCAATCGAGTAAAGCCGCGAGCTTATCAGGCGGCCACGACCAATGGCTACCGGCATGAGAGCAGGAAACTTCTGATAAGTTCAGGTGTTTTAACGCATTTCGGGATTGCAGCGATGAAGCTTCTGTCATCTTGGGCCCCACAGAGACGAATACCGGATCCCACAGCATCTGGCGTAATGGCCACTTGCCGCACCTCAAGCGCTGAGGCATAAGAGAGCTACAAAATCGACAAGGATGTTTATCTTGCGCCTCTTATTCCGCCTGCTGGTGTTGTTCGCTGTGCTGCTGGGGCTGGGCCTCGCCGTGGTGCTGTACTACGTCGCCAACCCGAAATTGCCGACCTGGTCCCCCGCACAACAGGTGCATTACCTGGAACAGTGGAGCGCCGCCGACCGCCAGACTTACTACTTCACCCCCCAGGGCACTCAGGTCAAAGGCTTGCGCTATGACTGGTTCAAGGAACTCGAACTGCCCTTCTCGGAACATCGCTTCGCCGCCCCGGAATACCTCGCACGCTTTGGTTTCCTGATCGACCCCGAGCAGAAACCCACACCGAACAACCCTGCCAACTTGCCCGTGGGGTTTGCCCGCCATCAAAACCCCGGCAGCCAGGACGAGTTCCTCGACATCACCTGCGCCGCCTGCCACACCGGTGAACTGCGTTTCAATGGCCAGGCCGTGCGGATCGACGGCGGTTCGGCGCAGCATGTCCTGCCTTCCAGTGTTCCTACACTACGCGGTGGCAGTTTCGGACAAGCACTTGTCGCCAGTCTGGTCTCGACTTATTACAACCCGTGGAAATTCGAACGTTTCGCCCGCAACGTGCTGGGCGAGGACTACGACACCCGCCGCCAACAGTTGCGCCAGGACTTCAAAGCCTCCCTCAATACGTTCGTGAAAGTGGCCTGGAACGATACCCATCGCGGGCTCTATCCGACCGAGGAAGGCCCCGGCCGCACCGACGCTTTCGGGCGCATTGCCAATGCCAGCTTCGGCGATGCGATTTCACCTGATAATTACCGCGTGGCGAATGCGCCGGTGGACTACCCGCAATTGTGGGACATGTGGACCTTTGACTGGGTGCAATGGAACGGTTCGGCGCAGCAACCGATGGCCCGCAACATCGGCGAAGCGCTGGGCGTCGGTGCCACCCTGGATTTCTTCGACGCCAATGGCCAGCCGCTCAAAGGTGACGAGCGCTATCCGTCGAGTGTCCGCTTGCGCGACTTGCACCAGATCGAACAAACCCTGCAACGGCTCAAACCACCGGCCTGGCCCGAAGCGCTGCTCGGCGCTGTCGATAAGCCTCTGGCCGTCAAAGGTCGCGAATTGTTCAGCGAAAACTGCGCCGGTTGCCACGTGCCTCGATCGGTCCAGACCAACGGGCGTTGGGTGCAACACCTGAAAATGCTGCCGGTGGATTACATCGGCACAGACCCGGGCGCGGCCAATAACATCGCCGACCATCGTTTCGACCTCAGCGCCTTGCAATGGGACCCGGCGGAGCTGGCGAAACTGGATGTGCAGTTGCAGCCGCCGCCCGCCGAACCGCTGGACATGAGCAAACTCTCGTCAGCCAAAGGCCTGGCCTACGTCACCGCTTTCGTAGGAAACCGTGCTTATCGCGAGGCGAAAATCCCCGAGGCCGAGCGTCCGGAGATGGATGGCTTCGGCCTGCCGATTGGCGTGCGTGAATTGCGCGCCTACAAGGCCCGTCCGTTGGCCGGCGTCTGGGCGACGGCGCCGTTTCTGCACAACGGTTCGGTGCCAAGCCTCTATCAACTGCTCTCGCCCCAGGATGAACGCGCAACGACCTTCTTCAAAGGCACGTTCGAGTACGACCCCAGGCACCTGGGCTATCGCACCGAGGCCTTTACCAATGGCTTCAAGTTCGACACGCGCATCACCGGCAATCACAACAGTGGCCACGAATTCCGTGCTGGCAAGTTGGGTAACGGCGTCATCGGTCGCCTGCTGCAACCGCAGGAGCGCTGGGCGCTGCTGGAGTATCTGAAAGTGTTGGGCGGCCCGTTGGAGGCACAATTGCCATGAGCAGACTGTGGATGTGGTTGGGCGCCTTTCTCGGCAAAACCCTGTTGTGGGTACTGGGCCTGGGAGTGCTCGGCTGGGCGCTGGCCACGGCGTGGTTTGCCTGGCAGCACAGTGGACCGGTATCCGCTGAAGAACTGATCCCGAATGGCGAAGCGGCGATGACTCAGGACATCATCCAGACGGCCGTGCGCATCGTCGATCAGCACCGGGAAAGCACCCGCTACCTGCGTGATGCGCACGCCAAGGCCCATGGCTGCGTGAAGGCCGAAGTCCAGGTCCTGCCGGATCTGACGCAAGCACTGCGTCAGGGCGTATTCAGCGAACCCGGCAAAACCTGGCAAGCGACGATGCGGCTGTCCAACGGCAATGCCTATCCACAGTTCGACAGTATCCGCGATGCCCGGGGCATGGCGATCAAGTTGCACGACGTGCCCGGCAAACAACTGCTCACCGATCAACAAAGCCGTGGCGAACAGGACTTTGTGATGTTCAGCCACCCGAATTTCTTCGTCAGCGATGTCGCCGAATACCGTCAGAATGTGGCCGCCCAGGCCGATGGCAAGAAGCTGATGGCGTTTTTCCCCGGATGGGATCCGCGCACATGGCAGGTCCGTCATCTGTTTATCGCTTTGGCGACACTCTCCCCTGCGCCGGAAAGTCCGACACAGACGACGTACTTTTCGGTCTCGCCCTACAAGTTCGGTAACGCCAATGCGAAGTTTCGGGTGACGCCCGACCCTGACAGTTGCCCGGCCTACACGTTGCCGGCGCAGAACCAGAAGCTGCCGAATTTTTTACGCAATGCGCTGAATCAGCAGTTGTCGACGGATCGGGTGCCCGCGTGCTTTGTCTTGCAGATCCAGCGCCAGGATCCGGGCAAGTACATGCCGATCGAGGACACGAGTATCCAATGGAAGGAAAAGGATGCGCCGTTCGAAACCGTGGCACGGATCAGGCTGCCCGCCCAGGACTTCGACACGCCAGCGCTAAACGTGCAATGCGATAACCAATCGTTCAACCCGTGGTTCGGGCTTGAGGCTCATCGCCCGATTGGCGGGATCAACCGTCTGCGCAAGGCGGTGTACGAAGCGATCAGCGATTACCGACACAGCCGCAACGCCGAGCAATAAAGCCAAATCCCGGACAGCAAAAAGCCCGCATAAAGCGGGCTTTCTGTGTGGTGACCTGGCGTTCAGCGTTCCAGATTACCGAATATGGCGCAGCGGACGGGACTCGAACCCGCGACCCCCGGCGTGACAGGCCGGTATTCTAACCGACTGAACTACCGCTGCGCGTAGCGTTGAAAGTAAGTGGTGGGTGATGACGGGATCGAACCGCCGACATTCTGCTTGTAAGGCAGACGCTCTCCCAGCTGAGCTAATCACCCTTTACCTTCGTTGCGGGGCGCATTGTGCCACAGATTTTCGTAAAGTGTTGATTTAATTGAATAAATCTTCAAAAAAATCTGAAAACCGGTGAAACAACACATTCCGCAGGAACAACAGACAGAAAAAAACCCGCATTGAGCGGGCTTTTCCGTGGTGACCTGGCGTTCAGCGTTCCAGGTTACCGAATATGGCGCAGCGGACGGGACTCGAACCCGCGACCCCCGGCGTGACAGGCCGGTATTCTAACCGACTGAACTACCGCTGCGCGTAACACTAAAGCGAATGGTGGGTGATGACGGGATCGAACCGCCGACATTCTGCTTGTAAGGCAGACGCTCTCCCAGCTGAGCTAATCACCCTTCACTTTCGGTGTGGCGCGCATTCTACGGAGCGACCCAACCTCTGGCAAGCACTTTTTACAATAATTTTTGCAGGCCTTCCAAAGGCTTAGAGAAGGGTTGGCCTATGGCTTCGCTAAGAGAATAATGCCCCCCTTTGTATAAAGGAGAGACTCGCCCCATGTGGTTCAAAAACCTGCTTATCTATCGCCTGACCCAAGATCTGCCTTTTGATGCCGAGGCGTTGGAAACTGCACTGGCCACCAAACTGGCGCGTTCATGTGCAAGCCAGGAGTTGACCACCTATGGTTTCGTCGCGCCCTTCGGCAAAGGCGAAGATGCCCCCCTGGTGCACGTCAGCGGCGACTTCCTGCTGATCTCCGCCCGTAAGGAAGAGCGCATCTTGCCGGGCAGCGTCGTGCGTGACGCTGTGAAGGAAAAGGTCGAAGAGATCGAAGCCGAACAAATGCGCAAGGTCTATAAAAAGGAACGCGACCAGATCAAGGATGAAATCATCCAGGCGTTCCTGCCGCGTGCCTTTATCCGTCGTTCGTCGACCTTCGCTGCTATCGCGCCGAAACAAGGCCTGATCCTGGTGAACTCGGCCAGCCCGAAACGCGCCGAAGACCTGCTGTCCACCCTGCGCGAAGTGATCGGCACACTGCCGGTACGTCCGCTGACCGTTAAAATGTCGCCGACCGCGACCATGACCGAATGGGTCACCACCCAGAAAGCCGCGGACGACTTCTTTGTGCTGGACGAGTGCGAACTGCGCGACACCCACGAAGATGGTGGCATCGTGCGTTGCAAGCGTCAGGACCTGACCAGCGAAGAAATCCAGTTGCACTTGAGCACCGGCAAAGTGGTGACTCAGCTGTCGCTGGCCTGGCAAGACAAGCTGTCTTTCGTCCTCGACGACAAGATGGTGGTCAAGCGCCTGAAGTTCGAAGACCTGCTGCAAGACCAGGCGGAACAGGACGGCGGCGAAGAAGCCCTCGGCCAGCTGGACGCCAGCTTCACCTTGATGATGCTGACCTTCGGCGACTTCCTGCCGGCCCTGGTTGAAGCGTTGGGCGGTGAAGAGCTTCCGCAAGGGATCTAAAAGCGTGTGATATCACTGTGGGAGCAAGCCTGCTCGCGAAGGCGTTGTGACAGTCGGCATTTATGTCGACTGATACACCGCATTCGCGAGCAGGCTCGCTCCCACATTGGTTTTTGTGGTGTTACTTAATAATAAGGATCAGGCCATGCGCGCCCTCGCTGCATTGAGTCGTTTTGTCGGCAACACCTTCGCTTACTGGGTATTGATTTTCGCGGTCGTGGCGTTCTTGCAGCCGACGTGGTTTATCGGCCTGAAAGGCGCGATCGTGCCGCTGCTGGGCCTGGTGATGTTCGGCATGGGCCTGACACTCAAACTCGAAGACTTCGCCGAAGTCGCTCGCCATCCGTGGCGCGTGGCGCTGGGCGTGGTTGCACATTTCGTGATCATGCCCGGTGTGGCGTGGTTGCTCTGCCAGGCGTTTCACCTGCCACCGGAAATCGCCGTCGGCGTGATCCTGGTCGGCTGCTGCCCAAGCGGCACCTCGTCGAACGTGATGACCTGGCTGGCACGCGGCGACCTGGCGCTGTCGGTGGCCATCGCCGCCGTCACCACCCTCCTCGCTCCGCTGCTGACCCCGGCGCTGATCTGGCTGCTGGCCTCGGCGTGGCTGCCGGTGTCCTTCATGGAGCTGTTCTGGTCGATCCTGCAAGTGGTGCTGTTGCCGATCGTGCTGGGTGTGGTTGCCCAGCGTTTGCTCGGCAGCCGGGTGCGCCATGCGGTGGAAGTATTGCCGCTGATTTCGGTGGTGAGCATCGTGATCATCGTCACCGCCGTGGTGGCCGCCAGCCAGGCGAAGATTGCCGAGTCCGGCCTGCTGATCATGGCCGTGGTGATGTTGCACAACAGCTTCGGATATCTGCTGGGTTACTTCACCGGGCGCCTGTTCAAGTTGCCGCTGGCCCAACGCAAATCCCTGGCACTGGAAGTCGGCATGCAGAACTCCGGCCTCGGTGCTGCGTTGGCCAGTGCGCACTTCTCGCCACTGGCGGCGGTGCCTAGTGCGCTGTTCAGCGTCTGGCACAACATTTCGGGGGCGTTGCTCTCGACGTATTTCCGTCGCATGAGCGAAAAACAAGACCGGGAAACCGCAGTTCAGCAAGCGGCCGAGTAATCCGCAAACTTGATCCCCGGGTTAATGATGGGCACTCTATGGCGCAACGCGAGGACGACCTCGCGGCTCGATCGAGTCATTAATCTGGGGACGACCCCGTCAATCGATGGAGGTCTTTCATGTCCTGGATCATTCTGTTTTTCGCCGGCCTGTTCGAAGTCGGCTGGGCCGTCGGCCTGAAATACACCGATGGTTTCAGCCGCCCTCTCCCCACCGCATTGACCGTTGCCGCCATGGCGATCAGCCTTGGCTTGCTGGGCCTTGCCATGAAGGAATTGCCGCTGGGCACGGCCTATGCGATCTGGACCGGTGTGGGTGCGGTGGGCACGGTGATCGCCGGGATCATTTTGTTTGGTGAATCCATGGCGCTGTTCAGGCTGGCCAGTGTGGCGTTGATTATTGCCGGGTTGATTGGGCTCAAGGTCAGCGCCTGACCTTTAGATGGCCTTCGCGGGCAAGCCTCTTTCCTGCAGGGTTTCTGGCGCATCCCGAATGATGGATATGCCACAAACCCCGCAGGAGCGAGGCTTGCCCGCGAAGAGGCCCTCACAGTCACCGACTATCTAACGGCCCCACGCAAATCCCCGACCATCGCCTGCAACGTCGCCGGCTCCGCCGCCTCAACCGCCACCGCCGGCCCCGCCACCAACGTCACCCGCGACCACAACCGACGAAACAAGCCCTTGCCCGGATCGCGGCTGAAGAAACTCCCCCACAACCCTTGCAACGCCAGTGGAATCACCGGCACCGGCGTCTCTTCGAGAATGCGCACCAGCCCGCCCTTGAACTCACTCATCTCCCCGTCAGCGGTCAACTTGCCTTCCGGGAAGATGCACACCAGTTCACCGTCCTTCAGGTATTGAGCGATACGCGTGAAGGCTTTTTCGTAGATTTGAATGTCTTCCTGGCGCCCCGCAATCGGAATCGTCCCCGCCGTGCGAAAGATAAAGTTCAGCACCGGCAAGTTGTAGATCTTGTAGTACATGACAAAGCGAATCGGCCGACGCACCGCACCGCCAATCAGCAACGCATCCACAAACGAAACATGGTTGCAGACCAGTAATGCCGCGCCTTCATCCGGGATCAAATCGAGATTGCGATGCTCCACGCGGTACATCGAATGGCTGAGCAGCCAGATCAGGAAACGCATGGTGAACTCAGGCACGATGCTGAAGATGTAGGCGTTGACGCCGATGTTCAGCAGCGACACCACCAGAAACAGCTGCGGAATCGACAGCTCGACCATGCTCAGGAGCACGATCGAGACAATCGCCGACACCACCATGAACAGTGCGTTGAGAATGTTGTTGGCGGCAATCACCCGCGCCCGCTCATTCTCGGGGGTGCGCGACTGAATCAGCGCATACAGCGGCACAATGTAGAAACCGCCGAAAATCCCCAGGCCCATAATGTCGATCAGCACCAGCCAGGCGTGACCAAAACCAAGGATTTCGATCCAGCCGTGGCCGGCAACGCTGTCTGGGATACCGCCGGAATGCCACCACAGCAGCAAGCCAAAGACCGTCAGGCCAAACGAGCCGAACGGCACCAGGCCAATCTCGACTTTGCGTCCGGAGAGCTTCTCGCAGAGCATCGAACCGAGCGCGATCCCCACGGAAAACACCGTCAGAATCAGCGTCACCACGGTCTCGTCGCCGTGCATCCATTCCTTGGCATAGGCCGGGATCTGCGTCAGATAAATCGCCCCGACAAACCAGAACCACGAGTTGCCGACGATGGAACGCGATACCGCAGGCGTCTGCCCCAGGCCCAGTTTCAAGGTGGCCCAGGATTGGCTGAAGATGTTCCAGTTCAGGCGCATTTGCGGCGACGAGGCCGCTGCCCGTGGAATGCTGCGACTGGCCAGGTAGCCGAGCACCGCGACAGCGATGATCGCGGTGGACACGATGGGCGCGTAATGACTGGACGACATCATGATCCCGGCGCCGATAGTCCCGGCGAGGATCGCCAGGAACGTGCCCATTTCCACCAGCCCGTTGCCACCCACCAACTCTTCTTCACGCAGGGCCTGGGGCAGGATCGAATATTTCACCGGCCCGAACAGCGCCGAGTGCGTGCCCATGGCAAACAGCGCCACCAGCATCAGCGACAGGTGATCGAACAGGAAACCCACGGCGCCGACCGCCATGATGGCGATTTCCCCGAGCTTGATCAGTCGAATCAGCGCGTCCTTGGCGAACTTTTCCCCGAACTGGCCGGCCAGCGCCGAGAACAGAAAGAACGGCAGGATAAACAGCAACGCGCACAGGTTGACCCAGATCGAACGGTCACCGTCGATGGTCAGCTTGTACAGAATGGCGAGGATCAACGACTGCTTGAAGATGTTGTCGTTGAACGCCCCGAGGGACTGCGTGACAAAGAACGGCAGGAAGCGCCGGGTGCGAAGCAAAGTGAACTGTGAGGGGTGGCTCATCTTCCATGGGTCCCTGAGATTGGGTAAAGAGTGGCTTGGCGATTTGCTATTGGAATGTCGAACGTCGATCCAGGCCACACATTACCTAATCTTTGCGGCTTATTTCTTTAATCCTGCAATGCACGGCGAGACAAACAACTCACCCCGCCACGCGCCCCGCACTGTGCGTTTCGAGACAATCAGCCACATCACCGCCAGCATCGCCACCAGCACGCAGCCAAAGACATTGAAAAACGCCAGGTTCAAGGTGCTGCCCAGTTTCAACGTCGTCAGAGAATAGACGCCCAGCGGGAAGGTGAAGCCCCACCAGCCCAGGTTGAACGGGATACCGTCGCGCAGGTAACGCACGGTGATCAGCACCGCCATCAGCATCCACCAGAAGCCGAAGCCCCACAGCGTGATCCCAGCCACCAGGCCCAACCCGGCTGCAATTTCACCGATGCCTGGCAGGCCGTTGGCCGCAAAGATGGCCGGCGCATCGGCGCCCAGCAGCAACATGCCCAACGCCCCGGTGCCGATCGGCCCCAGCGCCAGCCAGCTGGAGGCGGCCATGTTTTCGTGCGGCAGTTTATGCAGCGCCATGCGCAGCAACAGAATGGTCAGAATGCTGAACGCCACCGGCAGGGAAAAGGCCCACAGCACGTAGCTGGTTGTCAGCACGACCAGTTGCGAATGGGCATCGGTCAAGTGCGGTGCCAACAGGCCCCCACTGGCGGCCGCCACTTCCGCCGCAACCACAGGCAACAGCCAGACCGCTGTCATCTGGTCGATGCTGTGCTCCTGACGGGTGAACATCATGTAGGGAATCAGCACACCGCAGGCCAGCGACATGACCACATCGAGCCACCACAGCACCTCGGCGACATGAATCACTCCATCGCCCCAGCGCGGCAAGCCGAACACCAGGAAGCCATTGATGATGGTCGCCAACCCCATGGGGATGGTGCCGAAGAACATCGAGACCGTGGAGTGACCGAAGATCCGCCGAGCCTCATCGAAGAACAGCACCCAGCGTGCCGTGTACGCGGCGGTGAATAATACGAACAAGCAGATATTGAGCAGCCAGAGACCTTCGGCCACCGCCTTCAGTCCGGGTATGGCGACGGGCAATTGCGCCAGCGCCAATGCCAGCACGCCCGTGCCCATGGTTGCGGCGAACCAGTTGGGCGTGAATTGGCGAATCGCCTCAAGCGGGTGCTGCAAATGGCTGAACGGTCTTGAACCGAGGGTGGTGCTGTTGGGGCATGTCATGGTGAATTCCTCTCCTCTTGTGAGGTGGAATCCATGGTAGATCCGAATCGAATATCTATATAACGGGTAATATCTCTAACTGTTATCTGTTTTGTAGATATGCGTCAGACGCTACCTTCCGTCTCGATCACCAGGATCCGCGCCGCACCTTGTGGATGGGCAACGTGTTCGGTGCCCACCGAGGCGTAGAAAATGTCGCCGATGTCGAGCAGCGTGTCCTTTTCAACGCCGTCTTCGCGATAGCGCATCTGCACTTGGCCATCGAGTACGACGAACACTTCCTGCCCATCGTTGACGTGCCATTTATACGGCTGATCGGTCCAGTGCAAACGGGTGGTGATGCCGTTCATGTTGGCGATATCCAAGGCGCCCCAGGCGCGGTCAGCAGTGAAGGATTTGCTGCGGATGATCTTCATCGGGTGGTCCGTTGAAATGGGTGGCGACGCCAAGGCTAGCGGTCATCGAGCATCGGCGCCACAGACTTTGGCAGGCTGTTGACGCATCAACGCGGGCAGAGCACTGACCGCCAGGATAATCAGCACCGCGCCATAACCATCAGTCGTGGTCACCAGCCCAAAAGCCCGCGTCAGATTCCCCGCCAGCAACGATGGCAGGCAGAACGCCAGATAACTGAGCACATAAAACGCCGACATCAACCCGGCCCGTTCATGAGGCAAGGCTAGCGGCACGACACTGCGCAACGCGCCGAGGAAACTCGCGCCAAAACCGCAACCGGCGACCAGCGTCCCGATGAAAAACAACGGCAGGCTGGCGCTGTGAACCGCCAGTAAAATCAGCGCCACACCGACGGGCAGAATGCTCGCGCCGACCCGCAAGACTTTGTCGGCCGGGCGACTGCGCAAGGTGTAGATCATCAGCGCGCCGGTGACGGTCAGCACCGCCACTGTCGCACCGCCAATCAGATTTGAAGTCGATCCGGTGGCCGTCCGCACAAGGGATGGAGCGAGGGACGCGTAAAAACCGCCGAGCGCCCAGGCGGCGGTGTTGATCGGCAACACCAGCCACAACGCACGCCTTGCCTGGGTGGGCACATGCAGGGTCGGGCGCAGCGACGCCAACGCGCCACGTTGCGCACTGACACTTTCCGGCAGACGCCAGACGTACAGCGCCTGCAACCCGAACATCGCGAGCAGCACCCAGAAGGTCAATTGCAGTGGCAGCGGCGCAAACTCGGCCAACAAACCGCACCCCATGGCGCCGGCTGCCATGCCGAGCAGCGGAGCGACGCTATTGACCAGCGGACCTTGCTGGCGATCCGTGTCGAGCAGCGCGGCGCCCAACGCAGCCGTGGCCATCCCGGTAGCAAAACCCTGAAGCACCCGGGCACTGATCAACCAGGCGACGCTGTCGGCATTGATAAAAAGCAGCATGGCCAGCATGTTCAGCGCCACAGCGGTGAAAATCACCGGTTTGCGTCCCAGGTAATCCGAGAGCGAACCGACCGTGAGCAGCGCGGCGAGCAAGCTAATGGCGTAGACGCCGAAGATCAGGGTCAGGGTCGCCGGCGAAAATTGCAGGTGTTCCTGATACAAGTGGTACAGAGGCGTTGGTGCAGTGGAAGCGGCGAGAAAACTCAGTAAAGTGATCGCCAGGAACCACAGGCTGGAACGGTTTGATATCGAGCTGGACATGCGCACACTCCGCAAAAGCTAATTTATTGCTTTTGCGGAGTGTGCTACTGGGCCGCGCTTAAAGCAAATTCTTTGTGTTAAGGTCCGCCGTATGGCTATTAAAGAAGGTTTACGCCCGGGCGGTCGAAGCGCCCGGGTGCAAGAGTCGATTCATTCGGCTGTCCGCGCTCTGCTTGAAGAGCAGGACCGCTCGACCGTGACCGTCCCGCAAATTGCTGCGCGCGCGGGTGTAACGCCGTCGACCATTTATCGGCGCTGGGGCGATTTGTCGGTGTTGCTGGCAGACGTCGCGCTGGCGCGCATGCAACCCGACAGCGAACCCGCCAATACCGGCAGCCTGCGCGGTGACGTGCGAGCCTGGGCCGAGCAATACCTGGACGAGATGAGTTCCGAGCCTGGCCGCAACATGCTTCGCGACGTGCAATGCAGCCTCACACCGGTCTATTGCACGACGATCATTGGCGGGCAGTTGCAGACGATTCTGGACCGTTACCCGGATCAGCCGAAGCCGAGTGTTGATCGATTGATCAACCTGGTGGCGGCACCGACGGTGTTTCGTATCCTGTTTTCAGCGGCGGCGCTGGAGGTTGAGGAGTTGCATCAGTTGATCGAGATTGCTTTGAATCAGTGAGGCCGCTTTCGCGGGCAAGTCGGGTCGCCGCATCTCACGCTCCTACAGGCTTTTTTGTCGTTCGCAGATTATGTAAACGACACATAACCTGTAGGAGCGTGAGATGCGGCGACCCGACTTGCCCGCGAAGAGGCCAGCACAAACACTAAAAATCCAACTGACAAACACCCTGCGACACCCCACCACGCCACGACCTTGGTCGACACTGACTATCCCCGGCCATCGTGCGAGACTGTCTGACCGGGCGGGAGTCCCGGGTGTCTTTTGTCGGGAGTTCCCATGTCGCTGTCCAGCGGGCTGATCGCCGCCGTCGCCCTGGCCTATATGGCCATCATGTTCGCCATCGCCTTTTACGGCGACCGTCGCAGCACACCGTTGCCGCCGCGAGTGCGCGCCTGGGTATACAGCCTGTCGCTGGCGGTCTATTGCACCAGCTGGACCTTCTTTGGCGCCGTCGGCCAGGCCGCCGAGCAACTCTGGTCATTCCTGCCAATCTACCTCGGGCCGATCCTGCTGCTGGTCTGCGCGCCGTGGGTCCTGCAAAAAATGGTGATGATCAGCAAGCAGGAGAACATCACCTCCATCGCCGACTTCATTGCCGCCCGCTATGGCAAATCCCAATCGCTGGCGGTGGTGGTGGCGCTGATCTGCCTGGTGGGCGTGTTGCCCTACATTGCACTGCAACTCAAGGGCATCGTCCTCGGGGTGAACCTGCTGATCGGCGCCGGTGCCGACGCCATGGGCACCCGCGCCCAGGACACGGCGCTGATCGTGTCGCTGGTGCTGGCGCTGTTCACCATTGTCTTCGGTACCCGCAACCTCGACGCCACGGAACACCACCGCGGCATGGTGCTGGCGATTGCCTTTGAATCGCTGGTCAAGCTGTTCGCGTTTCTCGCGGTCGGCGCGTTCGTGACTTATGGCCTGTACGACGGATTCGACGACCTGTTCAACCAGGCCATGCTCGCCCCGCGCCTGGAGGCGTACTGGAAGGAAACCATTAACTGGCCGTCGATGGTGGTGCAGACCGGTGTGGCCATGATGGCGATCATCTGCCTGCCCCGGCAGTTCCACGTGACGGTGGTGGAAAACATCGACCCTCAGGATTTGCGCCTGGCGAAATGGGTGTTCCCTGCCTACCTGGCGCTGGCAGCGCTGTTTGTCGTGCCTATCGCCCTCGCCGGCCAGATGCTGCTGCCCAGCTCGGTCCTCCCGGACTCTTTCGTCATCAGCCTGCCACTGGCCCAAGCCCATCCGGCCCTGGCGATGCTGGCCTTTATCGGTGGCGCCTCGGCGGCGACCGGCATGGTGATTGTCGCCAGCGTGGCGCTATCGACCATGGTTTCCAACGACATGTTGCTGCCGTGGCTGCTGCGCCGAAACAACGCCGAGCGACCGTTCGAAGTGTTCCGCCAGTGGATGCTGTCGGTGCGCCGGGTCAGCATCGTGGTGATTCTTTTGCTGGCTTACGTCAGTTATCGCCTGCTCGGCTCCACAGCGAGCCTGGCGACCATCGGCCAGATCGCCTTCGCTGCCGTGACCCAATTGGCCCCGGCCATGCTCGGCGCGCTGTACTGGAAACAGGCTAACCGCCGGGGCGTGTTCGCCGGTCTCGCCGCCGGGACATTCCTCTGGTTCTACACCCTGATTCTGCCGATCGCGGCCCACAGCCTCGGTTTGTCCTTGAACAGTTTCCCGGGGCTGGCCTGGTTGCACAGCAACCCGCTGAACCTGCCGCTCACCCCGCTGACCCAAGGCGTCGTACTGTCGCTGGCGGCCAACTTCACGCTGTTCGCCTGGGTGTCGGTGCTGTCACGCACGAGGGTGTCGGAACACTGGCAGGCCGGTCGTTTCATCGGTCAGGAAATCAGCGCGCGCCCCAGCGCCCGCTCGATGCTCGCAGTGCAGATCGACGACTTGCTGCAACTGGCCGCACGCTTCGTCGGTGAAGAACGGGCGCGGCAGAGCTTCATCCGTTTTGCCTACCGCCAAGGCAAAGGCTTCAACCCGAACCAGAACGCCGACGGTGAATGGATCGCCCACACCGAACGCTTGCTGGCGGGTGTACTCGGCGCTTCTTCGACGCGAGCGGTAGTCAAGGCCGCCATCGAAGGTCGGGAAATGCAACTGGAGGATGTCGTGCGGATCGCCGACGAAGCCTCGGAAGTGTTGCAGTTCAACCGCGCCCTGTTGCAAGGCGCCATCGAAAACATCACTCAAGGCATCAGCGTGGTCGACCAGTCGCTGAAACTGGTGGCCTGGAACCGGCGTTATCTGGAACTGTTCAATTACCCCGACGGGCTGATCAGGCTTGGCCGCCCGATTGCCGACATCATTCGCTACAACGCCGAGCGCGGACTGTGCGGCCCCGGTGAAGCCGAAGTGCACGTCGCCCGCCGCCTGCACTGGATGCGTCAGGGCCGCGCCCACACCTCTGAAAGACTGTTTCCCAACGGGCGTGTGATCGAGCTGATCGGCAACCCGATGCCCGGCGGCGGTTTCGTCATGAGTTTCACGGACATCACCGCGTTCCGTGAGGCCGAGCAGGCGCTGACCGAAGCCAACGAAGGCCTGGAGCAGCGGGTCACCGCGCGGACCCACGAACTGTCCCAACTGAACGTGGCCTTGACCGAAGCCAAGGGCACCGCCGAATCGGCCAACCAGTCGAAAACCCGCTTTCTGGCGGCGGTCAGCCATGACTTGATGCAACCGCTGAATGCCGCACGCCTGTTCTCCGCCGCGCTTTCCCATCAAGAGGACGGTCTGTCCAGCGAGGCGCAGAAACTGGTGCATCACCTCGACAGCTCGTTGCGCTCGGCCGAGGACCTGATCAGCGATCTTCTGGACATTTCCCGCTTGGAAAACGGCAAGATCAACCCGGACCCCAAACCCTTCGTGCTCAACGAGTTGTTCGATGCGCTCGGTGCCGAGTTCAAGGCACTGGCTCAGGAACAAGGGCTGAAATTCCGTGTTCGGGGCAGCACATTACGGATCGACAGCGACATCAAACTGCTGCGTCGGATCCTGCAGAATTTCCTGACCAACGCCTTCCGCTACGCCAAGGGGCCCGTGCTGCTCGGCGTCCGGCGGCGCAAGGGCGAGTTGTGCCTGGAGGTGTGGGACCGTGGACCGGGAATCCCTGAAGACAAGCAGCTAGTGATTTTCGAAGAATTCAAACGCCTCGACAGCCACCAGACGCGCGCCGAGAAAGGCCTGGGACTGGGGCTGGCGATTGCCGACGGGCTGTGTCGCGTTTTGGGTCACACTTTGCGTGTAAGGTCCTGGCCGGGGCGCGGCAGTGTGTTCAGCGTCAGCGTGCCGCTGGCGCGGGCTCAAGTCGTCGCGCCAACCCAGGTCAGCGAGCTCAATGGCCATGTGCTGAGCGGCGCGCAGGTGCTGTGTATCGATAACGAAGACAGCATCCTGATCGGCATGAACAGCCTGCTGACACGCTGGGGTTGCCAGGTCTGGACCGCACGCAACCGCGACGAATGTGCGGCGCTGCTGAAGGACGGTGTACGCCCGCAATTGGCGCTGGTGGATTACCACCTGGACCATGGCGAGACCGGGACCGAGTTGATGGCGTGGTTGCGCACCCAACTGGGTGAACCGGTGCCGGGGGTGGTGATCAGTGCCGATGGCCGGCCGGAGACGGTGGCCCAGGTGCATGCGGCGGGCCTGGAGTACTTGGCCAAACCGGTGAAACCGGCGGCGTTGCGGGCGTTGTTGAGCCGGCATTTGCCGTTGTAAGGACAGGTTTTAATCCCGTAGTGATTGAACCGACACCTTCGCGAGCAGGCTCGCTCCCACGGTGGATCGGTGTTGCTGCCTACATCGAGTGAACATACAAAACCCTGCGGGAGCGAGCCTGCTTGCGATGCTTTCAGCTATTCAGGCAACTCGGCCAAGCCATCGACGTCGGTCATCGCTCGCTCCAACAGATCAGCCGGCAAGCTCTTGCTGGCGCGCGCTCCCAGCAGCTTCAACTGCTCACTGCGACTGACCAGGTTGCCGCGCCCTTCTGTCAGCTTGTTGCGCGCAGAGCTGTAGGCCTTGTCCAGTTGCTGCAAGCGATTGCCGACTTCATCCAGGTCCTGGATGAACAACACGAACTTGTCGTACAGCCACCCGGCGCGCTCGGCAATTTCCCGGGCGTTCTGGCTCTGGCGCTCTTGCTTCCACAGGCTGTCGATGACCCGCAGGGTCGCCAGCAACGTGGTCGGACTGACGATGACGATGTTGCGGTCGAAGGCTTCCTGGAACAGCGTCGGCTCAGCCTGCAACGCAGCGGAGAACGCCGCTTCGATCGGCACGAAAAGCAAGACGAAATCCAGGCTGTGCAAGCCGTCGAGTCGCTTGTAATCCTTACCTGACAGGCCTTTGACGTGATTGCGCAGCGACAGCACGTGCTGCTTGATGGCGATCTGGCCGATGGCATCGTCGTCGGCTGACACGTATTGCTGATAGGCCGTGAGGCTGACCTTGGAATCGACCACCACCTGCTTGTCGCCCGGTAGATAAATGATCACGTCCGGCTGGAAACGCTCACCGTCCGGCCCCTTGAGAGTGACCTGAGTCTGGTACTCGCGACCCTTTTCCAGCCCGGCGTGTTCAAGCACGCGCTCGAGAATCAACTCGCCCCAGTTGCCTTGGGTTTTCTGCCCTTTCAACGCACGAGTGAGGTTGGTGGCTTCGTCGCTCAGGCGCAGGTTCAGTTGCTGCAGGCGTTCCAGCTCCTTGGCCAGGGAAAACCGTTCACGGGCCTCGGCCTGATAGCTTTCCTCAACGCGTTTTTCGAAAGACTGAATGCGTTCTTTCAAAGGATCGAGCAACTGGCCCAGGCGCTGCTGGCTGGTTTCGGCGAAACGCTGCTCGCGTTCGTCGAAGATCTTGCCCGCCAGTTCGGCGAATTGCGCTCGCAGCTCGTCACGCGAACCTTGCAGGTCGTTGAGGCGTTGTTGATGGCTGTCCTGCTGCTCACGCAGCTCGGCCTGGAGCGAGGCCGCTTGAGAGTCCAGACGCCGCAGTTCGGCTTCTTTGCCGGCGCGCTCGATGTTCCAGGCGTGAGCCGCATCGCGGGCATCGTCGCGCTCTATCTGTAGCAGTTCGATTTCGCGGCGCATGGCGGCCAGCTCTGCCTGCTTGGCGGCGTTGGCCTGGCCAAGATCACCGATTTCATCGCGGCAGGCTTCGAGCTGAGCGTTCAAGCCGTCCTGCGCCAGTAGCGACATGGCCAGACGCTCTTCCAGCAAAGCCACCTCGGCTTGCCCCACGCTCGCCCGACGCTGGATTTGCCAGGCCAGTACCAGCAAGGGCAGTGCGGCACCCGCCAGACCCAGCAAAATGCTGGTCAAGTCCATAGCCATAGCGACTCCTGCCGATGAGATAAAGCTTGAAGGGTAACCAAGGCGTCAGGACTTGGACAGCTCAGTCTTCGACCAGGCCCAGTTCCTGTTGAGCACGCCGGTCCCCTGCCCGCGCCGCCTGGCGCAACAGATCCTGACCAATGCGGCGATCGCGGGCATTGCCGCATTCGCGGCACATCAGCTGGCCGAGACGACTTTGCGCGGCCACCACGCCTTCACGGGCAGGCTGTTTGAGCAAGCGTCCGGCGAAATGTTTGACGTTGGTGTTTTCACCCAGGCGCGGGCTATCGAGCAGCCACTCCGCCACGCGCATCGAAAAGCGTTTGGGAGGGGTAACACTGGGAGGTGTTGAGGTAGCAGAAACTGATACGGAGCGAAACTTCATAAAGCACTGTGGGGCAGATCGGAAGGCGCGCCACTCTACTCTTTTTTTCTTACAGGTAAAGCCTAAAAAAACCCGGCACGCCCGTCCTAGAGCAAGCGCTCGGGACAATCCACAGAAGCTGTGGATAACTCAGTGGACAACCGCCCTTGAACTCGCGCAAAGCCCTGTGGAATGGGGCTCGCAGTCAAACTGACGATTTTTTCACCAGTAAAAAAAAGCGATGTTTTTCATTGACTTAAATTTTCAATACAGGCACCCACTGGGGTCGTGGCGTGGATGACAGTCCGGTTACAGTCTGCGCAACTTATGTGCACAAGTACCTTCGCGGCAGTTATATCGATGCGTTTTTTCGGAGCGTTTTGTAGGCATTTTCTGGGGATAACCTTGGCAAACCCTTGTTCCAGGCGTTTGCCCGAGCGACGACCAATGGTCGGAAATGATCCCATTACCCAGCGTGTCAGCAGGGCATGGCAATTATTTTGCTTTAACGCTTCCCTTCGCCCATTCAATTCGTTACTATCCGCGGCGTTAGTACCAAGCTGAAAGTCAATTCTGGTCGAACAAATCCTCCCGGTCAGCCTTCCCAACGGAAGCCTCTACCGAACAAGCGGGATCGACCACCTCGATGGTTTCCAGGTAAACCTTGCGCCAACACTGCCTTTGAATCGAATGCAAAGGGTGTTGCGAAGCTCACTTACTCTGACCGAACCAGCCTGCAAATTGATCAGGATCTTCACCCCGGGCCCAGAACCTTTGCCCTTGATGTGTTGCCTGCCCTCCTAAGTACCTACCTGCCAGCCCAAGCGCGCCAATTATCAGCGCTTCAAACTGGCTGCTTTGTTCCAGTCGGGTTCTTCGTTCGACCAATGGTGGTCGTCGTCACTGGAACGTTTTAATTTTGCACGGTTCTTATCCGTGTCGCTTGTAGGAACACCCAATCATGACTACTCAAATCCACACTCAGGATGCAATCCGCACCCTAACCAACGCTTTTGCTCCAATGAACTGCCTGATCATGGCCGCTCGCAAAGGCTGCTTCAGCTTCACCCTGGTCAACGAACACGGCATCGCTCGTCACAGCGAACGTCTGTACCCCGATCAATACTCCAGCGCAGAACCGCTGCAGGCCGTGATCGAGCGTACCCGTCAGGCACTGGTTGCCTGATACGCCAGAAAGACTGAAAACCTCAAAAGCCCTGCTCAAAAAGCGGGGCTTTTTATTGCCTGATATTTCTCATTGCGCAGCCTTCGACTAAGTTCCAAACGATATAACGGTTATAACTCGAAGCCGGAAATATTTTAAAAACAGACCTTTACAGCGCGAATATGACACTACACTTCAACTCAAGCGGCTTGATCCGCTTCCGGCGAGCCTGAGTCGATCCACCTGCTGCCAACGCTCCCTTCAGGTATCGCCGCCCATTTGATGTTTCGAGGGCTTTATGGGTATCGCTGCCAGCGAACTGTGCCGTTATGTGATCCGTCCGACATTGATTTACCTCGGGCGCCATAGCGCAACTGCCGAATCCCTTCTGCTGGGCATCGCCGCCAGCCAGTCAGCCCTTGGTTCCGCCCTGCATGACCGCCGTGGACACGGCCTGTACCGAATTGCCGAACCCCGCCACCAGGCTCTCTGGGATCACTACCTGGCGTTGGACCCGGAGCGCGCGAGCCTCGTGCGCGGCCTCGCCAGTCAGCATGCCTTTCTCAGCGGGCCTCATCTGGAATTGATCGTCAACCTGCGTTACGCCACTGCCATCGCCTGGATGCTGGTAGAAGAACAGAACACTCCCCTCCCCGCCGCGGATGACTTGTTGGGAATGGCCCGAATCTGGCGCCAGACTTTTCAGCCTCAAGGACGCCTGCGCGATTTCACCTACGCCTGGCAAACCTGTGTTTCACCCCTGAATCAGGTTGCCTGCTGATCCACCGATTTCCAAAGATCCCGCAACGGGACGCGAATCTGGTCGGATTGTCCTACAAAACCGCTCTAACTCAAGCCATACAGCCTATAGCGCTGGGACGAAAATGTTGGTAATTTTCGCCCCGGTGATCACCAGGAGTTCTAATAATGAAAAAAGTAATGCTCAAAACCACACTTAGCCTCGCTGTTACCTTGGCATCCACCCAGATTTTCGCAAGTGGCTTCGCCATCAACGAACAGAGCATCAGCGGGATGGGTACAGGTTTTGCCGGGCGATCTTCCTCTGCCGATGACGCAAGCACAATTTTTGGCAACCCTGCCGGCATGTCCCGCCTCAAGCGCGAACAAGTCACCGGCGGTGCTGCATTTCTCGACGCACACACTGACATCAGCCACGCCAGCTCCAGCCCGAACAGCGGCAGCAACGACGGCGACATGGTTCCGTTCATCGCCGTGCCTATGGGCTACTACGTCAAGCCAATCGACGACCACTGGGCTTTCGGTATCGGCATGTACGCGCCATTCGGCCTGGTGACCGACTACGAGAATGGCTTCGCCGGCCGTTACTTCGGCAGCAAAAGCGAAGTCAAGATCGTCACCCTGCAACCGACTGTCAGCTACGCCTTCAACGACAAGGTCTCCATCGGTTTCGGCCCGACCATCAACCGCATCGACGGCACCCTGGAATCGAACCTGTCGATCACCCAGGCCGCACCGGACGGCAAGGTCAAGATCAAGGGTGATGACACCGCACTGGGCTACAACATCGGTGTTCTGGTGCAAGCCACCGACAGCACTCGCGTCGGCCTGACCTACCACTCGAAAGTGAAGTACAAGCTCGAGGGTGACACCAAGGTCAACTATAACGTCCTGGGCCTGGTCGGCCAGAACCCTAGCCAGAAGTACGACGCCTCGCTGGACCTGACCACGCCTGAATCGGTGGACTTCTCGGTGACTCATAAGCTGGACGACCAGTGGACACTCTACGCAGGCAGCACCTGGACGCGCTGGAGCCGCCTGAAAGAAATCACCGTCGATAACAAAGGTGTTCCGGCCATCCTGAACGGTCAGTTCGGGACCATCACCGAAGATCAGAACTGGCACGACACCTGGGCTCACGCCATCGGCGCGTCCTACCAGTTGAACAAGCAATGGGTATTGCGTACCGGTCTGTCCTTCGACCAGGCGCCGACCAACAACGTCGACCGTTCCCCACGCATCCCGACGGGCGATCGCAAGATTTTCAGCGTGGGCGCCGGCTGGAGCCCGACCGACGACCTGACCATCGACGTAGCGTATTCGTACCTGCGTGAAGAGTCGGTCAAGGTCACCAACAGCAACGACCGTGGCCAGAACTACAACGCCAAGTATGAAAACTATGCGAATGGTTTCGGCGTAGGCGCGACCTACCGCTTCTGATGAAGCCCGGCGAGCCTGAAACGCTCGCCGCCTGAATCAAAAAAGCCCCGCTCTCTTGTACAGAGGCGGGGCTTTTTCATGGGCGTTCAATCAGGGTTGCGAGGCGAGGGCTTTTTCCACCGCGGCAATGAACTCGGGATCGTCGGGCTTGGTCAGGCTGGAGAAATTGGCGATCACCTTGCCTTTGCGATCGACCACGTATTTGTAGAAATTCCACTTCGGCGCGCTGGTCTGTTTGGCGAGGACCTTGAACAGGTGAGTCGCGTCATCGCCGCGGACTTTCTGCGGCTCGGTCATGGTGAACGTCACCCCATAGTTCACGTAGCAGACCTTGGCGGTCTCAGCGCCGTCCTTGGACTCCTGCTTGAAGTCATTGGACGGAACACCGATCACCTCCAGCCCCTGATCCTTGTAACGCTGATTCAGAGCCTCAAGGCTTTTGAACTGTGGGGCAAAGCCACAGAAGCTTGCGGTATTGACCACCACCAGCGGCTTACCCTCAAACCGCTGGCACAGGTCGATGGATTCCTTGGCGCGCAGCTTGGGCAACGAGCCCTGCAACAGCTCCGGGCACTCGGCCGCTTGTGCCAATCCGGTAAACGCCACCAGCAACGCGGGGACTGCAATCCAGCGCATCAGCATGTCGGTGCATCCTTGATTAATGGTCACAAACGAAGTTACTCGCCCTCGCCTGTTCCTAGCAAGCGCCCATGCCCAACTGCATCAGTGCCAATCCGCCCTGATGCCAGCCCCACCAGGCCAAGGCCAGCAGCAAGGCACCGACCGCGACCACCGCCACTCGCGGCCAGAGACGGTTCATATCGCACTCAACCGGGTTTGCAGACGCGCCACCGGCTGCTCACGCACCGGCCAGTTCAGGGCGGCGGCCAACAGACTCAAGAGAATCGCTACTTGCCAGATCAAGTCATAGCTCCCGGTTCGGTCATACACCACGCCACCCAACCAGCCGCCGAGGAACGAACCGAGCTGGTGGAAGAGGAAAACAATCCCGCCGAGCATGGACAGGTTTCGCACGCCAAACAAGGTCGCCACGGTGCCGTTGGTCAATGGCACGGTCGACAACCACAGGAAGCCCATCGCCATGCCGAACAGGTACGCGGTAGTCGTGGTCACCGGCGCCCACAGAAACAGCGTAATCACCACCGCCCGCAGCAGGTACAGACCGGTGAGCAAGCGCGGCTTGGACATGCGACCGCCGAGCCATCCTGCGGTGTAGGTGCCGAAGATATTGAACAGCCCGATCAGCGCCAGCACCGTGGTGCCCACTGTGGCCGGAAGGTGCTGATCCACCAGATAGGCCGGCAAATGCACGCCGATGAACACCACCTGGAAACCGCAGACAAAAAAGCCGAACGCCAACAGCCAGAACCCCGAATGGGAGCAGGCTTCCCGCAGCGCTTCAGAGAGGGTTTGTTCATGGCCGAGCACTGGCAGCGGTTTGTCCTTGAGCATGCTCACCAGCGGGATAATCAGCGCCACCAGCAGGCCCAGGACCAGCAATGCCGCGGACCAGCCCAGCCAGCCGATCAGCCCCAGCGTACCGGGCAACATGGCGAACTGACCGAAAGAGCCGGCAGCGCTGGCGAGGCCCATGCCCATGCTGCGTTTCTCCGGGGGCACGGCGCGACCTACCACGCCAAGGATCACCGAGAACGAAGTGCCCGACAGGCCGATGCCGATCAACAGGCCCGCACTCAGGGACAACGTCACCGCCGAGTCGGACAAGCCCATGAACACCAGGCCCAACGCGTACAGCACACCGCCGACCAACACCACTTTCGCCGCGCCAAAACGGTCGGCCAGCGCGCCGGTGAACGGCTGCGCCAGACCCCAGATCAGGTTTTGCAGGGCGATGGCAAAAGCGAACGTCTCACGCCCCCAGCCGAATTCGGCACTCATCGGTGCCAGGAACAGCCCGAAACCGTGTCGCACGCCCAACGACAATGCCAGGATCAGCGCACTCCCCACCAACACCCAACCGCATGTACGCCACATCGAGGTCATTCTTATTCTCCGGTAGCGGGTATATACCCGCTTAAGATCGGAAAAACCGGCATCACGCCAGTTCGTCCAGCAGTCGCAACAAGGTTTCGCGTTTTTCGGCGCCCAGACGATCGACCAGCCGCTGCTGCGCCGCCTCCCACGCAGGCAAGGCCGCGGCCAGGCGAGCGGCGCCCGCCTCGGTCAGCCGGACAATGCGATTACGCATGTCCTCACCCTCGACCAGCGCCACCAGGCCCTCACCTTCCAGCACCCGAAGATTGCGCCCCAGGGTGCTGCGGTCCAGACCCATGGCTTCGGCCAGAGTGGAAATACTCGGTTCATTCAGACGCTGCAGATTGCACAGCAAAGAATACTGGGCAACGTTGATCCCGAAGCCATCGAGAGCGCCGTCGTAATGCCTGCTGACGCCACGGGCGGCGCGACGCAGGTTGATGCATAAACATTGGGAATCGAGCATGGTGCGTGTATATACCCGCGAGTGTGTTAAATCAAGTTACAGATGGGTTCATTGATAAATATTCGAGGTGCTTGGTCGACCGCCTTCGCGAGCAGGCTCGCTCCCACAGTGGATCTTCAGTGGACGTTAAATTTATGTAAGACGCCATCAACGTGGGAGCGAGTCTGCTCGCGATGAGGCCGGCACATCCTGCCCACAAACCATCAGACCAACGCCCATCCCACCAGCACCACCATCTCCAGCAATTCCAGCATCGCCCCGGCCGTATCGCCCGTCGTCCCGCCCAATCGCCGCAGCATCACCTGCCGCAACCAAACGAACATCACCCCCGCCAGCACAAGCGCCCAGACACCACTGAACCCTGCGATCAGCACACACGCCAACGCGCTGACTGCCAGCACCCGCTTACCCGCCAAACGCGGCAAATGATCCGCCAGCGCCTGCCCCAACCCGCCGGCACGCACATACGGCGTGGTCAGGAACAATCCCAGCATCGCGCTGCGGCCAATCAGCGGAACGATCATCAGAAAAAGACTGTGCTGCTGCTCGATCAATGCCAGCAACGCGGCGAATTTGAGCAGCAACACCAACACCAGCGTCACCACCGCAATCGGTCCGCTGCGCGGGTCTTTCATGATGGTCAGCGTGCGCTCGCGGTCGCCGAAGCCCCCGAGCCACGCATCGGCGCTATCGGCCAGACCGTCCAGGTGCAACGCGCCGCTGAGCAATACCCAAGTGCTCAGCAGCAGCGCGGCGTGAAGCAACGAAGGCGTGCCCAGTAGCAGCCAGTTCAGTGCCCATAACAGCGCGCCGAACAGCAGCCCCACCAGCGGATAAAACAGCAGCGACCGACCCAGTTCCTGAGGCGCCGGCATACCCGGCAGACGAATCGGCAAACAGCTGAGAAATTGCAGGGCGATCCAGAAGGGCAGCATGGTCAGATCGCTTCCTTGAGGAGGACGCCTGACTCGACGCTCAACGAAAACAGCGAGCCATGCCCGACCTCGACATTCAGCAACTGCTCACGGGGCAAACCACGTGCCTGAGCCAGCAACAAACGCATGACACCGCCATGACTGATCAGCAAGATCCGTTCACCCGCATACGCCGCGTGCAGACGCGCTACCGCCGCCAGCACCCGCGTTGAGAAATCCTCGACCGGCTCACCTTCCGGCGGCGTAAAGGCATACGGATCGGCCCAGAACAGCCCCAACCCCTCGGCGTCAGTCTCCATCAGCGCCGCCGCGCTCTGTCCTTCCCAGGCACCGAAATGCAGTTCTTGCAGATCCTTGTCCAGGTGCACAGGCAATTCCAACTGCGCACCGAGCTCATGCGCAAACCGCGCACATCGTTGCAGCGGCGAACTGATCAACCGATCCCATGGCCCTTGCTCGACCACCGCCGCGCGCATCTGCGCCCAGCCCTTGTCGGTCAGCGCATCGTCGAGGCTGCCGCGCAAACCGCCGCCCAGTTCGGTTTCCCCGTGGCGCAGAAGATCCAGTCGCAACGTCATGCCGGACGATCCGCCACCGCCGCTTCGGCGAAGGTTGCCATCTGCCCGTGAAGATCGCAGGCCAGACGCAGCAACGGCACGGCCAACGCGGCGCCACTGCCCTCGCCCAGACGCAGCCCCAGATCCAACAGCGGCTCGGCATTGAGGGTTTCCAGTACATGACGATGACCCGGCTCGGCACCGCGATGGCCGAACAACAGCCATTCGCGGCAGCCAGGGTTCAAACGCACCGCCACCAACGCGGCGACGCTGCAGATAAAGCCGTCCACCAGCACCGCAACGCCCTCCTGGGCGCACGCCAGATACGCGCCGACCAGCGCCGCAATCTCAAAACCGCCGATATTGAACAGGGTTTGCAACGCATCACCGCGCTGAGCACCGTGTAATGCCAGGGCACGCTCGATGACTTGGGCTTTGTGGCTGACCCCCGCCGCGTTCAAACCGGTGCCCGGCCCGGCCAGATGCACCACCGGGCAATCGAGCAAGGCACAGGCCAGCGCGCTGGCCGCCGTGGTGTTGCCGATGCCCATCTCGCCGCCGATGAACAGCTGCGCGCCATTGGCGACCGCACGTTGCACGCTGTCGCGACCAGCCTGCAAGGCGAGTTCACCCTGGGTAGCCGTCATGGCCGGGCTTTCGACGAAATTGGCGGTGCCCGCGCCGATATTGAGGTGACGCACGCCTGGCAGATTCAACGACGGCGTTACCGTGCCGAGGTCGACCACTTCGAGGGAAGCCCCGAGCTGGCGCGCCAACACGCTGATCGCTGCACCGCCGCTGACGAAGTTGTGCAGCATCTGCCCGGTAACTTCCTGAGGGAACGCCGACACGCCTTCTGCAACTACACCATGATCGCCGGCAAAAATGGCAATCCACAGCTGATCGAGACTCGGTTTGACCTGCCCTTGCAGCCCCGCCATTTGCACGGCCAACGATTCCAGTCGGCCAAGGGAGCCAGCGGGTTTGGTCAGTTGCTGTTGACGTGCCTGCGCCTGCTCGACGGCTTGCGCGTCGATCGGCTTGCACGGGTTCAGCCACCAGGATTGAGTCATAACGCGGTTCCTTTCAAAGTCAGGGGCAGGCCGGCGACGGTCAGGACGACTCGTTGGCAGCGCTCGGCCAGGGCTTGATGCAGCCAACCGGCTTCATCGACATAGCGGCGAGTCAATTCGCCCAGCGGCACGACACCCATTCCGGTCTCGTTGCTGACAAAAATGATTTCACCCGGCAAGGAGGCCAGGCAGTCCAACAGGGCTTCGCGTTCAGCGTCGAGACGTTTGGCGTCGTCGAGCATCAGCAGATTGGTCATCCACAGGGTCAGGCAATCCACCAGCAGGCAACGCTCGGCGCGGGCGCTTTCGCGCAATACGCGGGCGAGTTCGATTGGCTCTTCGATCAACGCCCATTCGGCTGGACGACGGGCCCGATGATGGGCGACCCGTTCGTTCATTTCACCGTCCAGCGGTTGACTGGTGGCGATGTAAGTCACTTGGAGGTGACTGTCTAACGCAAGTTTTTCAGCCAGTCGGCTTTTGCCGGAGCGGGCGCCGCCGAGGATCAGTTGCAGCATGGTTCATTCCTTAAATATGCGGTGTAGCTGCTGGCCTATTCGCGGGCGAGCCTCGCTCCTACAGGGCTGAGCCGCTCTTGACCTTGTAGGAGCGAGGCTTGCCCGCGAAAGCGTCCTCTCAAAAACCGCAGAGCTCACGCAACAACGCGGTATCCAAATGCTTCTCCACCAGATCCGCCAACCGCTCGATATCCCGCTCGCGCAACCCGTGGTAATCCACGTCCTGCACCTCCTGCAAACCCGCCCAGCGCAGCAGCGCGCTGCACGCCGCCGGGGATTCAAACAGGCCGTGCAGGTAGGTGCCGAAAATCTGCCCGTCAACACTTTGCGCGCCATCGCAGCGACCATCGTCCAGCTGCACCGCAGCGTTTTCCAGCGCTGGCCCGGTGGTCACCCCGGCATGGATTTCATAGCCACTGACCTGCGCATCCTCCAGCGCCAGACGACCGCGCACATTGCGCAATTGCTTCTCTTCTTCGAGCTGTGTTTCGAACGCCAGCAAGCCCAGGCCAGCACTGGAACCCGGCGCGCCTTCGAGGCCCAGCGGATCGTGCACCTGCTCACCGAGCATCTGCAGACCGCCGCAAATCCCCAGCACTTTTCCGCCATAACGCAGATGACGACTGATGGCCGTGTCCCAGCCATTGGCCCGCAGGTACGCAAGATCACTGCGCACACTTTTCGAGCCGGGAAGAATGATCAGATCAGCCGGCGGGATTGCCTGGCCGGGGCCGATGAATTGCAGGTCGACTTGCGGATGCAGGCGCAGCGGATCGAAATCGGTGTGGTTGCTGATGCGCGGCAGCACCGGCACCAGCACTTTGAGCACGCGTTCAGCCTTGTCGGCCTGGCGCTGATCGATGCCGTCCTCGGCTTCCAGGTGCAAATCCATCACATACGGCAGCACGCCGATCACCGGTTTGCCGGTGCGCGCTTCCAGCCAATCGAGGCCGGGTTGCAACAAGGCGAGGTCACCGCGAAAACGGTTGATGATGAAGCCTTTGACCCGCGCCTGCTCGGTCGGCGACAGCAGTTCCAGCGTGCCCACCAGATGCGCGAACACCCCGCCGCGATTGATGTCGGCGATCAACACCACCGGACAATCCACCGCTTCGGCAAAGCCCATGTTGGCAATGTCGCCGGCACGCAGATTGATCTCGGCCGGCGAGCCCGCGCCTTCGACCATGACCACCGGATACGCCGTGCTCAATCGTTCATGGGAAGCCAGCACGGCTTGCATGGCGATGGCTTTGTAGTCGTGATAGGCGACCGCGTTCATGGTCGTGACCGCGCGACCATGGATGATGACCTGGGCGCCGGTGTCGCTGTTGGGCTTGAGCAGCACCGGATTCATGTCAGTGTGCGGTTCCAGGTTGGCCGCCTGGGCCTGCACCGCTTGGGCGCGGCCGATCTCACCACCGTCGGCGGTCACGGCACTGTTGAGGGCCATGTTCTGCGGCTTGAACGGCACGACGCGCACACCCTGGCGCGTGACCCAGCGACACAACGCCGTCACCAGCGTGCTTTTACCGGCGTCGGAGGTGGTGCCCTGCACCATCAATGTTGTCATTGGGCTTCCTTTACGAAGGCTTGAAGCGCTTGCTCAAGACGCAGCCAATCGGCTTCATCCGCCGGCAAGCCGAAACGCACGCTGCTGTTGTGGGCGAACAGCCGCAGCAAGATGCCGCGCCTGGCCATGAACTCGTGAAGCGCTTCGGCATGCTCGGTCATCAGCCATTGAAACAAGGCGCAGCCACCCTGCGGCTGCAAACCATACTGCCCAAGCAAAAGTGCCAGGCGTTTGCCGGCCTCTTCGCTGCGTGCGCGCTGCCTTGCATGGCCTTCGGTGTCCAGCAAACAGGCTTGGCCCAACACCCGTGTCGGCCCGCTGACCGCCCACGGGCCCACCTGCTCTGCGAGCAACTTGAGCAACTTGCGCTCAGCCAGCACAAAGCCCAACCGCACACCGGCCAAGCCAAAAAACTTTCCGAAGGAACGTAGCACGATCAGGCCGACCTGATGGGCAAACGGCGCGAGGCTCAACGCCGGCGTGTTGTCCATGAACGCTTCGTCCACCACCAGCCAGCCGCCGCGCGAGGCCAGTCGGGCATGCCAGTCGAGCAAGCGACTCGGGCTCAGGCTCAAGCCTGTCGGGTTGTTCGGGTTGACCACCACCAGCACGTCGAGGCTGTCGATATAGAAGTCGACTTCCTGCTCCAGCACCTCGCGCACGATGTAACCATTGCTGCGCCATGCGTGCGCGTGTTCGGCGTAACACGGCGACAGCACGCCGACCTTACCGGCCCGACGCAAACGCGGCAGTAACTGGATGGCCATTTGCGAACCGGCCACCGGCAGCACCTGTCCGGTGCCGTAATAATCGCAAGCAGCCTGCTCCAGACCATCATCGGTTTCCGGCAAGCGCGCCCAGGCGCGCAACGGAATGTCCGGGATCGGGAATGGCCACGGCGCGAGGCCGCTGGACAGGTCCAGCCAGTCAGCTTCGGCAATGCCATATTCGAGCGCGGCCTTGCGCAAGCGACCACCGTGCTCAAGCATAGAATTCAGCTCCCACGCAGAGAATCAGCAGCCATAACCATACCCCGCGCTGAACCAATTGCCAGCCACGGTCGATGGAATCGGCATCCGCCGGCACGCCTTCGCCCAGTTGCGGGCGCTGATGCAATTCACCGTGATAGATCGCCGCCCCGCCCAACTCGACGCCGAGCGCACCGGCACCGGCCGCCATGACGGGCCCGGCGTTGGGGCTGTCCCAGGTCGGGCCCTGGGTGCGCCAGCATTTCAAGGCCAGCCGGGTTTTGCCCAGCAGCGCGTAGGTCAACGCCACCAGGCGTGCAGGCATGTAGTTGAGGACATCGTCGATCTTCGCCGCCGCCCAACCGAAACGTTCGAAGCGTTCGTTGCGGTAACCCCACATGGCATCGAGGGTGTTACTCAAGCGATAGAGCACCACGCCGGGCGCGCCGGCCACGGCAAACCAGAACAGCGCAGCAAATACCGCGTCGCTGCCGTTCTCCAGGACAGATTCAGTGGCGGCACGGGCCACTTCGGTTTGATCCAGTTCGCTGGTCTGACGGCTGACCAAATAACCCACGCGCTTGCGGGCTTCGTCCAGATCATCGCTGCGCAAAGCCTTGGCCACCGGCTCGACGTGCTCACCGAGGCTACGCATGCCGAGGGCGCAATAGAGCGCGAGAATCTCGACAATCCAGCCCACATACGGTGCCCAGGAAAAAGCCGTGGCCAGCAACGTCAGCGGCACGACCGCGATCACCCACGCGGTGACGCCATGGCTGCGCCAGCCACGTCCCTCACCGTTGAAACGTTGCTCGATGCGGTCGGCAAAACGGCCGAACGCCACCAGCGGATGCCAGCGTTTGGGTTCACCCAGCAGCGCGTCCAGCGCAACCGCGGCGACACTCAATAACGCGACACTCATTGACTCACTCCCCAATAATTTTCATACAGCAACTCACTGAGCGGACGCGCCTGCGCCCACCCTTCGAGTACCAGCATCGGCGCCGCATAGAATTCCTTGACCGGGCCGAGACAAAGAACCGCCAACGGCTTGGCCCCGGGTGGCAAACCCAGCAGGTCCGCCAGCGCTTGCGGTTCGAACAGCGACACCCAGCCCATGCCCAGACCTTCGGCGCGGGAGGCCAGCCAGAGGTTCTGGATCGCGCAGGACAGCGAGGCCATGTCCATTTCCGGCAAGGTGCGACGACCGAAGATGTGGCGCTCTCGATCATCCATGAGCGCGGCGACCAACACCTCGGCGCAGTCGTTGATGCCTTCGACCTTGAGCTTCATGAATTCGTCAGTGCGCTCGCCGAGGGCTTCGGCGGTGCGGATGCGTTCTTCTTCCACCAGTCGCTGGATGTTGCCTCGCAGGGCCCGGTCGCTGATGCGGATGAAGCGCCAGGGCTGCATCAGGCCGACGCTCGGGGCCTGGTGGGCGGCTTCGAGCAGACGCCGCAACAACTCGGGCTCGACGGTGCCGCCGCTGAAGTGGCGCATGTCGCGACGTTCGGCGATGGCTCGGTAGACCGCTTCGCGTTCGGCTTCGGAGAATGCGTTGTCGGTCATGGCCTCTTCGCGAGCAGGCTCGCTCCTACAGGGGTTAGGTGATCCATTGTAGGAGCGACGGTGCGACGATTCGGCCTGCTCGCGAAGGCGGCATCAAGGTCAGGCGCAAAAAGCGCGGCGACTGCGGTGGGGTTGGACGGAAAATAAAAATGCACATAAGAGGCGGTCATCCGCCCCTCACGGTAAACCGCCTCCGCCCCACGCCCGCCGTTCGGACTGAGTCCACGGGCAATCGGCTCAAGTTCGGTGCTGGTCAATGAATGGTGATAGGTGTGCCCACGCAGTGAACCTTCCGGCAACTCAACCGCTTGCAACGCCAGCGCGGCCAGACGCTTTTGCATCACCGCATCACCTTTGAGCAAGCCCACCAGTTCGGCGCGAGTTCCCTCGACATCAGTCAACGAATCGAGCAGGTACAACATCCCGCCGCACTCGGCCAGCAACGGTTTGCCGGCAGCATGATGGGCGCGGATCGCGTCGAGCATCGAGGTGTTCTGTGACAGCGCCACATGGTGCAGTTCCGGATAACCGCCCGGCAGATAAAGGCTGTCAGCTTCCGGCAAATCAGCATCGCGGATCGGCGAGAAGAACAGCAACTCGGCGCCCATGGCCCGCAGCAAGTCCAGGCTCGCGCCGTAGGTGAAGGCAAACGCTTCATCACGGGCCACGGCAATTCGGATGCCTTTAAGCAAAGGCTCGGCGGCGATCACGTCGGGCCCGGCGAACTCCACGGCAGGCGGCAGCGCCACATCGCAACTGCTGGCCAGCGATTCGGCCGCCGCATCGAGGCGCAGGTCCAGATCATTCAACTCGCTGGCCTGGACCAGACCGAGGTGCCGACTGGGCAATTCGATCGCGGTTTCCCGCGACAAGGCGCCGTACCAGCGCAAGCCTTCCGTCAGGCTGCCTTCGAGCAATTGCGCATGACGCAGCGTGCCCACGCGGTTGGCCAGTACACCGGCAAACGGCAAGTCCGGCTGATACTTCGCCAGCCCCAACGCCAACGCACCAAAGGTCTGCGCCATGGCCGTGCCGTCGATCACGCCGAGCACCGGCACACCGAAGTGCCGCGCCAGGTCGGCGCTGGACGGAGTGCCGTCGAACAGGCCCATGACGCCTTCTATCAGGATCAGGTCGGCTTCCCCGGCCGCTTCCCATAACAGACGACGACTTTCCTGCTCGCCGACCATCCACATGTCCAGTTGATACACCGGCGCACCGCTGGCGCGTTCGAGAATCATCGGATCGAGAAAGTCCGGGCCACATTTGAACACGCGGACCTTGCGCCCCTGATTGCGGTGCAAACGGGCCAGCGCGGCGGTGACGGTGGTCTTGCCCTGACCGGAGGCCGGCGCGGCAATCAATACCGCCGGGCAATGACGATGACTATTCATAAAGTGCGGCTCACAACTCGACGCCTTTTTGCGCTTTGATGCCGGCCTGGAACGCGTGCTTGATCACGCCCATTTCGGTGACTGTGTCGGCCAGTTCGATCATCTCTGGCTTGGCGCCGCGACCGGTGACCACCACGTGCTGCATCGGCGGACGCGCCTGCAAATCACTGAGAACCTGATCGAGGTCGAGGTAGCCGTGCTTGAGGGCGATGTTCAACTCATCCAGCACCACCAGACCGATCGACGGGTCACGCAGCAGTTCCTGAGACACCGCCCATGCGGCCTCGGCGGCGGCGATGTCACGCTGGCGGTCCTGGGTTTCCCAAGTGAAGCCCTCGCCCATCACATGAAAACGCACCTGCTCCGGGAAACGGCGGAAGAACAGCTCTTCGCCGGTGCTGTTACGGCCCTTGATGAACTGCACCACGCCGCACTGCATGCCGTGGCCCATGGACCGGGCGAGCATGCCGAAGGCCGAACTGCTCTTGCCTTTGCCGTTGCCGGTCAGCACCAGCAGCAGGCCGCATTCGTTCGGGGAGTTGGCGATGCGTTCGTCGATCACCGCTTTTTTGCGCTGCATGCGCGCCAGGTGGCGTTCGTCACGATCAGGGGAATCAGTCATGGGGAGCTCTCCGTTGAGGCTGGATAACGGCGGGCAGGCACAAGAATAGACGGCAACAAGCCTGGCATCGCCCACCGTGATGCCGTTGGATGAATCAGGCCGGTCTCCGGGCTCATGAGCGGCTTGCGCCGGACTGCGCGCCTTCCCATATCGACAGTCGACACAGTGGCTCAAGACGCAGTCTTTACTCATTTACCGTTGCGGGGGCAGCGCCGGGATCATGACTCTTCGTCGCTTGAAGAGAGTCACTCACCGGCTTCCCTGTTTCACTCTGTCGGCTTCGCCACAGAGCACCTGAAACAAGCCGCGAAGGTTAGAGGGTTGGGGGGGGAGCGTCAATTGAAGACAGGGCACGGATTCTCGATAGACTGCCGCCCATCAATAACCTGACGTCAATCTTGCGCCATACTGCCAGCAGTGATATCAAAGCGCCATAAACCCAACAACACAATTACAAGGGTGAGCGACATGCAAGGCATGATCATCAGTAATCCGAAGCTGGAATTCCTGCGACCGGTGCTGGAACGCTGGTTTGACTGTATCGACCGCTTTAACGCCGTGCGCGGCGATAACGACACGCCTTATTGGTACGACGAGAAAGCCAACCTTGGCCTGCTCTGCGCCGCGGCCTGGATGGCGGAAATGGTCACGCTGCAACAAACGCCGACCCGTAAACAGAACGAAGAAGGCGAACGCAACAGCCGCGCCGATCTGTTTATCGCCACCGCCGAAGAACGCGCCTACCTTCAGGCCACTCAACGCTGGCCGAAGGTCAACAGCCTGAACCTGAGCCAGGCGCTGCAGGACATCACCAGCGACGCCAAACGCATCAGCTACGCCAGCGACCTGAAACTCGGCTGCCTGTTCGTTGCGCCACAAAAGGCCCAACAGAGCGCGACCCCGGAAGAACTCCAGGACATGGTCGACGACCTGCAAAAGGAACACAGCTGCGCCGTGGCCTGGTATTTCCCGTACGCCTATCGCAAGTTGCGCAACGAAGCCGGTCACTATCACCCCGGCATCGCCGTGTTGCTCAAGGAAGCCCGCGGCTGACCGGTTGAACCATCGCGTGTCTAAGCTTCTCTATGACTAAGTCAATGCATTCATAGGGAAGTCCAGCATGCGCAAGCCTCAGCTCGTTCTCGTCATCGCGCTCGCCGGAGGGCTCGCCGCCTGTGGTGAAACCTCCAGCCTGCAAGTCTCCGACGGCACCGGCCCGTCACCCAAGCTGCCCGAGCCGAACAAGACCCTGATCCCGACGGTGAATATCGCCCCGGCGATCGGCTGGCCGGAGGGTGCAAAACCCACCGCTGCGGCAGGCACTCAGGTAGCGGCATTTGCCGAAGGGCTCGATCACCCGCGCTGGCTCTACGTGCTGCCCAACGGCGATGTATTGGTGGCGGAAACCAATGCCCCTCCCAAACCCGATGACGGCAAAGGCATTCGCGGCTGGGTGATGGGCAAAGTCATGGGCCGTGCCGGCGCCGGCGTCCCTAGCCCCAACCGCATCACGCTGCTGCGGGACAAGGACCACGACGGCATCGCCGAAACCCGCACGGTGTTCCTGGAAAACCTCAATTCGCCCTTCGGCATGACCCTGGTCGGCAATGACCTGTATGTCGCCGATACCGACCGCTTGCTGCGCTTTCATTATGAAAATGGCGACACCGCAATCAAGTCGCAGCCGATCAAGGTGGTCGATCTGCCGGGCGGCACGCTGAATCACCACTGGACCAAAAACGTCATCGCCAGCAAGGATGGGAGCAAGCTGTACGTCACCGTCGGCTCCAACAGCAACGTCGGCGAAAACGGCCTGGATCAGGAGGAAGGTCGTGCGGCGATCTGGGAAGTGGATCGCGCCACCGGCAATCACCGGATCTTCGCCTCGGGGATTCGTAATCCGAACGGCCTGGCCTGGGAACCTCAGACCGGCGCCCTGTGGACGGCGGTCAATGAGCGCGACGAAATCGGCAGCGACCTGGTGCCGGACTACATCACGTCAGTGAAGGACGGCGGGTTCTATGGCTGGCCCTTCAGCTACTACGGCCAGCACGTCGATATCCGCGTCGAGCCGCAAAACCCAGATCTGGTGGCCAAGGCCATTGCCCCGGATTATGCGGTCGGCCCACATACCGCATCGCTGGGCCTGTCGTTTGCCGAGGGCAACACACTTCCCGCGCAATTCAAGGAAGGCGCCTTCATCGGCCAGCACGGCTCCTGGAATCGCAAGCCGCACAGTGGCTATAAAGTGATTTTCGTCCCGTTCGCGGGTGGCAAGCCGACCGGCCAACCGGTTGATGTACTGACAGGCTTCCTCAACGAAGATGAAAAAGCCATGGGTCGGCCCGTAGGCGTGGTGATTGATCAGCAGGGCGGTTTGCTGGTGGCCGATGATGTGGGGAACAAGGTGTGGCGCGTTTCGGCCGCTAAATAGCCGCCCTGCAGGGGCGAGGCTTGCCCGCGAAGGCTGTAGGACAGGCAACATCAATGTTGGATGTGCCGACGCCTTCGCGGGCAAGCCTCGCTCCTACAAGGATCAGCGTTTACGACAGAGCGTGAGCCCATCACCCAACGGCAACAACGACAGATCCACACGCGCGTCATCCTTCAAGGCGCGATTGAGCGCCTGGATGGCTCGGGTGTCTGCACTCTCGGGATTCTCCTCAAGCACCCGCCCACTCCACAGCATGTTATCGAACACCGCCAGCCCGCCGACGCGCAGCAGACGCAGTGCATGCTCCAGATAGTTCGGATAGTTGGACTTGTCGGCATCAATGAAGATCAGGTCGAACGCCTCCGGCTGATTCAGCATGGCGAGCGTTTCCAGTGCAGGGGCCAGCCGCAGGTCAATTCGCTCGGCCAGCCCCGCTTCCTGCCAATAACGGCGTGCGATAGCGTTGTAGTCGCCGGGAATGTCGCAGCAAATCAGCGAACCGCCCTGCGGCAATGCAGCGGCCATGCACAGGGCGCTGTAACCGGTAAACGTACCGACTTCCAGCAAGCGCTTGGCACCAATGAGTTTGACCAATAACGCGAGGAACTGCCCCTGCTCCGGCGCTACCTGCCAGCGCGCCATTGGCATCGCCTGGGTTTCGTCGCGCAAGCGCTTGAGCAGCGGCGTTTCCCTCAGGGAAACGTCGAGCAGGTATTGATACAGGGCATCGTCGAGATTGAGAGTGCGAGCGGTCATGACAACCTCTTCGGACAGGACGCTACGGATTACGCGCCAGGTGTTCAGGCTGCAGAACGCGCTTGGCGCTCAGATAAGCCTTCTGCCAGTAAGCCTTGGACAGGCTGTCGAGCTTCACCGTGCCGCCAGTGGCCGGCGCATGAACGAAGCGACCTTCACCGACGTAGATACCGGCATGACTGACCTGGGATCCGCCATTGGTGGCGAAGAAGATCAAGTCACCGGTTTGCAGGCCTTCCTTGCCGACGTTGGCCGCCTGCATGCTGATCATTTCGCGGGTGGTACGCGGCAGGGAAATACCGGTGACGTCATGGTAGACGTAACCGATCAGGCCGCTGCAATCGAAACCCGAATCCGGCGTGTTGCCCCCCCAACGATACGGCGTGCCCACCAGGCCCAGCGCGCGGAACAGCACGTCTTCTGCCTCGGGGGAAAAGGGTTGCGGGTTACCGAAAACAATGGGTGCACGAACCACCGGCGCAGGCGGCGGTGTGCGACTGGCGCAGGCGCTGAGCAGCGCTGCGAAGAACATGATTGCGAGGCGGGCCGACATCGTCATAAGCAGAACATCCTGATCTGGCTGCGGCTTTTTCTGCCGGGAAGGCAGAAAAGAAAACCGCCTGCGCAGGACGCAGGCGGTTTGCCATCAATAATAGATCTGGATTCTAGCGGCTATGGGCCAAACTTCAAGTAAGACTTTAAGTTCGCCTTACAAAGTGTCCGCCTACTTCGTTGCGAAGAGGTAGTTGTCGCCACCCACGTGGCGACAGGTTAAGCCTTATTTGCGTGCGGTGACCACGGTCGGAGCCATCGCGAGGGCGCGTTTGGCTTCGATGAAGGTCTTGCTCCAGTAGCTGTCGCCCAGGCTATCGACCCGGACACCACCGCTTTTGCGGCTGCTGGAGTGGATGAACTGGTTGTCACCCAGGTAGATCCCGGCGTGACTGACACGACCACGACGACCATTGGTGGCGAAGAACAGCAGATCACCCGGCTTCAGCGCGCTGCGAGCTACCAGCGGAGCGTCGACGTTGATCATTTCGCGAGTGGAGCGCGGCAGGTTCATGCCGGCTTCTTCACGAAACAGATAACCGATGAAACCGCTGCAATCGAAGCCAGCCTCGGAGGTGCCGCCGAAACGGTAACGGGTACCGATCAGGGACATGCCACGCTCGAGGATGCTGTCAGCCAGAACCGGAAGCTGGTACGACTTGCCATCGGCGAAGTTTGCCAGTTCTTTATCGGTGGCTAGCTCTTCCTGGAAAAGAACGGAAGAAGACTGCGCAGTAACTGAATTCTTGACCTGCTGTTGTTGCTCTTGCTGAGTCACTGGGGAGTGGGCAGCGCAACCGAACAACAGGGTAACGAGTGCGAGAGGCACGAGGGGTGCGAAGCGCTTTAGCATGGGCACGACCGTGGCTGATAGTTGTAAAGAAGCCGAGACTATGCCCGCTATCATCCTCATTTGCAAATTCAATCGAACTTTATGTGACTTCCCGGTTTCGCGATTACATCTAAGCGCTTAAGCCCCATTTAGACACTCGCGCAGCCTGCACCCTGCAGGAAAGCGGATTTTCTGGCGCCTGAAATATGCCAAAAACCCCCGCCAAGCTTAGGTTTTACCAGCCTAGGGTTTCTTTCAGGAAGGGAATCGTCAGCTTGCGCTGAGCTTGAAGGGAGGCCTGATCGAGACGCTCAAGCAGCTCGAAAAGCGCGCTCATGCTGCGGGTACCCCGAGTCAAAATAAAATGACCGACTTCATCGGTCAGGTGCAGGCCGCGACGGGATGCACGCAGTTGCAAGGCGCGCAATTTGTCTTCGTCAGAGAGCGGACGCATCTGGAAGATCAGTGCCAGGGTCAGGCGCGATTTCAGGTCAGCCAGTTTCACCGGCAATTCACGCGGCGAGGTTGATGCAGCAATCAACAGACGCCGACCGCTGTCGCGCAGACGATTGAACAGATGGAACAACGCCTCTTCCCAATCCGCCCGGCCGGCCACGGCCTGCAAATCATCCAGGCAGACCAGTTCGTATTGTTCGAGGTTGTCGAGGATCGAGATGCCGCGGTCCAGCAGCTCGGCCAGCGGCAGATACACCGCCGGCTCCCCCAGTTGTTCGAAGCGCAGGCAGGCGGCCTGCAACAAGTGCGTGCGCCCTACCCCGTCCTTGCCCCAGAGATAAATCAGGCTTTCTGTCCAGCCGGCGTCGGCTTCGCATAGCCGCTCGACATAGCCGAGTGCAGCGGCATTGGCGCCTGGGTAGTAATTGATAAAGGTAGCGTCATCACGCAGACGCACACCTAGGGGCAGCTGAATCGGTTTCATGCTGACTGAACAGTTCCAAAGGAACCGTTAGTGGCCTCTGTGTAAAGTTTGCGAAGTTTATACCCGTGAGGCGGGTCGCACAATGCGACAGACCACAAGCAAAATCAAAGGTTTGCGTTAACGCCCTGGTTTCATGACAGTTTCTTTGGCGGCGCATGTGACAGCCGCGCGAGGGATACGGGCCGACCTGGCATGGAACCAGGCCGCCCGCCACAGGACTTCAACGACTCTTACAGCTCCAGTTCGTCGACACCACTGTAGATATCAGAATCCTTATACAAATCATGCACATGGCGCACCAGCACCATGATCACTGCCGCCACCGGCAACGCCAGTAACACGCCGGTAAAGCCGAACAGTTCGCCCCCCGCCAGAATCGCGAAGATCACCGCCACCGGGTGCAGACCGATACGATCGCCCACCAGCAACGGCGTTAGCACCATGCCTTCCAGTGCCTGCCCGACCATGAACACCGCAACGATGCCGATCATGGGATACAGATCGCCACCGAACTGGAACAGGCCGGCGATCAACGCCGCGCCGATCCCGATGACAAACCCCATGTACGGCACAATGGCCGCCAGGCCTGCGATCAGACCGATCAACAACCCCAGCTCCAGCCCCACCAGCATCAAGCCCGCAGCGTAGATCACGCCCAGCGCCAGCATCACCAGCAACTGCCCGCGCACAAATGCCCCCAACACTTCATGGCATTCGCCCGCCAGGGTCACCACGCGTTCTTCACGATCACGGGGAAGCAGGCTGCGGATCTTGGCCATCATCAGGTCCCAGTCCCGCAGCAGGTAGAAACTCACGACAGGGATCAGCACCAGATTCGCCAGCCAGCCGATCAACGCCAGCCCGGACGCCGTCGCCTGACTCAGCACCACCCCGACGATGTCGGTGGTCTGGCCCATGTGTTCGCTGATCGCGGCCTTGAGCTTGTCGAACTTCCAGAAGTTATCCGACAGTCCGAATTTTGATTGCGCCCACGGCAGTGCAGTGTGCTGCAGCCAGTCAAGCATCTGCGGCGCCAGTTCATACAAGCGAAATAACTGCTTGGCGAGCATCGGCACCAGCACCAGCAGCAATGTGGTGAAGATCAAGGTGATCAGCGCAAACACCGCCACCACGCCCCAGGTGCGTGACAGACCGGCCTTTTCCAGCCGATCCACCAGCGGATCGAACAGATAGGCCAGCAGCAACGCGACCAGAAAGGGCGTCAGGATCGGATGCAACAACCAGACAAACACGCAGAGCAGAACCACCCCACCCAACCAGAACCAACGCCGCGTATCCGCCATGTACCACTCCATATGCATCTATATAAAGAAAGAAAACCTTACCAACGGAATCTCAGCTGTGGCACCGGTGCCGGGGTTGGTGCTACGACCGGCGCCGCACCCTCGGCTGGCTGCGCAGGCGCTGCCGGTGCAGGCGCCTCACCGGCTGGAACTTCCTGCAACTTCGCGAGGGACAGCTGCGAACGTAACTGCTCGGCGCTGCCATTGACCCGATAGAGAATGCGCTCGCCATCAACCGTTTGCAGGCGCGCCCTAAAAGGCTCCAGCAAGCGTCCAAGGGCGGCGTAGCGTTCCAGGTTCATGCCCTGCACTTCCAGCAATTGTTCGCCCGAAGCGCCCGGTTTGACGACAAACCGCGGTGCCAGGCGCTCACTGACCGCCAGCATCACCGCATCGGCCACAGCGGCCTGATCCGCCCCCTGTACGCTGCCCGCCTCTTTCTTGTCGCCCAGCCACATGTTCCATTTGGCCTGCCACTGGCCGCCCTCTTCCCGGGCATGCACCGCGAGCAAGGCATCGGCGTTGTAACGGTCGGAGGCAGCGCGCAACGGCGTTGCATCTGCCCCTTCAAGGTTGGGTGCCGTAGCCACCAGTTGCTCACTCAGGTCCGCCAACGGCAACCGCAACGGCAGACCACGATGCTGGGCTGCGCGACGCAACGGCGCGGCGCTGGACTGGCCATCGCCCACCAGGCTCGATCCCTCGGCGGAGTCGTTCAACCACCAACTCAGGATCGACGGCCGATTCGTCCCCCACAAAGACAACCCGGCGCGGCGCAAGGCTTGTTCGGTGCTGGCCGGGTCGAAATCGACTTTCAGCACTTCCGGCGGACCGGCGTCGAAACCGTATTGACTGATGATCTGTTGCGGGTCTTTGCGCAGCGCCGCCAACCCCGGACTTTGCGCAGCCTTGGGATCACCGGTCAGGCGCAGCACCAGGGTGTCCAGCGCGCGCTGGGTCGCCTGGTCGCGCTCCTCAGACGATTGACTGCTGACAGGCTCGCGCACTTGATACAGGCCTTTGACGGTTTCGGCATGACTCGCCAGGCTGACCAGTGAAAAACAGCCTGCAAATAAAAATCTGGAAAAAAAACGCATGGGAGATTCCTGACGACGAGAGCGGCTGGAACAGACCGCATGAAGATGATCGAGCAAGGCTGTGACCACATCCCTGCGCAAAACATTCACCACGATCTGACTAAGTTTTTCGCACTGTCATAACGATAGACGGTTAATCGCGATACCTTATACAGCCATCGAGGCGGCGACCAACACGGGCAATAAAGGTTTTTTTCAGCCGATATGCCCCTGCCGTCGGCGTGAGGATGGCCGCTGCCCTTCAAGCCTGATAAAATCGCGCGCCTTCGCAGACCGGCAACAGCCGGGCACCCTGAAATTCGTGCAAGGCGCTCGCCTTCGTTTATTTCAGCGGTCCCACTGGACTCGGTCGTTACCCCTGAATCCCCCCTAAAGGCCTGGATCATGAGCAAGCAACCCTCCCTGAGCTACAAGGACGCCGGTGTAGACATCGACGCCGGTGAAGCATTGGTCGAACGCATCAAGAGCGTCGCCAAGCGCACTGCGCGCCCGGAAGTCATGGGCGGCCTGGGCGGTTTCGGCGCCCTCTGCGAAATCCCGGCCGGCTACAAGCAGCCCGTTCTGGTTTCCGGCACCGACGGCGTGGGCACCAAGCTGCGCCTCGCTTTGAACCTGAACAAGCACGACAGCATCGGCATCGACCTGGTGGCCATGTGCGTGAACGACCTGGTGGTCTGCGGCGCCGAGCCGCTGTTCTTCCTCGACTACTACGCCACCGGCAAGCTGAACGTCGAAACCGCGACCCAGGTCGTGACCGGCATCGGCGCTGGCTGTGAACTGTCCGGCTGCTCCCTGGTCGGCGGCGAAACCGCTGAAATGCCTGGCATGTACGAAGGTGAAGACTACGACCTGGCCGGCTTCTGCGTCGGCGTCGTGGAAAAATCCGAAATCATCGACGGTTCGAAAGTCGCTGCCGGCGATGCCCTGCTCGCCCTGCCGTCTTCCGGCCCGCACTCCAACGGCTACTCGCTGATCCGCAAGATCATCGAAGTCTCCGGTGCCGATATCGAAAACATCCAGCTCGACGGCAAACCGCTGACCGACCTGCTGATGGCCCCGACCCGCATCTACGTGAAACCGTTGCTCAAGCTGATCAAGGACACCGGCGCGGTCAAAGCCATGGCCCACATCACCGGTGGCGGCCTGCTGGACAACATCCCGCGCGTACTGCCAAAAGGCGCCCAAGCCGTGGTTGACGTCGCAAGCTGGACCCGCCCTGCCGTGTTCGACTGGCTGCAAGAGAAAGGCAACGTCGACGAAAACGAAATGCACCGCGTGCTGAACTGCGGTGTGGGCATGGTCATCTGCGTGGCTCAAGAGCACGTTGAAACTGCCCTGAACGTCCTGCGTGAAGCCGGCGAGCAGCCATGGGTTATCGGTCAGATCGCCACCGCTGCCGAAGGCGCAGCCCAGGTTGAACTGAAGAACCTCAAGGCTCATTGATGTCCCAGACCTGTGATGTGGTGGTGCTGTTGTCCGGCACCGGCAGTAACTTGCAGGCCCTGATCGACAGCACGCGGACCGGCGACAGCCCGGTCCGCATCGCCGCGGTGATTTCCAACCGCGCCGACGCTTACGGCCTGCAACGCGCCAGGGACGCGGGTATCGACACCCGCTCCCTGGATCACAAGGCTTTCGAAGGCCGCGAAGCCTTCGATGCCGCGCTGATCGAACTGATCGACGCCTTCAACCCCAAACTCGTGGTACTGGCCGGTTTCATGCGCATTCTCAGCGCTGACTTCGTGCGCCACTACGCGGGTCGCCTGCTCAACATCCATCCCTCGCTGCTGCCCAAATACAAAGGGTTACACACTCATCAGCGCGCGCTGGAAGCCGGCGACACGGAACATGGCTGCTCCGTGCACTTCGTCACCGAGGAACTCGATGGCGGACCACTGGTCGTACAGGCAGTAATACCGGTAGAGTTGCACGATTCGCCGCAGAGTCTGGCGCAGCGAGTCCATGTTCAGGAACACCTGATCTACCCGATGGCTGTACGCTGGTTTGCCGAAGGCCGTTTATCGCTCGGTGAGCAAGGTGCTTTACTGGATGGAAAGTTACTCGCGGCCAGCGGCCACTTGATTCGACACTAGGAGATTTTATGCGTCGCGCCCTGCTCTTCGCTTGCGCTCTGTTTGCCCTGCCTTTCGCGCAGGCTGCAGACCTTCAACCTTTCTCCGCCAGCTACACCGCCGACTGGAAGCAGCTGCCCATGAGTGGCACGGCTGAACGCAGCCTGACCCAGGGTGCCAACGGTGTCTGGAAGCTCAGCTTCAAGGCCTCGATGATGATCGCCAGCCTGACAGAAGAAAGCACCCTGACCCTGGACAAGGACACGTTGCTGCCCCAGTCCTACCACTTCGAACGCGGTGGTCTGGGTAAAGCCAAGAAAGCCGACCTGGACTTCGACTGGACCAACAAAATGGTCACTGGCACCGATCGCGGTGATGCGGTCAAGATCCCGCTGAACCGTGGCATGGTCGACAAATCCACCTATCAGCTGGCCCTGCAACACGATGTGGCCGCCGGCAAAAAAAGCATGAGCTATCAGGTTGTCGATGATGGCGAAGTCGATACGTATGACTTCCGCGTGCTGGGTTCGGAGAAAGTCGACACCAAGGCCGGCCAGATCGATGCGATCAAGGTCGAGCGCGTGCGCGACCCGACGCAAAGCAAGCGCATCACCGTCCTGTGGTTCGCCAAGGATTGGGATTACCTGCTGGTTCGCCTGCAACAGGTCGAAACCGATGGCAAGGAGTACAACATCATGCTCCTCGACGGTACGGTCAACGGCAAGGCTGTCAAAGGCAGCTGATCCGGGCCTGAACAAAAATCCGGAATCCCTCAGGGATTCCGGATTTTTTTATGCCTGCTGAACGTCAAATCCGCGCCAGCGCCTGAGCCAGGTCAGCGCGCAGATCCTCTACATCCTCGACCCCCACGGACAAACGCACCAGCGCATCGCCGATCCCGAGTTGCGCACGGGTGTCTGCGGGAATGGTGGCATGCGTCATGATTGCCGGATGCTCGATCAGGCTTTCCACCCCGCCCAGGCTCTCGGCCAGGGCAAATATCTGCACATTTTCAAGGAAGCGTCTGGCGCCAGCCAGGTCGCTGTTCAGGTCGAGGGAAATCATCCCGCCGAATCCACGCATCTGCTGTCGAGCCAATTCGTGCTGCGGGTGCGACGGCAAGCCCGGATAGTAAACGCGTGCCACTTGCGGCTGCCGCTCCAGCCATTGCGCCAGCTCCAGCGCGTTACTGCAATGACGCTCCATGCGCAACGCCAGGGTCTTCACGCCGCGCAGGGTGAGGAACGCGTCAAACGGCCCGGCGATGGCTCCTACCGCGTTCTGCAAAAAGCCCAGGCGCTCGGCCAGTTCGGCGTTCTGCCCGACCACCGCAATGCCGCCGATCACGTCGGAGTGGCCGTTCAGGTACTTGGTCGTCGAGTGCACCACGATATCGAAACCCAACTCCAGCGGGCGCTGGATCCACGGGCTGGCGAAGGTGTTGTCGGCGACACAGAGGATGCCGCGCTCGCGGCAGCTACGCGCAATGGCGGCGAGATCAGAAAGGCGCAGCAAAGGATTGCTCGGCGTCTCGACACAGACCATCCGCGTGTCGTCCTGCAACGCCGCTTCGAAGGCGGACAGGTCGGTCAGGTCGACGTAGCTGAAGCGATGCCCGGCGCTGCGCTGACGGACTTTGTCGAACAGCCGGAACGTTCCGCCGTACAGGTCGTTGCCGGAGACGATGTGCGCGTTGGCATCAAGCAGTTCGAGCACCGTGGAAATCGCCGCCAGCCCGGAGGCAAAGGCGAAGGCCCGGGTGCCGCCCTCGAGGTCCGCCACGCAACGCTCCAGCGCAAAGCGCGTCGGATTGTGCGAGCGGCCATAGTCGAGGCCCTTATGCACGCCGGGGCTTTGCTGCAAGTAAGTGGAGTTAGCGTAGATCGGCGGCATCAGCGCCCCGGTGGAAGGATCCGGCGTCTGTCCGGCATGGATCACTCGGGTGCCGAAGGCGCGGGGCGCGCCGGATTCATCGTGCTGACTCATGTAAGCGATCTCCGTAAGTGATTAAGCAGGTCGACTCGCGTAATCAGGCCATGGAAGCCCGAGGCGTCGGCGATGATCGCCACCAGCCCACGATCGAGTTCCGCCTGCAGTTCGGCCAGGCTGGCGTTTGCCGGCAGGGTTTGTAACTTGTCAGTCATGGCGCTGGCTACGGGCATGCGCAAGTGCGAAGCGTCTTCGTGCACGCCCAGCAGAATATCGGATTCGTCGATCACGCCGACCAGCCGCTTGCCGTCCGCCAGCACCGGCAATTGCGAGACATCCGCCAGGCGCATGCGCTGGAAGGCGGTGAGCAGCGTGTCGTCGGGGCCGACGCTGATGACGCGGCCATCCTCGAAACGCCGCGCGATCAGGTCGCGCAGATCGCCGTAGCGCTTGTATTGCAGCAGGCCCTGATCGTTCATCCACTGGTCGTTGTAGACCTTCGACAGGTAACGGGTGCCGGTGTCGCAGACGAAGCTGACCACCCGTTTCGGCTCGGTCTGCTCGCGACAGTAACGCAACGCCGCCGCCAGCAAAGTGCCAGTCGAGGAACCGCCGAGAATGCCTTCGGCGCGCAGCAATTGACGGGCGTGATCGAAGCTTTCCTCGTCGCTGATCGAATAGGCGTGGCGCACGCTGGAAAGGTCGGCAATCGATGGAATGAAGTCTTCGCCGATGCCTTCCACCGCCCATGAACCGGCCTTGCCGAGGGTGCCGCTGCGGCTGTACTCGGCCATCACCGAACCGACCGGATCGGCCAGCACCATTTCCAGGTTCGGTTGCACGCGTTGAAAGAAGCGCGTCAGCCCGGTCAGGGTGCCGGCCGAACCGACGCCGACGACAATGGCATCCAGATCATGCTGGGTCTGTGCCCAGATCTCCGGCGCGGTGCTGCATTCGTGGGCCAGCGGATTGGCCGGGTTGTTGAACTGGTCGGCGAAGAACGCATCGGGTATCTCCTGCGCCAGCCGCGCCGCCACGTCCTGATAGTAATCGGGATGGCCCTTACCGACATCGGAGCGGGTGATGTGCACCTCGGCGCCCATGGCCTTGAGGTGCAACACCTTCTCGGTGGACATTTTGTCCGGCACCACCAGCACCACTCGATAGCCTTTGGCACGGCCGACCAGGGCCAGGCCGAGGCCGGTGTTGCCGGCGGTGGCTTCGACGATGGTGCCGCCGGGTTGCAGACGGCCATCGCGTTCGGCGGCGTCGATCATCGCCAGACCGATGCGGTCCTTGATCGAACCGCCGGGGTTCTGTGATTCGAGTTTGAGAAACAGCGTACACGGGCCGGTATCGAAACGGCTGACGCGCACCAGCGGCGTATTGCCGATCAGTTCAAGCACGGCAGGGCGGGAGTCGTTTGGCATGTCGTTACCTCGCTGCGAGAATCCGCACTGGATGGACAGCAACCGGCATCGGGTCTTCGTGCGCCAGTCACCAGTAATGCCTCGCAAGGAACATAGGCAGGGAATGCGCTATCCGCAACCGTGCGCAGCCAACCGGTAGCGTCGCAGCCTTAACGGTTGCGCGGCAGAATCGACAGAAAATTGTCCCGCGCGACTTTTCTCGCCACCTGCTCAGGCAAGGCGTCGAGAAACGGGTCGAAGCTGCGCATTTCCTTACCCAGCTTGTTGAAACGTCCCACCACATCAGAGCCGAGCATGAAGCGATCCGGGAAGCGCTCCACCAGCCCCAGCCAGGCTTCAGAAGGCTTGCCCTGCTCATCCAGCAGGTAAGGCGTCAGCATGCTCCAGGACAGGTCGATGTACAGATTGGGGTAGGCCTCGAGCATTCGGCTCAGGGTCGGCAACAGAAAATCCAGTCGGGTTTGATGCCGATGGACCTCGGCGCTGGTGCCTGCGTGCGCCCAAATGAATCGTGTATGCGGATGATTACGCAACGGCTCCTCGACTTCCGACAGGTACAGCGGATTTTTCTCACGCTTGGAGGTGATGTTGGAGTGCAGCATCACCGGCAAGTCGTTCTCCGCCGCGAGGTGATAGATCCGCGTCATCGCTTCGTTGTTGGCCCGTGGCGTGTCGCCGGCGGTCAGCGCGGTCAGGTCATCGTGCCGGGTAAACACTTCGCCGATCCCCTGCCACAGCCCCGGATTGAGATCGAGCATTCGCTGGATGTGCGCTGCGGAGTTTTTGTCGTTGGGGTTGAAACCGGACAGGAACGGGTGAAAGCGCTGACGCTGCTCGGGGGTCAATTTGTTTACCGCTGCCGCGACGATCACATCCGTCGCGCTGTACCAATAGGCATCGGCGTCATCACCGGCGTAATAGCGCGGGCGCTTCGGTTCGTCTTCGTGCCATTTCTTCGCCACCGGGATCCCGGAAATCATCACATGATCAATGGCATTGTCGTCCATGGCCTTGAGCAATGTCGGCATGCCGGCGGTTTCCTGAAAAAAGTCCACGTAATGCAGGTGCGCATCGCTGTAGGCGTATTCGCGTGCATTGACGTAAGCACTGGATAGCACCAGCAAACAGGCAAGGCTCAAACGGAACAGGGGCACGGGCATTCTCCGGGGGCAGGAAAGACGTAGACCTTTGCACACTCAAGACGGTTCAGCCGGTAAGAAAGTGGAACGCGCATCGTCAGGAATGCTCTATAACTTCGAGGTCTGTTTTGATCGAATGACTTTTTAGCCTGGGAGGCTCCCAATGACCGTTACCGTCAATACCGTTTCCGCCGAAGGTTTTCGCCACAGCGTCCAGATCGATGACCACGAGCTTTTTGCCGATGTGCCGACCACGTCTGGCGGCGAAGGCTCGGCCCCTGAGCCACACGACTACTTCGACGCGGCCCTGGGTGCCTGCAAGGCCCTGACACTGAAGCTGTACGCAAAGAAGAAAGACATTCCGCTGACCGGCGTCACGGTTGAAGTCAAACGTGACAACAGCGAAGAGCAAAAAGGCAAATATGCCCTGCACGTCAAACTGACCCTCAAGGGCGTGCTCACCGACGCCCAGCGCGACGAGTTGCACCGCGTGGCCGACCGCTGCCCGGTACACAAGCTGATGACCAGCACCGAGGTGAGCATCGAAACCCATCTCTCCGAAGGTGCCTTCAGCCAATAGCGGCAAGGGCTGCGCAAGCGGGTTATGCTCCACGCGTCACCCGCTCAGCCTGGAATGCACCATGAACACGCCACTCGTGATCCGCCCTCGCGCCGAAGATGTCGAGGGCCAACCGATTCTGCGCCCGCTGCCGTCAGCCAAATGCCGCAGCGTCGGGCCTTTCGTCTTTTTCGACCACATGCTCGAAACCCGTTATGCGGCGGGAACAGGCATGAACATCCGTCAGCACCCGCACATTGGCCTGTCCACCCTCACGTATTTGTTCGAAGGAAAAATCCAGCACAAGGACAGCCTCGGCTCCGATCAGGTGGTCGATGCCGGCGATGTCAGCTGGATGACGGCGGGCAGTGCAATTGCTCACGTTGAACGCACGCCTGAAACCTTGAAGCAAAGCGGCTTCACGATGCACGGTTTGCAGGTTTGGCTCGCCTCCCCCAAGACGCAGGAACAGGGGCCCGGCCACTACAGCCATCATCCGGCGTCGACGTTGCCGGTCAGCGATAACCTTGGCGTGAAGATCCGCATGATTGCCGGGTCAGGCTTTTGCCTGGAATCGCCGGTGCCGGTGCTTTCTCCTACGCTGTATGCGGAATTGAACCTGCAAACGGCGACCACCTTGCTGATCCCGACCGAGCATGAAGAGCGGGCACTTTATGTGCTCAGCGGCGACGCACAGCTTGACGGCGAGCTGCTGGAGCCGCATGCGCTGGTGGTGCTGCCTGCCGGAGAGGAAATGACGTTGTTCGCCGAGAGCGACTGTCATGCCGTGCTGTTTGGTGGGGCACCGCTGGACGGGCCGCGGCGAATCAACTGGAATTTTGTGGCGAGCGATCCGGCGGCGATCGATGAAGCGCGACGACGCTGGGCGGCTGGGGATTGGCCGACGGTGCCGGGGGAAAGCGAGCGGATCGAGCTGCCTTAGCATCGTCGGTAGCAGTAACACCGCCATCGCGAGCAGGCTCACTCCTACAAGGGAGAATGCATTCCAATTGTAGGAGTGAGCCTGCTCGCGATGAGGTCGGCCCTGACACCGAGAGTGTCAGGGCGGAATCAGCTATCAGTCTTTAAAAACTTCATCCAGCAGATTGTGCATCGAAGTAAACGCCCGAGCCGCCGTCTTCGCGTCATACATCATCTTGCCCGGCACATTCGCATGCGGGTCAGTAAACGAATGCACCGCGCCGCCGTAACTCAGCAGTTGCCAATCCACGCCCGCCGCATTCATTTCCTCTTCAAACGCCGGCAATTGCTCTTTCGGCACCAGCGGGTCGGATGCACCGTGCAACACCAGCACCGAGCCCTTGATGGTTTTAGCATCGTTGACGTTCGGCGTATCCAGCGTGCCATGGAACGAAACCGCCGCTTTTACCGGCGCGCCCGTGCGGGCCAGTTCCAGTGCGCAGCAACCGCCGAAGCAGAAACCGAAGGTCGCCAGTTTCGAGGTATCAACCGCCGCCTCGCCCTGCCCTTGCAACTGTTCGAACGCCGCTTGCATGCGCTTGCGCAGCAAGGCGCGGTCGTTCTTCAGGGGCATCATCGCTGCACCCGCCTCGTCGCCATTCTGTGGACGCACCGACTGGCCGTACAGGTCGGCGATCAACACCACATAACCCTTGGCCGCCACCGATTTGGCGATCTCCTCGGCACCGGCGCTGACACCCATCCAGTTCGGCGCCATCAACAGACCGGGGCGCGGGCCTTTGTGGTCGGCATCGAACGCCAGACGGCTTTCATACGACTGGCCATCAAGCTGATAAGCGACGGAACGAACAGTGATTTGGCTCATGACTAACTCCCAGTAAAAGACACCAGAATGAAAAAACCCGCCGAAGCGGGTTTTTTTACAACTCGGTTAAACCGACAGTTCAACCAGCAGCTTGTTGAGGCGGCGCACATACGCGGCCGGGTCTTTCAAGCTGTCGCCGGCTGCCAGTGCCGCCTGATCGAAGAGAATGTGCGACAGGTCGCCGAAGCGCTCGTCGCTCTGCTCGTTGTCGAGTTTCTCGATCAGCGGGTGAGCCGGGTTGAATTCGAAGATCGGCTTCGAATCCGGAACCTTCTGACCGCTGGCTTCGAGGATCTGACGCATCTGCATGCCCAGGTCCTGCTCGCCGATGGCCAGGATCGCCGGGGAATCAGTCAGACGGTGGGAAACCCGTACTTCAGCGACGGATTCGCCCAGTGCAGTTTTCAGACGCTCAACCAGGCCCTCTTTGGACTTGGCGACTTCTTCCGCGGCTTTCTTGTCTTCTTCCGAATCCAGGTTGCCCAGGTCCAGGTCACCGCGCGCCACGTCGACAAAGCTCTTGCCGTCGAAGTCGCTGAGGTAGCTCATCAGCCACTCATCAATGCGGTCGGTCAGCAGCAGCACTTCGATGCCTTTCTTGCGGAAGACTTCCAGGTGCGGGCTGTTTTTGACCTGCGCGTAGGTTTCGCCGGTCAGGTAGTAGATCTTGTCCTGACCTTCCTTGGCGCGCGCCAGGTACTCGGCCAGCCCCACAACCTGCTCGCCTTCTTCGCCCTGAGTGGAGGCGAAACGCAGCAGGCCAGCGATTTTCTCTTTGTTGGCGAAGTCTTCTGCCGGGCCTTCTTTCATGACCTGGCCGAAGTTCTTCCAGAAACCTTTGTATTGCTCAGGCTCGTTCTTCGCCAGTTTTTCCAGCATGTCCAGAACGCGCTTGGTCAGGGCCGACTTCATGGAGTCGATGATCGGGTCCTTCTGCAGGATTTCCCGCGACACGTTCAGCGACAGGTCGTTGGAATCGACCACGCCCTTGATGAAGCGCAGGTACAGCGGCAGGAACGACTCGGCCTGGTCCATCACGAATACGCGCTGTACATACAGCTTCAGGCCTTTCGGCGCTTCACGCTGGTACAGATCGAACGGAGCACGGGTCGGCACATACAGCAACGAGCTGTATTCGAGCTTGCCTTCGACCTTGTTATGGCTCCAGCTCAGCGGATTTTCGAAGTCATGAGCGATGTGTTTGTAGAACTCCTGATATTCCTCGTCCTTGATCTCGGTGCGAGGACGGGTCCACAGGGCGCTGGCGCGGTTGACGGTTTCCCATTCAACTGCAGGCTTCTCTTCACCTTCGACAGCTGCCACTTCTTTCGGCAACTCGATCGGCAGAGCGATGTGGTCGGAGTACTTCTTGATGATGTTGCGCAGACGCCAGCCATCGGCGAATTCGTCTTCACCGGATTTCAGATGCAGGACGATACGGGTGCCGCGCTCGGCTTTCTCAACGGTGGCAACTTCAAAATCGCCTTCACCTTTGGACGACCAATGCACGCCCTCGCTGGCAGCAGAACCGGCACGACGGCTGAACACGTCAACTTTGTCAGCGACGATGAAGGCCGAGTAGAAACCGACACCAAACTGACCGATCAGGTGCGAGTCTTTCTTCTGATCGCCAGACAGGTGTTTCATGAAATCAGCAGTGCCGGATTTGGCGATGGTCCCCAGGTGGGTAATCGCGTCTTCACGGCTCATGCCGATGCCGTTGTCTTCGAGGGTGACGGTCTTGGCGTCCTTGTCGAAGCTCACACGGATTTTCAGTTCGGCGCCACCTTCCAGCAGTTCAGGCTTGGACAGGGCTTCGAAACGTAATTTGTCGACAGCGTCAGAGGCGTTCGAGATCAATTCGCGAAGGAAAATTTCCTTGTTGGAATACAGCGAATGGATCATGAGGTGCAGCAGTTGCTTCACCTCGGTCTGGAAGCCCAGGGTTTCCTTTTGAGTTTCCACACTCATGGTCATCAAACTCCAATCAGATGGCAGTGGCCGCGACCTGAAGGGTCGGCGGCGGGTTGTCATCAGAGTTTGGGGCTGAGTTCAGGATTTCAAGGGCTCTTCAATTTTGAAATGGCCGCGGGCGGTGGCAATCGGCTCGGCTTCGGTGGTTTGCCAGGCTGTAATCGCCACGTTTGCCACGCGTCGACCCTGGCGGCAAACCTGACATTTGGCCCAGGTATCGCGAAACTGCCCGGCTCGCAGGTAGTCGAGGGAGAAATCGATGATCTTCGGTACACCGGGCGAGCCGGTGAAAATCAGCAGGTGCAGCGCTGCGGACAGCTCCATGAACCCGGCGATCACCCCACCATGGATGGCCGGCAGTAAAGGGTTACCAATGTTGTCCTTGTTGGCCGGCAAGCGAAACAGCAGCTCATCCCCGACACGGGAACACTCGATGCCGATCAGTTTGGCATAAGGCAACAGGTGCAGCAGCGAAGCGTAGTCCCCCTGCGCGTGGGCTTGCTGGAGTTGCTCCTTGAAAGAGTCAGTCATTTCGCACCTCCGGCGATTGCGCCACCCAATCCCTTGGCGCCTTTGACGGCTTTGCCCATACGCATGAACGTGCCGACGACATGGGCGATGGGCTGCTCGGGATCGTCCTGGTAGGCAAAGCCTCGGGCGAAGATCACGTCGGTGGTCACCCGGTAGCATTGGGCGAAACCGTAGACATCCTTATGCGGCTCGGCGGCGTGCATGTAGTCGATGCGCAAATCGAGGGTCGGGCAGACTTCAAATTCGGGCAGGACGCAGAGGGTCGACATGCCACACGCGGTGTCCATCAGCGAGGTCAAAGCCCCGCCATGGATCACACCGGTCTGCGGGTTGCCGACGATTTGCGGGCTGTACGGCAGGATGACCGTCAGCCCTTCGTTGCTGGCGCTGTGAACCCGCAAACCCAACACCTGACAATGCCTGAGTGCCGAAAGAAATCGCGTCGCGCGCTCAAAAACGGGGTTTTCGGCCATGTGATAAACACTCTTCTTAATAGTCGGAAATCGTATTCGGCGTATTCGTAAAAGTTCCCGCAGGAATATTCTTATATATCTGAACGAATTGAGGAACTTAACCCTGGGGGCTGTGCTCGAAAGGCCAGTAGATATTTTCCATAAGGAGATACACCCCATGCGTAAGACTTTAGCTATTGCCTTGATGTTGACCGCTTCCCTCGGTCTCGCTGCTTGCGATAAAAAATCCGAGGACAAAGCTCAAGATGCTAACCAACATGCTGAGCAAGCTCAGGAAAAAATGGGCGAAGCTCAGGATAAAGTGAACGAAGCTGCGAAAGAAAACGCCGAAGCTGCCAAAGCTCAGGCCGAATCGAACAAAGCCGCTGTTCAAGAGTCGGCTCCAGCCGCTCCTGCTGAAGCACCTAAAAACTAAAACAGTTTTTAGCGTGATAAAAGAAAACCCGCCAAGTGCGGGTTTTCTTTTGTCTGTCATTCGAACCTTTAGAGCAAAACAGTTCTAAAAGTCGGACTAATCATCAACAGCAATGAACACACTAGTCCGACGATCCATACCAGGCTGCGCTGCCAGGCAAGATCCGCCCAATAGCACACTAAATAAATGATTCGGGAAATCACAAAGATGATGGCCAGCGAATCGATCAGCCACCCCGCGGTCTGCGTGGTGTGCGCCATCAACACCCCCACCGTAAACAATATGAACGCCTCGAAGCTGTTTTGATGCGCCGCCACTGCACGGGCGCCGAAACCTGTGAGTTGCGCCTGTTGCTGACGCGGCAGGTGATTGTTGTAACCGCCCTGCTCTTTCATGGCCTTGGTCACGGGCATGCGGGCCACGTAGATCAGCAAGGCGCTGATAAACACGCACCAGAACGGAATACTCATCAAGCGGCCTCTTTATTGGCTTCGGGCAATGGCGCCTCTGTAGGGGTATAGACCATCACATCGAGAACGTCGGAATGAAACTCCCGGCGATACAACACCAGCACCACGCCAGCACTCATCAGCATGAACAGCCATGGGCTGACGAACCAGGCCAGCATGGTCATGCCAAAGTAGTAAGAACGCAGGCCAAAGTTGAACTGGTTGGCCGCCATGGAAATTACCCGGGCGGCTCGGGCGGCGAAGGCTTTGCGCTCTTGTTCGGACACGTGACGTTCGCCAATCATCGGCGCCGACCCGATCAAAATGGCGGCGAAGTTGTACTGGCGCATGCACCAGCTGAAGGTGAAGAACGCATAGACAAACACCAGCGCCAGGCACAGTAACTTGATCTCGGACATCCCCTGCGACGCCTGTTGCACCATCGGAATATCCGCCAGCAACGACACGGCCCGTTCCGACGCACCGAGTACGGTGAGAATGCCAGCCAGGATAATCAGCGTGCTGGAGGCAAAGAACGAGGCGTTACGCTCCAGGTTGCCGACCACGCTGGCGTCGGCGATGCGGTTGTCGCGCAAGAGCATGCGGCGCATCCAGTCTTCACGGTACAGGTGCAGCACACTGGCCAGGCATGCGGTGTCGCGGCCCTTCCATGAGGCATAGCGGGTGTAACCGCCCCAGCAGATGACAAACCACAGCGCGGCAACGATGTGGATGATATTGGCGTGGATGAACGACATGCAGGTCCTTAAACGTGGGCTGAAGCTGAGTTTTCAATACGAATTGGCTGTGCAAGGCAACCACTACCTCTCGCGTTCAACGTTACATAAGCGCTTGTTCAATGCAAAGTCGAAAAAGGGCGCATTTCATTAAATTCTATCGATTGAACATCATCAATAGCTGTCATATTTGACAGCTATTCAGTCTTATTTTTACCGGTTAGCCTCCAAGGTATTGCTTGTAGCCTCTTGAACTTTATCAATCGGCACCTGGAGAATTCCTATGCTCAGCCCCCAAAAAAAATCAGCCGCGGCTCCTGATGAACAATGGCTTGATCCGTTTTTTGGGGAGGCTGGCGTAGCCTATCAATTTTCTGCAGGAAGTGACCCACTGCAAATTGTTTCCAGAAGACCCGACGATAAGTTACTTCTGGCAGGCGGCGTCTACTGGGAAGGTCATCAAGACTTCCAGCTTGTACAACTGCTGGAAGATGGCAGCCGGGATCCTGATTTTGCGGATGACGGAATACTCAAGGGCGGGTTTAAGGCTGGATCTCGGGCCTCTCTACACGGCGCCCAACTTTACAAAGATGGGAAGATCCTGGTCATTGGTACACACCGCGACGATATTGAGTATCTTGCTTTCGCGCGCTTTCTCGAAAACGGCAAACCTGATTACACGTTTGGCGATGAAGGTCTGGTACTGAATCCCTACCCAACCCACTTGAGTAACCTGGCCGTTTCAACCAGCCCCCATCTTTCAATGACTCAACCAACCTCCAACACTGCAATCGGTCCAAATGGCGAAATCATAATGGCGGGTTGGACGAGCATCTTTCGATACGACCCAGACGGCAAACTTGATCTGTCATTTAACGGAAGCGGCAGCATCAATGTCGATTTCGTCATCCATGCAGTCGGCGCGTCCGCTGATGGCGCCATTACTGTCGTCGGATCCAGCTCCGTAGGCTTTAGCCCTCAGAACGAAGGTATCGTCGCCCGCTTCAAAGCTGATGGAACTCCAGACAATTCCTTTGGGACGAGCGGCATCACGAGAATCCGCATCGACGAAGCCGATACAGTATTTTCAGGCCTGTTACTGCGCGAAGATGGCAGTACGTTCGTGACTGGCTCGTTGGACCGAACCCCGAACGATGTTTGGGGCAACGGCCGCCGGGGAGTGCTTGCAGCGTTTAATGGAAATGGTTGGCCGAATCTTGTTTTCAACGGTGGCAAAGCGGTGGTGTCCGAGTTGCCATCAAGCGCAGCCAACGCATGGTCCGACATTGGCGGAGACCCTGCACATGGAATTGTCGTCGTTGGCCTGTCAGGCGCGAGAAGCAGGGAGAGTACGCTGATCGCCCGTTATGAGGCTACGGGAAAACTCGACATCACGTTCGGCGACGAAGGCTTTCTGAATACCCGCTTTGGAAAAGATTACGAGTTCTGGAAGTCGGTGGTTGTGCAACCCGATCAAAAAATCATTGCTTCGGGTGATTGCCGGTATTTTTTTGACAGGGCGACTGTAGCGCGGTTTCTAGCCACCAGAGAGTAGTAACTGGTGATAAAAAAATGCCCCGTATCGATTGATACGGGGCATTTCTATAGCGACTCAAGACCCGCTTGTGGCGGGCCATGAAGCAACTTAAGCCAGCACTTCTTCGCGCTTGCCCAGCAGACGATCGCAAACCACCGCAACCACCAAAGTCATCACCGACGGCACCAGCCACGCCAGACCTTGCTCGCTCAGCGGCAGGTGGGACAGCTGAGCTGGCATCCAGTCCGCCAGACCCGCCCCCTTGAGCGCATCGATCATGCCGAAGATGAACGACACCAACATCACCGGGCCAACGATACGGCCCTGTTCATGCCAGAAGTCTTTGCAGAAGCTCAGCGCGACCAGGGCGATGCACGGCGGGTAAATCGCCGTCAGTACCGGGATCGAGAACGCAATCAGCTTGGTGAGGCCCAGGTTGGACACAAACAGGGAGAACACGGCGAGGATGATGACCAATGTCTTGTAGGACAGTGGCAGCACACGGCTGAAGTATTCGGCGCATGCACACGTCAGACCGACCGCGGTGACCAGACAGGCCAGGGAGATCAGCACCGCCAGGAAACCGCTGCCCAGCGAACCAAAGGTGTGCTGAACATAGGCGTGCAACACCGCGGCACCGTTGGCTGCACCGGCCGCCACTTCATGACTGCCGGAACCGAGACGAAACAGGCTGACATACACCAGCGCCAGGCCCACGCCGGCAATCAGCCCGGCAATGATCGCGTAGCGGGTGATCAGCGCTGGTGACTCGACGCCACGGGAGCGGATCGCGTTGACGATGACGATGCCGAACACCAGCGCGCCAAGGGTATCCATGGTCAGGTAACCGTTGATGAACCCTTGGGAGAACGGCGCCGCGACATACTCAGGCGTCGCCACGCCGATGTCACCGGCAGGCAGCGCGAATGCGGCGATGCCGAGTGCGGCCAGGGCGATGATCTTCAGGGGGGCGAGGAAACGTCCTACGGTATCCAGCAAACGGCCCGGATAGAGCGAAATGAAGAACACCAGCAGGAAGTACACCGAGCTGTAGAGGAACAGCGCCAGCGGGCTCTCGCCGGTCAGCGGCGCCAGACCCACTTCGAACGATACGGTCGCGGTACGCGGCGTGGCGAACAGCGGGCCGACCGCGAGGTAGCACGCAGCGGCCAGCAGGCCGCCGGCGATTTTGCCGATCGGGCTGCTCAAGGCATCCATCGCACCACCGACCTTGGCCAACGCAACCACGGTGATCACCGGCAAACCGACTGCCGTGATCAAGAAGCCTAGCGCCGCCATCCAGACATTGGGCCCGGACTGCAAACCGACGATAGGCGGGAAGATGATGTTGCCAGCCCCGACAAACAGGGCAAACGTCATAAAACCAAGTGCCAGGATGTCCTGACCTTTCAAGACTTTCATTAAGGAAATACCACACTACTGAATCGGAATTTAGAGAGGGATTTCCCTGAGGGTGAGGGAAATGCTGTCGGTCCGTATAGGACTGACCCGTTTAGCGCGACGCTTCCTTGTGGGACGCAAACGCAAAAATGGCGGCTAGCCTAACGAATTTGCCCGACAAACGCACTGTTAAGGGGCGATCTATCCGATACGCGACATTTCCGTGTCGCGTTTACATATCTAAATTACCTAAGAAGAGCCCCGTGGCGAGGGAGCTTGCTCCCGCTCGGCTGCGCAGCAGTCGTAAATCCATTGCATGCGGCGTACCAGACAACCTTCGATAGCCTGTTTTGGGGCCGCTTCGCAGCCCAGCGGGAGCAAGCGCCCTCGCCACAAAAAGCACTGCAAATATCTAAACACCAGAAACGACAAAGGCCACCCGAAGGTGGCCTTTGTTTGGTGAAGCGTCAGCTAAGCGCGAGGCTTATTTGATCGCCCAACCGGTCAGCTCGGACAATGCCTTGCCGATGTCTGCCAGCGAACGCACGGTTTTAACACCTGCGTCTTCCAGGGCAGCAAACTTCTCGTCTGCAGTGCCTTTGCCGCCAGAGATGATTGCGCCAGCATGGCCCATGCGCTTGCCCGCAGGGGCAGTCACACCAGCGATGTAGGAAACAACCGGCTTGGTCACGTGTGCCTTGATGTAGGCAGCCGCTTCTTCTTCAGCCGAACCGCCGATCTCACCGATCATGACGATCGCTTCGGTCTTCGGGTCTTCCTGGAACAGCTTCAGGATGTCGATGAAGTTCGAACCCGGGATCGGGTCACCACCGATGCCGACGCAAGTCGACTGACCGAAACCGGCGTCAGTAGTTTGCTTCACAGCTTCGTAGGTCAGGGTGCCGGAACGGGAAACGATACCGACCTTGCCTGGCAAGTGAATGTGACCTGGCATGATGCCGATCTTGCATTCGCCTGGAGTGATCACGCCTGGGCAGTTAGGACCGATCAGGACTACGCCCAGCTCGTCGCACTTAACTTTAGCGTCCAGCATGTCCAGGGTAGGAATGCCTTCGGTGATGCAGACGATCAGCTTGATGCCGCCGAAAGCGGCTTCCAGGATCGAATCCTTGCAGAAAGGAGCCGGAACGTAGATCACGCTGGCGGTAGCGCCAGTGGCAGCTACAGCGTCTTTCACGGTGTTGAACACTGGCAGGCCCAGGTGCTCGGTGCCGCCTTTGCCTGGAGTTACGCCGCCAACCATCTTGGTGCCGTATTCGATGGCTTGCTGGGTGTGGAAACTACCTTGCGAACCGGTAATACCCTGGCAGATAACTTTGGTGTCTTTATTGATCAGGACGCTCATTATTTGCCCTCCGCAGCTTTAACGACTTGTTGAGCAGCGTCGGTCAGGCTGGTAGCAGCGATGATGTTCAAACCGCTTTCTGCCAGTACTTTAGCGCCCAGCTCAGCGTTGTTGCCTTCAAGGCGAACAACAACCGGGATTTTCACGCCGACTTCTTTCACAGCGCCGATGATGCCTTCGGCAATCATGTCGCAACGAACGATGCCGCCGAAGATGTTGACCAATACTGCAGCGACGTTAGTGTCGGACAGGATGATCTTGAACGCTTCGGTAACGCGTTCTTTGGTAGCACCGCCGCCCACGTCGAGGAAGTTGGCTGGTTTGCCGCCATGCAGGTTGACGATGTCCATGGTACCCATGGCCAGGCCAGCACCGTTGACCATGCAACCGATGTTGCCTTCCAGCGCTACGTAGTTCAGTTCGAACTTGGCAGCGTGCGCTTCGCGCGGATCGTCTTGCGACGGATCGTGGAAAGTCTTCAGCTTAGGCTGACGGTACATGGCGTTGGCGTCGATGTTGATCTTGGCGTCGAGGCAATGCAGATCGCCGTCAGCCTTGATCACCAGCGGGTTCACTTCCAGCAGAGCCAGGTCGTGATCCTTGAACAGCTTGGCCAGACCTACGAAGATCTTGGCGAACTGAGCAACTTGCTTGCCTTCCAGACCCAGCTGGAATGCCAGCTCGCGACCCTGGAATGGCTGGGCGCCAACCAGTGGATCGATCGTGGCTTTCAGAATTTTTTCTGGAGTGTCGTGAGCGATTTTCTCGATGTCCACGCCACCTTCGGTGGAAGCCATGAACACGATGCGACGGCTCGAACGGTCAACGACAGCGCCCAGGTACAGCTCTTTAGCGATATCAGTGCACGATTCAACCAGGATCTTGGTGACTGGCTGGCCATTGGCGTCAGTCTGGTAAGTCACCAGGCGCTTGCCCAGCCACTGCTGTGCGAATGCCTTGGCGTCTTCTTTGCTGCGAACCAGCTTTACGCCGCCCGCTTTACCGCGACCACCAGCGTGGACCTGGGCTTTGACAACCCACTCGGTGCCGCCGATTTTGTCGCAAGCTTCTGCTGCTGCTTCCGGGGTGTCTACTGCGAAACCCTGGGATACTGGCAGGCCGTACTCAGCGAACAGCTGCTTACCCTGATACTCGTGAAGATTCATGCTTATTACCGTCTTCGTTAGGTACTGCGCATTCGGTGCTGCACTTGTTCAAGTGCCGCACCACCTGTGACTGCTGCTTGCGTAGCCTTTCCGGACAACCGGTGCAGCTACGCAAGACTGCGTCCAGCGGATATTCCGCGGTGAGTCTTGCATGCAAGGCTCACGACGGGCCATACCGCCGTGGTTTCTTATTGTCTTAACGCTTCTTGCGGTTGGCGATGTGGATGGCGCCGCCATTCACAGCCAGAGCAGCTTCGTGCAAGGCTTCAGACAGGGTCGGATGGGAGAAAACCATCATGCCCAGGTCTTCAGCGCTGGTGCCGAACTCCATGCCGATCGCGCCCTGCTGAACCAGTTCTGCAGCGCTCGGGCCAATCACGTGGACGCCCAATACGCGGTCAGTCTTGGCATCAGCAATGACTTTCACGAAACCGCCGGTGTCGTTGGCTGCCATGGCACGGCCACTGGCTGCGAACGGGAAGGTGCCAACGTTAACTTCAACGCCTTCAGCCTTCAATACCTGCTCGGTCTTGCCGACCCACGCGATTTCCGGGTGAGTATAAATAACAGACGGGATCAGGTCATAGTTGATTTGGGCTTTGTGGCCCTTGATGCGCTCAACCACCATGATGCCTTCTTCGGACGCCTTGTGCGCCAGCATCATGCCGCGAACCACGTCACCGATCGCGTAAACGCCCGGTACGCTGGTGGTGCACTGGTCGTCAACGAATACGAAACCGCGCTCGTCGATGTTCACACCGCTGTCGGCAGCCAACAGTTCGGTGGTCACTGGACGGCGACCAACGGCAACGATCAGCTTGTCGAAGGTGATGTTCTGTTCGCCGTTGGCATCGGTGTAGTTCACCACGACTTCGTCGCCGTTCACTTTGGAACCGGTAACGCGAGCGCCCAGCTTGATGTCCAGACCTTGTTTGGTCAGGGTCTTGAAGGCTTCTTTGGAAACGGCTTCGTCAGCGGCTGGCAGGAACTTTTCCAGCGCTTCCAGGACAACCACTTGCGAACCCAGACGCGACCAGACAGAACCCAGTTCCAGACCGATGACGCCAGCGCCGATTACGCCCAGACGCTTGGGAACGGATTGGAATTCCAGCGCGCCGGTCGAATCGACGATGACGTTCTGGTCAACCGGAGCCGGTGGAATGTCGATCGGACGCGAGCCCGAAGCCAGAATCACGTTCTCGGCTTCGATGATTTCAACGGTGCCGTCTGGCTTGGTCAGCTCGACTTTCTTGCCAGCCAGCAGCTTGCCGTGGCCTTGCAGGGAAGTGACGCCGTTCGCCTTGAACAGGGTGGCAACGCCAGAGGTCAGGCCTTTGACGATGTTGGCTTTACGGCCAACCATTGCCGCCACGTCCATGGTTACGCCAGCGTGATTGATGCCGTGGATCGCGAAGCCTTCTTTGGCTTCCTTGTACTTCCAGGAGCTGTCCAGCAGCGCCTTGGATGGAATGCAGCCGACGTTCAGGCAAGTACCGCCGAGGGCCAGTTTGCCTTCCTTGTCGGTGTATTTCTCGATGCAGGCAGTGGAGAGGCCCAGCTGCGCTGCTTTAATGGCAGCCACGTAGCCGCCAGGGCCCGCGCCAATCACTACCACGTCGAATTTCTGAGTCATAAAAAAGGTTCCCTTTTAGCAGCAAGCTTCAAGCCGCGAGCTGCAAGTTGAAGCCCATTCGCATGTTTTGCGCTTGAGGCTTGCAGCTTGCAGCTTGCAGCTGCTTTTTAGATATCCAGCAGCAAACGAGCCGGGTCTTCCAGCAGGTTCTTGATGGTAACCAGGAAGGTCACAGCTTCTTTGCCATCGATCAGACGGTGATCGTAGGACAGAGCGAGGTACATCATCGGACGGATCACGACCTGACCGTTGATCGCCATAGGACGCTGCAGAATGTTGTGCATGCCCAGGATGGCCGCTTGCGGCGGGTTGACGATCGGAGTCGACATCATCGAACCGAAGGTACCACCGTTGGTGATGGTGAACGTACCGCCGGTCATTTCGTCCATCGACAGTTTGCCGTCGCGAGCCTTCTTGCCGAAGGTGGCGATGCCGCCTTCGATTTCAGCCAGGCTCATCAGTTCGGCGTTACGCAGAACCGGTACAACCAGGCCGCGGTCGCTGGAAACAGCCACGCCGACGTCGGCATAACCGTGGTAAACGATGTCGGCACCGTCGATCGACGCGTTGACAGCCGGGAAGCGTTTCAGCGCTTCGGTGGCAGCCTTGACGAAGAACGACATGAAGCCCAGGCGCACACCGTTGTGGGACTTCTCGAACAGGTCTTTGTACTTCGAACGCAGGGCCATGACTTCAGTCATGTCGACTTCGTTGAAGGTGGTCAGCATCGCCATGTTCGACTGGGCTTCTACCAGGCGCTTGGCCACGGTAGCGCGAACGCGGGTCATCGGAACGCGCTTCTCGATGCGGTCGCCAGCGGCGAACACAGGAGCAGCGGCAGCCGGAGCAGCAGCCTTGGCAGGCGCGGCAGCCGGAGCAGCTTTCTTGGCAGCAACGGCTGCAACCACGTCTTCCTTGGTCACACGACCGCCTTTGCCAGTGCCGGCAACGGAAGCGATGTTGATGCCGTTTTCTTCAGCCAGCTTGCGAGCAGCCGGTGCAGCAACAGGATCGTCTTCGCCTTCGGCGGCTGGCGCAGCAGCTTGTGCAGCAGCCGGAGCCGCGGCAGCAGCTGGAGCGGCAGCAGCGCCGCCCGCTTCGATGGAGCCCAGCACTTCGTCGGACAGAACGGTGTCGCCTTCGTTCTTGACGATAGCGCCCAGCACGCCGTCAGCGGTAGCCAACACTTCCAGCACAACCTTGTCGGTTTCGATGTCGACGATCAGGTCGTCACGCTTTACAGCGTCGCCCGGTTTTTTGTGCCAGGTGGCAACGGTGCCATCGGCAACCGATTCCGGGAAAGTGGGGGCTTTGATTTCGATAGCCATTATCTGTGGGTCCTTAAATTCGGTTTCAGGTGCGCGAAGGCGTTAAACAGTAAAGGCGTCTTGCAGCAGTTTTTCCTGCTGCTCAGCGTGCATCGATGCATAACCACAAGCAGGTGCAGCAGAAGCATCACGGCCGGCGTACTCGAGAACGAGTGCCTTGTTGTGATTGCCCACGATGCGGCGCATGTGGTGCTGGCTGCAGTACCAGGCACCCTGGTTCATCGGCTCTTCCTGACACCAAACGATATGTTTGAGGTTGGTGTACGGAGCCAGGACTTCATTCAAGTCGTCCTCAGGGAACGGGTACAGCTGCTCGATACGCACGATGGCGATGTCATCACGACCTTCGGCACGGCGTTTTTCCAGCAGGTCGTAGTAGACCTTGCCGCTACACAGAACAATGCGCTCGACCTTTTTCGGGTCTTGAACATCGATTTCCGGGATCACGGTCTGGAACGAACCTTCGGCCAGATCTTCCAGGGTCGATATGGCCAGTTTGTGACGCAGCAGCGACTTCGGAGTCAGAACGATCAATGGCTTGCGCAGCGGGCGAATCACCTGACGACGCAGCAAGTGGTAGATCTGGGCCGGCGTGGTCGGTACGGCTACCTGAATGTTGTGCTCGGCGCACAGTTGCAGGTAACGCTCCAGACGCGCCGACGAGTGCTCCGGCCCCTGACCTTCATAACCGTGCGGCAGCAGCATGGTCAGACCGCAAAGACGGCCCCACTTGTGCTCGCCGCTGGTGATGAACTGGTCGATAACCACCTGGGCACCGTTGGCGAAGTCGCCGAACTGGGCTTCCCAGATCACCAGCGCCTCAGGCGTGGTGGTCGAGTAACCGTATTCGAACGCCAGCACGGCTTCTTCGGACAGGAACGAATCGTACAGGTCGAAACGTGGCTGGCCCTTGTACAGGTTTTGCAGCGGGACGTAGGTCCCCGCGTCTTTCTGGTTGTGCAAGACAGCGTGACGGTGCGAGAACGTGCCGCGACCGATGTCCTGACCCGTCATGCGAATCGGGTGACCTTCGAACGCCAGGGTCGCGTACGCCATGGTTTCGGCGTAACCCCAGTTGATCGGCAGGCCGCCGGCTTGCATCTTCTGACGGTCTTCGTAGATTTTCGAGACCTGGCGCTGAACCACGAAGCCTTCCGGGATTTCCAGCAGCTTGGCGGACAGTTCCTGCAAGGTTTTCAGATCGAAACGCGTGTCGTGACGCGCGGTCCAGGCGTGGCCCAGATACGGACGCCAGTCCACGAACAACTCTTTGTTCGGCTCTTTGACCAGGCTTTTTACAACATGCAGGCCGTTGTCCAGCGCGTTGCGGTATTCGTCGACTTTCGCCTGAACACGCTCTGCGTCGAGTACACCGCCCTGGGTCAGACGATCGGCGTACAGCTCACGGGTGGTGCGCTGCTTGGTGATCTGCTGATACATGATCGGCTGGGTGCCACTTGGCTCGTCGGCCTCGTTGTGGCCACGACGACGGTAGCAGACCAGGTCGATTACCACGTCACGCTTGAACTGCATGCGGTAGTCGATGGCCAACTGGGTCACGAACAATACGGCTTCCGGATCATCACCATTCACATGGAGGATCGGCGCCTGGATCATTTTCGCAACGTCGGTCGCGTACTCGGTGGAACGCGAGTCCAGCGGGTTGCTGATGGTGAAACCGACCTGGTTGTTGATCACGATGTGCACGGTGCCGCCGGTCTTGAAACCGCGGGTCTGCGACATCTGGAAGGTTTCCATCACCACGCCCTGACCGGCGAATGCCGCGTCACCGTGGATGGAGATCGGCAGTACCTTCTCGCCGGTAGGGTCGTTACGACGATCCTGACGGGCGCGAACCGAACCCTCGACCACTGGAGATACGATTTCCAGGTGGGACGGGTTGAAGGCCATCGCCAGGTGAACTTCACCGCCGGTGGTCATGACGTTGGACGAGAAGCCCTGGTGATACTTAACGTCACCGGAACCCAGCTCGACCTTCTTCTTGCCTTCGAACTCGTCGAACAGCTCGCGCGGGTTCTTGCCGAAGGTGTTGACCAGCACGTTCAGACGGCCACGGTGGGCCATGCCGATAACGATTTCCTTGGTGCCGTAGGAACCGGAACGCTGGATCAACTCGTCGAGCATCGGAATCAGGCTCTCGCCGCCTTCCAGGCCGAAACGCTTGGTACCCGGGTATTTGGTGCCCAGGTATTTTTCCAGGCCTTCGCCGGCGGTGACGCGCTCGAGCAGGTGGCTCTTGATGTCGGCGGAGTACGTCGGACGACCACGCACGCTTTCCAGACGCTGCTGGAACCACTGGCGCTGCTCGGAATCGGTGATATGCGTAAATTCAGCGCCGATGGTGCGGCAATATGTCTGCTGCAACGCTTCGTGAATTTCGCGTAGGCTCGCCTCCTCTTTGCCGATGAACAGGTCGCCGGCACGGAAGGTCGTATCAAGATCGGCATTGGTCAAGCCGTAATGATTGATCGACAGGTCTGCAGGTGCAGGACGCTGCCACAGCCCCAGCGGGTCAAGCTGGGCTGCCTGGTGGCCACGCATACGGTAGGCCTGGATCAATCGCAGCACTTCAACTTGCTTCTTCTCGTGCTCACTGCTCACGCTGCCGGCGGAAACCGGTTGGGCGCGGCGCTGGTTCTTTGCCAGCAAGACGAAATGATCGCGAATTGTGGAGTGCGAAACATCGGTGGCAGAGCTGCCGTCAATAGGCAGCTTCTGAAAGTAGGTGCGCCACTCTTCTGGCACAGCGTTAGGGTCGTGCAGGTAGAGCTCATAAAGCTCTTCCACATAGGCAGCGTTTCCACCTGAAAGGTAGGCGCTGTTCCACATGCGCTGCATCACGCTTTCTTGCATGCTTGGTCACCCTCGGTTAGGGGAACACCACCGGCGTCGACACCGAGCAAACTTGCAGAAGTCCGAATGCAGCGACCAAAACAAGCCACTTAGGATCACGCTGATAGTCCGGGTACCAGCCCGGATGCCCCTGCTTGTCTCATTTCTTCAAAATAAGAGCCGCAGCCTTGTAAGCTGCTGCCCAGGTTAAAACTACGGCGCCGGTTGAAGCCTGCGCCGTAGCATCTACGGGTACAGCGGTCTTGCAATTACAGCTGAATCACACGCCGCTTTGCAGCAGCATGTTACGCACGTGACCGATGGCCTTAGTCGGGTTCAGGCCTTTCGGACAGACGTTGACGCAGTTCATGATCCCGCGGCAGCGGAATACGCTGAACGGGTCATCCAGCGAAGCCAGACGCTCGGCAGTCTTGGTGTCGCGGCTGTCTGCCAGGAAGCGGTACGCTTGCAGCAGTGCAGCCGGGCCCAGGAACTTGTCCGGGTTCCACCAGAAGGACGGGCAAGAGGTCGAGCAGCAAGCGCACAGGATGCACTCGTACAGACCGTCAAGCTTTTCACGCTCTTCCGGGGTCTGCAGACGTTCGATGGCCGGAGCCGGCGTGTCGTTCTGCAGGTATGGCTTAACCTTCTCGTATTGCTTGTAGAAGATGCTCATATCGACGACCAGGTCACGGATAACCGGCAAACCTGGCAGCGGACGAACAATCAGCTTGTTACCTTTTACGACAGAAGACAGCGGCGTGACGCAGGCCAGGCCGTTTTTGCCGTTGATGTTCATGCCGTCGGAACCGCAAACACCTTCACGGCAAGAGCGACGATAGGAGAAACCTTCGTCCTGCTCTTTGATCAGGGCCAGCACGTCCAGCACCATCAGGTCTTTACCACCGGTGTCGACCTGGAATTCCTGCATGAACGGCGCAGCGTCCTGATCAGGGTTGTAGCGATAAACACTGACTTGCAACATGGCGGCCACCCTTAATAAGTCCGAATCTTAGGTTCAAAAGTCGGAACAGTTTTCGGCGAGAAGTTCACGGCACGCTTGGTCACGCGCTTGTCACCCGGGAAGTACAGGGTGTGGCACAGCCAGTTTTCGTCGTCGCGATCTTCGTAGTCTTCACGGGCGTGAGCGCCGCGGGACTCTTTGCGGATCTCTGCAGCGATGGCGGTGGCTTCGGCCACTTCCAGCAGGTTTTGCAGTTCCAGGGCTTCGATTCGAGCGGTGTTGAACGCCTGGCTCTTGTCGTTGATCTTGACGTTGGCGATACGGCCACGCAGGTCAGCCAGCTGGGCAATACCCTTCTGCATGTATTCACCGGTACGGAATACACCGAAGTAGTTCTGCATGCAGCTTTGCAGTTCTTTACGCAGAGTGGCGACGTCTTCGCCTTCTGTACGCGAGTTCAGGCCATCGAGACGAGCCAGGGCTGCGTCGATGTCGGACTGGCGAGGACGAGCGTAATCAACGCCTTCTTTCAGGGTCTGCTCCAGGAACAGACCGGCCGCACGGCCGAATACCACCAGGTCGAGCAGCGAGTTGCCACCCAGACGGTTGGCACCGTGAACCGATACGCAGGCCACTTCGCCCACTGCGAACAGACCAGGAATGATCTGGTCGACGCCGTCGGCGTCCTGGGTGATTGCCTGGCCATGAATGTTGGTGGCAACGCCGCCCATCATATAGTGGCAGGTTGGAACGACCGGAATCGGCGCCACGGCTGGATCGACGTGGGCGAAAGTCTTGGACAGTTCCATGATGCCTGGCAGACGACTGTGCAGAACTTCTTCACCGAGGTGATCGAGTTTCAGCATTACGTGGTCGCCATCCGGACCGCAACCGTTGCCGGCGATGATTTCTTTAACCATCGAACGGGCAACAACGTCACGACCTGCAAGGTCTTTGGCGTTCGGAGCATAACGCTCCATGAAACGCTCGCCGTGCTTGTTGATCAGGTAACCGCCTTCACCGCGGCAACCTTCAGTCACCAACACACCGGCGCCGGCGATTCCGGTCGGGTGGAACTGCCACATTTCAATGTCTTGTACCGGCACGCCAGCACGCAGAGCCATGCCGACGCCGTCACCGGTGTTGATCAGGGCATTGGTGGTGGACGAGTAGATACGACCTGCACCGCCAGTCGCCAATACGGTGGCGTTAGCGCGTACGTAGGAAGTTTCGCCGGTTTCGATGCAGATGACGATCATGCCGACAAAGGCACCGTCTTCGTTCTTCACCAGATCCACACCGTAGTATTCGTTGAGGAATACGGTGCCAGCCTTGAGGTTGGCCTGGTACAGGGTGTGCAGCAGTGCGTGACCAGTACGGTCGGCAGCGGCGCATGTACGTGCAGCCTGGCCACCTTTACCGAAGTCTTTCGACTGACCGCCGAACGGACGCTGATAGATGCGGCCCTGTTCGGTACGGGAGAACGGCAAACCCATGTGCTCGAGTTCGAAAACGGCTTCCGGGCCTACGGAACACATGTACTCGATAGCGTCCTGGTCACCGATGTAGTCGGAACCCTTGACGGTATCGTACATGTGCCAGCGCCAGTCATCGTTCGGATCTGCCGAGGCGATGGCGCAGGTGATGCCACCCTGGGCGGATACGGTGTGCGAACGAGTCGGGAAAACCTTGGTAACTACGGCAGTCTTGTGACCACCTTGTGCCAGTTGCAGCGCAGCGCGCATGCCAGCACCGCCGCCGCCAATGATGATGGCGTCGAACGAAAGCGTATTAACTGTAGTAGACATGAATCAGATACCCCAGAGAATCTGCACACCCCAGACGAAGTAAGCGAACATCGCAACGCCGCATACCGCCTGAAAAAGGAAACGTATTGCAGTTGCGGACTTGCCGAACGCCATTGGCGTCAGGTAGTCGGTCGCGATGGTCCACATGCCGACCCAGGCGTGAGCGCCGAGGGCAACGAGGGCCAGGAGACTGAAAATACGCATCCAGTTGCTTGCGAACAGTTCATGCCATTGGGCGTAGCCGATGCCAGGGTTGGCGACGACGTATCCGATCAGGAAAATGAAATAAGCCGCGAGAACGACCGCAGACACACGTTGTGCCATCCAGTCATAGAGGCCCGAACGGGACAGGTTCGTGACGTTAGTTACCATATCCAAACTCCTGCCAGAACGATTACCACCACGGAAACGGCGATAACGATTTTCGAGCCCAGTTTGCCGCCTTCAAGCGACTCGCCGATGCCCATGTCCATGATCAAATGGCGCACACCGGCAACCAGGTGATACAGCAAGGCGGACAGGATGCCCCAAATCACTAGCTTGGCTAGCGGACTGGTCAGACACGCTTTCACCTGACCGAAGCCTTCTTCCGAGTCGAGCGACTTGTCCAATGCATAAAGCATGATGGCCAGGCTGACAAAGAGGATGATTCCGGAGATTCGGTGAAGAATGGACGTGTAAGCAGTGACTGGGAGTTTGATGGTCCTTAGGTCTAGGTTTACAGGTCGTTGGCTATTCACGGCTTTTTTTCACACTGAAGAGCCCCTAACAATCAGGGCAAAGTTGTTGGGGAGTGCACTGGTCAGGTACCCACCACCCAGGGAGTGCGACCCCCAGTAAAGCAGGCCCAAAAGCCCCTGGCGGTCGGAGGCCGAGTATAGACAGTTAGGCTACTAATGACAACGCGTTCACCTTCCCCTAATAGCTCATTGCACAAGTTGGATAAAAGGCGTAAATGGCAGTCAATTTCGAGGAAAAAGTCCGGTTAAAGCCTTCTGGAGCAAGACTTTAGGCAAATTGACATTCGAATTTATCTCACTATAGTGGTGCGGGCCCTGCGTGGGGGGTCTGTCTGATGATTTCAAGCATAAATAGGAGGCCACATGGCTGACAAAAAAGCGCAGTTGATCATCGAGGGCGCAGCCCCCGTCGAGCTGCCCATTTTAACCGGCACCGTTGGTCCCGATGTAATCGACGTTCGGGGCCTGACGGCCACGGGCCGTTTCACCTTTGACCCTGGTTTCATGTCGACAGCTTCCTGCGAGTCGAAGATCACCTATATCGACGGCGACAACGGCATTCTGCTGCACCGCGGTTACCCGATCGAACAGCTCGCTGAAAAATCGGACTACCTGGAAACCTGCTATCTGCTGCTCAACGGCGAATTGCCGACCGCAGAACAGAAGGCCCAGTTCGTCAGCACCGTGAAGAACCACACCATGGTTCACGAGCAGCTGAAGACCTTCTTCAACGGCTTCCGTCGCGACGCTCACCCAATGGCCGTCATGTGCGGCGTAGTTGGCGCCCTCTCGGCCTTCTATCACGACTCCCTCGACATCAATAACCCGCAGCATCGCGAAATTTCCGCGATCCGCCTGGTTGCCAAGATGCCGACCCTGGCAGCGATGGTTTACAAGTACTCCATGGGCCAACCCATGATGTACCCGCGCAACGACCTGACGTACGCGGAAAACTTCCTGCACATGATGTTCAACACCCCGTGCGAGATCAAACCGATCAGCCCGGTACTCGCCAAGGCCATGGACCGGATCTTCATCCTCCATGCCGACCACGAGCAGAACGCATCGACTTCCACTGTACGCCTGGCCGGTTCTTCGGGTGCCAACCCGTTCGCCTGTATCGCCGCCGGCATCGCTGCACTGTGGGGCCCTGCCCACGGCGGCGCGAACGAAGCTGTTCTGACCATGCTCGATGAAATTGGCGATGTGTCGAACATCGACAAGTACATTGCCAAGGCCAAGGACAAGAACGATCCGTTCAAACTGATGGGCTTCGGTCACCGGGTTTACAAAAACCGCGACCCACGCGCTACCGTCATGAAGCAGACTTGCGACGAAGTGCTGAAGGAACTGGGTATCAAGCACGACAAGCAACTCGAACTGGCCATGCGCCTGGAAGAGATCGCGCTGACCGACCCGTACTTCATCGAACGCTCGCTGTACCCGAACGTCGACTTCTACTCGGGGATCATCCTCAAGGCGATCGGCATTCCAACCAGCATGTTCACCGTGATCTTCGCCCTGGCGCGGACCGTCGGCTGGATCTCCCACTGGAAAGAAATGCTCTCCAGCCCGTACAAGATTGGCCGTCCTCGCCAGCTGTACACCGGCTATGAGTCGCGTGACATTACCAAGCTGGAAGACCGCAAATAAGACCTGTCTTGCGATAACGTCTTAAGTTGTACCGGGAACGGCCTCTATTTATATAGAGGCCGTTTTTGTTTGTGCGGTCTCAGCGGCCTTGGGGCCGACTGGGTTTTTGGTTGTGTACATATCCGTTTCTGCGGTAACGGCTACTTATGGTTTCGCTCATACCGCGAGTCCCTTTTTCAAACGCCAAAAGGGAACCAAAAGGCTTCGCCCCGACGTACGGCGCCTCGCTGAGGCTCCGCGATCCCTCGCTACGGCGTCCATCAGGGGGCATCGCCTAAGGTCTGCCGAAGGGGCGAGAGATCAAGATCAACGTCAAAAGCCAAAGCCAAAGCCAAAGCCAAAGCCAAAAGGATCACTGCCTTTCGAAAACTTGCGTACATCCGCAAGAACAGGTCGGCTGTCAGGCTGCCTTCGCGGGCAAGCCTCGCTCCTACAAGGGGTTCGCTGTACACGCTTCGCTCTTCACCACTCATCAGGCCGAGCGTTAGCTCGCCTGCAGCTTGGCCGTCATCGCTGGCAGGCCAGCTCCCACAGGGTCAGGTGTTCACCTGCAAGTCATTGGTCGGCTGTCAGGCCGCCTTCGCGGGCAAGCCTCGCTCCTACAAGGGGTTCGGTGTAAACGCTTCGCTCTTCACCACTCATCAGGCCGAGCGTTAGCTCGCCTGCAGCTCTTGATCTTGAACTACCCGCCCCTTTCGGGAGGCTGAGTGGAGGTGTTCATCCGGGGAGTGGCGCGCAGCGCCGTTCGACGCAGTCGAACACGCTGCATGTAGGTCGTCGCGAAGCAGACCGGAGGGCAGTGTCCCCGGATGGATACCGGAGCGAAGGTACGCCGAGCCTTAGCGAGGGGCCGGACGCTTGGGGCGAGACTTTTTGGTTCCTTTTGTGGCGTTTGACAAAAGGGACTCGCCGTAAGGGCGAAACCATAAGTGGCCGTTACCGCAGGAATGGATATGTACACCCGAGAGAGACAGGCCGCCTTCGCGGGCAAGCCTCGCTCCTACACCAAATACCATCGCCAACAAAAAAAATGCCCCGATCTCTCGACCAGGGCATTTTTCGTTTAACGCAATTTACACAGACAAACCCGAAGACTTAGTGAGAAACCGCCCCACTCGCCCCCAAACCGGTCTGCGAACGAACAAACTGCGGGAAGAACAGCGCACGCTCATTAACGCCAGCCGCCGACTTGTCAGTGATCGAGAAGAACCAGATCCCGATAAACGCAATGGCCATCGAGAACAGCGCCGGGTACTCATACGGGAAGATAGCCTTCTCGTGATGCAGGATCTGCACCCAGATGGTTGGACCCAGCACCATCAAACCAACCGCACTCACCAGACCCAACCAGCCGCCGATCATTGCACCGCGAGTGGTCAGCTTCTTCCAGTACATGGAAAGCAACAGCACCGGGAAGTTACAGCTCGCTGCGATGGAGAACGCCAGGCCCACCATGAACGCGATGTTCTGGCTTTCGAACAGGATGCCCAAGCCGATCGCCAGCACTGCCAAAGCGATGGTGGTGATTTTCGAGACACGGATCTCGTCCTTCTCGTTGGCCTTGCCTTTCTTGATCACGCTGGCATACAGGTCGTGAGACACCGCCGAAGCACCGGCCAGGGTCAAACCGGCAACCACCGCCAGAATGGTCGCAAACGCTACCGCCGAGATAAAGCCGAGGAAAATACTGCCACCCACCGCGTTGGCCAAGTGCACCGCCGCCATGTTGTTGCCGCCCAACAGCGCGCCAGCAGCATCTTTAAAGGCCGGGTTGGTGCTGACCAGCAGGATCGCGCCGAAGCCGATGATGAAAGTCAGGATGTAGAAGTAGCCAATGAAGCCGGTTGCATACAGCACGCTCTTGCGAGCTTCTTTTGCGTCACTCACGGTGAAGAAGCGCATCAGGATGTGCGGCAGGCCAGCGGTACCGAACATCAATGCCAGGCCAAGGGAGAACGCCGAGACCGGGTCTTTCACCAGGCCGCCGGGGCTCATGATCGCTTCGCCTTTGGCGTGAACCTTGATCGCCTCGGAGAACAGTGTGCTGAAGTCAAAGTTGACGTGCTTCATCACCATCAGCGCCATGAACGAGGCACCGGACAGCAACAGCACAGCCTTGATGATCTGCACCCAAGTGGTCGCCAGCATGCCGCCGAACAGCACGTACATGCACATCAGGACGCCGACCAGGATCACTGCTACGTGGTAATCCAGTCCGAACAGCAACTGGATCAGCTTGCCGGCACCGACCATTTGCGCGATCAGGTAGAACGCCACCACCACCAGCGAACCGCAAGCGGACAGCGAGCGAATCTGGGTTTGCCCAAGGCGGTAGGACGCCACATCGGCAAAGGTGTACTTGCCCAGGTTACGCAGGCGCTCGGCGATCAGAAACAGAATGATCGGCCAACCCACCAGGAAGCCGATCGAGTAGATCAGGCCATCGTAGCCGGAAGTGAACACCAGGGCGGAAATACCCAGGAAGGACGCCGCCGACATGTAGTCACCGGCAATCGCCAGACCATTCTGGAAACCGGTGATCTTGCCGCCGGCCGCATAGTAGTCGGCCGCCGAGTTATTTTTCTTGGAGGCCCAGTAGGTGATATACAAAGTCGCGCCGACGAACGCCACGAACATCAGGATCGCGGGGACGTTCAGCGGTTGTTTCTGAACCGCGCCGGTCAGGGCTTCAGCCGCCCAGGCACCCGGTGCGAATGCTGCAACGCTCAATAGAGCCAATAGACGCCGGATCATTGCTGAGCCTCCTTGAGAATCAGATTGTTCAGGTCGTCGAATTCGCCATTGGCGCGTCGAACATAGATTGCTGTCAGGATAAAGGCCGAGAGAATCAGCCCGACACCAATCGGTATCCCCCAGGTAATCGAAGAATCGGGGCTGATTTTCGCTCCCAGAATATGCGGCCCGTAAGCAATCAAAAGGATGAATCCGGAGTAAAGCCCAAGCATGATCGCCGAAAGAATCCAGGCGAACCTTTCTCGCTTACTAACCAGCTCCTTGAAGCGCGGGCTGTTTTGAATCGAGAGGTAAATGCTGTCGTTCATTGTTTTTATCCTCGCAGCACAGATTAAAGTTGGAACGTTATCCACTCTATGCGGCTGCGGGGCAGGTTCCAGACGACCTTAGTATTAGAACGACATGACAGAATCGCCATTTTCTGGTGTGACGCAACTTTTGTAGGAGCCAGGCTTGCCGGCGAAGGCGTCCTCACGATCGCTTTCGCCGGCAAGCCTGGCTCCTACAAAAAAAACAAAAGGCCCGTTGGCAATATGCCAAGGGGCCTTGAGAGGTGCTGACTAGAGCCGTCAGCTCAAATCACTTGATCCAGTCTGCAACGCGTTCAGGGTGTTTTGCCACCCAATCTTTCGCCGCGGCGTCAGGCTTGGCGCCGTCTTGAATCGCCAACATGACTTCGCCGATTTCGTCTTTCGAGGCCCACTGGAAGTTCTTCAGGAACTTGGCAACTTCCGGCGCCTTGGTGGCCAGTTCTTTGCTGCCGATGTTGTTCACGGTTTCAGCCGCGCCATAAACGCCTTTCGGGTCGTCCAGGAAGCGCAGTTTCCACTTGGCGAACATCCAGTGCGGTACCCAACCGGTCACAGCGATGGATTCGTTTTTCTTCTCGGCACGGGTCAGCTCGGCAATCATGCCGGCGCCGGAACTGGCCTTGAGTTGATACCCGGTCAGATCGTAATCCTTGATCGCCTGCTCGGTTTTAAGCATCACGCCCGAACCGGCGTCGATGCCGACGATGCGTTTTTTGAAGGTGTCGTCAGTTTTCAGGTCATCGATGGTTTTAGCCTTGACGTACTCCGGCACGATCAAGCCGATTTTTGCATCCTTGAAGTTCGGACCGTAATCGACGACTTGATCCTTGTTCTTGGTCCAGTATTCGCCGTGAGTCACCGGCAGCCAGGCGGACAACATGGCGTCGAGTTTGCCGGTGGCCACACCCTGCCACATGATCCCGGTGGCGACGGCTTGCAGTTTCACGTCATAACCCAGCTTTTGCTTGATCACTTCGGCGGCCACATGCGTGGTCGCGACGCTGTCGGACCAACCGTCAACGTAACCGATGCTCAGGGTTTTGCTCTCGGCATTGGCCATTGTGGAGCCAATCGCGAGCACCAGAGCGGCACCTGCGCCTAAAAGTCGTCGCATCTTCATCGTTACTTCCCCGAAAGTGCTGCGCTCGACGGGTGCCGAGTCGCGTCAACGTATTGTTATGGTGCACAGCGCCCCCATCACGCCCACCGCAAACTCGTTCGAACATCAGCGTGATTTTCCATGGGAGCACTGATGCCTCGATAATCAACCTGACGACAACCGGAACCTGTGCTGTCAGCGACCTCAAGGCATCGAGAAACGACATCAGAACGCCATTAATCACGACCGCCTGGAGTGCGCCGACCAATCCGCCCGAACTTTGCATGTCAAAATCATGCAAGCCCCCTAGCGCGGGGCAAATGAAGGTAACATGCGCGGCTTTGCTCCCAGACGGCCTGACCATGCCCGCGACCTCCCGCTTTCCTTTTCTGGCTTATCTCTTCGCTTGCCTGCTGGGGCTGTTTGCCCTTGGCGGCTTTTGGTACGGCCTTGGCAAACCGGTGATTCTGCCGGACGTGGCCAGCGCGACGCACAAGCTGCAATGCGCCTCCTACACCCCGTTCGACAAGGACCAGTCGCCGTTCGACGTGCCGTTCAAGTTGCGCCCCGAGCGCATGGACGCCGACCTCGCGCTGCTGGCCAAAAGCTTCGAGTGCATCCGCACCTATTCCATGACCGGCCTCGAGGCGTTGCCCGACCTGGCGCGCAAGCATGGTCTGAAACTGATGATTGGCGCCTGGGTCAACAGCAACCCGGTGGACACCGAGAAAGAAGTCGACCTGCTGATCGCCTCGGCCAACGCCAACGCGGACGTGGTGACCTCGGTGATCGTCGGCAACGAAACCCTGCTGCGCAAGGAAGTCACGGGTGCGCAGCTGGCAAAGCTGATCAATAAAGTCAAAAGCCAGGTCAAGCAACCGGTGACTTACGCCGATGTCTGGGAGTTTTGGCTCAAGCACCCGGAAATCGCCCCGGCAGTGGATTTCCTGACCATCCATTTGCTGCCGTACTGGGAAGATGATCCCTCGAACATCGACGCCGCGCTGCAGCATGTGGCCGAAGTGCGTCAGGTGTTCGGCAACAAATTCGCGCCCAAGGAAGTGGTGATTGGCGAAACCGGCTGGCCGAGCGAAGGCCGTCAGCGCGAAACCGCCCTGCCGAGCCGGGTTAACGAAGCCAAGTTCATTCGCGGTTTTGTCATCATGGCCGAGCAGCAAGGCTGGCATTACAACCTGATCGAAGCTTTCGACCAGCCCTGGAAGCGCGCCAGCGAAGGTGCGGTCGGTGGTTACTGGGGACTGTTCGATGCCGATCGCCAGGACAAGGGCGTGCTGGCCGGTCCCGTGTCGAACGTGCCGTACTGGTCGCAGTGGCTGGCTGTTGGCGGCTTGATTTTTCTTGGCACGCTGATCCTTGGCGGGCGTGTACGCACCACCCGCGCTGCACTGGTGCTGCCGCTGCTCGGCGCACTGGCGGCGTGCTCGATTGGCGCCTGGGGTGATCTGGCGCGGGTCACGACGCGCTTTGCCAGTGAATGGTTGTGGGTGGCGTTGCTGACGGGGTTGAATCTGTTGGTGCTGGCGCATGCCGCATTGACGCTGAGCGCTCGTACCGGTTGGCGTGAGCGGGCGTTCAATGCACTGGAGCGTCGAGCAGGCTGGCTGGTCGCCGGAGCAGGTTTTGCGGCGGCGGTGATGATGCTTGAACTGGTGATCGACCCGCGTTATCGCAGCTTTCCAAGTGTCGCCTTCATACTGCCGGCGCTGGTTTACCTGTGCCGCCCAGTGAGCGCGGCGCGCCGTGAAATCGCCCTGCTGACCTTCATCATTGGCGCCGGCATTGCACCGCAGCTGTTCCGTGAAGGGTTGCAGAACCAGCAAGCCTGGGGTTGGGCGCTGGTGAGTGTTTTGATGGTGGCGATGTTGTGGCGCTGTTTGCGGGTTCGCAAGGCGTAATCTTCAGCGCAGCTGGTGGCCTCTTCGCGCGCAAGCCACGCTCCCACAGGTTCGGCGAATACAGATGTTGTGTACGACGAAGATCCTGCAGGAGCGAGGCTTGCCCGCGAAGACGGACTATCAGGCGCTACGGGAGGCCCGGACCAGCCGCAACCCGGCAATCACTACCGCAAAAACGGCCAAGGTCGTGTTGTACAACGCCAGCGCCGGAAACCCGAACACCAGCGCCAGCACTGCCAGCCACCACCCTGCCCGGCCCGGCACCACAAACCCGATGATCGCAGCGGCCAGTGCAGCAAAGCCCAACACCTTGAAGTGAATCATCAAGCCCAGGTTCGAACGAATCTGGCATTCCCAGCGGCTCGCCTCGTCCACGCAGATGCCAACCCACTGCACATCCTCCATAAAGCCATAACGCGCGCCATAACTGGCGGCCAGCCATAATGGCAGCAGAACGAGTAGCAGAATCACGGGCAGACGGCGGGACATGAAGCACTCCAATAAACGAAAACGGCGGCCAGCTTAATCCTCCGGCAGCGCTAAGCAAACGCGCGTAACAGATAATTAGTCACGAAATAGCTGCAAAGTGTATCGTCCAGCTACTATTGATCCGAAATTCGCCCAGATTGGTGCCGCAGCATGGCACTTTGGCGCAAACCCCGTGGTCATAGCCTGCGAACTTCATTCGGCACCTTCCTCTAAGGGATCTAGTCATGCTCCGTTCCTTGCGCTTCGCCGCCCTGTTTGGCGGCCTTATTTTGAGTGCGTCCGCACTGGCGGTCGATATCGACGCCGCCAGTTATGGCTACCCCTTGACCAACCCGTTCGAGGCGACCATTGCCACGACTCCGCCGGACCTTCGCCCGGAGTTACCGCTGGACGACGACATCGATCAGCAGACTCGCAGCGTGACTCTGCGCCCGGAGCGTGCATTCGAACTGCCAGACAATTTTTGGCCGGTCAAAAAGCTGACCTATCGTATTGCCACCCAGGACAAGGCTGCGCCGCTGATCTTCCTGATCGCCGGCACCGGTGCGCGTTATGACAGCAGCCTCAATGAATACCTGAAAAAGCTCTACTACAAGGCCGGTTATCACGTGGTGCAACTGTCGTCGCCCACCAGTTTCGACTTTATGAGCGCGGCCTCACGCTTTGCCACACCGGGTATCACCAAGGAAGACGCCGAAGACATGTACCGGGTGATGCAGGCCGTGCGGGCGCAAAACCCGCACGTCGCCGTCACCGATTACTACCTGACCGGTTACAGCCTGGGCGCGCTGGACGCGGCCTTCGTCGCGCACCTGGACGAAACCCGTCGCAGCTTCAACTTCAAGAAAGTCTTGCTGCTCAACCCGCCGGTCAACCTCTACACCTCGATCACCAACCTGGACAAGCTGGTCCAGACCGAGGTCAAGGGCATCAACAACAGCACCACGTTTTATGAACTGGTGCTGAACAAACTGACTCGCTACTTCCAGCAAAAAGGCTACATCGACCTCAACGATGCCCTGCTCTACGACTTCCAGCAGTCCAAGCAGCACCTGACCAACGAGCAGATGGCCATGCTGATCGGCACTTCGTTCCGCTTTTCGGCGGCCGACATTGCCTTCACCTCGGACCTGATCAACCGTCGCGGCCTGATCACCCCGCCGAAATACCCGATCACCGAAGGCACCAGCCTCACGCCGTTCCTCAAGCGTGCGCTGCAATGCGACTTCGACTGCTACATCACCGAGCAAGTGATCCCGATGTGGCGCGCCCGCACCGACGGCGGCAGCCTGCTGCAACTGATCGACCAGGTCAGCCTGTATGCCCTCAAGGATTACCTGCACGACAGCCCGAAAATCGCCGTCATGCACAACGCCGACGACGTGATCCTCGGCCCTGGCGACCTCGGTTTCCTGCGCAAGACCTTTGGCGACCGCTTGACCGTTTATCCACTGGGCGGCCATTGCGGCAACCTAAATTACCGCGTCAACAGCGACGCTATGCTGGAGTTCTTCCGTGGCTAAATACCTCCTGCTTATCGCTGCGTTACTCTGTGCAAGCGTCGCCAATGCCGACAACAGCAAAGCCAACGCACCTGTCGTGGTCGACAGTGACGGTTTCAAGGAACCGCTGAGCAAACTCAAGTTCAACCCGGGGCTGGATCAGCGCGAGTTCGAACGTTCCACGCTCAATGCGCTGAACGTCTACGATCCGCTGGAAGAGTGGAACCGCCGGGTTTATCACTTCAACTACCGCTTCGACCAATGGGTGTTCCTGCCGGTAGTCGACGGTTATCGCTACATCACCCCGAGTTTCCTGCGCACCGGCGTGAGCAACTTCTTCAATAACATCGGCGATGTGCCGAACCTGATGAACAGCCTGCTGCAGTTCAAGGGCAAGCGTTCGATGGAAACCACCGCACGCCTGTTGCTCAACACCACCATCGGCATCGCCGGCCTGTGGGACCCGGCCACGGCCATGGGCCTGCCGCGCCAGAGCGAAGACTTCGGCCAGACCCTGGGCTTCTACGGTGTACCGGGCGGCGCTTATTTCGTGTTGCCGATCCTCGGCCCGTCGAACATCCGCGACACCGGCGGCCTGGTGGTGGACTTCAGCGCCGAATCGGCGATCAACTTCCTGAACGTCTCGGAAGTCAGCTCCAACCATCCTGAGGTCTGGGCCCTGCGCGGCGTCGACAAGCGCTACCAGAACAGCTTCCGCTACGGCCAGCTGAACTCGCCGTTCGAGTACGAGAAGGTGCGCTACGTGTACACCGAGTCACGCAAGTTGCAGATCGCCGAGTAATTTCATCGGCAACAAAAAAGGCCATTCGATTCGCGTCGAATGGCCTTTTTTATGAGGTCTCTCAAACACCAAAAAACCAATGTGGGAGCGAGCCTGCTCGCGATGGGGCCAGCACAGTCAACATCTATGCTGACTGAAACACCGCTATCGCGAGCAGGCTCGCTCCCACACTTGGAAAGTGCCCAGCTTCTAGCCTTTCAGTGTTTTCCAGATTTTGCTGGCGACCATCACACCCGCCAGCACCACAGCTCCGGCCACAATCCCCGCCACCGCATTCAGCAACGTCGGCACGATAAACCCGGCACCGCCCGCCCCTGCACTGACGCTTTCAATCCAGTGATGAACCACCGGCACGCCATGGGTCAGAATCCCGCCGCCCACCAGGAACATTGCTGCCGTGCCAATCACCGACAGGCCTTTCATCATGTACGGCGCTGCGCGCAGAATCCCGCCGCCGATGCTTTTGGCCATCTGCCCGGGCTTCTGGGTCAGCCACAGGCCGAGATCATCAAGCTTGACGATACCCGCCACCAGGCCATAGACACCGATAGTCATGACGATGGCAATACCCGACAGCACGATAACCTGCTGAGTCAACGACGCATCTGCCACGGTGCCGAGGGTGATGGCGATGATTTCCGCCGACAGGATGAAGTCGGTGCGGATAGCGCCCTTGATCTTGTCTTTCTCGAACGCCACCAGATCAACGGCCGGATCGGCCACGGCTTCGACCAGCTCGGCATGTTCGGCCTGATCTTCAGCCTTGCTGTGCAGGAATTTGTGGGCGAGTTTCTCGAAACCTTCGAAACACAGGTAGGCGCCACCGACCATCAACAGTGGGGTGACCAGCCACGGGATGAACACGCTGATCGCCAGCGCCGACGGTACCAGGATCAGTTTGTTGAGAAACGAGCCCTTGGCCACGGCCCAAACGACCGGTATTTCCCGTTCGGCACGCACGCCGCTGACCTGCTGGGCATTGAGCGCCAGATCGTCGCCGAGCACGCCGGCGGTCTTCTTGGCGGCCATTTTGGTCATCAACGCCACATCGTCGAGAACGGCGGCGATGTCGTCGATCAGCATCAGCAAACTGCTTCCTGCCATAAATCAGGTTTCCTTCTTGAATGAATGCCGCGCAGCATAGCGCGACCGAGCGCCACACGGGGCATTCTTGAGCGCCGCGCGAGGCCGGTGATACCATGCGCAACCGCCAGAACAGGCAAGGAACCCCCTGGTTTATGAGCACTATCCGCGAGCGCAACAAAGAACTGATCCTGCGTGCCGCCAGTGAAGAATTTGCCGACAAGGGCTTCGCAGCGACCAAAACCAGTGATATCGCAGCCAAGGCGGGATTGCCCAAGCCCAACGTCTATTACTACTTCAAATCCAAGGAAAACCTCTACCGCGAGGTCCTGGAAAGCATCATCGAGCCGATTCTGCAGGCGTCGACGCCGTTCAACGCCGACGGTGTGCCCAGCGAAGTGCTGAGTGGCTACATTCGCTCGAAAATCCGCATCTCCCGCGACTTGCCTTTCGCCTCCAAGGTATTCGCCAGCGAAATCATGCACGGCGCCCCGCACCTCAGTGCCGACCTGGTCGAACAGCTCAACGGCCAGGCCAAGCACAACATCGACTGCATCCAGACCTGGATCGACCGCGGCCAGATCGCCCCGATCGACCCTAACCACCTGATGTTCAGCATCTGGGCCGCGACGCAGACCTATGCTGACTTTGACTGGCAGATCACGGCCATTACTGGCAAGGCCAAGCTGGATGAAGAGGACTATGAAGCGGCGGCGCAGACGATAATTCGGCTGGTGCTGAAGGGGTGTGAGCCGGATCAGTGAGACTGCGCTGCGGCTTATCGTCAGCAGGCTCACTCCTGCATTAGGAATGCATTCCCCTGTAGGAGTGAGCCTGCTCGCGATCGAGGCGATTCGGTCCCAACTCAAACCCAAATCGCATCCCACAACGGATAATCGCCCAGTTTCTCCACCAGTCCAGCCCGCAACGGGTTGGCCACGACATACCTCGCCAACTTCACCAAATCCTCCTCCCGCCGAAGTGCCCGATCATGGAATCCTCTCTGCCAGAGGCTAATATTTCGACCGGTACGCTGCTTCACCGCTTTGGTACTCATCGACTTGGTTTTTTGCATCAACTCGCTCAAAGAGCCCTGCTGTAATTCAATCAACCAATGAAAATGATCGGGCATGACTACCCACGCCAGTGAGTTCGCCAAGCCTAGATTCTGCGCATTTCGAAATTGATCGACGACCAGCCTGCCCAAGGCAAAATCCTTGAAAATCGGGATCCTGTGAAGTGTATTGCTGGTTAACAAATAAATCCGGCTGGCTTCGGCATAACGCCCGACTCGCAATCGGTGTGCAGCAGGTAAATCCGGCATTCCTTGCCTCCCATGATCAGGTCAGGAAAAGGCTAGTCCTGTGGATTAAGGAAGACGGGACAAACTTTTGGCTGGATGTGTCTGGTAGATAGCTATCGCGAGCAGGCTCACTCCTACAGGGGATTTGTGGTGTTCAGACATTTTGTGTCCAACCCCGATCCTTGTAGGAGTGAGCCTGCTCGCGATAGCGATTAATCAGTCACCCCAAATCAAGCAGTAACCCCCGCATCCGCCCTCAACCCCACCGCCTCAATCGCACTGATCGCGCACTGCTCGTCAACGTCCGACAGATCCCCGCTGACCCCCACCGCCCCCAGCACATTCCCGTCCTGATCCCGAATCAACACGCCGCCCGGTGCCGGCACGACGCTGCCTTGCCCCAGGCTGTTCAGCGCGGCGAAGAACGCCGGTCGTTGTTGGGCGTCCAGCGCCAGCAGGCGTGAGCCTTTGCCAAGGGCGATGGCGCCCCAGGCTTTGCCGATGGCGACTTGCGGGCGCAGCAGGCTGGCGCCGTCTTCGCGCTGCAAGGTAATCAAGTGCCCGCCGGCATCCAGCACCGCGACGGTCAGTGGAGCCGCGGAGATAGTACGCCCAGCGGTGATGGCCTGATCGATCAGGTTGACTGCAACTTTCAAGGTTAAAGCGCTCATGGTGCCGTCCTCATTTTGTTATAGGGAAAGCCAGTGGACTGCGCGCTTGCGTCGCAGTCCAATGCAACAAATAGAACACAATGAGTTATTATTTTGTATACAATAATTATCGAAAAGCGCCACATGCGACGAAAAGCCACAGCAGAACGGGCTTCCGACGAATGAAACAGTCGCTTGAGAAAATGGATTGACCTGCGCCGTCCACCGTGAATACACTCTGCGCAAAGCCACTTGTATACAATTACAAAACGTAAGAGGCACAAAACCATGAGCAAAATGAGAGCAATCGAAGCCGCCGTTCTGGTGATGCGCCGTGAAGGGGTTGATACCGCTTTTGGCATCCCGGGCGCCGCGATCAACCCGCTGTACTCCGCCTTGCAGAAGGTTGGTGGCATCGATCACGTCCTCGCGCGCCACGTTGAAGGTGCCTCGCACATGGCCGAGGGCTACACCCGCACCAAGGCCGGCAACATCGGCGTGTGCATCGGCACCTCCGGCCCGGCCGGCACCGACATGGTCACCGGGCTCTACAGCGCCTCGGCCGACTCGATCCCGATTCTTTGCATTACCGGCCAGGCCCCCCGCGCCCGTATGCACAAGGAAGACTTCCAGGCTGTCGACATCACCGCGATCGTCAAACCAGTGACCAAGTGGGCAACCACCGTCATGGAACCGGGCCAGGTGCCTTACGCGTTTCAGAAAGCCTTCTATGAAATGCGCTCCGGCCGTCCAGGCCCGGTGCTGATCGACTTGCCGTTCGACGTGCAGATGGCTGAAATCGAATTCGACATCGATGCCTACCAACCACTGCCGTTGGCCAAGCCAACCGCTAACCGTGTGCAAATCGAGAAGGCCCTGGCCATGCTCGATCAGGCCGAGCGTCCATTGCTGGTGGCCGGTGGCGGCATCATCAATGCCGATGCCAGCGAGTTGCTGGTGGAATTCGCCGAGCTGACCGGTATCCCGGTGATCCCGACCCTGATGGGCTGGGGCACCATCCCGGACGATCACCCGCTGATGGTCGGCATGGTCGGCTTGCAGACGTCGCACCGTTACGGCAACGCCACCCTGCTCAAGTCCGACGTGGTGTTGGGCGTCGGTAACCGTTGGGCCAACCGCCACACCGGTTCGATCGATGTGTACACCGAAGGCCGCAAGTTCATTCACGTCGACATCGAGCCGACGCAAATCGGCCGCGTGTTCAACCCGGACCTGGGCATCGTCTCCGACGCCGCGGCCGCGTTGACCGTGTTCATCGAAGTCGCTCGCGAATGGCAAGCCGCCGGCAAGCTGAAAAACCGCAGCGCCTGGCTGCAAGACTGCCAGCAGCGCAAAGCCAGCCTGCAGCGCAAGACTCACTTCGACAACGTGCCGGTCAAGCCGCAACGGGTTTACGAAGAGATGAACCAGGTGTTCGGCAAAGACACCTGTTACGTCAGCACCATCGGCCTGTCGCAGATTGCCGGCGCGCAGTTCCTGCACGTCTACAAGCCTCGTCACTGGATCAACTGCGGCCAGGCCGGCCCGTTGGGCTGGACCATTCCGGCAGCACTGGGCGTGGTCAAGGCCGATCCGACCCGCAAGGTCGTGGCGCTGTCGGGCGACTATGATTTCCAGTTCATGATCGAGGAATTGGCGGTGGGCGCGCAGTTCAAGCTGCCGTACATCCACGTTGTGGTCAACAATTCGTACCTGGGGTTGATTCGTCAGGCCCAGCGCGGTTTCGACATGGACTACTGCGTACAGCTGTCCTTCGATAACCTGAACGCCCCGGAACTCAATGGTTACGGTGTCGACCACGTCGCGGTGGCCGAGGGCCTCGGTTGCAAGGCGCTGCGGGTGTTCGAACCGGGTCAGATCCAGCCTGCCCTGCGCAAGGCTCAAGAGCTGATCGAAGAGTTCAAGGTGCCGGTGATCGTCGAGATTATTCTGGAGCGCGTGACCAACATTTCCATGGGCACCGAGATCAACGCCGTCAATGAATTCGAAGACCTGGCGCTGGTCGGCAACGATGCGCCAACGGCGATTTCGCTGCTCGATTAACTGCTGATCGTTCCCACTGTGGGAGCGCGCCTGTGTGGCGAGGGAGCTTGCTCCCGCTGGGTCGCGAAGCGGCCCCAAAAGCTTTGCGACTGCTTCGCAGCCGAGCGGGAGCAAGCTCCCTCGCCACACAGGCTCGCACCCACAGGGGACTGCACAAATTTACGGGAGACCACCATGCCGCGTTTCGCAGCCAACCTGTCCATGCTGTTCACTGAGCAGGATTTTCTTGCCCGTTTCGAAGCGGCCGCCAAGGCCGGCTTCAGTGGTGTCGAGTACCTGTTCCCCTACGACTTCAGCTCTGCCGAGATCAAGGCCAAGCTCGACGCCAACGGCCTGACCCAAGTGCTGTTCAACCTGCCGGCCGGTGACTGGGCAAAGGGCGAACGCGGTATCGCGTGCCTGCCAGACCGGGTTGAAGAGTTCCGCGCCGGTGTCGATCTGGCAATCGCTTACGCGAAAGTGTTGGGCAACACCCAGGTCAACTGCCTGGCGGGTATTCGTCCACAAGGTGTCGACGATGCCACCGTGGAAAAAACCTTCGTCGCCAACCTCAAGTACGCCGCCGACAAGCTGCAAGCGGCGGGCATCAAACTGGTGATGGAAGCGATCAACACCCGCGACATCCCGGGTTTCTACCTGAACAACACGGCGCAAGCCCTGTCGATTCGCGAACAGGTCGGCAGCGCCAATCTGTTCCTGCAATACGACATCTATCACATGCAAATCATGGAGGGCGACCTGGCCCGCACCATGGCTGCGCACCTGGGCGAGATCAACCACATCCAGTTGGCCGACAACCCGGGGCGCAACGAACCGGGCACCGGTGAAATCAACTACCGCTTCCTGTTCGAACACTTGGACCGCATCGGTTATCAGGGTTGGGTTGGTTGTGAATACAAACCGCTGACCACCACTGAAGCGGGCCTGGGCTGGCTGAAAACCCACAACGCGATCTGATACCGCGTCATCGTTCTTCGCGGGCAAGCCTCGTTCCTACAGGATCAGGTTGATACGCAACAGGGCGACAGACACGTACCCGTAGGAGCGAGGCTCGCCCGCGAAGGCGTCCTCGCCGACACCCAAGAATTTTGCGAACAGAGCAATAAAAACAAGAGGAATTTCTCATGGCTAAAATCGGATTTATCGGCACCGGCATCATGGGCCACCCAATGGCGTTGAACCTGCAGAAAGCCGGTCACAGCCTGTTCCTGTCGGCGCACCACGACGCCGCCCCGGCCGACCTGATTGCCGGTGGCGCCGTCGCCCTGGCGAACCCGAAAGAAGTCGCCCAGGAAGCTGAAGTCATCATCATCATGGTGCCGGATACCCCGCAGGTCGACGACGTGCTGTTCCGCGCCGATGGCGTTGCGGCCGGCGTGGGCAAAGGCAAAATCGTTATCGATATGAGCTCGATTTCGCCGACGGCTACCAAGGCCTTCGCGGCCAAGGTCAACGAAAAAGGCGCTCAATACCTCGATGCGCCAGTGTCCGGCGGTGAAGTCGGCGCCAAGGCCGCGACCCTGAGCATCATGGTCGGCGGTGATGCCGATGCCTTCGAACGCGCGCTGCCGCTGTTCCAGGCCATGGGCAAGAACATCACCCTGGTCGGTGGTAACGGCGACGGTCAGACCGCGAAAGTGGCGAACCAGATCATCGTCGCGCTGAACATTCAGGCCGTGGCCGAAGCACTGCTGTTCGCCGCGAAAAACGATGCCGATCCCGCCAAGGTCCGTGAAGCGCTGATGGGTGGTTTCGCCTCCTCGAAGATCCTCGAAGTGCACGGCGAGCGCATGATCAAAGGCACCTTCGACCCGGGCTTCCGCATCAGCCTGCACCAGAAGGACCTGAACCTGGCTCTGCAAGGTGCCAAAGAGCTGAACATCAACCTGCCGAACACCGCCAACGCCCAGCAAGTGTTCAGCACCTGCGCAGCCATCGGCGGCAGCAACTGGGACCACTCGGCGCTGATCAAGGGCCTGGAACACATGGCGAACTTCTCGATTCGCGATAAGTAAGCCCTGCCCAAAACCCTGTGGGAGCGAGCCTGCTCGCGAAAGCGGTTTCACATTCAACATCTATGTTGGCTGACACACCGCATTCGCTAGCAGGCTAGCCCCCACAGGGATCTGAGTTGCACCTTCAAATAACAAGAATTCCGGGAGCCCGCCATGTCGGTCGATCCGCAACAATTCCTGCGCGAGCTGTTCGCCACAGCCATCGACGCCGCCCATCCGCAGCAAGTCCTCGAAGCCCATTTGCCCACAGATCGCAGCGGTCGGGTGATTGTCATTGGCGCCGGCAAAGCCGCGGCCGCCATGGCGCAGGTGGTCGAGCGTTGCTGGCAGGGTGAAGTCAGCGGTCTGGTGGTCACCCGTTACGGCCACGGCGCCCCATGCGAAAAAATCGAAGTCGTCGAAGCGGCTCACCCGGTGCCGGACGCAGCCGGTCAAGCGGTCGCCAAGCGCGTGTTTGAACTGGTCAGTAACCTGAGCGAAGACGACCGCGTGATCTTTCTGCTCTCGGGCGGCGGTTCTGCCCTGCTGGCCTTGCCGGCCGCCGGCATCACCCTCGCCGACAAGCAGTCGATCAACAAAGCGCTGCTCAAATCCGGCGCGACCATCGGCGAGATGAATTGCGTGCGCAAGCACCTCTCGGCGATCAAGGGCGGCCGCCTCGGCAAGGCCTGCTGGCCGGCCACTGTTTATACCTACGCGATTTCCGATGTGCCGGGCGACCTCGCCACCGTCATCGCGTCCGGCCCCACCGTGGCCGACCCGAGCACTTCGGCCGAAGCCCTGGCGATCCTCAAACGCTACGGCATCGACGTCCCTGCCTCGGTCAGAACCTGGCTGCAGAGCCCGGAATCGGAGACGGTCAAGCCCGGCGATCCGAGCCTGGCGCGCAGTCACTTCCAGTTGATCGCCCGCCCCCAGCAATCGCTTGAAGCGGCGGCCGTGAAAGCGCGCCAGGCCGGTTTCAGCCCGCTAATCCTCGGCGACCTGGAAGGCGAATCCCGCGAAGTGGCCAAGGTTCACGCTGGCATCGCCCGGCAAGTGGTCTTGCATGGCCAACCATTGGCGGCGCCCTGCGTGATTTTGTCGGGCGGCGAAACCACCGTCACCGTGCGCGGCAATGGCCGTGGCGGGCGCAACGCCGAATTCCTGCTGAGCCTGACCGACAGCCTCAAAGGCCTGCCCGGTGTCTACGCCCTGGCCGGTGACACCGACGGCATCGACGGTTCCGAAGACAACGCCGGCGCGATCATGACCCCGGACAGCTACGCCCGCGCCGCCGCCCTCGGCCTGAGCGCCAGCGACGAGTTGGACAACAACAATGGCTACGGCTATTTCGAGGCGCTGGACGCATTGATCGTCACCGAGCCGACCCGCACCAACGTCAACGACTTCCGCGCCATCCTGATCCTCGAGAGCCCTAACAATGACGCCTGATAAAAAGGTCAAAATCCTCGCCACCCTTGGCCCAGCCACCGACGGGATCGATGACATCCGTGAGCTGGTGCAGGCCGGGGTCAACATCTTTCGCCTGAACTTCAGCCACGGCGATCACGCTGACCACGCGCAGCGCTATCAGTGGATTCGTGAAGTCGAGCGCCAGCTCAATTACCCCTTGGGCATTCTGATGGACCTGCAAGGCCCGAAGCTGCGGGTCGGCAAATTCGCCGAGGGCAAGGTGCAACTGCATCGCGGCCAGGCCCTGCGCCTGGACCTCGACCCGACGCCGGGCGATCAGCGCCGGGTCAACCTGCCGCATCCGGAAATCATCGCCGCACTCGAGCCCGGCATGGACCTGCTGCTGGACGACGGCAAGCTGCGTCTGCGCGTGGTCACCAAGTACGCCGACGCCATTGACACCACGGTGCTCAACGGCGGCGAACTCTCGGACCGCAAAGGCGTGAATGTGCCCCAAGCGGTGCTGGAACTGAGCCCGCTGACCGCCAAGGATCGCCGCGACTTGAGCTTCGGTCTGGAGCTGGGTGTGGACTGGGTTGCGCTGTCGTTCGTGCAGCGTCCTGAAGACATCCGCGAAGCCCGCGAACTGATCGGCGACAAGGCGTTCTTGATGGCCAAGATCGAGAAGCCATCGGCGGTGACTCAGCTGCGGGAAATCGCCGAGTTGAGCGATGCGATCATGGTCGCTCGCGGTGACCTGGGCGTGGAAGTGCCGGCGGAAAGCGTGCCGCAGATTCAGAAAAACATCATCAGCCTCTGCCGCGAACTCGGCAAACCGGTGGTGGTGGCGACGCAGATGCTTGAATCGATGCGCTTCTCCCCCGCCCCGACCCGCGCCGAAGTCACGGATGTGGCCAACGCCGTGGCTGAAGGGGCCGATGCGGTGATGCTGTCGGCGGAAACCGCCTCGGGCGAGTACCCGCTGGAAGCCGTGCAAATGATGAGCAAGATCATTCGCCAAGTGGAAAACGGCCCGGATTATCAGGCGCAACTGGACGTGAGCCGGCCGAAGGCCGAGGCGACGGTTTCCGATGCGATCAGCTGTGCGATTCGTCGCATCAGTAACGTGCTGCCGGTGGCGGTGCTGGTGAACTACAGCGAGTCCGGGACGTCGAGCCTGCGTGCGGCGCGGGAACGGCCGACGGTGCCGATCCTGAACCTGACGCCGAACCTGCAAACGGCGCGCCGCTTGACGGTGGCGTGGGGGGTGCACTCGGTGGTCAATGACAGGCTGCGGCAAGTGGATGAAGTGTGTTCGACGGCGCTGGAGATCGCGCAGGCCCAAGGCATGGCGCAACGCGGGGATACCTTGTTGATCACGGCGGGTGTGCCGTTTGGGCAACCGGGGTCGACTAACTCGTTGCGTATCGAGACCTTGATTTAGCGTCCTTACCGGCCTTTTCGCGGGCAAGCCTCGCTCCTACAGGATTTGCGTGATCCCGATATTTGGCACGATGCAAACCCTGTAGGAGCGAGGCTTGCCCGCGAAGAACGATTACTCGCTCCTCCTGACTCACAAAAAAATGCCTGCCAACCACTTCAACACCCACTGCCCCGATTGGGCGACTGCCCTGCTCAATGGCTTCAGCCAGATCTTCCTCCAGCGCCATCCGCTGTTTGGTCTGCTGTGCCTGTTGGCGATTCTTTTCACCGCACCTACCCTGCTCGGCGGTGCGCTGCTGGGCGGCGTCGCCGGGTTGCTCACCGCGCAACGACGCGGTTACGCCAAGGCCGATCGTCAGGCCGGGCTGTTCAGTTACAACGGTGTCTTGCTCGGTCTTTTGCTGAGCCTGTATTTCCCTTGGTCAGCACTGTTGCCGCCGCTGATCATTGCTGCGGGCGGACTGAGTGCGATGCTGACTCAGCAATGGCTCAAACGCGTCCGGGTCAGCCATTACCTGCCTGCCTATACGGCGCCCTTCGTTGGGTTGGGCTGGGTGCTTCTGTGCTTCGCCACTCCCTCGACAAAAGCGCATCTGATCGAAATCAACACGCTGAACATGCTCGCCGCACCGCTCAAAGGCTTCGGCCAGGTGATGTTCCTCGGTCATCCGCTGGCCGGGGCCATGATTGCCGTGGGTTTGCTGATCGCTGATCGTCGCGCCTTTTGCTGGGCGTTGTTGGCGTCTGTCGCGGGCATGGGCTGGAGCCTGCTGCATCACGACGCTTACAGCGCATTGATCGGCCTCGGTGGCTATAACGCCGTCCTCACCGCCCTCGCCTTGAGCTCGCTGCGCCAGCAGCCGTGGTTGCCGCTGGCCGGCATCGCATCAGCGTTGTTGCTGACGCCGGTGTTTTCCGCCATCGGCCTGCCGACGCTGACCGCGCCGTTCATCCTCGCCTGCTGGCTGGTCCGCACGGTTGTTCAACTGCTCGGCATCACCGCTGTCACCCGTGCGCCTTGCGCTATTGAGGAGAATCAACCTAGGCTTCGCTGATCATTGGTTCAGGCGGTATCCATGGACAGCAGCAAAAACTGGCGTGAAGAGCTTTACGTCATGGTTTTCCAAAGCGACACCAAGGCGGGGCGGCGCTTCGACGGCATCCTGCTGTTGATTATCCTCGCCAGCATCGTGATCGTGATGCTCGACAGCATCGACACGGTCCACAAGAACTACGCCGACGTGCTGGCGTACATCGAGTGGGGCTTCACCGTCATCTTCGCCATCGAATATGGCTTGCGCCTGTATTGCTCACCCAAGCCGTTGCGCTACGCGTTCAGCTTTTATGGGCTGGTGGATCTGCTGGCGATCGTGCCCGGCATCCTGGCGCTGTATTACGCCGATGCGCAGTACCTGCTGATCATCCGGATCATCCGGATGCTGCGGATTTTCCGCGTGCTCAAGCTCAGCCCCTACCTCAAGCAAGCCAACTATTTGATGTCGGCGCTGCGCGGCAGCAAACAGAAGATCGTGGTGTTTCTGGTCAGCGTCTGCACGCTGGTGACGGTATTCGGCACGTTGATGTACGTGATCGAAGGCCCGGAACACGGCTTCACCAGCATTCCCAAAGGCATCTACTGGGCGATCGTCACGCTGACCACGGTGGGCTTCGGCGACATCGTGCCCAAGACGCCACTGGGCCAGGTGATTTCGTCGCTGGTAATGATCACCGGTTACTCGATCATCGCCGTGCCGACCGGTATTTTCACCGCCGAACTGGCCAATGCCATGCGTGGTGAACAGCTGCAACACGACTGCCCGGTGTGCAAGAAAACCAGTCACGAACACGGTGCGGCATTCTGCTCACGGTGCGGCAACGCTCTGTTTAAGAAACGGGAATAAGCAAAGAGCTTTTTAATCTTTAAGGGTCTATGCGAGCCCGGCTATAGTCGCTGGCAAATTGCCTCACTTTTAAATCAGAACAAGGACTGCGCAGTGAAAAAACTCTTTGGCGCCTCACTTCTGGCCGCTGGCCTGGCATTGACCAGCGTGGCTCAGGCCGCACCGACCCTGCTCAACGTTTCCTACGACGTGATGCGCGATTTCTACAAGGACTACAACACTGCGTTCCAGAAACACTGGCAAGCCGAGCACAACGAGAACATCACCCTGCAGATGTCCTTCGGCGGCTCCAGCAAACAGGCGCGTTCGGTGATCGATGGCCTGCCGGCTGACGTCATCACCATGAACATGGCCACCGACATCAACGCCCTGGCGGACAACGGCAAACTGATCCCGGACAACTGGGTCACCCGCCTGCCGAACAACAGCGCACCGTTCACCTCGGCCACCGTGTTCATCGTCCGCAAAGGCAACCCGAAAGCCCTGAAAGACTGGCCCGACCTGCTCAAGGACGGCGTGCAAGTGATCGTACCGAACCCGAAGACCTCGGGTAACGGTCGCTACACCTACCTGTCTGCCTGGGGGTATGTGCTGAAAAACGGCGGTGACGAGAACAAGGCCAAGGATTTCGTCGGCAAGCTGTTCAAGCAAGCGCCGGTGCTCGATACCGGTGGCCGTGCCGCGACGACCACGTTCATGACCAACCAGCTCGGTGACGTGCTGGTGACCTTCGAAAACGAAGCGGAAATGATCGCCCGTGAGTTTGGTCGTGACCAGTTTGAAGTGATCTACCCAAGCGTCTCCGCTGAAGCCGAGCCGCCGGTGTCGGTGGTCGACAAAACCGTCGACAAAAAAGGCACCCGCGCCGCGGCCGAGGAATACCTGAAGTACCTGTGGTCGCCGGAAGGCCAGGAAATTGCGGCGGCCAACTACCTGCGTCCGCGTGACCCGGCGGTGCTGGCCAAGTACACCGATCGCTTCCCGAAAGTGGACTTCCTGTCGGTGGAGAAGACCTTTGGTGACTGGCGCACCGTACAGAAGACCCACTTCAATGATGGCGGGGTCTTTGATCAGATCTACAGCGGCCAGTAATTCCTGAGCCCAACGAGAAAGGCGACCTGAGAAGGTCGCCTTTCTCGTGGTCGAACACAAAAACCCAAGTTCACTGAAGATCCCCTGTAGGAGTGAGCCTGCTCGCGATAGCGAAGTGTCATTCAACATTGATATCAATTGACATTCCGCTATCGCGAGCAGGCTCACTCCTACAGGGTTTTTGCCCTGCCTTCACATCGGTGGGGTAACGCCATCCTTGCCCGCCGAGATCGATTGCGCAGTCAGTGTCCCGTCTGCACTTTGGGTGACGAATGTCACGATCTTCACCCCCACCTTCAGCAAACTCCTGTCCCCCGGCATCAAATTCACGATCGGCACATCCTCCGGCACCAGGATCTTCTGCTGCCCGCCCTTGTAGTTGACGGTCAACATCCGGCCATTGCTGACCACCAGATCGCCCACGCTGCCATTGGTCATGCTGCTGCCCTTGACCAGATCGAACGGCCGATGCCCGTCGCCGCTGCCCGCCAGTTCCGGTGGAAAGACGTGGACTTCCAGCGCCTTCAAGGTGCCATCGTCTTGCGGAATGGCCGCCGATCCAACGTAGCTGCCGGGTTTGATGTCTTCGATATTGGCCAGGGTAACGGCGCGGACTTTGGTGTCGTTGGTCAGGTTGATAACCACGTTTTCGCCAGTGTTGACGTGGACTTTCAAGACGTCGGGGCTGACCCCGGTGATCTCGCCGCGCACGCCAATGCGCAGGCCCGGCGCGTCGGCGGCCTGGGCCAGACCTGCCGTGACCAGGCCGACCAAGGTAACCACTGAAGCACCGCGTACAAGGTGACGAAACATCGCATTCATGGAAGTGCCTTCCGGTTATGAATCGTGAAGGAGAACATAAGCACGCTATCGAACAGGATGTAAGTGAATGTATCATCGGAGCTCGATATTTTGACGCAAGGTTTATCGATGGACAGCACTCCTGTCCGTCACTCATTCCGCAAAGGAATGATTGCTATCACTCCAATCCCTCTTCTGCCGAATCCGATACCTCTTTAGCCTGCGCGCATTCCCTTCTGTTCAGCGAGACACGTTATGAACCCAGCGACCCAGGTGCCCCACGGCACCGCGACAATGACCAAAGGCATGGTGCTGCTGTTCGCCTTCTGCTGCGGCGCGATTGTGGCCAACATCTACTACGCCCAGCCGATCATCGGCCTGATCGCGCCGGACATCGGTCTGACCAGCACCATGGCCAGCCTGATTGTTTCGCTGACCCAGATTGGTTACGCACTTGGCTTGTTCTTCCTGGTGCCGCTGGGCGATCTGCTGGAAAACCGTCGACTGATGATCATCACCACCGTGGTGGCGATTGCCAGCCTGTTGGGCGCGGCGTTTACCGATCAGCCGAACGTGTTTTTGCTGATCTCGTTGCTGGTGGGTTTCAGTTCGGTGTCGGTGCAGATCCTGATTCCGCTGGCGGCGCACCTCGCGCCGGAAGAGTCACGCGGTCGGGTCGTCGGCGGGATCATGGGCGGTTTGCTGCTGGGGATTCTGTTGGCGCGGCCGGTGTCCAGCGTCGTGGCGGACCACTTCGGCTGGCGCGCGATGTTTGTGATCGCGGCGGCGTTGATGGCGGCGATCAGCATCGTGCTGGCGTTGACCATTCCCAAGCGTCAGCCGGATCACAGCGCCTCTTATGGCCAGTTGCTCGGTTCGCTATGGACGCTGCTGCGCCAGCAACCGGTGTTGCGTCAGCGCGCGTTCTACCAGGGTTGCATGTTCGCCACGTTCAGCCTGTTCTGGACCGCCGTGCCGCTGGAGCTGGCGCGCAATCACGGCCTGTCGCAAACCCAGATCGCGATCTTCGCCCTGGTCGGTGCCATCGGTGCGATCGCCGCGCCGATTGCCGGTCGACTGGCCGATGCCGGCCACACCCGCATCGCCTCCTTGCTGGCCCTGCTGTTCGCCAGCCTGAGCTTCCTGCCAGCGTTCATCCATCCGGTCTACAGCGTCATCGGTCTCGCGGTCACGGGCGTGGTCCTCGACTTCTGCGTGCAGATGAACATGGTTCTCGGCCAACGCGCGGTCTACGCCCTCGACGCCAAAAGCCGCAGCCGCTTGAATGCGTTGTACATGACCAGCATCTTCATCGGCGGCGCGTTCGGTTCATCGGTGGCCAGCGCAGTGTATGAGCATGGCGGCTGGCTGTGGATCGTGATCGTGGGCAGCGCGTTTCCGCTGGTAGCGTTGTTGCGGTTTTTGAGTGTTTCGCCGAAGGCTGCGTTGGCGGCTGCATAAGGTCAAAAAGCATCGCGGGCAAGCCACGCGCCCACAGGAATCTGGCTTGCTCGTGACTGATGTGCGACTGATGTTCCGCGCTTCAAATCTTGTTCACCGATGTCGGCACCGGAAGATCCAGCCCCTGTGCTTCCATTTGTTGCAGAAGTATCTGCACGATTTCGACAGCTGGGTTGTATGCCTCCTCGAACGTATCCGCGGCAGTCACAGCACCCGGGATATCCGGTGTTTGAATACCCACTCGATCCTCATTCCCCCAAGCACGAATCCTATAACTTCACCTGAGCGCATTTCGCCCCTGCGGTCAGGATGGATCTCACCTGATTCGTTACCGCCAAGGCCAACCCGGATTACACTCAGCGTCCAAAGCCTGAAGCGATGCTGGATGCGATTCGCGGCTGACCCGTTCAACGGCCGCCCGCCCCGGCGGCCTGTGCTTTCAAGGAGTGTGCAATGACTCGACGTACCTTTCTCATTACCGGTGCCAGCAAAGGCATCGGTCGGGCAGTGGCCGAACATCTGGACCGTGCGGGGCATCGGGTGGTCGGGATTGCCCGGACCCCGGACCTGTCGTTCCCCGGCATTCTGTTTCCGTTGGATTTGAGCGACAGGGCGCTGACCCAGGAAGTGCTGGCGGATCTGTCCAGGACGTATGAATTTGATGGGCTGGTCAACAACGTCGGCCTGGTCCGCCCCCAAGTGTTGGGCGAAATCGACCTCGACACCTTTGATGACGTGATGCGGGTCAACCTGCATTCGGCGTTGCAGGCCACTCAGGCGTTGCTGCCAAATATGCGCGCCAAGGGCTGGGGTCGAGTGGTCAATATTTCCAGTCTGACTGTACTCGGCATCACCCAGCGCACGGCCTACGCGGCGGCCAAGGCAGCGTTGATCAGCTTCACCCGCTCCTGGGCGCTGGAACTGGCGCAAACCGGCGTGACCGTAAATGCCGTGGCGCCGGGGCCGACCGAGACCGAGCTATTTCGCGCCAACAACCCGCCGGGCAGCGAAGGTGAAGCTCGGTATCTGGCGGGTGTGCCGATGGGACGACTGGGGCAGCCACAAGAGATCGCGGCGGCCATTGCGTTTTTGTTGTCCGAGCAAAGCGGGTTTATCACCGGGCAGACTTTGTTTGTCGACGGCGGCTCCTCCATAGGTAAAGCCGCGTTCTGACTCGCCCCACTGGGGTCTCGACAGTGTTTAGAATCGCAAAAAGGACTTGAGATGGACCGCCTCGGCGCAATGGAAACCTTCGTCTACGTGGTGGAAACCGGCTCGTTTTCCGCCGCCGCCCGGCGCCTGAATATCGGCCAGCCCGCCGTGTCGAAAACCATTGCGCAACTGGAGTCGCGTCTCGCGGTTCGACTGCTGTTGCGCTCGACTCGCGGCCTGACGCCCACCGAAGCCGGGCTGGCCTTTTTCGAACGCGCCAAGCGCGCCATCGAAGAAGCCAATGAGGCCGACAACGCAGCACGCGGCGCCGCCAGCGGTCTGACCGGCAACCTGCGGATCTGTGCTGCCGTGACCTTCGGCCGACTGCACATCGTTCCGCACCTCGGACCGTTTCTCGATCAGAACCCGGACCTGAACATCGACCTGATGCTCGATGACCGCAACGTCAATCTGGTCGAGGAAGGCATCGACATCGCCCTGCGCATGGGCACCCTGAGCGACTCCGGCCTCACCGCTCGTAAAATTGCCGAATGCCGGCGCGTCGTGCTGGGCACCCCCGCCTATTTCGAAAAACACGGTGAGCCCACTTGCCCGACCGACCTGAGCAACCACCAGGCAATCGCCTACACCTTGGGTGGCGGTGGCAACTGGCAGTTCTGCAACGGAACAGATGAGCAGTCGGTCATCATCAGCGGGCGAATCCGCGTCAACGCCGCCGAAGGCCTGCGTGCAGCCGTGCTCGCCCATCAAGGGCTGACCCTGGCGTCGGAATGGATGTTTGCGCCGGAACTGGCCAACGGTGCGGTCAGGGAAGTGATGAAGGAGTGGGCCCTGCCGAATCAGGACCTGTGGGCGGTATTTCCCACCGGCAGAATGGCCAGCGCGAAGGCTCGGGCGTTTGTGGAGTTTGTGCAGGGGTTGATGGCCAAGGAGACCTGAATCACCGGGGATCCTTGCAACCCCAGACAGCAAAACGGCGATCCGAAGATCGCCGTTTCTGTTTATTCCCCGAATTGCCGCCCCAACCCACCCGGCACACCATGGATATTGGTCTCTTCCCATGGCCCGTCCGGGCTGATCGACCGGCTCCAGCCGTTGTTCCAGCGGTAGTAGGTGCGCTGGCGGTAGAAGGTGTTGGGCTGGTCATCAAGCACGTACACGCCAAGCTTGGCATCCCAATGGCTGTTGCCACCCGGTGGCGGCGCGAAGCTGGCGGAGGTGCGTGGCAAAGGTTTGGCGGGCTTGGCCGGAATGCTCGGCTTGCTCGGTGTCGGTGTGGGGGACGGCGTCGGACGCGGCTGCGACGGCGGGATCGGAGGCAGCCGTTCAGGCGGCTGCGGTTGGACCACACAAGCGCTTAACCCCAAAACCATACTGAGCAGGGTGATACGAGCGATGGTGGTCATAGTGGCGTTTCCTGTCATTTATCCGGGCTGTCGATGGTCAGTTTTTGCGCTGCGGTGGTGCTGCTGGCCAGGGGCTGGCTGCGACCGATCCATTCGCCGGCAGTCGGTTGGCCGGCGCGGGAGACGCGCGCAACCAGTTGGACTTCAGGGAAGTTCGACAGTTTCAACTGCGGCATCATTGCGTCGGCATCGCCCAGTTCGACGGTGGCCGGCAGATCGGCCACGGTCAGGCGTTTGGCGGCCAACGGGGCCGGTGGACCTGAGGTAGCGCGGGCGAAGATGAACACGCTGTCGCCGGGCTGGACCTTGGCTTTGAGCTCAGGTGCCAGATCGACGGTGACCTTAAGCTTCGCTGCCGCTTTGGCCACTGGTGCCTGGGCGACTTTGCCGCCGCTGGCTTCGAGTTTCTCGGTGGCTCGCGTGATCCCGCCTTGCAGCGCGGCACGGGAACTGTCCTCCGGCGGCAGTTGCGCCAACAGGCGATTCCAGTAGTCGATGGCGTCCTGATACCGCTGGCTTTCAAACGCCGCGATGCCCAGCAGGCCAAGGCTGGTGACTTCTTTCGGATCGGCTTTCAGTGCTTCGTCAGTCAACGCCTGAATCTTGTCCGACCACTTTTTGCCATCGGCGAAGTACTGGGCCTGGGCCCATTGGCCGAGCAGTTCCGGCTGACGACCGGCCAGGTTCACCGTGCGCTCGAAGATCTTCGCCGCGTCTCCCGGACGGTCCTGAGCCATGTAGGTGCGACCGAGGAAGTACAAGCCTTCAGCCGAATCCGGCTGTGCCGCGACCGCGCGCTCCAGACGCTGGGTCATCTCTTCCATCGACTGCGGCGCCTGGGCGAATTCGCGAGTCAGTTCAACCTTGTCGCTGGCACCGTAATGCAGGTACAAGCCAAGCCCCAGGACCGGCACCAGAATCGCCGCCAGCAAGGGCAACGGTTTGCCCAGGCGCGCCACGCGCGGTGCCTCGACGCCTTCGGTGTCGGCGAGCAACTCACGGGCAGCTTCGGCGCGACCGGTTTCCAGTTGCGCCGCGTTGAGCACGCCCTCCTCCTGCTCGGTTTGCAACTCAGCCACGCGCTCCTGATACAGCGCAACGTTCAGGGCAGTACGATCCTCTTCAAGCTGTGCACGACGGCCACGCAAAACGGGGATCAGCAGAAAACTCAGGGCAACCAGAAGCAGCAGACCTGCAGCGAGCCAGAAATCAATCATTCTTGGTTTTATCCAACAGGTGGTCGAGGCGCTCACGCTCCTCGGCAGAGAGCTCATCCTTGGTGTCAGCGCGCTGCACGCGACGACGGCGGACGATCACGGCGATGATCACAAAACCGCCCAGCAACAGGCCGGCGGGGCCGAACCAGAGCAGAGCTGTCTTGGCGTTCAGAGCGGGTTTGTAGCGGACGAAATCACCGTAGCGATCAACCATGAAGTCGATGATCTGCTGATTGTCCTTGCCCTCGCCCAACATGCGGAAAATCTCTTTGCGCAGGTCGGCGGCGATCGGTGCGTTGGAATCGGCGATGTCCTGGTTCTGGCACTTGGGGCAACGCAGCTCTTTGGTCAGCTCGCGAAAACGCTCGCGATCGCCTTCTTTGGCGAACTCGTAGGTGTCGATGGCGGCGTGGGCAACACCGGCCATGCTCAAACCCAATACAAGGGCGGCTATCCAGCGCTTCATGGCTTGGCCTCATCGACCAGCGCCTGATACCGGGCCGCCAGTTTTTCGCGCCAGACCTGTTCGTCGATCACCCCGACGAACTTGTCGCGGATGATGCCTTTGGCGTCGATGAAAAAGGTTTCCGGGGCGCCGTAGACACCGAGGTTCAGGCCCAGCGAGCCGTCCGCGTCACTGATCCCCAACTGGTACGGATTGTGGAATTCCACCAGCCACTTCTTAGCGTCGGCGTTGACGTCCTTGTAGTTGATGCCATAAATCGTTACGCCCTGCTGGGCCAGCTTGTTCAATACCGGATGCTCGACCTTGCAGGCGATGCACCAGGTGGCCCAGACGTTGACCAGCGCCGGTTTACCGAGAATGTCGGCCTTGGTCAGGGTCTTGTCGCCTTCCACGGTCGGCAGGGAAAACGCCGGGAACGGCTTGCCGATCATCGCCGAAGGCAACTCGGCCGGGTCTAGGTACAACCCGCGATACAGGAAAACAGCCACCACCAGAAAAATCGCCAGTGGCAACAGCATTAACCAACGTCTCATGCAGTGGCTCCCGACATACCGAGTGCTTCCCGCACGCGGCTTTTTACCTTGACCCGATAACGGCGATCCAGCGCCGCCAGCAACCCGCCGAAACCTGTCAGCAGCCCGCCGAACCAGATCCAGCGCACGAACGGCTTGACGTGCACGCGCACGGCCCAGGCGCCATCGCCCAGCGGTTCGCCGAGTGCGACGTAAATGTCACGGGTGAAACCGGCGTCGATCCCGGCTTCGGTCATCACCGAGTTCTGCACGGTGTACAGGCGTTTTTCCGGGTGTAACACGCTGACTTCCTTGCCGCCCTTGATCACCCGGACGGTGCCCTTGTCGGAGGTGAAGTTCGGGCCTTCGTAGTGCTTGGCGCCTTCGAACACGAAGTGATAACCGGCCAGGTCCATGGACTCGCCCGGCGCCAGGCGCAAATCGCGTTCGGCACTGTTCTGGCTCGACAGCACGACGCCAAGGGCGCACACGGCGATGCCCAAGTGCGCGATCTGCATGCCCCAGTAGCTGCGGGTCAGGGTCGGCAGGCCTTTGATCAGGCCTTTGTGGCGGGTCTTGTCGAGGATGTCGCGCACACCGGCCAACAGCACCCAGGCCGCGAGCATGAACGTGGCGAGCACCGCCCAGTTGAAATCGCCATAAGCGACGCCGGCCACCACGGCTAACGCGGCACTGCCAAGCAACACCGGGGTCAGCATGCTCATCAGCCATTTGACCGGGGTGTCTTTCCAGCGCACCAGCATGCCGACGGCCATCACCATCATCAGCAACGCCATCAACGGAATGAACAGCGCGTTGAAGTATGGCGGGCCGACGGACAGCTTGGCGCCGGTCATCGCATCAAGGATCAGCGGATACAAGGTGCCCAGCAGAATCATCGACGCCGCCACCACCAGCACCAGGTTGTTGCCCAGCAGCAGGGTTTCCCGGGACCACAGGTTGAAGCCGACGTGGCTTTTCACCACCGGGGCGCGCAGGGCGAACAGCGTCAGCGAACCGCCGACCACGAACAGCAGGAAAATCAGGATGAACACACCGCGCTCCGGGTCGGAGGCAAAGGCGTGAACCGAGGTCAGCACGCCGGAACGTACCAGGAACGTACCGAGCAAGCTCAACGAGAACGCGGCAATGGCAAGCAACACGGTCCAGCTTTTGAACACGCCCCGTTTTTCCGTGACCGCCAACGAATGAATCAGCGCCGTACCGACCAGCCAAGGCATGAACGAGGCGTTTTCCACCGGGTCCCAGAACCACCAGCCGCCCCAGCCGAGTTCGTAGTAGGCCCACCACGAACCCAGGGTGATGCCGATCCCGAGGAAAGCCCAGGCAACGATGGTCCATGGACGCGACCAGCGCGCCCACGCCGCATCAAGACGACCGCCCATCAACGCCGCGATAGCAAAGGCGAAGGCCACGGAGAAACCGACGTAACCCATGTACAGCATCGGTGGGTGAACGATCAGGCCGATGTCTTGCAGCAACGGATTGAGGTCGGCGCCATCGCTGGGCACTTGCGGCAGGATGCGCTTGAACGGGTTGGACGTGAGGATCAGGAACAGCAGGAAACCGGTGCTGATCATGCCCATCACCGCCAGCACCCGGGCCAGCATCACTTGCGGCAACTGCCGGGAGAATACCGACACCGCAAAGGTCCAGCCGCCGAGGATCAAGGCCCAGAGCAGCAGCGAACCTTCGTGAGCGCCCCACACCGCGCTGAATTTGTAGTACCACGGCAAGGCGCTGTTGGAGTTGCTGGCCACGTAGGCGACGGAAAAGTCATCAGCCATGAACGCGTAGGTCAGGCAACCGAAGGCGAACAGCAAAAAGGCGAACTGGCCCCAGGCCGCTGGTTGCGCGAGGCTCATCCACAAACGGTCACCGCGCCAGGCGCCGAGCAACGGCACGATGGCCTGGACCAGCGCGAAACACAGCGCCAGGATCATGGCCAGGTGGCCGAGTTCAGGGATAAACAGTGCGGATGTCATCGATCAACCCTCCTTCACGGGCGTTGGAGCAGATTGACCGCTGTCTTTCAAAGCCTTGGTCACTTCCGGCGGCATGTACTTTTCATCGTGCTTGGCCAGCACTTCGTCGGCCACCACCACGCCGTCGGCGTTCAGTTTGCCCAGCGCCACGATGCCTTGCCCTTCACGGAACAGGTCCGGGAGGATGCCGCGGTAGCTGATGGTCACGGACTTGTTGAAGTCGGTGACGATGAATTTCACGTCCAGCGAATCGCCGGAACGTTGCAGCGAGCCCTTCTCGACCATACCACCGGCGCGGATGCGCGTGTCTTGCGGGGCTTCGCCGTTGGCGATCTGGGTCGGGGTGTAAAACAGATTGATGTTCTGCTGCAGGGCGCTCAGGGCCAGGCCGACGGCAGCGCCGACACCCACCAGGATCGCGAGAATGATGATAAGACGCTTTTTGCGCAGCGGATTCACTTGCCGTTCTCCCGGCGCAAACGACGCGCCTCTTGTTGCAGATACCGCTTGCGGGCCAGGATCGGCGCCGCCACGTTGAGGATCAGCACCGCCAGGCAGATGCCATAGGCTGACCAGACATACAGGGCATGATGGCCCATGGCGAGGAAGTCGCCGAATGAAGCAAAACTCATCGAACGGCCTCCAGACTGTTCTGCACTTCAGCTTTCACCCAACTGGCCCGGGCTTCGCGCTTGAGCACTTCAAGGCGCATGCGCAGCAACAGCACCGCGCCGAAGAAACAGTAGAAACCCAGCACCGTCAGCAACAATGGCAGCCACATCTCGGCGGGCATCGCCGGTTTTTCGGTGAGGGTGAAGGTCGCACCCTGGTGCAGGGTGTTCCACCACTCCACCGAGTATTTGATGATCGGGATGTTGATCACGCCGACAATCGCCAGCACCGCGCAGGCCTTGGCCGCACTGTCACGATTGCTGATCGCGTTGCCCAGTGCAATGAGACCGAAGTACAGGAACAGCAGAATAAGCATGGACGTAAGTCGCGCATCCCAGACCCACCACGAGCCCCACGTCGGCTTGCCCCAGATCGCGCCGGTGACCAGCGCCACGGCGGTCATCCAGGCACCGATGGGCGCCGCGCATTGCAGGGCGACATCGGCCAGTTTCATTTTCCAGACCAGCCCGACGATGCCGCACACCGCCAGCATGACGTAGACGGACTGCGCCAGCATGGCGGCCGGAACGTGGATATAAATGATGCGAAAGCTGTTGCCTTGCTGGTAGTCAGGCGGCGCGAAGGCCAGGCCCCAAACGACACCGACGCCGATCAGCAGCACTGCGGCAATGCTCAGCCACGGCAGCAATTTGCCACTGATGCCGTAAAACCATTTGGGCGAGCCGAGCTTATGAAACCAGGTCCAGTTCATTACTGTTTCCATCACGGTTGCTCTTCGCTATGAAGAGCCAAAGGGTCTTTACTGATCAAAAAATGACCAGACCTCATTATTCGCCGACGCTGATCTTCAGGCCAGCAGCTATTGCAAACGGTGTCAGGGTTATCGCCAGGGCGGTCAGGCTACCAAGCCACAAGAGATAACCGGTCGCCGGCATGCCCTGCAGGGCCGCCTGCAAGGCGCCACTGCCGAGAATCAACACCGGGATGTACAGCGGCAGAATCAGCAGCGCCAGCAACAGGCCGCCTCGCTTCAATCCCACCGTCAGGGCTGCGCCCACCGCACCGAGCAAGCTCAGCACCGGTGTACCCAGCAATAAAGAAAGCAGCAACACCGGCAGACAGGCGGTTGGCAAACCGAGCATCAATGCCAGCAGTGGAGCGAGCAAAACCAGTGCCAGGCCAGAGAAGGCCCAGTGTGCCAGTACCTTGGCCAAAACCAGAAGAGGCAGGGGGTGCGACGAAAGGACCCACTGTTCCAGCGATCCGTCCTCGAAATCACTGCGGAAGAGCCCGTCCAGCGAGAGCAGGACCGATAAAAGTGCCGCGACCCACACCAGTCCCGGAGACAAGGTTTGCAACAATTGAGACTCGGGACCGACCGCCAACGGGAACAGCGAAACGACGATCGCGAAAAAAACCAGCGGATTGGCCAGCTCAGCCGGACGGCGGAACAGCAGACGGGACTCACGGGCGACCAGCAGGCCGAAAACACTCATACGGCCCACTTCCCCAGGTCGATATCGCGATAGCTGGCCGGCATCCGGCTCAGCGTGTGGTGAGTGGTCAGCACCACCATGCCGCCGCGCTCGCAGTGGGCGGCCAGGTGTTCTTCGAGTTGCGCCACGCCTTGTTTATCGAGCGCGGTGAACGGCTCGTCGAGGATCCACAGCGGCGGACTGTCGAGGTACAGGCGCGCCAATGCCACACGGCGTTTCTGCCCGGCGGACAACGTATGGCAGGGAACATCCTCGAAACCGCGCAATCCGACATCGGCCAGCGCTTGCCAGATCGCCTCGTGGGGAGCCGGTTGATGCAGGGCGCAGAGCCAGATCAGGTTCTCCTCCGGCGTCAACAAGTCCTTGATCCCGGCGGCATGACCGATCCACAGCAGGTTGCGCGCCAGTTCAAGGCGCTGATCGTTCAGCGGCTTACCGTTGAGCAGCACTTGACCGGCGGTCGGCTGCATCAGGCCGGATAACAGACGCAAGAGGCTGGTCTTGCCGCTGCCGTTGGGGCCACTGATTTGCACCATTTCGCCACTGGCCAGTCTCAATTCGAGATTTTCGAAGAGCAGCCGAAGGTCTCGCTCACAAGCAAGGGCAACGGTTTGCAGGACAGGACTGGTCAAGAGATCACGGGCCTTTTGCGGTTCAAGTCGGCGGCGGAGCGGCCGCTAAAGAGATGCAGCATAGATGCATTGGCGGCCTGTTCTAGAGAGCTGCGTCAAACAAATGCAATGTTTTCGCCACTCCCCGAAGGACGGGCGGCATTATACATGCCATACCCTACTCTAAAGAGTGCATTTTCCTCAGGTTGTGACCGCGTATGACAGGCGAAATGAACATCCTCCCGGTACCGCAGACCACGCCCGCGACTTCGCGGCCGCTGGTAGTGAGCGGCGATCTGCTCAAGCTGCTGTCGCCGATGGAGGGCCTGATCACCCCCGGCCAGACCGCCAAGGCTGAAGTGCTGTCGCTCAAGCAGGCGGATCAGACCTTTCAACTGTTGCTTAAAGTCACCCTCGACAGCGGCCGCCAGACCACGGTCCAGGCCACCAGCACCCAGCCGCTGCCCCAAGGCACCAGTCTGGCGATCACCCAACCTTCAGCGAGCAATCTGGCGATCACGGTGCAACAGGCCATTGCTTCCAGCGTCGCCACCCTCACTCGCATCGACACCGCGCAATTGCCGGTCGGGACGTTGTTGCAGGGCAAAGTACTGACCTCGCAAGTGCTGCCGCAGGTGCCGGGCCAGCCGACGGTGTTTCGTTCGATGGTGAGCCTGCTCAACACCGCGTTGAGCGGCAGCACGCTGAGCATCGACAGTCCGACGCCGCTGCGCATCGGCACGCTGTTGAGTGCCTTGGTGCAGGACACGCAAACGCTGAAGTTCGTGCCGTTGAGCAACCGTCAGGAGCAACTGGCGATCACCCAGCAATTGGTCAGTCAGCAGAGCCGCCAAGGCTCGCTGGATGGTTTGATCAAGCTGCTGCAAAACCTGCCTCCGTCGGATCAGACCTCAAGCGACCTGCGGGCCGCGGTGGAAAAACTGCTGGCCGGTTTACCGGACGTTCAGCAACTGAGTACGTCAAAAGGCCTCGCTCAGGCGCTGGCCAATAGCGGGCTATTCCTCGAAGCGAAATTGCTGACCGGGCAAAATCCGACACTGGCGCCCGACATGAAAGGCGATCTGCTCAAGCTGATTGCGCAATTGACGCCGGGGCTGCCGGCCAACACCAATCTCAATGCGATCATTGCCGCCAACACGCTGGTCCAGTCCATGCCGAGTTTCGTGCGCAGCGCCCTCGGCATGCTCGGCCAGGTCAGCGCCAAGCCGTTGCCGACCGGTTTCCCGCTGCCCGAACGGCTGCTGCAAAGCCAGGACGGTGAAAACGATCTGGAGCATTTGCTGCGTCTGGCTGCGGCGGCGGTTTCGCGCCTGCAAAGCCATCAGTTGTCGAGTCTTGAGCAGACCGGCGTCTCTGACGATGGCCGCCTGCTCAGCACCTGGCAGCTGGAAATCCCGATGCGCAATTTGCAGGACATCGTGCCGCTGCAGGTCAAGTTCCAGCGCGAAGAAGCGCCGGAGAAAGAACAACCCCATGAACGCCGGGACGAACGCGAACCGAAGCAGCAACTGTGGCGTGTGGACCTGGCGTTCGACATGGAACCGTTGGGCCCATTGCAGATTCAAGCGCAGCTGATCAAGGGCAGCCTGTCCAGCCAGCTCTGGGCTGAACGGCCGTACACCGCCAGCCTGATCGAAAGCAATCTGGCTGCACTGCGCCAGCGCTTGCTGGACTCCGGGCTGAACGTCGGCGATCTGGATTGCCACCTCGGTACACCGCCACAAGGCCCACAAACCCGCCTCGAACAACGCTGGGTCGACGAAACCGCATGAGAAACCCCAACACCCCACGCCAGGCCATCGCCCTCAAATACGACGGCACCCACGCCCCTACCCTCACGGCCAAAGGCGACGAAGCACTGGCCGAAGCCATTCTGAAGCTTGCCCGGGATTACGAAGTGCCCATCTACGAAAACGCCGAGCTGGTGAAGCTGCTGGCGCGGATGGAACTGGGGGAAAGTATTCCGGAAGAGTTGTACCGCACGATTGCCGAGATTATTGCGTTTGCGTGGAATTTGAAGGGTAAGTTTCCGGCGGGGCATGATCCGGAGGCGACCATGGTTGAGAAGGACATCACTGATCGCGGTGACGACTACTGATCGTTCCCACGCTCTAAGTGGGAATGCAGCCCGTGACGCTCTGCGTCACATTCAACAGCGGAACGCGGAGCGTCCCCAGAGATCGTTCCCACGCGGGGAACGATCTCTGGCAGGCGTCAGTTCTTGTGAAGCTTGCGCATCAACTCCGCCTCAGCCTGGGTCAACCCGCAGGACTGAGTCAGTTCATCAACGGTAGCCCCCATGCCGACCAGGCGCGCCGCCTGGGCAAACGACAGGCTCGACGGATCGCGCTGTTCCAGCTGCGCCAGTTTGTCCGGCAAGGGACTGACGACGGCGCGCAGTTCGTGCAGGTCTTCACCCATGCGCACGTTGCCGCTTTGATAGTCGTCGACGCGTTTGGCCAGGTCCTTGATGCGCTGATCGCGCAGCGCATCACCCTGGGCCTGTTGCGCGGCAATTTGCCGTTGAGCGCGAATGTACGCCAGAAACATTGCCAGCGTGCCTGCCCAGAAAAGGAACAGGACAATGACCGCTACCTCAAGAATCAATCAGATGTTCTCCAGGTCCGACCATTCTTCTTCGCTCATCATCTTGTCCAGTTCGACCAGGATCAGCAGTTCATTGTTCTTGTTGCACACGCCTTGAATGAACTTGGCGGACTCTTCGTTACCGACGTTTGGCGCGGTTTCGATTTCCGACTGACGCAGGTAAACCACTTCGGCCACGCTATCGACCATGATCCCGACCACTTGCTTGTCGGCTTCGATGATGACGATACGGGTGTTGTCGCTGATCTCGGCATTCATCAGGCCGAAGCGCTGACGGGTGTCGATCACGGTGACCACGTTGCCGCGCAGGTTGATAATGCCCAGCACGTAGCTCGGGGCACCCGGGACCGGGGCGATTTCGGTGTAACGCAGGACTTCCTGAACGCGCATCACGTTGATGCCGTAGGTTTCATTGTCCAGTTTGAAGGTTACCCATTGCAGGATCGGATCTTCGGAACCTTTTGCATTCGTCGCTTGACTACTCATACCCTGACCCCTCGAAAAACCGCTTCTAGCGGTGTGTGTTCTGTGTGGCGGCATTCAACAATGCCGTCGCATACTTGTTATGTCGGCAGCTATGTCGGTTTGTGTAGCGGCTTGCTGCCGCCCATGTGCTTTGCCCCACCGCTGGCGATCAACTCGGCCAGGGCGGAAACGTCCAGCAGCGCACACATGTGCTCAATCACCGTGCCGGCGAGCCATGGCCGCTGACCTCGATGACTTCTCCATTTGATTTCGTTCGGGTCCAGGCGCAACGAGCGGCTGACCTGATGCACCGCCAGCCCCCACTCGTAGCCCTGAACCGAAATAACGTATTGCAGGCCCTGGCGGAAATCATCGCGGTAGCGGTCGGGCATGACCCAGCGCGCGGTGTCCAGGACTTTCAGGTTGCCGGCCTGACTCGGCAGGATCCCGAGGAACCATTCGGGCTGGCCAAACAGCGGCGTCAGCTCGTGACCGGCCAGCGAATAAATCGAGCCCAGGCACACCAGCGGCACCGCCAGGGTCAACCCGGCGACATCGAACAGCAGGCATTCGAACGGCTCGGCGGCCCACGCCGGGCGACCGTCGGTTTCCACCGGTGGCGGCGTGTTGCTCGGCGGCAGATGGACTTCGACCAGCGGCGGCACCAGGGTTTGCAGCAACGGTGCGAGGGTCGAGACCGGCGCCAGGATCGGTGCCGGCGCATCTTCGATCACCACCGGGACTTTTGCGACCGCAGCGACCACTGGCGCGACGACAGGCGCAGCTGCCACAACGGATTTCTGCGCATCACGCGCCTGCTCTTCAAGCACGGCTGCCTGGAACTCGTCCAGCGCAGCCTCAACCTCTACCGCTTCAACGACCTCGATGACTTCAGCCACCGCTTCCACTTCCAGCGGCAACTCTTCAGTCGCTTCCATCAGCAGGCTGTCCAGATAAGACTGGAGCGCCTGTTGCGGACGCGAGGTGATTTTCACCGGCCGATTCATCTCAGGCCACCTGCGGGACAAGTTGTGCCGCCAGCAAATGCTTGAGCAAGGCGCGATAAGCGAGAACCCCACGGCTCTTGCCGTCGAATTGCGAAGGCGTCAGCCCGGCCCGGCTCGCATCCCGCAGGCGCGTGTCGATCGGGATGTAGCCTTGCCAGATTTCTTCCGGGTATTTGTCGCGCAGCACGCGAAGGGTCCCGAGGGACGCCTGGGTGCGGCGGTCGAACAAGGTTGGAATGATGGAGAACGGCAAGGCCACTTTGCGTGAGCGGTTGATCATCGCCAGCGTATTGACCATGCGCTCCAGACCTTTGACGGCCAAGTGCTCGGTCTGCACCGGAATCACTAATTGCTGGCTCGCCGCCAAGGCATTGACCATCAGTACGCCGAGCAACGGCGGGCTGTCGATCACGGCGTAATCGAAGTCCTGCCACAGTTGCGCCAGGCTCTTGGCAATCACCAGGCCCAAACCACTCTGGCCCGGCGACTGACGTTCAAGCGTGGCCAGAGCGGTGCTCGACGGCAACAACGAAATGCGTTCGTCGCTGGTCGGCAACAGCAACTGCCCGGGCAAGCCTTGCGGCACGCTGCCCTTGTGCAGGAACAGGTCGTAGCTGCTGTGCTCCAGGCTGTCGGGATCGTAGCCGAAGTAGCTGGTCATCGAGCCGTGCGGATCGAGATCGACCACGACCACGCGCTTGCCCGCCTCGGCCAGCAAGCCGGCTAAAGCGATAGAGGAAGTGGTTTTACCAACACCACCCTTTTGATTGGCAACGGCCCAGACTCTCATTCGGATTGTTCCTCCCGGTCGATATGCTCGACCGAGAAATAGCTCAACGTGTTAATGCAGGTGACGGAGAATTGACGGCGCTCTCTCGTACCGGCGACTTGACCGGGGTCGGTGCAGTTTGTGTGCCAGCACGCTTCAACGCGGCATCCGGTTGCGCATGGGCGGTCCCGGTGCCGGTGAGGCTGCGACGTACATCAAGATTTCGCGACACGACCAGCACCACGCGACGGTTACGCGCCCTGCCCTCAGCGGTGGCGTTGTTGGCCACCGGCTGGAACTCGCCGTAACCCACCGACGCCAGGCGGCCAGGGTTTACGCCCTGCATCGCCAGCATGCGCACGATGCTCGCCGAACGGGCCGAAGACAGCTCCCAGTTGGTCGGGTATTGCGCAGTGCGGATCGGCTGATCGTCGGTGAAGCCTTCGACGTGGATCGGGTTGTCGAACGGCTTGAGGATTGCGGCCACCTTGTCGATGATGTTGAACGCCATGTCACTGGGCATCGCATCGCCGCTGCCGAACAACAGGCTGGAATTGAGTTCGATCTCGACCCACAACTCGTTGCCGCGCACGGTCATCTGATTGGACTTGATCAAGTCGCCGAATGCCGCGCTGATGTCATCGGCGATGCTTTTCAATGGATCACTGGCACCGGCCACGCCGGCATCGACCTGCTCGCTGTCCTTGACCAGGGGCTTGGCCGGGGTCACGGTCTTCGGCCGCTCTTCACCGATCGGGATCGGCTTGAGGGCGCGATCGCTGTCGGTAAACACCCCGATCAGCGCCTCGGAAATGACTTTGTACTTGCCCTCGTTGATCGACGAGATCGAGTACATGACCACGAAGAATGCGAACAGCAACGTGATGAAGTCGGCGTAGGAAACGAGCCAGCGTTCGTGATTGACGTGTTCTTCAGGTTGCCGACGACGAGCCATAGTCCGTTACTCCCATCAATCCATGAAGCCCTGAAGCTTCAACTCAATAGAGCGAGGGTTTTCACCTTCGGCGATCGACAGGATTCCTTCCAGCAACATTTCGCGATAACGCGACTGGCGCAAGGCAACGGACTTGAGCTTGGCGGCAATCGGCAGCAACACCAGGTTGGCACTGGCCACACCGTAGATGGTGGCGACGAAGGCGACGGCGATGCCGCTGCCCAGTTGCGTCGGATCGGCCAGGTTGCCCATGACATGGATCAGGCCCATCACCGCACCGATGATGCCGATGGTCGGCGCGTAGCCGCCCATGCTTTCAAAGACTTTGGCCGCTTCGATGTCGCGGGCTTCCTGGGTGTAGAAATCCACTTCCAGAATGCTGCGAATCGCTTCCGGCTCGGCGCCGTCGACCAGCAGTTGCAGACCTTTGCGCGAGTAGCTGTCAGGTTCGGCATCGGCCACCCCTTCCAGACCGAGCAGGCCTTCCTTGCGCGCGGTCAGGCTCCAGTTGACGACGCGGTCGACGCCACCGGCCAGGTCAACGCGAGGCGGAAACAGAATCCAGCCAATGATTTGCATGGCACGCTTGAAGGCGCTCATCGGTGATTGCAGCAATGCCGCGCCGATAGTCCCACCGAGTACGATCAGCGCCGCCGGGCCGTTGGCCAATGCGCCGAGATGACCGCCTTCAAGGTAGTTGCCGCCAATGATGGCGACAAACGCCAAGATGATCCCGATAAGGCTTAGAACATCCATCAGATACACGCCTCGACCAAGTGCCTGCCAATATCGTCCAGACCGTAGATCGCGTCGGCGAGGTCAGCTTTGACGATGGCCATCGGCATGCCGTAGATCACGCAGCTGGCTTCATCCTGAGCCCAGATCGCGCTGCCGCCCTGCTTGAGCAGGCGCGCGCCTTCACGACCGTCGGCACCCATGCCGGTCAGTACGACCGCCAGAACTTTGTCGCCGTAGGACTTGGCTGCCGAACCGAAGGTGATGTCCACGCACGGTTTGTAGTTCAGACGCTCGTCGCCCGGCAGGATTTTCACCGCGCCACGGCCGTCGATCATCATTTGCTTGCCGCCCGGCGCCAGCAGCGCCAGGCCCGGACGCAGAATGTCGCCATCCTCCGCTTCCTTGACGCTGATGCGGCAGAGCTTGTCCAGACGTTCGGCGAAGGCCTTGGTGAAGGCGGCCGGCATGTGCTGGATCAACACGATCGGGGCCGGGAAGTTGGCCGGCAACTGGGTCAACACCCGTTGCAGGGCAACCGGACCGCCCGTGGACGTACCGATAGCCACTAGTTTGTAGGCTTTGCGTTTTGGTGCGGGCGACGACTGTCCGGACGATGCCGGGGCCGATGCCGGGGCGTAGCTACGCGCCGGAATCGGTGCCGGAGCCGGACGCGCAGGCGTGCTGCTGCCGTAACTGCTGACGCTCGAAGGCGCAGGCGTCGGGGCTGGCGCGGCGGCCGGGGCCGGTGCGCTGTAGGTGCTGGCACGACGGTTACTGCGCGAGATGCTGAGAATTTTCTCGCACAGCAGTTGCTTGACCTTCTCCGGGTTACGGGAGATGTCTTCGAAATTCTTCGGCAGGAAATCCACCGCGCCGGCGTCCAGCGCGTCGAGGGTTACCCGAGCGCCTTCGTGGGTCAGCGAGGAGAACATCAACACCGGGGTTGGGCAACGCTGCATGATGTGCCGCACTGCCGTGATGCCATCCATCATCGGCATCTCGTAGTCCATGGTGATCACGTCTGGCTTGAGGGCCAGCGCCTGATCGATCGCCTCTTTTCCGTTGGTCGCCGTACCGACGACCTGGATATTCGGATCCGCTGAAAGAATTTCCGAGACGCGGCGGCGGAAAAACCCCGAATCGTCCACCACCAGGACTTTGACTGCCATAAACACTCCGTTAGGACGGAGCGAGGCTTAGTCGCCCCGCTCCACCAGAATCAAATACGCCGTGCGGCGTAACGCTTGAGCATGCTCGGAACATCGAGAATCAGCGCGATGCGACCGTCACCGGTAATGGTGGCGCCCGACATGCCCGGGGTTCCCTGGAGCATTTTGCCCAATGGCTTGATGACCACTTCTTCCTGGCCCACCAGCTGGTCGACGACGAAGCCGATCCGCTGAGTACCCACCGAAAGGATCACCACGTGGCCTTCGCGCTGCTCTTCGTGAGCGGCGGAGCTGACCAGCCAGCGCTTGAGGTAGAACAATGGCAGTGCCTTGTCCCGCACGATCACCACTTCCTGGCCGTCCACCACGTTGGTGCGCGACAGGTCGAGGTGGAAGATTTCGTTGACGTTCACCAGCGGGAACGCGAACGCCTGGTTGCCGAGCATGACCATCAGCGTCGGCATGATCGCCAGGGTCAACGGGACCTTGATGACGATCTTCGAGCCTTTGCCCTTGGTCGAATAAATATTGATGGTGCCGTTGAGCTGGGCGATTTTGGTTTTCACCACGTCCATGCCCACGCCGCGTCCGGAGACATCGGAAATTTCGGTCTTGGTCGAAAAACCCGGCGCAAAGATCAGGTTGAAGCAGTCAGACTCGCTGAGGCGATCCGCGGCATCCTTGTCCATCAACCCTTTCTTCACGGCAATGCCGCGCAGAACATCGGCGTCCATGCCCTTGCCGTCATCGGAGATGGACAGCAGGATGTGGTCGCCTTCCTGTTCTGCGGACAGGATCACCTTGCCGCTGCGAGGTTTGCCCATCGCTTCGCGCTCGGCCGGCTCTTCAATGCCGTGGTCGACCGAGTTGCGCACCAAGTGGACCAGCGGGTCGGCCAGGGCCTCGACGAGGTTCTTGTCGAGGTCGGTTTCTTCGCCGACCAGCTCCAGGTTGATCTCTTTCTTGAGCTGGCGAGCCAGGTCGCGAACGAGGCGCGGGAAGCGCCCGAAAACTTTCTTGATCGGTTGCATCCGGGTCTTCATGACCGCGGTCTGCAGGTCGGCCGTGACCACGTCGAGGTTCGACACAGCCTTGGACATGGCTTCGTCGCCGCTGTTGAGGCCCAGACGGACCAAGCGGTTACGCACCAATACCAGTTCGCCGACCATGTTCATGATTTCGTCGAGACGCGCGGTATCAACCCGCACGGTGGTCTCGGCTTCACTGGCCGGTTTTTCCGGTGGCGGCGCGGACGGTGCGCGGGCTGGAGCCGGTGCAGCGGCAGCCGCCGGTTTCGGCGCTTCAGCTTTCGGCTCGGGCGCCTTGGCAACCGGTTTCGGTGCAGCAGCCTTGGCGGCTGGAGCAGCCACCGCAGCACCTGTGCCGACTTCAGTGAATTTGCCTTTGCCATGCAATTCGTCGAGCAGCGATTCGAACTCGTGATCGGAGATCAGATCACCACCGGCCGCTTTCGCGGTTGGCGCAGCCGAAGCGGGTACGGCGGCAATGGCCGACTCCAGCGCGTCCACCGCAAAGTTGCCCTTGCCGTGCAACTGGTCGAGCAGTGCTTCGAATTCGTCGTCGGTAATATCAGAGCTGTCGCCGGCCGCTTTCGGAGCAGCCGGTGCAGTGGACGGTACCACCGCGTCGACGGCGAACTGGCCTTTGCCATGCAGTTGATCGAGCAACGACTCGAACTCGGCATCGGTGATTTCGTCGCCGGCCGCCGAATCGGCAGCCGCCACTGGAGCAACCGCCGGCGCTTCGGCTTGAGCCTTGACGGCGTTCAGCGAGTCCAGCAATTGCTCGAATTCGTTATCAGTGATGTCGCCCGACTCTTCAGCAGCAGGTGCTTCGACCACTTCAGCAACCGGTGCAGACTCATCAGCCGTTTGCGGCTCGGCCAGACGGGCCAGTGCCGCGAGCAATTCAGGCGTGGCAGCCGTAATCGGGCTGCGTTCGCGGACCTCGGTGAACATGCTGTTCACCGCATCCAGCGCTTCGAGAACCACGTCCATCAGTTCCGAGTCGACGCGACGTTCACCCTTGCGCAGGATGTCGAACACGTTCTCGGCGATGTGACAGCACTCCACCAGCTCGTTGAGCTGGAGGAAGCCGGCGCCCCCTTTTACAGTGTGAAAACCGCGAAAAATTGCATTGAGCAAGTCCGCATCATCCGGTCGGCTTTCAAGCTCGACCAGCTGTTCGGACAGTTGCTCTAGAATCTCGCCGGCCTCAACCAGGAAATCCTGAAGGATCTCTTCATCGGCGCCGAAGCTCATTAAGGGGGTGCTCCTGAGGTCTAAAAACCTAAAAAACCTAAAATGCTAAAACTCTAAAATCCTAGGCTGGATAACAAATCGTCCACATCGTCCTGACCGGACACAACGTCTTCTCTTTTATCGGCATGAATCTGCGGACCTTCACCCTGAGAGAGATGTTTTTGCGGATCTTTTTCAGCGAGCATCGCTTCACGGTCATGTTCGATACCCGCAAAGCGGTCTACCTGACTGGCCATGAGCACAAGCTTGAGCAGGTTGCTTTCAACTTCGGTGACCAATTGGGTCACGCGTTTGATCACCTGACCGGTGAGGTCCTGGTAATCCTGGGCCAGCAATATGTCGTTGAGGTTGCTCGACACCGTGCGATTGTCTTCGCTGCTGCGTGTCAGGAAACCGTCGACTCGCCGGGCCAGTTCGCGAAACTCTTCAGCCCCGACTTCGCGACGCATGAAGCGCCCCCAGTCGGTGCTCAATGCCTGAGCTTCAGCGCTCAGGCCATTGACCAGCGGCGTGGCGTTTTCCACCAGGTCCATGGTGCGGTTGGCCGCAGCTTCGGTCAGCTTGACCACATACCCCAGTCGCTCGGTGGCGTCCGTGATCTGCGACACTTCCTCGGCTTGCGGCATGTTCGGGTCAATCTGGAAATTGACGATCGCGCTATGCAGCTCGCGAGTGAGCTTGCCCACTTCCTGGTACAGGCCGCGGTCACGGGTCTGATTGAGCTCATGGATCAGTTGCACAGCGTCGCCGAACCTGCCCTTTTCAAGGCTTTCGACCAGTTCGACCGCGTGTTTTTTCAGGGTCGATTCAAAATCGCCCAGTGAAGATTCGTTATGCTCCATAGCTCCCCCGTGGCGCAGTGGATCAACCGATGCGTTCGAAAATCTTCTCGATTTTTTCTTTCAACGCCTGGGCCGTAAAGGGTTTGACCACATAGCCGTTAACACCGGCCTGGGCTGCTTCGATAATCTGCTCGCGCTTGGCTTCGGCGGTCACCATCAGCACCGGCAGGTGCTTGAGCTTTTCATCGGCGCGCACGTGACGCAGCAGATCGATACCGGTCATGCCAGGCATGTTCCAGTCCGTTACCAGAAAGTCGATGCTCCCGCTGTTGAGAACCGGAATGGCAGTAGTGCCATCGTCGGCCTCGACCGTGTTGGTGAACCCAAGGTCACGCAACAGGTTTTTTATGATCCGCCGCATCGTTGAGAAGTCATCAACGATGAGGATTTTCATGTTCTTGTCCAATTCGACCTCCAAGCAGTCTTAAACGCGCCCAGCACCTGGACGCGCCATTTCAATCAATCCGGCAATGCACTCGATGACTGTCTGGAGCACAACAGATCGCGACCGGTGCAGCTCAACACCCCACCGGCCTCGTTCGCAGTGTCCCCACACTGCCTTCAGCGCGCTCGCCACTCCCCCAAACGCCCCCGCAAACGGGCCGCGCACTGGCTATGTAACTGGCTGACCCGCGATTCGCTGACCCCCAGGACCTCACCGATTTCCTTGAGGTTCAGCTCTTCGTCGTAGTACAGCGCCAACACCAGTCGCTCACGCTCCGGCAAATTGGCAATCGCGTCCGCCAGCGCGGCCTGGAAGCGTTCATCTTCCAGATCGCGTGACGGCTCCAGATGTGCACTCGCGCCATCCTCGTGCAGCCCTTCGTGTTCGCCGTCCTGCAACAGATCGTCGAAACTGAATAACCGGCTGCCCAGGGTGTCGTTCAAAATCCCGTAATAATCGTCGAGACTCAATTGGAGTTCGGCCGCAACTTCATGATCTTTAGCGTCTCGACCGGTTTTAGCTTCAATCGAGCGAATTGCGTCACTAACCATGCGGGTATTGCGGTGAACCGAGCGTGGCGCCCAGTCACCCTTGCGCACTTCATCGAGCATCGCGCCGCGGATTCGAATGCCCGCGTACGTCTCGAAACTCGCGCCTTTGCTGGCGTCATATTTGGTCGATACTTCCAGCAGGCCGATCATCCCGGCCTGGATCAGGTCTTCAACCTGAACACTGGCCGGCAGACGCGCCAGCAAGTGGTAAGCAATGCGTTTGACCAGTGGCGCGTAACGCTCGATCAGCTCGTACTGCGCGTCACGTGCCGACTTCTTGTAGAGGTTGTAGCCACTGGCTGTCATAGGACGGGTCCTGCGGTCTGTTGCACGAGGCGCTCGACGAAAAACTCTAGGTGCCCACGCGGGTTGGCAGGCAGCGGCCAGGTGTCGACCTTCTGCGCGATGGCCTTGAACGCCAGGGCGCACTTGGAACGCGGGAAGGCTTCGTAGACGGCACGCTGTTTCTGCACGGCCTTGCGCACGCTTTCGTCGTAAGGCACCGCGCCGACGTATTGTAAGGCGACGTCAAGGAAGCGGTCCGTGACCTTGGTCAACTTGGCGAACAGGTTGCGACCTTCCTGCGGGCTCTGGGCCATGTTGGCCAGGACGCGGAAGCGGTTCATGCCGTAATCGCGGTTCAGCAGTTTGATCAGCGCGTAGGCGTCGGTGATCGAGGTCGGCTCGTCGCACACCACCAGCAAGACCTCTTGCGCTGCGCGGACGAAACTGACTACCGAGTCACCAATACCTGCAGCGGTGTCGATCACCAAGACATCGAGGTTGTCGCCGATATCGCTGAAGGCCTGGATCAGGCCGGCGTGTTGAGCCGGGCTCAGATGAACCATGCTCTGTGTGCCGGACGCGGCCGGGACAATGCGAATACCGCCGGGGCCCTGCAACAGAACGTCGCGCAGCTCACAGCGGCCTTCGATCACGTCGGCCAGGGTACGTTTGGGTGTCAGCCCCAAGAGGACGTCGACGTTCGCCAGCCCCAGATCGGCGTCCAGCAGCATGACGCGCCGGCCGAGCTCAGCTAGAGCCAGGGACAAGTTCACTGACACGTTAGTCTTCCCGACGCCACCTTTGCCGCCGGTCACCGCGATCACCTGTACGGGATGCATGCTGCCCATGTTATTTCTTTACCTTGTCTTGCATAGACGGAGGCCACATTACTGGCTGCGCGCTCAATAACTGAACAATGCATGGCAGACCATCGATGTAGGTACAAAAACGGTTCATTAGCACCTCAGCCAACCTGCTTGGTCGGGCTGTGGTAAATATCAGCGAACATGTCAGCCATGGCTTCTTCGCTGGGTTCTTCTTGCATTTGCACGCTGACGGCACGACTGACCAACTGATGACGACGCGGCAGATGCAAATCATCCGGAATACGCGGGCCATCGGTCAGGTAAGCCACCGGCAATTCATGACTGATCGCCAGGCTCAACACCTCGCCCAGACTTGCCGTTTCATCCAGTTTAGTCAGGATGCAGCCAGCGAGCCCGCAGCGCTTGTAACTGTGATAAGCGGCCGTTAGAACCTGTTTCTGGCTGGTGGTTGCCAGAACCAGATAATTTTTTGACTTGATGCCCCGTCCGGCCAGGCTTTCGAGCTGCATGCGCAGGGCTGGATCGCTGGCCTGGAGGCCGGCGGTATCGATCAGCACCACGCGCTTGCGCAGCAAGGGGTCCAGCGCCTGCACCAGAGATTGGCCCGGATCGACGTGGGTTACCGACACGTTGAGAATCCGGCCCAGGGTCTTCAATTGTTCCTGAGCACCGATACGGTAGCTGTCCATGCTCACCAGCGCGATGTTTTGCGCGCCGTATTTGAGCACGTAGCGGGCCGCGAGCTTGGCCAGGGTGGTGGTCTTGCCCATGCCGGCAGGGCCGACCATGGCAATCACGCCGCCCTCTTCCAGTGGTTCGACTTCCGGTGTGGCAATCATCCGTGCCAGGTGCGCCAGTAACATGCGCCAGGCCTGACGGGGTTCGTCGATGTCGGTAATCATCGCCAGCAAGTCGCGGGACAACGGGCCGGACAGGCCGATGCGTTGCAGGCGACGCCAAAGATTGGCCTGGGCTGGACGGCTGCCTTGCAGCTGATTCCAGGCCAGGGAGCCGAGTTGTACTTCCATCAATTCGCGCAGGCTGTTGAGTTCGAAACGCATCGAATCGAACGCCCGCGGATCGACGCCGCCAGCGGCAGGTGCCGGGGTTGGTGCCGAGCGACGAGGTTCGGCATACGTCGGCTCGATCAGCGGCTCGGCGGCGGTCAACGGCAGGCCGGCGAACAACTGGCGATTGGTGGTCTTGTCGCCTTCGGTTTCGCCTTCGCCACGCAGGCTCAATTCGGCCTGGGCGGTGACGATCCGCGACTGGGTCTTGCGCAGCTCATCCTCGAGTTCCATGTTCGGAACACGCGGGGCCAGCGCCGACAATTTGTAATCCAGGGCAGCCGTCAGCTCGACACCACCGGCGATCCGGCGATTGCCAATAATGGCGGCATCAGCGCCCAGCTCATCACGAACCAGTTTCATGGCCTGACGCATATCGGCGGCGAAAAAACGCTTAACTTGCATAAACCACTACCTCAGCCGTTGGGCCCTACTGTCGCAACGATGGTCACTTGCTTGTTGTCAGGAATTTCCTGGTAAGCCAACACATGCAAACCCGGCACTGCCAGTCGGCCGAATCGCGACAGCATCGCGCGAACCGGACCGGCTACCAGCAGAATCACCGGTTGACCTTGCATTTCCTGACGCTGCGCCGCATCGATCAACGAACGTTGCAGTTTCTCAGCCATGCTTGGCTCCAGCAGAACACCCTCTTCCGAGCCTTGTCCTGCCTTCTGAAGACTATTGAGCAATATCTGTTCCAACCTTGGCTCCAGCGTGATAACTGGTAGCTCGGAGTCAGTCCCTACAATGCTTTGGACGATTGCGCGGGATACGCCGACGCGCACCGCGGCCACCAAAGCGGCAGTATCTTGACTCTTGGCAGCATTGTTGGCGATGGCCTCGGCGATGCTGCGAATGTCCCGCACCGGCACCTGTTCGGCCAACAACGCTTGAAGCACCTTGAGCAACTGCGACAGCGAGACCACACCCGGCACCAGCTCTTCGGCCAGCTTCGGCGAGCTTTTGGCCAGCAATTGCATGAGTTGCTGGACTTCTTCGTGACCGATCAGTTCGCTGGAGTGCTTGTACAGAATCTGGTTCAAGTGCGTCGCCACGACCGTACTGGCGTCCACCACGGTGTAACCCAGCGATTGCGCCTGGGCACGCTGGCTGATTTCGATCCAGACCGCTTCCAGGCCAAAAGCCGGATCTTTGGCGGTTATGCCGTTGAGCGTGCCGTAGACCTGCCCCGGGTTGATCGCCAGTTCGCGATCCGGGTAAATCTCGGCTTCTGCCAGGATCACGCCCATCAGGGTCAGGCGGTAAGCACTCGGGGCCAGGTCGAGGTTGTCACGAATGTGCACAGTCGGCATCAGGAAGCCCAGGTCCTGGGACAGCTTCTTGCGCACGCCCTTGATCCGCGCCAACAACTGACCACCCTGATTGCGATCCACCAGAGGAATCAGGCGATAGCCGACTTCCAGCCCGATCATGTCGATCGGTGTCACGTCGTCCCAACCCAGTTCCTTGGTTTCCATCGCGCGAGCCGGCGATGGCAGCAGCTCCTGTTGACGCTTGACCTCTTGCAGGGCCTGAACCTTGACCACGTTCTGCTTCTTCCAGAACAGGTACGCGCCGCCAGCAGCCAGGGCCGCCATGCTGAGAAAGGAGAAGTGCGGCATGCCGGGCACCAGGCCCATCACTGCCATCAAACCCGCCGCCACGGCCAACGCTTTCGGCGAGGCGAACATCTGGCGATTGATTTGTTTGCCCATGTCTTCCGAACCGGAAGCACGGGTCACCATGATTGCCGCCGCTGTCGACAACAGCAGTGATGGCAATTGCGCCACCAAACCGTCACCGATGGTCAACAAGGCGTAAACCCGGCCGGCATCACCAAAGGTCATGCCGTGCTGGAAGATACCGACCGCCATGCCGCCGATCAGGTTGATGAACAGAATCAGCAGGCCGGCGATGGCGTCACCGCGCACGAATTTGCTGGCACCGTCCATCGAACCGTAGAACTCGGCTTCCTGGGCGACTTCCATCCGGCGCAGTTTGGCCTGGTTCTGGTCGATCAGGCCGGCGTTCAAGTCGGCGTCGATTGCCATTTGTTTGCCGGGCATCGCATCGAGGGTGAAACGTGCGCTCACCTCGGAAATCCGCCCGGCGCCCTTGGTCACCACGACGAAGTTGATGATCATCAAGATCGCGAAAACTACGATACCAACCACGTAGTTACCGCCGATCACCACCTCGCCGAAGGCCTGGATCACCTTACCGGCGGAAGCATGACCGTCCTGTCCGTGGAGCATCACCACTCGGGTGGAGGCCACGTTCAGCGCCAGTCGCAACAACGTTGCCACCAGCAGAATGGTTGGGAACACTGCAAAATCCAGCGGCCGCAAGGCGTAGACGCAAACCAGCAAGACGACAATCGACAACGCGATGTTGAACGTGAAAAACACGTCCAGCAGGAACGGCGGGATCGGCAACATCATCATTGCCAACATGACCAGCAGCAACAACGGCACACCCAGGTTGCCCCGACTTAAGTCGGCAACGTTTGTGCGTGCAGTGTTGAGTAACTGAGAGCGATCCACCGGTTTTCCCCGTTCCTTTAAAGCAAACTTTTGACGCCTGAAGCAGGCGCAGAGCGGCTACTGCAAGAAGCCTTCCAACTTTTGCCGGAGCGGGGAATACGTAGTGGATTGCAGGCGCAACCTTTGTGACCACTGATCCAAAAAGCATTCGTACCTGTTAGTTCTGACAGTAGCCGTGTGCCGCGCATTGACCTTCAATGAAAGACCAATCGCAGCGACAGGAATTGCCCCATGAACAGCACACGCACGCCACTGACTGCACCGTCGGTGAAAGTTAATCTCGACACTCTCGACTGGAAAGACACCGGAATCAGGCTTGCCTCCCGCGAAGACTTCTTTCCCTACAATGGGGTGAACGTAACCATTGCCGACCCGTGTTTAGCCTCAGACAACGAACTGGAGCTACTGCTCGACGACAAAGTCATTGCTCGACACATCATCACAACTGCGGATGCGGGGTCGCCTTTGACGATCCATGTGAAGCCCGAGGACCTCACCGAAGGCCGACATGAACTGAGCTATCGAGTAAAAATCAACAACCAGCCATTTCAAACATGCGAGCAACGCGCAGAGATTCACGTTGCACTCAGGTCTCTGACAGACCTGCGCCTGGAAAAGGTGACCTCCCGTCACCACGGCCCATTTGCGCAGATCCAGATAAGCTACCCGCACGCTGCCCCCCTGGCGACGCGGGCGAACGACAATATACAGATGGTCCAGGGCATCCACGGCCTCACCCTCAACCGGGATGCTTCACGGCTGTATTTCGTTCAATCCCCGGATGGCAGCGTCAGTTATGTCCGCGCAATGGATACCCGTACTCAGACAATCGTTCACAGCTACTCACCTGAAACGGGAGGCGAAACGTTAGGTGGCCTAAGCCCGAACGGTGACCATGCTTACGTCAACAGTCGTTACTCGAATTACATTTGGGAGATCGACACTAAAACTCACGACATCAAGAAAGGCGCCGACCTCGAATCCGGCTCACCTTATATGGTGGTGAGTTCAAGCGGCGAACGTCTCTATGCCTGTAACACACTGGGAATCAATGGGTACTTGAAAGCAATCGATACAAGCACTCAGTCCGTTGTCCTGTCGCTGCCGATCAATCCGTGGCCTTTTGGCCTCGCTATCAATTCCAGCGGTTCGCGTGTGTACCTTGCCCACGGGGGCGACGCGGAGTCGGACTCCGATCCAACCGCTATTGACGTCATTGACACTGAAAAATTAAAAACTGTCGCAAGAATACCGATCACTGGATCTGCCTACTCGATGGCCCTGAACCAGGACAGTACTCGCCTTTATGTGGCCGATATCAGTGCTAGCGAAATTGCGGTAATTGATACGGCTACCAACAAAATCATCAATGTTGCCTGGAGCGAAAAATCGCCGAGACATGTGTCGGTGAGCGCCGACGGTAAGCACCTCTATGTCGTTACGTTTACCTCCGCGTTCATCTGGGTTCTGGATGCTGTAAGCCTGGAGGTTATCCAGAAAATCGATACAGGAAAGAACAACCTGAGAGAGGTGCTTGCGCGGCCTGACAACGGCATCTTTGTGCTTTATTTCTATTAGAATCCCAGGATAAAAGCCTACTCACCTGCAGTTTTCCAACTGCAGGTCTCCCTTCGCAACTTTTGCGCAGGGAGGTTCGAAACAGAAGGGCTCACGTCAGCGGTCGTCAGGCACAAAAACATCACACACCAGCGCTCAATCATCCCGCCGTCAGAATCTGCGCCTCACGGATGGCACCGAAATCAAGCGTTCTGCCAACCATGTACCGTGTACCTTTATTCATCTGCAATCCCTCCGCCTCCACCAACTCCTCCAAGGCATAGCCAAGTATGACGACTGTCCCCGGCGCAAGGGAATCACCCGCCATGTTGTGCCCCAGCAACAGGTCTAATGCCCATTGAAATTTAATGACCGGCAAATCACTCACCAGAATCGGGCGTTTTTTCGAATGGCGATAATCTACTGTGGCGACCACTTGCAGTTGCCCATCGACAAATGAGAATTCAGGTTTGTGAGGGCGTCGCTGCAAGACCCCGGCGGACCACTGATCGTTGTAGTTTTCTGGATCAGTAAAAAGGCGGCATAACTCCTCTGTGCTACCGATTTTTCCGGCCGAATCTTCTAAATAGTTGAAGCTGTCATGGCTGGCGAACCCTTCCAACGAGGGCCTGATGGCATTTTTTGGAAAGTTTAAATATCCAGGTATATGAGCATTGGCCATCTGCACAAAACACGCGAAATCCAGCGACATTCTGAATGTGACCGAATAACCGATAGCGCTTTCTGTCGGCTTATCCTTCAGAACACCCGAAACAAACTTCAACTCCATACCCTGCAGTTTTCGATAGAGACGCTCGGTCATGATTATTCCCTCTAGAACAGACGCAAACACCAATCCTTGGCGCTCCAGTCGAATGATCAGAACACCACTGCAAGGACGTTGATCGGGAGAATTCCCACGGGTATGACAGCGCAAGCGGGTGCTGACCGTCTACTGTCAGAACTAACAGGGTTGCAGAGTTTTCAGATGAACGGGATCAGGAATCACGCCGCAGATCCGGTGGGATCGGCAAGTTGTCCTTCAGCGGATCCGGGCGCTTGCCCTTGCCCGCGCGGTACTGGCGGATCTGGTAAACGTAGGCCAGCACCTGAGCGACCGCCAGGTACAACCCACCGGGGATTTCCTGCTCCAGTTCCGTGGAGTAGTAGATCGAACGCGCCAGGGCCGGCGATTCGAGCAGCAGCACATTGTTGGCCACGGCGATTTCACGAATTTTCAAGGCCAGAAAGTCACTGCCCTTGGCCAGCAGCACTGGCGCGCTGCCCTTGTCGGGATCGTACTTGAGGGCGACGGCGTAGTGAGTCGGGTTGGTAATCACCACGTCGGCCTCTGGGATGGCCGCCATCATCCGCCGCTGCGACATCTCGCGCTGCAACTGGCGAATGCGCTGTTTGACCTCCGGCCGCCCTTCCTGATCCTTGTGTTCGTCACGCACTTCCTGCTTGGTCATCAGCAGTTTCTTGTGGCTTTCCCACAGCTGCACCGGCACGTCGACGGCAGCGATGATGATCAGCCCGCAAGCCATCCACAAAGTGCTCCAGCCGACCACTTGCAGGCTGTGAATGATCGCCATGTCCAACGGTTCATGAGCAATGCGCATCAAGTCGTCGATGTCGGAAGACAACACCGCCAGCGCCACGAACAGCACGATGAAAAACTTCGCCAGGGCCTTGAGCAGTTCGACCAGCGCCTTGGCCGAGAACATCCGCTTGAGCCCCGCACCGGGGTTCATGCGACTGAATTTCGGTGCCAGGGAGCCTGCCGCGAACAGCCAGCCACCCAGGGAGATCGGGCCGATCAACGCGGCCAGCAACAAGGTGATCATCACCGGCTGAATCGCCAGCAGGGCGATCTGCCCCGAGTGCAGCAGGAAGGCGCCCATGTTGCGCTGATCCAGAATCACCTCCCGCGACAGCGTGAAGTTCATGCGCATCAGCTCCATCATGTCCTGCGCCAGGGCTCCACCGAAAACCAGCAGCCCGCCAGCGCCGGCGAGCATGACAGCCAGGGTGTTGAGCTCCTTGGAGCGCGCAATCTCGCCCTTTTCCCGGGAGTCCTTTTTACGTTTCTCCGTGGGGTCTTCTGTTTTGTCCTGACCGCTTTCGCTCTCAGCCATGACTCAGCGCGCCCGTGCCAGTTCGCGTAACAACTGCAAGGCCTCGGAGGCCAGCGGTTGATACTGATTGATGATGTCCGCCAACCCGACCCAGACGATGAACAGCCCGAGCACCAGGGTCAGCGGGAAACCGATGGAAAAAATGTTCAGTTGCGGCGCGGCCCGGGTCATTACGCCGAACGCAATGTTGACCACCAGCAACGCGGTGATCGCCGGCAGTACCAGCAACAGTGCAGCACCCAGAACCCAGCCCAGCTTACCGGCCAGCTCCCAGAAATGATTGACCATCAAGCCACTGCCCACCGGCATCGTGGTGAAGCTTTCGGTCAGGACTTCGAAGACCACCAGATGGCCATTCATGGACAGGAACAACAGCGTCACCAGCATGGTGAAGAACTGCCCGATCACCGCCACCGAGACGCCGTTGGTGGGGTCGATCATCGACGCGAAGCCCATGCCCATCTGAATGGAGACGATCTGCCCCGCCACCACGAACGCCTGGAAGAACAGCTGCAAGGAGAAACCCAGCAACGCACCGATGAGGATCTGCTCGGCGATTAGCAGCAGCGCACTCAGATCCAGCGCATTGATCGGCGGCATCGGCGGAAGGCCCGGCGCAATCACCACTGTGATCGCCAGGGCGAAATACAGGCGCACGCGAGTGGGCACCAGGGTTGTGCCGAACACCGGCATGACCATCAGCAAGGCCCCGATGCGAAACAGCGGCAACATGAACGTCGCCACCCAGGTACTGATCTGGGTATCGGTCAGCTGCAGCAGCGACGGCATGGTTTAGCCGATGACCTGAGGAATATTGCCGTACAGCTGCAGGATGTATTCCATGAACGTCTGCACCAGCCACGGGCCGGCGACGATCAGCGTGACCAGCATGACCAGCAAGCGCGGCAGGAAGCTCAGGGTTTGTTCGTTGATCTGCGTGGCGGCCTGGAACATTGCCACCAGCAGGCCCACCAGCAGACTCGGAATCACCAGCACAGCCACCATCATGGTGGTCAGCCACAGCGCTTCGCGAAAAATGTCTACCGCCACTTCCGGCGTCATGGCGACACACCGCCGAAGCTGCTTGCCAGGGTGCCGATGATCAACGCCCAGCCATCCACCAGCACGAACAGCATGATCTTGAACGGCAGGGAAATGATCAGCGGCGAGAGCATCATCATACCCATGGCCATCAGCACACTGGCCACGACCAGGTCGATGATCAGGAACGGAATGAAGATCATGAAGCCGATCTGGAACGCGGTTTTAAGCTCGGAGGTGACGAAGGCCGGCACCAGAATGGTCAGCGGTGCCTGATCCGGCGAAGCGATGTCGGTGCGCTTGGACAGGCGCATGAACAGCTCGAGATCGCTGCTGCGCGTCTGCGCCAGCATGAAGTCCTTGATCGGCACCTGGGCCTTGGCCACGGCATCCTGAGCGGTGAGTTTCTCCGCCAGGTACGGTTGCAAGGCGTCCTGATTCACCCGGTCAAACACCGGTGCCATGATAAACAGGGTCAGGAACAGCGCCATGCCGGTGAGGATCTGGTTCGACGGCGTCTGCTGCAGGCCCAGGGCCTGACGCAGGATCGAGAACACAATGATGATCCGGGTGAAACTGGTCATCAGCATGACGAACGCCGGGATGAAACTCAGCGCGGTCATGATCAGCAAAATTTGCAGGCTGACCGAGTATTCCTGAGCGCCATTGGCGTTGGTACCCAGGGTGATCGCCGGGATCGACAACGGATCGGCGGCGAACGCCGGCGGCGCGACCAGCATCAGGGCCAGCGTCAAGACGATGCGTAACGCACCCATTACTTCTTATCCTTCTGATCCTTGCCGAGTATCTTCAACAGATGCTGGGCAAACTCCGGGGTCGCTTTCTCGGTGGTGGTCGGCACTTCAATCGGCTCTTTAAGCACATGCAGTGCAGTGATCGTGCCGGGGCTCAGGCCAAGCAAGATCTGCTCATTGCCGACTTGCACCAGCATCAAACGGTCGCGGGGGCCCAAGGCACGGGAACCGACAATCTCGATCACCTGCCCCTTACCGGCCGGCCCGGCCTGCTGGACCCGGCGCAGCAGCCAGGCGAGGAAGAAGATCAACCCCAGCACCAACAGCAAGCCGAACACCAACTGCGTCAGTTGCCCGGCCACACCGCTACTGACTGCCGGCGCGGCCGCCGCCGTCGCAACCGGCTCGGCGGCCAGAACGCTGAACGGCAACGCCAATAAAAACCCCAGTACCCTCTTCACTTAGCGCAGCTTCTTGATACGTTCGCTTGGGCTGATCACGTCGGTCAGGCGGATGCCAAACTTCTCGTTGACCACAACCACTTCGCCGTGGGCGATCAGGGTGCCGTTGACCAGCACGTCCAGCGGCTCACCGGCCAGTCGGTCCAGCTCGATCACCGAACCCTGGTTGAGTTGCAGCAGGTTGCGGATGTTGATGTCGGTGCTGCCCACTTCCATGGAAATCGACACCGGAATGTCGAGGATCACGTCGAGGTTCGGACCGTCCAGGGTGACCGGATCGTGGTTCTTCGGCACGCTGCCGAACTCTTCCATCGGCAGACGGTTAGACGACGAGCTGCCGACGTCGGCGGCCAGCAAGGCGTCGATATCGGCCTGGCCGGCATCACCGGTTTCTTCCAGGGCGGCAGCCCATTCGTCAGCCAGTGCCTGGTCGTCCTGGGCGTTCATATCGTCGTTCATCATTTGTCCTCGGCGGGCAACTGCTCAATCAAGAGCAGCCAATTAATAGGGGGTTGGAGCGCCAATCAGCGGCGCTCGATCGGCTCGATCACCTGCAACGCAAGGTTGCCTTTATGCGAGCCCATCTTGACCTTGAAGGCCGGCACGCCGTTGGCGCGCATGATCATCTCTTCCGGCATCTCGACCGGGATCACGTCACCCGGCTGCATGTGCAGGATGTCGCGCAAACGCAACTGGCGACGGGCAACCGTGGCACCGATCGGCACGTCGACGTCCAGGACGTCCTGGCGCAGGGCGTTGACCCAGCGCTCGTCCTGATCGTCCAGATCCGACTGGAAACCGGCGTCGAGCATTTCGCGCACCGGCTCGATCATCGAGTACGGCATGGTCACGTGCAGGTCGCCGCCACCCCCATCGAGTTCGATGTGGAAAGTGGACACCACCACCGCTTCGCTCGGGCCGACGATATTGGCCATGGCCGGGTTCACTTCCGAGTTGATGTACTCGAAGTTCACTTCCATGATCGCCTGCCAGGCTTCCTTCAAATCGACGAAGGCCTGCTCCAGCACCATGCGCACCACACGCAGCTCGGTGGGGGTGAATTCACGCCCTTCGATCTTCGCGTGACGGCCGTCGCCGCCGAAGAAGTTGTCCACCAGCTTGAACACCAGTTTGGCGTCGAGGATGAACAGCGCGGTGCCGCGCAACGGCTTGATCTTGACCAGGTTGAGGCTGGTCGGCACGTACAGCGAGTGCACGTATTCGCCGAACTTCATCACCTGCACACCGCCGACGGCAACGTCCGCCGAGCGGCGCAGCATGTTGAACATGCTGATGCGGGTGTAGCGGGCGAAACGCTCGTTGATCATTTCCAGGGTCGGCATGCGTCCACGGACGATGCGATCCTGGCTGGTCAGGTCGTAGCTTTTGACGCTGCCGGGTTCGGCAGCGTTATCGGTCTGTACCAGACCATCGTCGACGCCATGCAACAGCGCATCGATCTCATCCTGGGACAGCAGGTCCTGCACGGCCATGTCGTGTTCCTACTGCAGTACGAAATTAGTAAAAAGCAGCTGTTCGATAACCACTTTGCCGAGTTCTTTCTGCGCCACTTCCTGGACGCTGGCCGTGGCCTTCTGACGCAACATCTCCTGGCCAACCGGGGTCGCCAGCGTGGCGAAGTCCTGGCCGGAGAACAGCATGACCAGGTTGTTGCGGATCACCGGCATGTGCACTTTGAGCGCTTCCAGATCAACCTGATTACGGCCTTGCAGGGTGATGCTCACCTGCATGTAGCGCTGGCGACCGTTCACGTTGTAGTTGGCCACGAAAGCCGGGGCCATGGGCTCGAAAATCGCTGGCTGCTTGCCGACCACAGCGGGTTCGGCGGCGACAGGCTTGCTCTGGGCACTGTGCATGAAGAACCAGGTCGCCCCCACGGACATGCCGACCGCCAGCAACAGGGCCACCACGATCGCAATGATCAGCTTGACCTTGCCTTTGGTTGCGGGTTCTTTTACTACTGCGTCGCTCTTCGCCATGCCAATAATCCGTCACTATTCGGGTTTTCACAGTCGCACGGCAAGGCAAGAGCAAGTGTTATGCCAGAAGTGTCGAGGAGGTATGGGAGACAGCGAAAGGCAATCAATTGTAGAAGCGAGGCTTGCCCGCGAAACAGGCGCCGCGGTTTATCAGCCATACCGCGTCATTGTTCTTCGCGGACAAGCCTCGCTCCTACAGGAGAGGTGTGATCAGGCGTAGTAGTCGACCGCGCTGGAGCCGATCACGCTGGTAGCGGTTGCCGCCACTTCGGCGACGGCGGTTGCGACCTCTTCATCCATGGAGTCAAGACGACCTCCATTGGCGCTGGTCCGACCGCCCTGCCCCTGCTGAGCCTGATCCTGGCCCTGGCCTTGCCAGCCACGAGACTGGTCGGACACATTGACGTCGACCTGGCCCATGCCCTGTTGCACGAACATGTCACGCAGGCGTTGCATCTGACTGTCCAGCGCTTCACGAACGCTTGGATGGGCGCTCATGAAGGTAACCTGGGTCTGCTGGTCGGGAACCATGTTCACCCGGATATCGAGACGCCCCAGTTCAGCCGGTTGCAACTGGATGTCGGCCGCCTTGAGGTTGGCGCTGGAAAGGTACATGACGCGGTTGACCACTTCCTCGGTCCAGCCGCTCTGATGCATGGCGATCGGTTGGTTGACCGGCAAGGCATTGGCGGTTTTCGGGGTGGCCGCCTGGGTCAGTGCCGCCAGACGGTTGGCGAAGTCATCGACACGGGTATCGCTGCTGGCGGACGTCAAATCCTTGAGGCCGCTATCAATCAGACCGCTGAAGGCTTTCTCGCCGCCCTGACTGGTGCTGTCCTTGTCGGCTTGCACGTCGAGCATGCTGGCCATGCCGGCGGCAAAGTTCTGCGCAGCCGTCAGCTCACCGTCAGACTGGGTCTGGGCAGCCGTGGCTTTGGACTGGGCCTGGCTGCTGGCGGATACGTGGCCGCTCTGCTCCATGGCCATGCGCACGGCGGGCAATGCGTCGAGCGGATCAGCTTCGGGATCAAAATCGCCGTCAGTGGCCGCCTCCACTGGCACAGACGCGGCAACAACAGCGGCGGCAACCGGCGCTTCAGCCTGCGGCTGTGCAGTCGTGACAACTGGCGCAGCTGTTTGCGCGGCCGGTACGGTTACCGACGGCTGTACTGCCTGCATCAACGCAGGATCAAGGGCCGGGTCGAGGCTCGGATCGACAGGCGCCGTATCGGCGACCGGCGTTTCAGCCGTCTCGGGTTGGTTGTCGCTGGCAGCTGTGTCATCGCTCGGCGCCGGTTTATCGGCGGGCAAGGAATTGCCGCTATCGGCAACCGCCCGTTCCGGGGCGGCAGGCTTGTCAGTGCTGACATCCGGTTTGCCGTGGGTTTTCGAGGCATTTTCGGTAGCCGGTTTAGCCGCTTTATCGGCGACCACAGAAGGCTTGTTCCGGGCTTGATCGGCGTAAACATCAGCGAAGCTGGACGCCTTGCCCCCTGGCTCAGCGGCCAGCGCCGGGGTATTGGCGGAGGCGACTTGAGTCTTGGCCGTCGCGGCGGCCTGAAGAAGCGAATGGGGGGTAACGGGCATAAAACGGTCTCCGCTGCACTGGGATCGTAGGTACAGTTGAGTGAGTTGATTGCAAAGGTCGAGCCAGTTCGGCTCGACAAAGGTTAAAAGCGCCGGACGGTTGCGTCAGTCCGCTAGAGAGCGCTGTCGCTCCGCCTCATACAGCGGTCGGACAATGGCGAATTCGCCGTCGATTTCCCCGACCAGCTTTTCAATACCGGCGAGGCTTTTTTGCTTGGCGCGTTGCTCAAGCTCATTGCACAGCTCAGCGAGACGAACGGCCCCCATATTGCTGCTGCTGCCCTTGAAACTATGGGCGGTGCTCATGAGTTGCGCGGCATCTTCAGCCTCTCGCAACACGCACAAGCGCTTTTCGGAATCGGCAATGAAGGTATCCAGCAACATCGGATAATCACCCTCCATGACTTCTTGCAGCGCGCTCAGCACGGCACGGTCCAGATGTGTGTCAGCCACTTGCTCACTCCTTGATCAAGAATGGGTGAATTATGCCAGAGCCTCCCAGAAAAACTCTACGCGAGCACTACGACCATCGTCGGACCAGCTCGCGCTACGGCTCAATTGACGGATCAGACTGACGCCGCGCCCCGACAGACGGCCACCGTCGACGGGACGCTCCATTACCCGCGCCACATCGAAACCTTTGCCACTGTCTTCGACCCGCACAATCAGGCTGCCGCCCTTGCCCGTCGGCACGATCTGCAAATGCACCCGCACAAAGCCGTCCTGCAACGCCTCCAGCCGCTCATTGCGCGTTTGATAATAGCGCGCAAAACCCGAAGCATCGCGCTTGAGGCTTGAATCCAGACCCAGCACGCCGTGTTCAAGGGCGTTGGAATACAGTTCTGCCAACACGCTGTGGAGCGCCCCACTCTGAGCCCGCAGACCATGGACCTCAAGCAACAATTGCAACAGGTACGGCAGCGGATTGAATCGTTTGAGTGTCGCGGCGCGAAACTCGAAACTCACCGACCAGTCCAGCGGACACGACTGGCCGCTGTCGGAATACACCGGCGCCGGAGGGCTCAATTGCTCGGCCTCCAGCAGACTGATCTCGACCATGCTCACATCATCGCGGGCCTCGCCACGAAAATCCCGCAGTGCCTGCTCGATGTCCTCGAACAGCGCGTCTGGCTGACGATTGGCCGCAAACACCTGATGCAAGCGCTCTACACCGAACAACTGATCGTTGGCATCGCAGGTATCGATGACCCCGTCGGAGAGTAGAAACACCCGATCACCAACGGCCATCGGAAACACTTCGGTGCGGTCATTGAAGGTTTGCGGGCTCAGTATGCCCAACGGCAAATGCCGCGCCGTCAACGGCGTGCGCTCACCGCTGACGATGTTGTGCAGATAACCGTCCGGCATCCCGCCGTTCCAGACTTCCACCGAGCGCCGCTGAAAGCTCAGGCACAGCAAGGTGGCACAGCAGAACATGTCCACCGGCAGAATGCGCTTGAGCTTGGCGTTCATCTCACGCAGGGTTTCAGCCAGGCCATACCCTTTGGCAGTCATGCCATAGAAGACTTCAGCCAAGGGCATCGCGCCCACCGCGGCCGGCAGCCCGTGACCGGTGAAATCACCCAGTAGCACATGCATGTCGCCGGCCGGGGTGAACGCCGCCAGCAGCAGATCGCCGTTGAACAGCGCATAAGGTGATTGCAAGTAGCGGATGTTTGGCGCACTCAGGCAGCCCGAATGCGCCACCTTGTCGAATACGGCCTTGGCCACCCGCTGCTCGTTGAGCAAGTAGTCATGATGTTTGGCGATCAGGTCACGCTGCTGCAGCACCGTGGCCTGCAATCGGCGCAAGCGATCCATGGCCTTGATCTTGGCGGCAAGGATCACCTGGTTGTAGGGCTTTGCCAGAAAGTCGTCACCACCGGCCTCCAGACACCGGGCCAGGGCCTCGCTTTCGGTCAGCGAGGTCAGGAAGATGATCGGCACCAGGGTTTCCCCGGCCAGCGCCTTGATCTGTCTGGCCGCTTCGAAACCGTCCATGACCGGCATCATCGCGTCCATCAGAACCAGGTGCGGCCGCTGCTGGCGAAACGCTTCGACGGCTTCGGCGCCGTTGGCGGCCGTCAATACCTGGTGGCCCTGACGACGGACAATGCTCGACAGCAGCATGCGATCGGCCGCGCTGTCTTCGGCGATGAGGATGGTCAGCGGTTCAAGCGACGGCTGCATGGCGGTCAAGTGATGTCGAACAGCTTGTCGAAATTGGAGATGGCGAGGATCTTGCGCACATCTGAATTGCTGTTAACGACGCGAATATCGGAACTGTCGCCACCGGCGTGATCACGGAGCAGAAGCAGCATCCCCAGCGCCGAGCTATCGAGATACGTGGCCTTCCTTAAGTCCACCACAACAGATTCCGGTTTTTTTTCGAGTTTCTCGTAAGACTCGCGAAACTCCTGATGCCGACCAAAATCGAATCGTCCTTCGATCGAAATCGTCAGCTTTTTCCCATCCGGAGATACATCTGTAACAACTGACATTTATCGGCTTCCTTGTCATGGGTAAACGTACGTGTACAAGGTTTAGCACTTGGCGGAGATGGGAGCAAGGCGGGAAGTTGTCACGCCTGTCAGACCGCCTTCGCGGGCAAGCCTCGCTCCTACGGGTTATGCGTCTACATTACTCGCAAACGACACAAAACCTGTAGAGCGTGGTTTGCCCGCGAAGAACGGTAACGCGATCCCACTGATTCAATACGGATCGTGCCGCGGCAACCGCTGGGACAATTCGTCCAGCAGCTTCTGCTCGCGCTTGTCTTCGAGCTTGCGCGCCTCGTCCATGTAGCGTTGTACAAGTTTGCGCAAACCTTCGACCCGGGCAAACGCCTGCTGCCAGGACTCGCGCGCCTTGTTCAGGTTGTTCTGGTGCCAGTTCAGGCTTTGGCGCTGCTGATCGATGGCGGTGCCCAGTTGCGCAAGAAACCCCTGATAGCCAAGCAACCACTGGCCGGAAACGCCAGTGCTACCGCGCACAATCCATTGTTCCTGGTATTCGAGACGGAAGTTTTCGAGGTCGGCGAGCTTGCTTTCCGCCACACGAACCTGGCCCTGGAAGTGCCCGAGGCGCATGACCGCGGTTTTTTCGGCCTTTTCGGCCATTTCCACCACGGGTGCCAGGCGTGCCGCGCGGCTCAGGGCCATGGCCGGTTAGCCGCCCGCTGCCGGAGCGAAGATCGAGGCGAGGTGGTTTTCGCTGGCGCCCATGCCGATGTTGTCGTTCAAGCCCTGACGCAGATAAGTGGTCATGGCGGGCTGCAAGGAAATCGCGACGTCGGTTTCACGATCACCGCCCGGCACGTAGGCACCGACGCTGATCAAGTCGCGGCTCTGCTGATAGCGCGACCAGTACTGTTTGAACATCTGCGCCCGGGCCATGTGCTCGGGGCTGACCACCGACGGCATGACCCGGCTGATGGAGGCTTCGATATCGATGGCCGGGTAATGACCTTCTTCGGCCAGGCGCCGGGACAGCACGATGTGCCCGTCGAGCACGCCTCGCGCCGAGTCGGCAATCGGGTCCTGCTGGTCATCGCCTTCGGACAACACGGTGTAGAACGCAGTGATCGAACCGCCGCCCTTCTCGGCGTTACCGGCCCGCTCCACCAGTTTCGGCAACTTGGCGAACACCGACGGCGGATAGCCTTTGGTCGCGGGCGGCTCGCCAATGGCCAGGGCGATTTCCCGCTGGGCCTGGGCGAAACGGGTCAGCGAGTCCATGAGCAACAGGACGTTCTTGCCCTTGTCGCGGAAATACTCGGCGATGCGCGTGCAGTACATCGCGGCGCGCAGACGCATCAGCGGTGCATCGTCCGCTGGCGAGGCGACGACCACCGAACGCTTGAGCCCTTCTTCACCGAGAATGTGCTCGATGAATTCTTTAACTTCACGACCCCGCTCACCGATCAGCCCGACCACGATAATGTCGGCCTCGGTAAAGCGGGTCATCATGCCCAGCAGCACGGATTTACCGACGCCGGTACCGGCAAACAGACCGAGACGCTGACCGCGACCGACCGTCAACAAACCGTTGATGGTGCGAATGCCCACATCGAGCGGTTCACTGATCGGTTCACGCTTGAGCGGGTTAATGGTCGGGCCGTCCATCGGCACCCAGTCTTCGGCTTTCATGCCGCCCTTGCCATCCAGCGCACGGCCGGCGCCGTCCAGCACCCGCCCGAGCATGCTCATGCCCATCGGCAAGCGGCCAGTGTCTGCCATAGGCACCACACGGGCACCGGGCGCAATGCCGGCGACGCTGCCGACCGGCATCAGGAACACCTTGCTGCCGGAGAAACCCATGACTTCGGCTTCGACCTGCACCGGTTGATAACTGTCGTCGTTGATGACCATGCAGCGGCTGCCCATTGCTGCGCGCAAACCTTCGGCTTCGAGGGTCAGGCCCACCATGCGCAGCAGACGGCCTTCGAGGATCGGCGCCCCCGCCAGCGTAGTGACCTCGGCGTAACTGCCCAGGCGCTTGGCGAAGCTGGTGCGATCAAGGCGCATCAGGTTCGTCCAGCGTCGGCTCGACCGCAGGTTTTTCGTCGACCGGCAGTTCCAGGCTCAGATCCGGAGCGGCCGGGTGCAAGGCCTGGTCATGCAACTGATCGAACAGCTTGGCCATGACTTGGGCGACGCGGGTTTCAACGGTGGCGTCAATGCGACTGTGTTCGGTCTCGACCCGGCAACCGCCGGGCAGCAGGGATTCGTCTTCGACGATACGCCAGGTTTCTTCATGGCGCTCGCGCAGGGCTTTGACCTGTTCGAAGTCCTGCGGATTGATGTGCAGCCGCACGTTACCCACGCCCAGCGGCAAGAGCTTGAGGGCTTCGCGCATGACGTGTTCGATTTGCGTCGAATCGATGGCCAGTTCGCGCTGAATCACCTGTTTGGTGATGTGCTGCACGAGGTCGACCAGGGATTTCTCGATCTGGGTGTCCTGCTCGGCAATGGGCTCGAACAGGTTGGCCATCAGCTGTTCCAGGCCGGCAACCTTCGGCGCCAGGACGGCTTCAGCTTCCTGACGGACCTTGAGCGTGGTGCTGTGGAAGCCTTCTTTCTCGCCGATGGCGAAGCCTTCGTTGTAAGCCTCCTGACGGATGCTTTCGAGTTCTTCGAGGGTCAGTGGCTGGACTTCATCCAGCGGCACCTCTTCCATTTCCGGCGGTTCAGGCTCGGGTTCCGGCTCGGGCTCCGGCACAAACGGATCAAAACTGGGCAACGCCCAGACATCGAAACCGGCGACGGCCTTGCCTCGGATCAGGTCGGTCTGGGACTCATCATGTTTGGACGACATAGTGACCTTAGATCATCTCTTCGCCGCCCTTCCCGCCGAGAACGATTTCTCCGGCTTCGGCCATACGGCGGGCAATGGTGAGGATTTCTTTCTGCGCGGTTTCCACGTCGCTGACGCGCACCGGGCCCTTGGCCTCGAGGTCGTCGCGCAACAGTTCGGCCGCTCGTTTGGACATGTTCTTGAAGATCTTTTCCTTGACGCCTTCGTCCGAACCCTTGAGGGCCAGCACCAGCACGTCGGAGGACACTTCACGCAGCAACGCCTGAATCCCGCGGTCGTCGACATCGGACAGGTTGTTGAACACGAACATGAGGTCTTCGATCTGACCGGACAGGTCTTCGTCGACTTCGCGGATCGAGTCCATCAGCTGGCCTTCGATCGAGCTGTCGAGGAAGTTCATGATGTCGGCCGCACGCTTGATGCCACCCAGGGTGGTGCGCGAGGCATTCGAGTTGCCGGAGAACTGCTTCTCGAGAATCTGGTTGAGTTCTTTCAGGGCCGCTGGCTGCACGGTGTTCAGCGAGGAAACCCGCAGAATGATGTCCAGACGCACCTTGTGGTCGAAGTTGCCAAGCACTTCACCAGCCTGATCCGGGTCGAGGTAGGCCACGACGATCGCCTGGATCTGCGGGTGCTCGTAACGGATCACATCGGCGACGGCGCGTGGTTCCATCCACTTCAGGCTGTCGAGGCCGCTGGTGTTACCGCCCAGCAGGATGCGGTCGATCAGGCCGTTGGCCTTGTCTTCGCCCAGTGCCTGGGTGAGCATTTTGCGCACGTAGTCGTCGGAGCCGACGCCCAGGCTGGTCTGGTCGCCGACGATGTCGACGAACTCGCTCATGACCTGTTCGACCTGCTCGCGATGGACGTTGCCCATCTGCGCCATGGCCACGCCGACGCGCTGGACCTCTTTGGGCCCCATGTGGCGCAACACTTGGGCAGCATCGGTCGAACCCAGGGACAGCAGCAGAATCGCGGCTTTGTCGACCTTGGTCAGTTTGGCGGCAACGGCTCGGTTATCACTCATCTGCGTTAATCCACTCTTTCACGACCTGGGCCACGCGACCCGGATCTTCTGCCACCAGACTCTTGATTGCATTCAACTGTGCGTCATAGCCTTCGCTCGGGCTCGGCAGCAGGATGCTTTGCGGACCACCGAGGCTGACGCGGTCGTTGCCCAGTTCGCCGTCCAGGCCGCCCATGCCACCGAGTTCCACGTCGCTGCCAATGCCGGCCAGTTGCTTGCCTTTGCCGCCACCGGTGATGTTGTTGAGCACCGGACGCAGCACACCGAACACCAGCACCAGGATGAACAAGACACCCAGCACTTGCTTGACGATGTCCCAGAACCAAGGCTGGGAGTAGAACGGAATATCGGCAATCACTTCACCACGCTCGGCGGAGAATGGCATGTTGATCACGCTGACGCTGTCACCCCGGCTCGCGTCGAAACCGACGGCGTCCTGCACCAGGCGAGTGAAGCGCGCCAATTCATCGGCGCTCCACGGCGCACGGGTGGTCTCGCCATTGGCGGCGTTGATCTTGACCTGATCATCCACCACCACCGACACCGACAGGCGATTCAAACGGCCCTGCTGTTGTTTGGTGTGGCTGATCGAACGGTCGAGTTCGAAGTTCTTGGTGGATTGTTGACGCTTGTCCGCCGGATACGGTGCCAGCATCGGCTGGCCGGTGGCCGGGTCCATGATTTGCTGACCGTTGGCATCGATCAACGGCTGGCCTGGCTGAACCATGCCGGCTGCCGCGGTGCTGCCACCGGTGGTCTGCGGCGCGGAAGCTGGCGATGGCGGCTGGTTGCTCAGGGCACCCGGCACACCTTGCGGGCCATTGCTGGCAGTGCGTTGTTCGTTGACCGACTGCTCGCTGCGCAACGCCGGCTGATCCGGGTTGAACTGCTCGGAGGTCGACTCGACAGCGCTGAAGTCCACGTCGGCCGAGACTTCGGCTTTGTAGCGGTCGTTGCCCAGCACCGGTTGCAGGATATTGTGCACGCGCTGGGTCAGCATGCTTTCCATGCGACGGCTGTAGTCAAATTGCTTACCGGCCATGGTCAGTTCGGAATTTTCCGCCTGATCCGACAGCAGGTTGCCCTTCTGGTCGACCACGGTGATCTGGGATTTGCTGAGTTCGGGAACGCTGGTCGCGACCAGATTGATGATCGCCACCACCTGACCCGGCTCCAGCGAGCGGCCGGAATACAGTTCAACCAGCACCGAAGCGCTTGGCTTGCGTTCGTCACGCACGAACACCGAGCTTTTCGGAATCGCCAGGTGCACGCGAGCGCCCTTGACGTTGTTCAGGCTGGAAATGGTCCGCGCCAGTTCGCCTTCGAGGCCGCGACGATAACGGGTCGCTTCCATGAACTGGCTGGTCCCCAGGCCCTGGTCCTTGTCGAGGATTTCAAAACCGATGTTGCCATCGCTGGGAGTGACACCAGCGCCCGCGAGCTTGAGCCGTGCACGGGACAGGTCATCGGCCTTGACCAGCAAGGCACCGGAGTTGGGTTCAACGGTGTAGGGAATATCGGCGGCGGCCAGGGTATCCATGACCTGCTTGGCGTCCATACCGGCGAGGCTGCCGTACAGAGGCCGGTAGTCCGGCTGCTGCGACCACAGCACCACGGCAAAACCAATCGCCACGCTCGCAGCCAGGCCGACCAACAGGCCCACCTGACGCAACATGGTCATCTCGGAGAGGTTTTCCAGGAAGGACAACCCGAACAGCGGCGGTTTGCCGTCTACTGGGGTGGCCTTGGCCGGAACGTTATCGGCGACTGCTTCTGCCATGACTCAATTCGTCCTTAAACCCATCCCTTTCAAGGTCTTCGGTAAAATCGCTGAAATTTCATTCAGGGATCCCCAAACGATGTGGGCCGATGTTCTAGCGCGTTTCGAGAAAAAA